>NZ_JBICUE010000001.1:84238-932945 GCF_043197955.1 Mycobacterium sp. NPDC048908 | reverse complement strand
ACCGAAGGGTTCCAGACCTATCACGTGATGAACCCCTACGACGACGGCATCGGGCTCGACGAGTACGTCGACTGGCTCATCGACGCCGGCTTCCCAGTGCGCCGGGTCGGCGACTACGCCGGCTGGCTGCAGCGCTTCGAGACCGCGATGCGGGCCCTGCCCGAGCCCCAGCGCCAAGCCTCGCTGCTTCCGCTGCTGCACAACTACCAGCGGCCGCAACCACCGATCCGCGGGTCGATGGCCCCAACCGACCGGTTCCGCACCGCCGTACAAGAAGCCAAAATCGGTCCCGACAAAGACATCCCGCACGTCACACGGGAAGTCATCATCAAATACATCACCGATTTGCAGCTGCTCGGGCTGCTCTGATCCGCTCGGCGGTGCGGTTCCGTACGCGATACGCCCTCTTCGGGTGCGGAACCGCACTGTCGGGTATATGTCGTAGTCATGCGCGTACGGAGCCTGCACCGCTACCCGGTGAAGTCCATGCTTGGCGAAGCGGTGTCCACCCTGTCGGTTGACCCGCGAGGCGCGGAGGGTGACCGACGGTTCGCGTTGCTGGATCAAAGCACCGGCAGGATCGCCAGCGCCAAGCAGGCCCGGCTGTGGCGCGGCTTGCTGCAATGCAGCGCCCGCACTGTCGCCGGGCAAGTGCGCATCGTGCTGCCCGACGGAGTCACCACGACGGCCGATCACGAGGATGTCGACGACGCGCTGTCGAGGGTCCTCTGTCGGCCGGTCCGGCTCATCGCCCACCGACCGCAGGGAGCCACGCTGGAACGCGCGGACCCGGATCAGGTGCTCGACCGCGGCGAGGATGCCCAGGTCGATGCGCCCCTGCTCGAGATCGGTCAGGCGACGCCGGGAGATTCGTTCACCGACCTCGCCCCCTTGCACGCGATCACCACGGCCACCGTCGAGCGTGTCGGAACCGAACCGCTGCGTTACCGTCCGAACATCGTGATCGACACTCCCGCCGGCGTTCCCGCGTACACCGAAAACGATTGGGTGGGCCGCACATTGACGGTGGGCGGTGTTCGGATGCGGGCCATGGGCGCGACGCCTCGCTGCGCCATACCCACCCTCGAACACGGTCGGCTACCGCGCGCGCCGCATGCCCTTCGCGCGCCTGCGGCCGAAAACCGGGTTGACACCTTGGGACTCGGGGTCCTGCCGTGTGCGGGGGTCTACCTGGAAGTCCTCGACGAGGGACCGATTCGAACCGGCGACCCCGTCCGCGTGGACTAGAGCGCCAGGTGCAGCCCGAGAAGGACGATTGCGATCAACGGCAAAATCCCCTGCGTGATTGCCGCACGCGCCTTGTCGGGTGACGACACCAGCAGCACCGCCGCCGCAGCCACCATGGAGCCGGTTCCGGCGAAGATCAGTGCCAGTGCGGCGCCGTGATATTCGGACGCTGCCAATACCAGACCTACGGCCGTGACGATGGCCAGAAACAGGTTGTAGAAGCCTTGGTTGAACGCCAGTTCCTTGGTGGCCAGCGCCTGTTCCTCGGTGGTGCCGAAAGTCGCACGAGTGCGAGGCGACGTCCAGGTCAATGACTCCATCACCCAGATGTACACGTGGAGCAGAGCCGCAAGGCCGGCGAAAACCACACCCGCATAGATCATGTCAGCCTCCTAGTCGAACAGTCCGACCTGCCCCAGGCCATTGACCCCGCTGGGCGGTGTCATGCCGAGATGCTTCCACGCCTGAGCGGTCGCGACGCGCCCGCGCGGCGTCCTGGCGATCATCCCCGCGCGCACCAAAAACGGCTCGCACACCTCTTCGACAGTGGTGGCTTCCTCTCCGACCGCGACGGCAAGCGTCGACACCCCGACCGGCCCCCCGCCGAAACTGCGTGTCAGCGCGGACAATACGGCGCGATCGAGCCGGTCGAGGCCGAGCTCGTCGACGTCGTATACCTCGAGCGCCGCCTTGGCGATGTCGCGGGTGATCACACCGTCGGCACGTACCTCCGCGTAGTCGCGGACCCGGCGCAGCAGCCGGTTGGCGATGCGGGGGGTGCCACGCGAACGGCGGGCAATCTCGGCGCCGGCGTCGGCGCCCAGTTCGATACCCAGAATGCCCGCAGAACGCGAGAGCACCCGCTCCAACTCCGTTGGTTCGTAGAAGTCCATATGCGCGGTGAAGCCGAACCGGTCCCGCAGGGGCCCGGTCAGTGCGCCCGAGCGGGTGGTGGCGCCGACCAACGTGAACGGCGCCACTTCCAGCGGAATCGACGTGGCACCAGGACCTTTGCCGACCACCACGTCGACCCGGAAATCCTCCATCGCCAGATACAGCATCTCCTCGGCGGGCCGCGCGATGCGGTGAATCTCATCGATGAACAGCACGTCGTGCTCGACGAGATTGGACAGCATGGCGGCCAGATCGCCCGCGCGTTCCAGCGCCGGACCCGACGTGACGCGAAGCGACGAACCGAGCTCGGCGGCGATGATCATCGCCAGCGACGTCTTGCCGAGGCCTGGCGGACCCGACAGCAGGATGTGATCCGGTGTTCCGCCGCGGTTCTTGGCGCCTTCGATCACGAGTTGCAACTGCTCACGCACCCGCGGTTGGCCGATGAACTCGCGCAGCGACCGCGGTCGCAGGCTGGCGTCGATGTCGCCCTCGCCGACGGTCAACGCGGGTGAGACTTCACGGTCGTCGGGTTCTTCGCCAGAATCCTCGGGGTCTTCGAACCGGCTCACTTTTTGCCCAGCATCGACAGCGCCGACCGCAGCGCGCCTGACGTGGTGGCCTCTGGCTCGTTGGCGAGCACCTTGTCGGTGGCCTCCTCGGCCTGCTTGACCGCAAAGCCAAGGCCGACAAGCGCTTCCACGACCGGTCCGCGCACCGAGTGCCCATTCAGGGTCGCGGCGCCCGACGGTTGCACAGCACCGATCTTGTCACGCAGTTCGAGCACCATGCGCTCCGCACCGCGCTTGCCGATTCCGGGCACCCTGGTCAGCGCGGTGACGTCGCCGTCGGCCAGTGCCTGCCGCAGCGAGGGTGCGTCGTAAACCGCGAGGGTGGCCAGCGCGATCTTCGGTCCGACCCCGGACACCCCGAGCAGCGTCAGGAACAGGTCACGCGCGTCGGCGTCGGCGAAGCCGTACAGCGTCTGGGAGTCTTCCCGCACGATCATCGCGGTGATCAGGCGGGCCTCGCTGCCGCGGTGCAGCGTCGCGAGTGTGGTCGGGGTGGCCATCACCTTGTAGCCGACGCCGCACGCTTCGATCACCACGTGGTCGAGTGCGATGTCGAGGACTTCGCCGCGAACGGATGCGATCATCGTGCCGCCTTTGCCTTGGCCTGAGTCGCCTTCAATGTCGCCTTGTACTTGCGTTGTTGCTCGGCGGCCAGTGCCTGCGCCGCCGCCATCCTGGCGATCATCGGGGCCCGCCAACAATGGCAGATGGCCAACGCCAATGCGTCGGCGGCGTCAGCCGGAGTCGGCTTGGCCTGCAGCGCAAGGATTTTGGTGACCATCGCGGTGACCTGCGCCTTACCCGCGTTGCCGTTGCCGGTCACTGCGGCCTTGACCTCACTGGGCGTGTGGAAATGCACGTCGATGCGGCGTTTCGCGGCGGCAAGCGCGATGACGCCGCCCGCCTGCGCCGTGCCCATCACCGTGGAAACGTTCTGCTGGGAGAACACTCGCTCGATCGCGATCACGTCGGGGCGATGGGTGTCCATCCAATATTCGACAGCGTTGCTGATGGTGAGCAGTCGGTGGTGCAACGGGTCGTCGGAGGGGGTGCGCACCACGTCGACGTCGAGCGCGGTGACCTGGCGGCCCTGGCCGCCCTCGATGACGGACAGGCCGCAGCGGGTCAGCCCGGGGTCGACCCCCATCACACGCACGTCAGCCCCTTCTGTGAACACTTGTTCGACACAGTAACCCGGTGCACGGACGGTCTCCGGGAGGACACGCCTCAGACGGTGTAACTGCCGGAGCGGTCGCCCCTGCCGATCTGCAGTGCGATGTCGTTGATGCGGCCCTTCGCTTTCCGACCGCCGCGGACCAATTCGCGTGCTACTTCATGACCGTCACGCTCGACCACGACGACCCACCGTGCCCCGAGGAACTTCGTCAGCCACCAGAATGGCCACAACAGCACGAACACCAGGCCGACGGCGATCTCGACGAGGTCGGTGAAGTCCAGTAGGTCGCCGGGGAACGGCCACCACACGCGGTGCACCGACCATGCCGTGCCATGCGGGTCTAGGACTACTGCCATGCGGACATCTTGGCGGCCAGCGCGATGCCGCGGTAGTGCGGGGCCAGCGCGCGACCAGCGGCGAGCAGCGGTTCGGTGCTGCGCAGTGTGCGGCTCAGCACGAAGGCGCCCTCCAGCGCGCCGATCAGCGCCAGCGTCACCTGCCGGGCGTGCGGCGCTTCGAGTCCACGCGATGCGAAGTACGCGCTGCCGCCCTCGATCCAGCCCGCGAACACGGTCGCCGTCGCCTCGCGGAGTTCCTCCACTGTGTCGGCGACCTCGGCGGCGACACTGGCCACCGGGCACATGTTCGCGAAGCCGGTGCCTGCCATGTCCTCCGCGGCCTGGATGAACACGGCGTCGATGGCGTCGCCGAGGTCGGTGTAACCGTCCACGATCGACGGAATCAGCAGCGCGTACGCGGCGCCTGCGTTGATCAGCGCCTCGCGCGAGATCTGCACCTTGCCGCCGCGGAAGTGGTGATACAGCGAGCCGATCGGCGCGCCAGAGGCCTCGGCGATGTCCTTCATGCCGACCGCGCCATAGCCCTTTCGCCGCATGAGCTCCGCCGCGGCGGTCAGGATCGATTCCCTGGTGGACCTTGCCATTCTCGCCTCCTGACGACAGACTAGAGCATACGTTCTAGAATCAACGTTCTAACGCGAAAGGTCGATATGGAGTCCGTCGAGGTCACCGCGGGAACCATCGAATACCGCGAGGAGGGCGAGCCACACGGGCGTCCCGTCGTGCTGCTGCACGGCCTGCTGATGAACGATGCGCAGTGGAATCTGGCACTGCCGCTGATGCCATCGGGCTTCCGCTACCTGTTGCCGGTGCTGCCGATGGGCGGGCACCGCATCCCGATGCGCGAGGACGCGGATCTGACCCTGCCGGGGATGGTCGACATCGTCGGCGACTTCCTCGATGCGCTGGACCTCAACGACGTCACGCTGGTGATCGCCGACTGGGGCGGACCGCTCTTCCTCACCGATGTCGGCCGCGACAAACGCGTCGCCAGAATGGTGATCTGCCCGTCGGAGGCGTTCGACAACTTCCCGCCGGGTTTCCCCGGCAAGGTGGCATGGCTTGCCAGCCGCAACACGCTCACCTTGTCGCTCGCGATGCGCCAGCTCAGGGTCGGCTGGCTACGCAGGCAGTGGCTGATATTCGGCCAGATGGCGAAAAAGCCTGTCCCCCAAGACATCGTCGATCACTGGATGGAAGCCGGGCTTGCCGACAGCCGACTGAGGCGCGACGTCGTCAAGTACTGTCACACCCGGTTCGACAACGCGGATCTGATCCGAGCCACCACTCGGCTGTCCGAATTCGACGGTGACGTGCTGGTGCTGTGGAGCCACAATGCGGTGATGCCTGACGAACATGCCATTCGCCTTGCCGACCTCACCGGCGGCACGCTGCGCTACGTCGACGATGCCAACGTGTTGATCATGCTGGATCAGCCTGCGCAGACGGCGCGGGAAATCGGGGCGTTCCTGACCGGCTGAGAGTAACGTTTCCCGACCGTGAGAACGGTGCGCAGCTTCTGCCGGATCTGCACATCGGTGTGCGGCATCCTCGTCGACATCGATGACGACCGGGTGATCGCGGTGCACGGCGATGCGGAGAATCCGTTCTCGCGTGGCTATACGTGCCCGAAGGGCCGCGCGCTGCCGCAGATTCACCACCATCCCGACCGGTTGGAGCGGCCGCAGATGCGGGTCGACGGCGCTCTGCAGGACACCACCTGGGACGCCTGCCTCGACGACCTCGGGGCCACGCTGCGCGAGACCATCGACACCTACGGACCCGCGTCCGTCGGGATCAACTTCGGCACCGGTGTCGGCATGGACGCGGTCGGCTATCGCGTCGCTCAGCAGTTGCACGCCGCGATCGGCACACCGGCGAAGTTCAGCCCGCTGACCATCGACGGCACCGCCAAGGTGCTGATGTCGGAGTTGATGGGCGGCTCATCGGCGCTGACCGCTCGGCCGGACTATGACAACGCCAGGCTGGCGATCCTCATCGGCAGCAATCCTGTTGTGTCTCACGGGCACAGCGTTGGGATGGCCAATCCGCGCGGCGTCATCCGCGATCTCGCGGAACACGCCGAGGTGTGGGTGATCGACCCGCGCTACACCGAGACGGCGCGGCTGGCGACCCACCACCTCGCGCCGCGGCCGGGCACCGATTATGCGGTGCTCGCCTACCTGGTGCGTGAGGTGCTGCGCGACGGCGTCAAGGCCGCGGCCCAGGATGTCGACGCGCTGGCCGCGGCCGTCGAACCGTTCAACGCGCAGCATGCGGCCGCGATCGCTGATGTCGCCGAAAACGATCTGGAACGGTTGCTCGGCGCGGTACGCAACGCGGGTCGTGTGGCGGTGGATACCGGCACCGGGGTCACGATGTCACCGAGCGCCAATGTCACCCAATGGCTTTCGTGGGCTCTACTGGTGATCACGGATTCGATGAATCAGCCCGGCGGGATGTGGTTCCACCCGGGCTTCGGCTACCAACTCGAGAGCTTCGAGCTGCCGATCACGCCGGCCGAAGGCCGCTTCGGGCCGGGCCCGCGCAGTCGTCCCGAGGCGCAGGCTTTCCTGCGGGAGTGGCCGTGCGCCGCGCTGTCCGACGAGATCGACGCCGGCAACATTCGCGCGTTCCTCAACCTGGGCGGCAGCCTGCTGACCGCGTTTCCCAACGCCGCATCGCTGCGGCCCGCACTCGAAAAGCTCGACGTGTTGGCGACCACCGAGATCCTGCCGAACGAGACGACGGCGTTGTCGACGCATGTGCTGCCCACGAAGGATCAGCTGGAGCGACCCGACGTCACGCTGTGGGACTTCCTCTGTCCACGAGTGTCGGCGCAGCACACCGACGCCCTGATTGCGCCTGTCGGACAACGTCGTTCGATGTGGTGGGTGTTGGCGGAGATCGGCCGCCGCCTCGGCCATCAGCTGGCCGATACCGCCGCGACCGATGAGGTGATGCTGGCGACAATGAACTCCGGCGGCAGGGTGCCGTACGGCGAACTCGTCGAAACCGGATGGGCGCAAGCCGATCACGAGCTGCCCGCGCCGTGGGTGGACCGGCACGTCCAGCGGCTTGGCGGCTGGCGGCTGGCGCCTCGCCCCGGGCGTGCTCGTCGCGCAGCTGCACACGCTGCGCGAGCCCGCCCCGCTGATGCTGGTACCGCGGCGCCAACTGCGGCGGCTCAACGCGCAACTGGAGTTCCTCGGCGAGACCCCAGAGATCGTCCTCAATCCGGACGACGCCGCGGCGGCCGGCGTCTCCGACGCTCAGCGGCTGATCGTGCGAAGCCAACACGGCGAGCTGACCGGGATCGCCCGGGTCGATGCGTCGGTGCGCCGTGGCGCGGTTTCGGTGCCGCACGGCCACGCCGGTGCGAACGTGAACGTACTGACCAGCAAGGACGACATCGACGTGGTGACCGGGATGACGCGTTATTCGGCGATCCCGGTCAGCGTGCACCCGGCATGATTCGCCTCGAAACTGCCGTTGTAGCTGACACCACAACCGCAATCTCGGCGATCACCCGTCAGGTCGGGATCACACCGATCTGCTTCATCTGCGCGTAAACGTCGACAACACCCCAGGTCTCGACGATGCGACCGTCGGCGAAGCGGAAGATGAACATCTCGTTGTAGGTCACCGGCTTGCCGGTGGGCGCGACGCCCATGAACTCACCGCGATGCGTCCCGCGCACCGTCGTCCTGGTCACCACCTTGTCCCCCTCGGCGATCATGTCTTCGACCGTGAGGTGGATGTCGGGGTAGATCGCGTACAGCGCCGCCCAGATCTGCTTGAGCGCTTCCGGGCCCGTCGTGTCGATGGGTAGCGGGGTGCGGATCACCGCGTCCGGATGGACCACCTCATCGATGGTCTTGGCGAGCACCGCCATATCGCCGGTGTTGGCCGCGTCGTGGAACCGCTTGACCGCCACCTTGTTAGCCGTCACTCCTCGTCGAGGAGGGCGGCGACGTCGTCGGGGATGTCGACGTTGGTGTACACGTCCTGAACGTCGTCGAGATCTTCGAGCGCGTCGATCAGCTTGACCACCTTACGGGCGCCGTCGACGTCCACGGGCACGCTGACCGACGGCTGGAAGCTGGCCTCCGCCGACTCGTAGTCGATGCCCGCTTCTTGCAACGCTGTCCGCACAGCAACGAGATCGCTTGGCTCACAGACGACTTCGAAACTGTCGTCGAGATCGTTGACTTCTTCCGCGCCCGCGTCGAGCACCGCGGTCAGCACATCGTCCTCGGTGAGGCCGTCCTTGGCCAGCGTCACCACGCCCTTGCGTGAAAACAGATACGACACCGATCCGGGGTCTGCCATGTTGCCGCCGTTGCGGGTGACCGCGACGCGCACCTCACCCGCGGCACGGTTGCGGTTGTCGGTCAGGCATTCGATCAGCACCGCGACGCCGTTGGGGCCGTAGCCCTCGTAGGTGATGGCCTGGTAGTCGGCACCACCGGCCTCCTCACCGGCGCCGCGCTTGCGGGCCCGCTCGATGTTGTCGTTGGGCACCGAGTTCTTCTTGGCCTTCTGTATGGCGTCATACAGCGTGGGGTTACCGGCGGGATCACCGCCACCGACGCGCGCGGCCACCTCGATGTTCTTGATCAATCGGGCGAAGTTCTTGCCGCGACGGGCGTCGATCACGGCCTTCTTGTGCTTGGTGGTGGCCCACTTGGAATGGCCGCTCATGCAGGTACTGCTCCGTTTCTTGCGTGACAAGTCCGAAGAACGAGTCTACGTGGACGTTTACCTGCTATCGACACCGCCCGGCGGTGCGGTTTGTGTGCCTTTTGTTGCGCTCAGCGCTGTAAATCGCCACAAATTGCGCTACTCGGACAGTCCGGCCTTCACCTGGCGAGTCAGGTCGTCGGCGATGATCTCCGGCTGACCCGCGAACAGGCCGTCAAGCGCGAGCTTCGCCACTACCGACGGGTCGGTCTTCTGGTCAGCCGGGACGGAATCGGCCATATCTGTGTCCATGTAGCCGACATGCAAAGACGCGACATGGATCCCGCGGGAGGCAAGCTCCTCGCGGAGCGCATCGGTCATCGCCCAGCCCGCCGCCTTCGCCGCGGAATAGGCGCCGAACACGGGCGCGTGGAACCACGACAACACGGATAGCACGTTGAGGATCGACCCGCCGCGGTTGGCCTCGATGACCGGAACGAACGCCCGGGTGACGGCGAGCGTGCCGAAGTAGTGCGTCTCCATCTCCAGACGCACGTCGTCGAACGACCCGGTCAGCAGCGACGCGCCGGTCGAGACGCCTGCGTTGTTGATCAGCACGTTGACGTCACTGGCCAATTTCGCGGCGTGGGAGACGGATTCGGGATCGGTGATGTCGAGCTGGACCGGGATGACACCGGGCACGTCGATGGTCTCGGGGCGTCGCGCGCCGCCGTAAACCTTCACGCCCCGCTCGACGAGTTGGGCGGCGAACCTCTTGCCCAGTCCGCGATTGGCTCCGGTGACGAATGCGGTGATCTGTTCTGTAGTCATGGCCGGTGCAAGGCGAATTTCGTACCGATCATTCCATAACTGGCGAATTGTGACACGCATCACGCCCCCGTCAGGGCCTAAAGCATGTCGACGAACAGCTTGTGAATGCGACGGTCACCGGTCATCTCCGGATGAAACGCCGTCGCCATCACGCGGCCCTGCCGAACGGCGACGATGTGGTCGCCTGCCCGGCCAAGCACCTCAACCTCGGGGCCCACCCGTTCCACCCATGGCGCGCGGATGAACACCGCGTGGACGCGGTCATTGAGCCCCTCGAACGGGAAGTCCCCTTCGAACGAATCGACCTGTCGGCCAAAAGCGTTGCGGCGCACCGTCATATCGATCGCTTTCAGCGGGACGGCGGCGCGGCCCTCGGCACCGGCGTCGAGTATTTCGGTGGCCAGCAGGATCATCCCGGCACACGACCCGTAGGCGGGCATGCCATCGGCCAGGCGCGCGCGCAACGGCTCCAGCAGTCCGAACTCGCGCAGCAGATGGCTCATCGTGGTGGACTCCCCGCCTGGGATCACCAACGCGTCGACGGCTTCGAGCTCGGAGACACGGCGCACGGTTGTGGCCTCGGCACCGGCTTCACGCAGCGCGGCCAGATGCTCGCGGGTGTCGCCCTGCAGCGCGAGGACGCCGACGCGCGGTGTGCTCATGGCCGATAATCACGCTGGTAGCGGGTCAACCCCTCCTGCATCACCGCCGCGACCATCTCACCGGTCTGGGTGAAGATCTTGCCCTGGGTCAGCGAGCGGCCCCCGCACGCCGATGGCGACGACTGGTCATAGAGCAGCCATTCGTCGGCGCGAAACGGCCGCATGAACCACATTGCGTGATCCAGCGAGGCGACCATCAGATGTTTGCGTTCCTCGACGTGGTTCACCTGCGCGGAGCCCAGCAGCGTGAGGTCGCTCATGTAGGCCAGCGCGCAGATGTGCAGCACGTGATCGTCGGGCAGCGGGTCGCGGTGGCGGAACCACACCTGCTGTTGTGATGCTTTGCCGGGCAGCAACTTCATCTCGTCGCGCGGGACGATGCGGACGTCCCACTCCGCGAACTGCGCGAACCCGGCGTCGTCAAAGGCGCCGCCCTTCGAGATGAACCCCGGCAGGTCGTCGGGCGGCGGTGCGAACGGCATCGCGTCCTGGTGCTCGATACCGCTCTGGTCGGTCTGAAACGACGCGGACATCGAGAAGATCGTCTCGCCGTGCTGGATCGCGTTCACCCGCCTGGTTGCAAACGACCCACCGTCACGCAGGCGTTCAACGATGAAGACGGTCGGCGCCTTGGCGTCACCCGGCCGCAGGAAGTAGCCGTGCAGCGAATGCACCGCAAAACGTTCGTCGACGGTGCGCACCGCCGACACCAGCGACTGACCTGCCACGTGGCCACCGAAGGTCCGCTGAAAGTAGCCCGACTCCGGACTGAAGACACTTCCGCGGTAGATGTTCACCTCGAGTTGCTCGAGGTTCAGGATCTCTTCGATCGCCATGCAGAGTTGTCTACCAGCCCCGTTCAGCAAGCCTATGCGGGGCTGGCACGTCTTCCACGTTGATGCCGACCATGGCCTCCCCCAGCCCGCGCGACACCTTGGCCAGCACGTCGGGGTCGTCGTAGAAGGTCGTTGCCTTCACGATCGCGGCCGCCCGCGCCGCGGGATCACCGGACTTGAAGATGCCCGAACCGACGAACACGCCCTCGGCGCCCAGTTGCATCATCATCGCCGCGTCCGCCGGGGTCGCGATGCCGCCCGCGGTGAACAGCGTGACCGGCAGCTTGCCCGCCCGCGCCACCTCGACGACGAGCTCGTACGGTGCCTGCAATTCCTTTGCCGCAACATACAACTCGTCTTCCGACAGCGATGTCAGTCGACGGATCTCGCCGCCGATCTGGCGCATGTGGGTGGTCGCGTTCGAGACGTCGCCTGTGCCGGCCTCACCCTTGGACCGGATCATCGCCGCACCCTCGGTGATGCGACGCAGCGCCTCGCCGAGGTTGGTGGCGCCGCACACGAAGGGCACGGTGAACTTCCACTTGTCGATGTGGTGGCTGTAGTCGGCGGGCGTCAGCACCTCGGACTCGTCGACGTAATCGACGCCGAGGCTCTGCAGAATCTGCGCCTCGACGAAATGTCCGATTCGCGCCTTCGCCATCACAGGGATGGTGACCGCGGAGATGATGCCCTCGATCATGTCGGGGTCGCTCATCCGCGACACGCCGCCCTGGGCGCGGATGTCGGCAGGCACCCGCTCCAGTGCCATCACGGCGACGGCACCCGCGCCTTCGGCGATGCGGGCCTGCTCGGGGGTGACGACGTCCATGATCACGCCGCCCTTGAGCATCTCGGCCATGCCGCGCTTGACCCGCGCCGTCCCGGTCTGGCTGTTGGCCGACCCGTTCGATCCAGCTGCCCCGGTGTTACCCCGGTCGCCTCGCTTTTGCTCGCCGGATTCCACTGCTATCTCCTCCAAATCGCTACTGATCCAGTCTAAAGGTGGCGGCAAATCCAATGAATCCGCAGCTTCCGCACTTGTCAGCGGATCGACTGCAACTGCCGGCGCGGCGCTGCGCCCCGTGCATCGGCCAGCGCGTTCGCCTCTTCGAGAAGCTCGCCGAGCTGCAGCGGATAGACGGTCTCACCCATAGCGACTAGCTCGGCGATCATTGTCGCATCGCACCACCGATGGCCGTGAATATAGGCCCGCTCCAGCCCGGTCCGACCGGCCGGCGACGGCTCGAACCGCGCGGTGCGGTGCACGAAGAACATCTCTTCGCTGCGGATGACCGCCCCGTTGAAGTCGATGACCGCTTCTCGCCGCCACACCGGCCCCACCACGTCGTCCGGCGCGACGTGTAAGCCAGTCTCTTCTTCGAGCTCGCGCACCGCCGCCTCGGGCAGCGTCTCCCCCTGTTGGGCCGCCCCGCCGACGGTGAACCACCACCGCGGCGCGTCCGACTTGGCGGGGTCCGACCCGCAGAACAGCAGCACGGCGCCTTCGTCGTCGAGCAGCACGACGCGCGCCGAGATCCGCCGATTGACGAGGCCGACGTCACGTGGGGTCACCTCCGCCCGTTCGGCGATTTCGAAATAGCTTGGCAGCGCGGCGGTTCCGCCGAGCCGAAGGATCCGCACGGCGGGCCGCTCGCGCAGCGCAAGCGTGTCGCGCACGGCGTCGTTGTGGAATCGACGGGCCAGCAGTACCCGCGCCTCGGCGTCGGCGAGCTCGGCGACAAGCGCCACCGGCAGCGACACCGGGTCCACGAGAGCCAGCGCCGCGGAAAGCTCGTTCTCGGCGGCCTCGCGACCGTTGCGCGGCGCCCGCTCCGCGGCGTCGGCCAGTGCCGCCAACCGCTTGCCGTCCGGTCCTCCCGCGTAGGCCTCCACGGCGACGGCTCGGGCCACCACCGCGCGCCGTGCCAATGCGCCGTCGAGCGCCTGCCAGGACAGGTCGTAGCGCACGTGCAGCCGGTCCAGCCGGTGCGCGGTCTGATAAGCCCAGGCGGCGGTCAGCAGCACGATCACCAGCAGCAGCGCCAGTGCGGTGACCACGAGCCAGGTCATCAACTACTCCCCCCGGTCGTGCCCTGCGCTTCGCGCGTGGGTCCACCGCTCTGCCCAGCGGTGCGGGGACTCCTGCCCGCCGTTCCCGCCACCCGCACCTTGGTGCCCGCGCCGGCCACAGTCTCGTAGACCCGCATGATCTGCCGCTCGACAACCGACCAGTCGTAGCGCCGCACCGCCTCGGTGGCCGCCGCCACGTAGTCGGTCCGCAGCGAATCGTTCTCCAGCATCTCGACGAGGCCTGCGGCAAGGCCCGCGGGATCGTCGACCGGCACCAACCGGCCTGCCTTGCCGTCGACGAGGACCCGGCGGAACGCGTCAAGGTCGCTGGCCACCACCGCGGTGCCCGCCGCCATCGCCTCGACCAGCACGATGCCGAAGCTTTCGCCGCCCAGGTGCGGTGCGCAGTACACATCGGCGCTCCGCATCGCCGACGCCTTCTGCGCATCGTCGACCTGGCCGAGGAATCGCAGATGCCTCGCCAGTTCTCCTGCGCTCTCCCGAAGCTCGTCCTCGTCGCCGCGGCCGACGATCAGGATTTCTACGTCAGGGAATCGCTCGGCCAGCGTCGGCAACGCACGAAGCAATACCGCCATGCCCTTGCGGGGCTCGTCGAACCTTCCGAGAAACAGCACCGTCTTGCCTGGCCGCGGGTAGCCCTCGAGAAGTGGCGCGTGCGCGAACGATCCCACGTCCACCCCGTTGGGGATTTCGACGGCGTCGCTGCCCAGCGCCTCCATCTGCCATCGTCGGGCCAGATCCGAAACCGCGATCCTGCCGACGATCTTCTCGTGCATCGGTCGCAGGATCGGCTCGAAGACGGTGAGCGTCAACGACTTTGTGGTCGAGGTATGAAATGTCGCGACAATCGGGCCCTCGGCGATGTTCAACGCCAGCATCGACAGACTCGGAGCGTTGGGCTCGTGCAGATGCAGCACATCGAATTCACCGTCGGCCAGCCACCGCTTCACCATTCGGTGGGTGGCGGGCCCGAACCGCAGCCGCGCCACCGACCCGTTGTACGGGATCGGCACCGCCTTGCCGCCGGACACCACGTAGTCGGGCAGTGAGGCGTGCGCGCCGGAAGAAGTCGGCGCCAGCACGCTGACGTCGTGGCCGCGTCGGTGCATCACCTCGGCCAGTTGCAGTACGTGCGACTGAACCCCGCCGGGGACGTCGAACGAGTACGGGCAGACCATGCCGATACGCATTACGCCTCCAGTTTCGCGCGGCGCTCGTCTGATAGGTCGGCTATCCATTGCGGCTGCATCATGTGCCAGTCCGCCGGGTGGGCGGCGATGTTGGTGGCGAAGTGGTCCGCCAGCTTCTGGGTGATCACAGAGACGTCGCAAGATGACGTGTCCAGCGGCTCGCTGACGCTGAGCCCCCACCCACGCTCGGTGAACCAGCAGTGCACCGCCATCAGGTCCGCGCCCGTCTCGATGGCCAATTTGGCCGATCCGGCAGGCATCCGGGTGGGTTCCCCGAAGAAGTCGACTTCCACGCCGTTGCGGCTGAGGTCGCGGTCGGCCATCAGGCAGACGGGGCCGCCGGCGCGCAGTCGTTCGGCCAGTATTTCAAACGGCGGCCGCTCACCGCCGGTCAGCGGCAGCATCTCGAAACCGAGGCTCTCCCGATAGGCGATGAACCGGTGGTAGAGCGATTCGGGCTTGAGTCGCTCGTTGACGGTGGTGAACGGGCCGTGCTTCCACACCAGCCACACCCCTGCCATATCCCAGTTGCCGCTGTGCGGCAACGCCATGATCGCGCCCCGGCCCGAATCCAGCGCAGTGGCGATGTGCTCTTTGCCGTCGAACCAAGGGTCGAGCAGTTCGCCCTGGCTCATCAGATCCATCGAGGGCAACCTGAATGCCTCCCGCCAGTACCGCGCGTAGGAGGACAGCGACGCACGAATCAACGCGTCAGGCACTCCCTCCGGCGCGGTACCGATGACGCGGGCCAGGTTCTTGCGCAGCTGTTTGGGTCCGCCGCCGCGGGCGGCATACTGAGCTCCAGCGTCAAACGCGTTGCGTGCCAGGAACTCCGGCATCGCCCGCACCAGCCGCCAACCGGTGGCGTATCCCAGATCGCTGATCTGCCCCCCGAGCGAGATCATGGCTGCGTCGCCTCGGGTTTCTCGCCGTTGCCGGCATCGGATTTGGTCAGCGGATCCATCGCGCCCGGTGACATTCGCACGCTGTGCATCCGCTGCCCCACCGTCACCAGGCTGGCCACTGCAAGCAACCACATCGCCACGTGCAACAGCCACGGCACATGTAAGAACCACACCCCGGAAAGCCCCGCGCCGACCAACACGATGATGAGTCGCTCGGGCCGCTCGATCAGGCCGCCCTCACCGGACAGCCCGCTGGCCTCGGCCCGCGCCTTGATGTAGGAGATGACCTGCGAGGTGACCAGGCAGATCAGCGTGGCCACCACCAGCGATGTGCTGCGTACACCGAATGCCGCCCACCAGAGCAGGCCACAGAACACCGCGCCATCGCCGATGCGGTCGCAGGCGGCGTCCAGCACAGCCCCGAATCGCGTACCACCGCCGCGCTCGCGGGCCATCGCCCCGTCCAGCATGTCGGCCAGCACAAAGATGAATACCGCGAACGCGCCCCACCACAACTGACCGATCGGGAACAACGTCAACGCGCTCAGGACGGTCCCGGCCGTGCCGAGAATGGTGATGCTGTCGGGTGTGAATCCGGCCCGCAGTGCGGCCTTGGCGACCGGCTTGGACAGCTTCGCATACGCCGCGCGGGTCATCAGGTAGAAATCGCTCACGGCTGCTTGGCCCACTCGGTGGCCAGCAGCTCACGCGTCTCCCGCAGTAGTTGCGGGACGATCTTGGAGCCGCCGATGATCGTGATGAAATTGGCGTCGCCACTCCACCGCGGCACCACATGCATGTGCAGGTGCTCGGCGAGTGACCCGCCCGCCGAACTGCCGAGGTTCAGGCCGACGTTGAATCCGTGCGGACGAGACACCGACTTGATCACCCGAATCAGCTTCTGCGTGAACGCCATCAGCTCGGCGCTCTCGTCGGCGGTGAGGTCTTCGAGTTCGGAGACCCGCCGGTACGGCACCACCATCGAGTGGCCCGGGTTGTACGGATACAGGTTGAGCACGACGTACACCAGCTCGCCTCTGGCCACCATCAGCCCTTCCTCATCGGGCATTCCGGGGATGTCGGTGAATGGTTCCCGAGACGCCGCCGACCCGCCCTTCATCGGCGCCTCGGCGATGTAGGTCATCCGGTGGGGTGTCCACAGCCGCTGCAGGTGGTCGGGCTCACCGACGCCGTGGTCGACGATCGTCCGGTCGTCGGGATCACTCACTTGTTCGAGCCCAACTTCAGCAGTTCGGCTGTCGGAGCGGCATTTTCGCGGCTGGTGATCCACTGGACAATTGCGGCGACCGCCTCCTCCCGCGGTACGCCGTTGACCTGAGTGCGGTCGCCGAAGCGGAAGCTCACCGCGTTGGCTTCGACGTCGCGGTCGCCTGCCACGAGCATGAACGGCACCTTCTGATTGGTGTGGTTGACGATCTTCTTCGCCATCCGGTCGTCGCTGACGTCGACCTCGGCCCGGATTCCGTGCATCTTCAGTTGCGTGACAAGGCCGTTGAGGTATGGGATGTGGCCGTCGGCCACCGGGATCCCGACCACCTGCACCGGTGCCAGCCACGCCGGGAACGCACCCGCGTAGTGCTCGGTGAGGATGCCGAAGAACCGCTCGATCGACCCGAACAGCGCGCGGTGGATCATCACCGGGCGCTGCCTGCTGCCGTCCGGGGCGGTGTATTCCAGTTCGAACCGCTCGGGGAAGTTGAAGTCCAGCTGAATGGTCGACATCTGCCAACTGCGGCCCAGCGCGTCCTTCACCTGCACCGAGATCTTCGGACCGTAGAACGCCGCACCACCCGGATCGGGCACCAACTCCAATCCTGAGGCTGCGCCGACCTCGGCCAACACGTTCGTCGCTTCCTCCCACAACTCGTCGGACCCGACGGACTTCTTCGGGTCCTTCGTCGACAGCTCGAGGTAGAAGTCGGTCAGGCCGTAGTCACCGAGCAGATCGAGCACGAACCGCAGCAGCGACGTCAGTTCATCGCGCATCTGGTCCCGCGTGCAGTAGATGTGCGAGTCGTCCATCGTCAGTCCGCGCACCCGGGTCAGGCCGTGCACGACGCCCGACAGCTCGTAACGGTAGACGGTGCCGAACTCGAAGAGCCGCAACGGAAGTTCGCGATACGACCGCCCGCGCGACCGGTAGATCAGGCAGTGCATCGGGCAGTTCATCGGCTTGAGGTAGTAGTCCTGGCCGGGCTTGCGTACGGTGCCGTCCTCGTTGAATTCCGCGTCGAGGTGCATCGGCGGGAACATGCCGTCGGCATACCAGTCGAGGTGTCCGGAGATCTTGAACAGTTCAGCCTTGGTGATGTGCGGGCTGTTGACGAACTGGTAGCCGGCCTCGATGTGCTTGCGGCGCGAATAGTCCTCCAACTCGCGGCGGATGATGCCGCCCTTGGGGTGGAAAACCGCCAAGCCGGAACCGATTTCGTCGGGGAAGCTGAACAGGTCCAGCTCCGCGCCGAGCTTGCGATGGTCGCGGCGCTGCGCCTCTTCGATGAACTCGAGATGCGCGTCGAGCGCCTCCTGCGACTCCCATGCAGTGCCGTAGATGCGCTGCAGACTTGCGTTGTTCTGATCGCCGCGCCAGTACGCGGCCGAGCTGCGCGTCAACTTGAACGCCGGAATGTAGCGCGTCGTCGGGATGTGCGGGCCGCGGCACAGATCACCCCACTCGCGTTCGCGGGTACGGGGATTGAGGTTGTCGTAGGCGGTGAGCTCGTCGCCACCGACCTCCATCACATCGGGGTCACCCGACTTGTCGTCGACGAGTTCGAGTTTGTACGGCTCGTTGGCGAGTTCCTCGCGGGCTTCGTCTTTCGACGCGTACACCCGACGGGAGAACAGCTGGCCTTCCTTGACGATCTGGCGCATGCGCTTCTCCAGCGCCTCCAGATCCTCCGGCGTGAACGCGCGGGGCACGTCGAAGTCGTAGTAGAAGCCGTCGGTGATGGGCGGCCCAATGCCGAGCTTGGCCTCGGGGAACATGTCCTGCACCGCCTGCGCGAGCACATGGGCGGTCGAGTGCCTGATCACGCTGCGGCCCTCGTCCGTGTTGGCGGCGACCGCCGTCACCTCGACGTCGCTGTCCGGCGTCCACGACAAGTCGTGCAGTTTGCCGTCGGCGTCGCGCACGACCACGATCGCGTCATCGGCGCCCCGGCTCGGCAGGCCGGCGTCACGAACCGCTGCCCCGGCGGTGGTCCCGGCAGCGACCCGGATCGGGGCTGCAAAGGCGGGGCTGGCGGGCGCGCTCATCGGTTGGTCTCCAAACTTTCAGGGGGTGTGTCGATCGCGACCATGCTATCGGTGCGAGTCGTCAGTCCCCCACGCCAATAGGACTGTTCAACCATGGGTGCTCGATCCCGACGAGCTCCGCTGACCAGTCGAGCGCGCCGAGCAGCCACAGCGTCGCGACCACGATGAGCGCGGTGAGCACCCCACCGAATACCTGCCAGGCGGCATGCTGCCGGTGAAACCAGTCCATCGCCTTGTCGTAGCGCGCCTTGGCATAGGCGAGCAGCCGACGCGCCCAATCGAACTCGGTGGCCAGGATGCCCAGGCCGAGGAACACGATGGCCCAGCCGGGTCCTGGATACGGGATCGCGAGGATGCCGACGCCGAGCACCGCGACCCCGACCACCGCGATCGCGATGCGGTAACCGAACTCGACCCGCGGCCGGTCGCGCAGCCGGTCACGCCACCGCGCCCAGCGCTTCCTGACGCCGGATACGTTCACGGCTGCCCCGGATTCAGCTTGACGAACAGCGCATTGGCCTCAGCCAGCACGGTGTCGCCGTCGAGCACCCGGCCCGAGATGAACATCTTGCGGCCGTCGACGCGGTCGACCCCGGCGTCGAGCTGCAGTTCCGTCTCGATCGGCACGATCTTGCGGTAGTCGACGTGCAGAAAAGCGGTCCGCTGATAGAGGCTCTGGGTGAGCCGGAACGCGGTGAAGCCGAGCAGCGAGTCGAACAATTGCGCGATGCATCCGCCGTGGGCGGCGCCGTTGCGACCCAGGTGGAAGCGGCGGAAGCAGACGGTGCCAGCGACCCGCCCGCCGTCGGTTTTGTGATAGTCGCCGGGGACGCTCAACACGCTGCCCCGGTTCGGCAGGTCCATCCGGCGACCCGACGGTGACGACCACTCGTCCGCGTCGTAGGGCGCGAGCAGCTTCGAGGCGGCCTCGATCAGGTCGGCGGCCTGCGTGATCACGTCGTCCGGGGCGTCCGCGGCTCGGGCATGGTCCTGCAGCGTGCGAACCGCCTCGACGAAGCGGCCGTAGTCGGGTCCGCCGTGGGCGGTCGGCTCGGCGGGGCTGAAGTCTCCGCCGCGATGCTCCTGTGCGTAGGCCACCCGGCCACCGTATTGGGTGCCTCAGCCGTCGGCGGACCCGGCTTTGCTCAGCGTGTCGAACTCGTCGTCCGACAACTCGATCTCGGCGGCGGCGACATTCTCCTCCAGATGCGCCACCTTCGACGTTCCTGGAATCGGCAGCATCACCGGCGACCGCTTCAGCAACCATGCGAGGGCCAGCTGAGACGGGGTGGCGTGATGATCGTCGGCGATGCGCTGCAGCGGCCCGCCCGGTGCGGCCAGCGGGCCGGCTGCCAACGGGAACCACGGGATGAACCCGAGGCCGCCGGCTTCGCAGGCGTCCAGCACGGGCTCGGCCGACCGAA
Organism: Mycobacterium sp. NPDC048908; assembly: GCF_043197955.1. Lineage (NCBI taxonomy): Bacteria > Bacillati > Actinomycetota > Actinomycetes > Mycobacteriales > Mycobacteriaceae > Mycobacterium > Mycobacterium sp. NPDC048908. The sequence goes on along the minus strand of NZ_JBICUE010000001.1, from coordinate 912,794 downwards.
CAGTGATGTTGTACATGTTCTGCACCGACACGATCGTCGCCGTCTTCTGCGCCGCCTTTAGCTGGTCCACGTTCACCTCGGACAGGCCGATATGCCGGATCTTCCCTTCTTGCTGCAGCTTCACCAGCTCGCCGAGCTGGTCTTCGGCGGGGAACTTGGGGTCGATGCGGTGCAACTGGAACAGGTCGATGGTGTCGACGCCGAGTCGGCGCAGGCTCAACTCGCATTCCTGGCGCAGATAATCCGGGAATCCCAGCGGCGACCATTCGTCGGGCCCGGTGCGCACCAGGCCGGCCTTCGTCGCGACGACAACACCGTCATACGGGTGCAGTGCTTCGCGGATCAGCTCCTCGGAGACGTACGGCCCGTAGGAATCCGCGGTGTCGATGAAGTTGACGCCGAGCTCGGCTGCGCGGCGCAGCACGCGGATGCATTCATCGCGGTCGTCGGGCGGACCCCAGACGCCCTTCCCGGTGAGTCGCATCGCGCCGAAGCCGAGGCGATTGACCGTGAGGTCACCGCCGATGGTGAACGTTCCGGATGCTTGCGCGATGCTTTGCGTGGCCATTCACAGACCGTACGCCCGCGACGAGAATGTGTCCTTGTGAAGCTGCTGGATCTCGCGACGCTGCCGTTGACGTACACCGAAGTGGGCGCGACGGCGGGTGCGTTGCCCCCCGGGTATCACCATGTGCAGAAGTCGGCGGTGATCGGGCAGGGACGACGACGCTTCGAGGACGCCGCCGACGAAGGCATGCGCTGGGGCATGCTGCGCGGCGCGGGTCTGCGAGTCGACGCGACGAGCGAGGTCGCCGGCACGGGATCAGAAGTGCTGGTGCATTTCGGTCCAGTCGCTGCGCCGTGCCGCGTGGTGTACGTCGTCGACGAGCCGAACCGGCGTGGGTTCGCGTACGGGACGTTGCCGGGCCACGCGGAATCCGGTGAGGAACGCTTCACGGTGTGCTACGACCCGACCACCGAGGAAGTGCGTGCGGAAGTCACCGCGTTCTCCCGGCATGCGACGTGGTGGAGCAGACTGGGCTCGCCCGTCACGTCGCTGATTCAGCGAATCGTCACCGATCGGTACCTGCGCGCGCTGTAATCGGCTCGGTATCCGTGTTGCGGGCTTGAGCAGCGCGTACCCTAAGAATGGCCAGCCATGAAGGATGATCAGATGGTGACGGTGAACGACCCGGGCAGACTGGATGCCACCCACCTCCGCATCGCGGAACTGGTGCACGGGCTGCACAGCCGGTCGGACGCGGACTCCGACTCCGTGCTCGACGAATTGGTGGAACACGCCGCCGTCGAGATTCCGGGGGCCCAATATGCCGGCATCACGGTCACCCGCAACGCCAAACACATCGACACGCCCGCTGCGACGCACAAGTGGCCTATCTTGCTCGATGAGATTCAGCAACGTCATCGCGAAGGCCCCTGCCTGACAGCGGCCTGGGAAGAGAAGATCGTTCACGTGGCGGATCTGGAGACCGACAACCGGTTTCCGCGCTACCGCGAGGATGCGCTCGAGAGGACGCCCATTCGGGCCGTCATGGCGTTTCAGTTGTTCATCGCCGACGAAACCATGGGCGCGCTGAACGTCTATTCCGAGAGCCCGTACGTGTTCGACCAGGCGTCGAGAGACATCGGGCGCGTCTTCGCCGCACATTCGTCGGTGGCGTGGAACTCGGCGCGGCGTGAAGAACAGTTCAAACGCGCATTGGCCAGCCGCGACACGATCGGCCAGGCGAAGGGCATGATCATGGAGCGTTACGGCGTCGACGCGGTGCAGGCGTTCGAGGTGTTACGCAAGCTGTCACAGGACTCGAACGTGCCTCTGGTCGAGGTGGCCACCGACCTCATCACCAAGGCTCAAGACAGCTAGCCGCTTTCCTCGGCCACGCCACAGTTATCCGCTGTGGCCAAAGCGTGATGGATCCTTGACCGAAATGCCAAGGGGCACCTACACATAGAAATCCGCACGGCACCCTACGATCTAATTAACACTGTTGTTATTTCAAAGGAATCGAAAGCCATGCGTGGGGTTGCGCTATGTGTTCTCGCGGCACTCGGGATCAATGCGGTGGTGGCGGCGGGGCCTGCCGATGCCGGCGTGGCGATCCCGAACCGGTCGAACGTTGCTCCACCGGTGGCGAATCCGTTGTTCAAGCCGGCCATTGCTTCCGTTTTACCGGCGCGCGACGCGGTGGTGGGCGTGGCGCACCCAGTCGTGGTCACGTTCAACGCGCCGGTTCTCGACAAGCACGCCGCCGAACGGGCCATCGACATCACATCGGCCCCCGCGATGACGGGCAAGTTCGAATGGCTCGACAATCGCGTCGTGCAGTGGCTGCCGGACCGATTCTGGCCGGCGCATAGCACGGTGGCCTTGTCAGTGGGCGGCTTCAAGACGGAATTTGCAACGGGCCCAGCCGTTATCGGCGTTGCGAGCATCTCGGATCACACGTTCACGGTGACCATCGACGGTGTCGGCGCGGGACCGTCGACCGAGTTACCTTCGCCACACCACCGACCTCACTTCGGTGAGCCGGGTGTGTTCCCGGCTTCGATGGGCCGACCGGAGTATCCGACGCCCGTCGGCACCTACACGGTGTTGTCGAAAGAGCGTGACGTGATGATGGATTCCAGCAGCGTCGGCATCCCGGTCGATGCTCCCGACGGTTACCTGCTCGACGTGGAATACGCCGTACGTTTCACTCGCCGTGGGCTTTTCGTGCATTCCGCGCCATGGGCGGTCAATTCACTCGGGTATGAGAACACCAGCCACGGTTGTGTCGGACTCAGCACAGAGGACGCCGAGTGGTACTTCAACACGGCCAACGTCGGTGACCCAATCATCGTGCAGGAGAACAGCATCGAGGTTCCGCGCGCGGTACCGAAGTGACCCGCGCGGGATCATTGGCATCCCGCATGGAGTCCCGCACCGAGCAGTCGGTCAACATGTTTCGGCCCGGCGGCGGATCGGTACTCGCCGCCGGGCCGAACCCGGATCAGGATCTGTGCGCGTTGTCAGCCGGTCGGGCCGGGGATGATCGGTTGACCATCCACAGGCGCACCTGGCGCCGGCGGGCCCGTCGGCACACCCTTGCCCGTGCCGGCCATCTCGACGAGCGGTGCACCACCGGCCAGCGGCGCACCCACCGGAATCGGCGCGCCCACCGGCAGCCCGCCCAGGGGGACCGGGGCGCCCACAGGCACCGGCGCGCCCACGGGGACCGGGGCGCCGACGGGCACTGGAGCCGCCACGGGAACCGGGCCTGGTAAGGCCATCGGAACGCCGGCCATCTCAGACAGCGGCGCGCTGGGGGCGCATGCGGCAGGGCCCGCGCCTGCCGCGCCTGCAGCACCTGCCGCGGCAGGTGCTCCAGCGGCGCCACCCGCCGACGTTTGAAGGCATGCGTAATCTTCGCCGCCGGTTATCAGCGGGGCGGCCGCCGCCTGCGGGCCCAACGCCATCGCGACGCTGCACAATCCAGCGCCAGCAGCAACCACTGTGACGGTGACTCGATCAAAGATCGTCATCGACATCGAACCCTTCATTTGCGCTCAGCCATTCGGCATTCGTTTGGCGCGGCAAACCCGCGTACCGTACAGAAGTCGTGGTGAAACGACCGCGTCAATTATCAGCAGCCAACGTGGGCAACGCGCCGCGCCGCACCACACTGTGTCCAAACGGTGACGTTCGGTCTGCCATGCCGGATGTGACGATCGCGGCTCCCGCAAAACCCGTTGACGTGCAACGATCTTGAAAACGCAACCGCCGCCGCGACTCCACGGATCCGCGGTTACGCAACCGATGCCACGCCGATGCCGAGCCGTCACCGGGTTTCGGTTCGGCGCTGTTGGGCATCACTGATGAGGGAGGCCACCGAACTAGGACAGGGGTTGGTATGTGATGAGTGTTGAGTCCAAACGGGCCGCGGAGCCGACGATCGGCGAGTTGATGAGCCAGCTGTCATCACAGGTGTCACGGCTGATCCGCGACGAGATGCGGCTCGCGGAGAAGGAATTCCAGGAATCCGCCAAACACGCGGGCATTGGCGCTGGCCTGTTCAGCGTTGCAGGTCTGTTCGCGTTCTTCGGCGCGGCGGCTGTCCTCGCGGCGGCAGTTGCCGCCCTGTCGCTGGTGCTGCCGGTGTGGGCGGCCGCGCTCATTGTCGGCGCCGTGCTGTTCATCGCCGCCGGCGTCGCCGCGATCGCCGGACGCGGCCAGGCCAAGGAGGTCACTCCGGCGGCGCCGAGAACCGTCGAAACCGTAAAAGCCGATATTCAGGAGATCAAGGATGCCCGCCATGGCACGACCTGACCCCATGCCGCAGGAACCCGGCCCCGACGCGGGCGTCGACGACATTCAGGCCGACATCGAGCGGACCCGAAAAGAGTTGGGCGACACCGTCGGAGCGCTGTCGGAGAAGCTGGACGTGAAGCAGCGCGCCAAAGACAAGGCCGCCGAGACCAAGGGGCGCATCGTCGACACGACGCATTCGGTGGGTCAGATCGCGACGCAACCGAAGGTCAGTGGCCCAGTGATCGCGTTTGTGGTCGGCGCCGCAATTGTCGGGCTGGTGCTCTGGCGGCGCCGTCGTTAGTGCGGACCATCAACACCGAACAGTTTGGATATCCGAGAATCGGATGGCAATTCGGGGTGGTCAACGTGGCGACCGCTGCGGCATCCGAGTCGCCGACCACAGCTAGCTGGACGTCTGCGCCGTCGCCGTCCGACCGTCGGTATTGCCGACCGGTGCCTGCCGCCACCACCTCCACGGGCACATCCGGATAGCGGCGGATCCAACTGTCGACGCGGCGATCGATCTGTCGCACAGTGGCTTTCCGCAGCCGGCCTTCCTGCATTGCCTGGTGCACCACTTCGTCGTTGTCGGGGTGATCGTCGAGGACGACCGAGATGACGCCGCAGTCACGGGGTCGCCCGCCAGCGTCGGAGCGGATCACCGCCACGGGGCAACGGGCATGTTCCATCAGCGCAACGGCGATGGCGCCGAACAACTTTCCACTCGACGAGGCGGGTTCGCCGATACACACCATCGCAGCGTGGCACGACTCGGCGATCAGCACCTCAGCCGGCTCCCCCACCGTCCGTCGTAGCTCCAGCCCGACCGGCTTTCCCACGTCTTCGATGACGTCCTCGGCGGTGAGCAGCACGATGTCTGTGCAATCGCAAGGCCGTCCGGCCGCCCGGCGCTCGGGCACGGCGTGCACCAGGCGGATCGGAACGCCGCGGAATACCGCGTCTTTGACTGCCCACCTCAGGGCGTTGAGCGAGGCTGTCGATCCGTCGACACCCACCACGACGGGCTTGTCGTCATCGGGCATGGTTGCAGGTTATCGATACCGGTGAGGGCCTGATTAGGGCCTTTGGTCGTCTGCCCGGGGTTCGTTCGACCTATGACTGCAACGGCGCCGACCACCTGATCATGGTGCCGTTGCCGGCAACACTTTCGATCGCGAAACTGCCGCCGACGTCGTGGGCGCGTTTCTGCAAGTTGGTAAGGCCACTGCCGGTGATCTCGCCGGAGATCCCGCTGCCGTTGTCCACGACTTCGACGATCAAGTCATCTCCGACCGTGACGCTCACCGACAGCGTGGTGGCCTTCCCGTGCCTGATCGCGTTCCTGACGGCCTCACGGACAACGGCCTCCGCGTGGTCGGCCAGCGTCGCGTTCACCACCGACAGCGGGCCGACGAACTGCGTCGTGGTCCTCACGTCCGAATTGGCGAACTGAGCCACCGCTTCATCGAGACGCTGACGCAGACGAGTCGTCCCCGAGGACGCGCCGTGCAGGTCGAATATCGCAGTCCGGATTTCCTGTATCACTTCCTGCAGGTCGTCGACGCAGCACGAAAGGCGTTGTTGCACTTCGGGTACGCGTGCCCTTGAGATGGTCCCTTGAAGGGACAGCCCGACTGCGAAGAGGCGTTGGATGACGTGGTCGTGCAGGTCTCGTGCGATGCGGTCGCGATCGGTCAGGATGCTGAGTTCCCGCATTTGCCGCTGTGCGTTCGCAAGCTGCCACGCCAGCGCGGCCTGATCGGCGAATGCCGCCATCATGTCGAGCTCTTCGTCACTGAAGGGTTGCGCGCCCACAGCGCGCAGCGCAACGAGCACGCCCGCAACGGCGTCCGTCGCCCCCAACGGCAATACCAGCGCGGGCCCCGTCGACGCGGTCTCACTGGCAACGAGATCGAACCGGTCGAACCGGCCGGGAACGCGATCGATGAAGGCCTCGCCCACCGATGTCCCCTCGACCGGAATCGACACCAACTCCGTCGCCGGGCCGTCGCCGGATGTCGCGGTCACCAGCAGTTCGTCGACCTCGCTGGCCGGCACATCCGGATCCGCGGGAACGGCCACCAGCGTCACTTCGGCACCGCTCAGCGTTCTCACCTCGTCGGCGACCAAACGAAACACCCTGGTGGGATCGGTGCCGGACAGCAGCTCCGTCCCGACGTCACGGGTCGCTTCTATCCAGGACTGTCGCGTCTTGGAGGTCTGGTAGAGGCGCGCGTTGTCGATCGCAATGCCCGCCGCCGCGGCGAGGGCCTGGACCAAGACCTCGTCGTCCTCGCTGAACGGCTGCCCGTTGGCCTTTTCGGTGAGGTACAGGTTTCCGAAGACCTCGTCGCGGATCCGGACGGGTACCCCGAGAAAAGTCCGCATCGGCGGATGATTCGGCGGAAAACCCACCGATGCGGCGTGGTTGGCGATGTTGTCCAACCGGATGGGCTTGGGATCGTCGATGAGCACGCCCAGCACGCCGCGGCCCTCGGGAAGATGCCCGATCTGCTCGCGCATCTCCTCGTCGATTCCCTCGTAGATGAACTCGACCAATTCATGGTCGCGCCCACGGACGCCGAGCGCTCCGTATTGGGCGTCCACCAACTCGATCGCGGTGTGCACGATCGTGCGGAGGGTTTGGTCCAGTTCGAGGCCCGACGTGACCACCAGCATGGCGTCCAGAAGGCCGGCGAGCCTGTCGCGGCCCTCCACGATCGCTTCGACGCGGTCCTGGACTTCCAGGAGCAGTTCTCGCAGCCTGAGCTGAGACAACGTCTCGCGGAGTGGGCGCATGTTCGTTTGGACGCCCGACTCGACGGGGTCGGTCACCGATTCATCGTCGCATCGGCTAAGCGGATTCGCGAAGATTTCGGCAGACTATTTGACCTCGCCGACAGACTCCTGAACCGGTTGCGAATTGGCGCAGTCGGCGCGATCTTGATGTAGCCGTTCAGTCCTGCCCGCGGACGCGGCCCGCGGACGCTGCCAACGAGTCGATCGCAGTTTGCAGTTTCTCGCCGACTTCGTCGGCTACCGGGCGGAGTTCGGGCTCACTCGTAACATCAACGAGCACTTGAGGATCCATCGCCTCGACCAATACCCTGCCGCTGACATCGGGGTCGGACCGGACCACGACGTTGCAGGGCAGCAAGAGTCCGATCTGGCGGTCGATGTTGACCGCACGGTGCGCCAGCGGCGGGTTGCAAGCACCGAGGATCAGGTAGTCCTCCATGTCCTCGTCGAGTTTGGCTTTCAGCGTGGCCTTGACGTCGATTTCGGTGAGCACTCCAAAACCCTGCTCCGCTAGCGCATCCCGGGTGAGCCGAACGGCGTAGTCGAACGACGTGTGCAGCGCAGTGGCTACCGCGATACCCATATCAACTCCATCTCAGGCCAGCGCCAGGAACAGCTTCTCCAACTCAGCTTCGCTCATCGGCTTCGCGCCGTCGGCAGCCTCGCCTGTGACACATTCCCGCAGGCCGGTTGCGACGATCTTGAAGCCAGCACGATCCAGTGCACGCGACACCGCCGCCAGTTGGGTCACGACGTCCTTGCAGTCTCGGCCGTGTTCGATCATCGAGATCACGCCGTCGAGTTGCCCCCGCGCGCGCCGGAGTCTGTTCAGCACCGCCGCGATGGCGTCTTCATCACCAACCATGCAGCTACTCCCTTCCAAGCCTCGCAACTATGGTACCCGCCGGGGTATTCCGCGTATATCACGTCGCCCCAGCGGCGACGCCGTACCTGATGACCATCCGGCGCAGCGGGCAGTGGGCGTATCGGGTGGCAAATCGTATCTTCGACGAGAAATACCACTTCTGTGTGAGTTCCACGTACTCGGGCGTCAAGGCCGCCCCAGCCCAAAGCTGCCTTGCCTGGAAGAGCCGCTGACAGTTGCATGTCCCAACCCCCAACCAGGATGCGCGGTACCAAGGGTCCTAAGGCCCCGACATGGGGACCATCGACTCTGGTTCGCGGACCCCCGCAGAAGGACAGTGGGATGCCAACAGAAAGCGGAGGTCGTGATGCCCGCCACGATGGTGGATACCGAGATCATCAGGGAAGCCGTGCGACTGGCGTGCCGCGCACCGTCGCTGCACAACAGCCAGCCGTGGCGATGGGTGCTGGAAGGGAGCACCCTGCATCTGTTTGCGGATCCGTTCCGGGTTCCCCGTGCCGCAGACGAGTCGGGCCGAGAAACGTTGATCGCCTGTGGGGCCGCCCTCGACCATCTCCGGGTGGCGATGGCCGCCGCGGGGTTCGTCGCGCACGTCGAACGATTCCCGAATCCCAACAACCTCCTCCACGTAGCGGGCGTTGAGTTCACGCCCCTCGAATTCGTCACCGCCGGCCACCGTCAGCGTGCGAACGCGATTCTGCTGCGACGCACCGATCGGCTTCCGTTTGCGCCCCCTCCGGACTGGGAGTCCTTCGAACCGGCGCTTCACGACACCGTCCGGTCCGACCGCGTGCGCATCGACATCGTGCCCGACGATCGTCGTCCGCAACTCGCAGAGGCATCTCAGCTCACGGAGTCGGTCCGGCTCTACGATTCGACGTACCACGCCGAACTCCAATGGTGGACAGCGGCATTCGCGCTTTCCGAAGGCATTCCGCACAGTTCGTTGGTGTCCGCGGCCGAAAGCGACCGCGTTGATGTGGGCCGGACATTCCCCGTAACGCACCATCGTGAGCGCAGGCCAGAGATCGACGAAGACCATGCCAAAGTCGCAGTGCTGTCGACATACGACAACACGCCTCACAGCGTGGTTCTCTGCGGTGAAACGCTTTCCGCCGTGCTGCTCGACGCCGCCATGGTGGGACTGGCGACGTGCACGCTCACCCACATCACGGAGATACCGGCGAGCCGAGAGATCGTCGCGGAATTGATCGGCCACAGCACTCAAGACATCACGCCGCAGGTGCTTGTCCGCATCGGTCGGGCCCCGTCGATCGAAGATTCGCCACCCGCGACACCTCGACGACCGGTCGACGAGGTGTTCGAGGTGCGCACCGCGGACCAATGAACACGCAAAAAGGACTTTTGCCTCTCTGCGGTTTGCGACGACGTCGATAGCGTCAGCGCATGCAAGACGACAGGACGTCGGGGCGCGCCGTCGTGGTCGGCATCGACGGCTCGCGCTGCGCGGTCGACACTGCGATGTGCGCGGTGGATGAGGCGGTCAGCCGCGATAATCCGTTGCGGCTTGTGTACGCAATTGATCCGGTGTGTGCGGGTAGGGGCGCGCAGGACGCGGCGCGTGAGCTGGCCTGTGCGGCGTTGAACGACGCCCAGATTTGCGAACAGCAGCACGTATTGTGAGCAGTACGTTCAGGGTTCCGGCAACATCTACGGAAGGCCATCGCGTGGTCAAAGTCTTCCTCGTTGACGATCACGAGGTGGTGCGGCGAGGACTCGTCGACCTCCTCGGAGAGGATCCCGAACTCGAAGTGGTGGGCGAAGCAGGCTCGGTGAGCCAGGCTCTCGCGCGTATCCCCGCCCTCCAGCCGGATGTGGCGGTGCTCGATGTGAGACTGCCCGACGGCAACGGCATCGAACTCTGCAGAGACCTCCTGTCGCGGATGCCGAATCTGCGCTGTCTGATGTTGACGTCGTTCACTTCCGACGAGGCCATGCTCGACGCGATCCTGGCCGGCGCGAGCGGGTACGTGGTGAAAGACATCAAGGGCATGGAACTCGCTCAGGCCATCAAGGAGGTCGGCGCCGGCCGATCACTGCTCGACAACAGAGCCGCCGCAGCGTTGATGGCCAAACTTCGTGGCGCCGCAGAGCATTCCGATCCGTTGTCGGGACTCAGCGACCAGGAGCGGGTGCTGCTGGACCTGCTCGGTGAGGGACTGACCAACAAGCAGATCGCAGCCAGGATGTTCCTCGCGGAGAAAACGGTGAAGAACTACGTGTCCCGGCTGTTGGCGAAGCTCGGCATGGAACGGCGGACACAAGCCGCGGTGTTCATCTCCAAGTTGGATCAGTCGCACCGGCGGCAATAGCCCTCACGACGGTTCATTGCCGAAGTGCTCTGGGAGAACCATTTGATGTTTCGGTGCTCACGGACGCCGGGTAGCCGTGCACACGGCGCCTCGAGGGCTCGGTGTTACACATCACGGTCGAATTGGACGCGGGGACCCATCAGGTGAACGGTGAACCATCAAGCCGCGCAACCATTTTCGCCAGCGCACGCCGCGGCGTCGATGGCAGCGGATCGGCGTTCACCGGTGCCCAGCCGATGCGCAGCATCATTTGCGGATACTCGTCGTCGCCGAAAACGTCGGCCCGCACGGCGGTCCGCGTTTCTTCGATCTCCAACGGTTCCGTGATGGGGCAGTTGGCCAATCCCAGTGCGGTCGCCGTCAGCAACACCAAGCTGGTGGCTTCGCCTGCGCGTAACCGCGACACCTCGTCGTCGGCCGCGGTGCCCAAAGCAATGACCACGGCGTTGTCCTCTGTCGGATCGACGTCCGCTGTCTGGGCCAATACTGGACCGGCGAACACACGCGCCGGAATCGTTGCGGCCGAGACCGGTTCGGGAGTGGAACGCGCCGGGACGCCCGCGGTCGCGCCGTACCTGCCGCTCCACGCGGCCAACTCGGCCAGGTACTCCTGATCGCCGGCATGCCGGATCGCGGCCTGAGAGACAAGATCTTTGAGATGTTCAAGCCCATCGACTCGGCGCAGGGCGACACCCGCGAGCGCCGCCCGGGAAGCCATCAGGGCGAGGTCGCCTTGGGGCACCGGCCATGCGCTGTAGTGGCGCCTGTCGGTGCGACGGCGCGGGATGGCGGCGGCAAGGGTGATGTCTATCTCGTTGGCGGGTAGCGGTAGAGCTCGATAGAGGCCAGCCGGTGCTGTTCGTCCGGATTGGGCAGCCGATGGACCTTCGACTGCCATCCAGCGCGGCGAATGCGACGACGCAGTGATTCAATGCGGCGCCACAACTGAGCATCAGGTCACGACTGTCGGGGTCGGTGTGCCGCAGGTGCAGGTCGGGGTCGGCGTAGAGATGCAGGCTGTTGTCCCCGACCCGCCACTGCCATGGCTGTGAGTTGTGCACGGACGGAGCCCGGGCGGCCAGCGAGAGGGCGGACCGGATGGTCTCGACGTCTGGCAAACGTGCGCTCATAGCTCCACAATGGCGACTCGTCCCCGCGATGAGCAGAGCACAAAGACCCTGGTGCCGAGGACTAGGGAATCCACCCGCAACGACGGCTGTCGGACGATTGCGCCACATCCCGCGCAACCGATCGGACAGTGGAACGAAAGCGGCTCGCCGACCGCAAGTTGGGGTAAGTCAGGGAGATCGCGCAGCACTCTGCGGGGGTTAGTCGCCGTGGCGCTGGTGTCGCCGCCTGATGGTGCCGACCGGCCGTGTGCTCGGGTTGCTCAGCTGCGCTTGCTGGCGCGCGACTTCGGTGAGAAGCAGGGCCAGTCTCACCAGGTTCTGGTCCAAGTCCCGAATGAGGTTCTCCCATCGCTCGCCGGGATCGTCGTGCGGGTTGGGGAAGCGTGTGTGTGCGAAGTCGACCACTAGGGCGCCACGTAATCAGGCACCTGGGTTGCGGGCGCGAGTCAACGACTCGATTACTTCCGTCATAGCCGGCAGCGCGAGGCCGGGACCCAAGTCGCAGCCACTGCCTTAATCGACAGCGTTGGATACCCTGCGAACCACCGCCCGGCCCCGGTGGCGCGGCCGGAAAACGGCGCCAGCGCATCATGCACTCGGTTCACAACCTAACGGAAGTGCTTAAGGCACAACATCTCTCAGTACCTCGACCGCGTCCTGCAAAGCCCGAGCGCGGTGAGTGCGCCGCAAACGTGCGCTGAACACGGTCACTGACCGATGAAGCCGACGCCCAACTGGGCTCGGACTCGACGATGTGACGTGGCGTTCGAATTCGGAGGACGAGAAGAATGCCCAGGGGCAACTCGACCCCAGAAAATGTTGTGGTCCCGACTGGGATCGAACCAGTGACCTTCCGCGTGTGAGGCGGACGCTCTCCCGCTGAGCTACGAGACCGGGGAGCCCGACCCGAACAGGTCGAACGACGTCGAAGACTAGCACGTCGGGACACCCGACCCGAATCCGCGGTGGCGCGCGGCGGCCGCAGATTCCCGACTTCGCGCGCGGCGTGCCCGTTGTTCTGACCTCGGATCCATACAGATTTGTGCGGCCCCACTTTGGTGGACTATCGTCGTGCTTCGCGACGGGCGACGAGTCGTTCGTGGCGCGCGGATGTAGCGCAGTTGGTAGCGCATCACCTTGCCAAGGTGAGGGTCGCGGGTTCGAATCCCGTCATCCGCTCGAGGTGCAGTCGCATCAACCCCAGCGGTGGAGTGGCCGAGTGGTGAGGCAACGGCCTGCAAAGCCGTGCACACGGGTTCGATTCCCGTCTCCACCTCCACGTTGGACTCGCGCGATTAGCTCAGCGGGAGAGCGCTTCCCTGACACGGAAGAGGTCACTGGTTCAATCCCAGTATCGCGCACCACAGTTTCGCAACGAACCACGTGTTGTCAGCCTCCGCTCAGGTCTTGTGCCCAAAATGGGCTGGACCGGTCTGATCGCTGGAGCCCCCATGAACCCCTACGGCTGTCCCCGCCAGTGCGACTGCCACCACCCGGGTGAATGCCTCTTCAAGCAAGCCGCGCCCGAGCCGCCGAGCTTCGCAGTGGTGTGGATCGTGGGCGCGTTCGCCGTCGCGGCGCTAGTGGCCGTCCTCATCCTTCTGCTGTAGGCCCGCGCGGTATTGCTGCGCGCGCCAGTCCCGATACGGGCCAACTGATCCAGTTCACCTCAATGTTTGCTGTCACTTCCGGTAATTTCGGCAGACATGCGGCTAGCCGGAGCGTTCTTCGCGAACAAGGCGGAAGTCGTCGACGACATGCTCAATGTCGAGGGCGGCTTCTGGGCCAGCACGACCGTCCCCGCAGGCGCCACCAGCTTCCAGTCGAGTTGTGTCGTGCTGTGCGACACGAGGCGCCGCGACATCGGCTCCCACTACACCCTTCACATCGACGCGTCGGGCCCCACGGGGCAGCGCTGGGCGCCGGCCTGGTCGACGAGATTCCAGTTGCCCAGCGCCATGAAGTTCATGGTGCTCACCCAGATTGCGCTCCCGATGGAGCATGGCGGAGGCCGGCACGTCTACAGCTTCCGACTGGATGGCGCCCATGAGCGCTTCGACATTCCGCTCGACGTCCTCATCCGCTGACGGCTCGGAAACTGTTCACTGTCCAGATCGCAACCGTTAGGCTTCGCGGAGACCAACCGGTCACGACGACCAGAGGGTGGGACATGATTCGCATACTTCTCGCCGCCGCTGCGATCACGGGCGCCGCCGTCAGCACGGCACCGGCCGCGCTCGCCGACGACGGCGACAACCTGTATTTCGACAAGCCCACCCACTACTCCACCGACGTGCCGGGGATGAACTACGACGCCCACCTCAGCGCCCCGTGCGACAACATGGAACTGTTCACCTTCGGGCGCGGCCCCGGTGGCGAGGCGCTGCAATGCCGGTGGATCGAGAACCAGTGGCCGCCCGTCGACACCGGCTTCTGGGTGTCGACTTACGAGTTGTTCGGCGTCCAAGAGGTCGGCTCGCCATGCCCGAAGCCACAGGCCGCCGCCCAGGCTCCCGACGGTCGGCCATTGCTGTGCCTCGGTGACCAAGGCTGGCAACCCGGCTTCTTCACCCGCGAAGGCTTCTTCCCGCGGTAGCCGACGCTATGCGCCCCGCAGCGTCCGACTCGGCGGGGTCCCGAACGTTTCCCGGTAGGCGATGCTGAACCGGCCTGCATGGCTGAACCGCCATCGCCCGGCGATCGCCATCACGGTGTCAACTGCGGGATCGGCGGCCAGCAGATCGCGGTGCGCCCTGTCGAGGCGGACCTTCCGCAGATACTCCAACGGCGTCGTGCCGAGATGCCTTCGGAAGGTGTATTGAACCGACCGCGGAGTGACGTTGATCGCCGCGGCGATGTCGCTTAACCCGATGTCCCTGTGCGCGTTCTCGTGAATGAACGCGATTGCCCGGCGCAACGTGCGAGGTTGCGGTGCAGACGATTCGACGTAGTACCCCATTAGCCGGTGTCATACCCGGCGATCGGCGTCCCAAACCGAAGTCTTTGCCACTTTCCCGCGTCAACCGAGGGTTGACGGCGCTCCGACGTCAACCTACAGTTGACGCTATGACCGAGCCAGTCAAGATCTCCAACCCCGTTCGCCTCGACGACCTGATCGACGCGATCAAGACGGCTCACGACGAACCGCTCGATCAACTGACCGACGCCATGATCGCCGCCGATGCCCTCGGCGACATCGCCGACCATCTGATCGGCCACTTCGTCGACCAGGCCCGCAAGTCCGGCGCGTCGTGGACCGAGATCGGCAAATGCATGGGCGTCACCAAGCAGGCCGCGCAGAAGCGGTTCGTGGCCAAGGCCGACGCGGCACTCGACCCGAATGCGGGCTTCGGCCGATTCACGCCTCGCGCGCGCAACGTGATCGTCGTCGCGCAGAACAAGGCAGGCGAGGCAGGCAACAACGAGATCGGCACCGACCACCTTCTTCTCGGCCTGGTTGCCGACCCGGACGGGCTGGCCGCCAAGCTGCTCGCGGGACAGGGCATCGGCGCGGACGCCGTCACCAAGGCGATCACGCTGCCGCCGCGCGCCGACGATGTGCCCGTGCTGATTCCGTTCAATGGGCAGGCCAAGAAGGCGCTGGAGTTGACGTTCCGTCAAGCACTTCGGTTAGGCCACAATTACGTCGGCACCGAACACATTCTGTTGGCGCTGTACGAGGCCGAGGACGACGACGGCACGCTGCACCGGGTGGGCGTCGACCGGGACCGCTTCGAGCGCGAACTGGTCGCAGCGCTCGAGTCGCTGACCAAGGGCTGATCTCACACCCATGACCGCCGCGTCGTCTTCATGATGTGAGAGTGCGACCGTTTGAGGACGTGGTGGCCGAGCACGGCGCGACCGTATTGCGCGTCTGCCGGGCTGTCGTCGGTCCCGTCGACGCCGAGGACGCCTGGTCCGAGACGTTCCTCTCGGCGCTACGCGCCTACCCTGACCTGCCCGTCGACGCCAACGTCGAGGCCTGGCTCGTCACGATCGCCCATCGCCGCGCCATCGACGTCGGGCGCGCCCGCTCGCGGCGACCCCTGCCCACCGATACCCTGCCCGAGCGTGCCGCCGCCCACGCTGACCCGGCGGCACGCGACCCCGACTTGTGGACCGCGTTGGCGCGGTTGCCGACAAAACAACGTCAAGCGCTGGCCTACCACCACATTGCGGGCCTGCCGTTCGCCGAGATCGCCCAACTGCTCGGCAACTCCCCCGACGCCGCGCGCCGCGCCGCCGCCGACGGCCTCAAGACTCTCCGGAAGTACTACCGCGAGGACGAAACCGCATGACTGCCAATCTTTTCGACGCACCAGACGGCGATGCCGACGCGCTGGCCCGGCTGCACAACCGGCTCGAACGCGATGCCGCCGCCGCCGATCTACTCGACGTCGCATACCGCACCATCGACACCCCGGTCGGCACCCTGCTGCTGGCCGCGACCACCGCCGGCCTGGTCCGGGTGGCGTACGACATCGAAGGCCACGACGCCGTGCTGGGCGGCCTGGCCGACCGGATCAGCCCGCGGGTGCTGCACGCGCCCGCGCGACTGGACCCCGTGGCGCGCCAGATCGACGAGTATTTCGCCAAGTGCCGCACCGCCTTTGAGGTCGCGGTCGATCTTCGGCTCGCAGACGGCTTCCGCCGCACCGTGATCGAGCATCTGCGTGAGATCGGCTACGGGCGCCGCGAGAGTTATGCGACGGTGGCAGCCGCCGTCGGGAACCCGCGCGCCGTGCGGGCCGTCGGCACCGCGTGCGCGCACAACCCGTTGCCGGTCGTGATCCCCTGCCACCGCGTCGTGCGGTCCGACGGGTCGACGGGCCAGTACGTCGGCGGGCCGCTGGCCAAGACGACCCTGCTGGACCTCGAGGCCGCCTGAATGCGGGAATGAATACGCCGGTGTGGCGGTAGAAGTAGGACATGAAACTCAACGACGCCGCGCGCGACCTCATCGGTGAGGGCGCCGACGCGACGCTGGTCACCATCAATGCCGATGGCAGCCCGCAGGCCACCGTGGTCTGGATGACGCTGGAATCCACGCCCGACGGCGACGAACTCGTCTGCGCGCATCTGTCCGAATACCAGAAGACCCGCAACATTCGCCGCGACCCACGGGTGGCCGTCACGATTCTGTCCACGAAGCATCCCCATCAGCAGACGCCCTACCTGGCGATCACCGGAACCGCCCGAATCGAAGAAGGCGGCGCCCCCGCGCTGTTGAAGAAACTGGCCACGGTGATGTTGGGTAGCGACGAGCATTTTCCGCCGCCGAACGCGCCAGAGGGTCTGCTCACCCGCATCCGGATCGACAGGGTCGGCGGCCTGGGGCCGGGGGCGGCCTGACGACCAACTGGCTGTAACACGTTTCAGTTTGTGCCATCATGCGTGGATGCGCCGCTGCCTCGTGCTCCTCGTCGCCCTGCTGACGGCCGTCCCCGGGTTGCTGGCCCCACCCGCCTCAGCGGAAGGCACCCCGATCGGCAACCTCGGCGACACCCTGCGCGTGGAGTTCAAGGGCATCGTCGCCGACGTGACTGTGCATGACGTGATTCCCACGGATCCGCCGCCGGGCTACCGGGCGACCGGTTCGCCGAGGTGGATCAACGAGGGCGGCCCGTGGAAGGCGCTGATCACGGTGCACACCATCCAGGCGCCGAACCCGTACGCGATGGCCGTCGCCTTCGCCTTCAACGGCGTCACTCCGTACGCCGACGCGTACATCCCGAAGAACACCGATGCGCCCGACGGATTGCAGTACGCGCTGCAGAACGCGCCGCCGGGGTCGACGGTCAACGGCGCTGTCTACTGGCAGGTGTACCGCGCCCTGGTGACCAACGTCGTGTTGATCAACCCCGGGACGGGCACCCACCTCGCGCAGTGGAACATCTGGCAGCCAGGAGACCCACTACCGTAGAGACGTGGCCATCGACGTCGCCGCGGCCGCCGAGGCCGACCTGCCCGAACTCGCCGACGTTGCGGCCGTCACCTTCCCGCTGGCGTGTCCCCCCGGCGCGACGCCGGAGAACATCGCGGCCTTCATCGCCGAGAACCTGTCACAGGCCCGGTTCAGGGCGTACCTCGCCGATCCCGATCGTGCGGTGCTGGCCGCGCGATCGGCGGGCCGAATCGTGGGTTACGCCATGCTGATTCACGGCGTTCCCGACGATGACGATGTGCAGCGGGCAGTGACCCTGCGCCCCGCCGTCGAGCTGTCCAAGATGTACGTGCTGCCAGACGGCCACGGCGCGGGCGTCTCCGCGGCGCTGATGACCGCAGCGCTGCAATACGCCGCCGAACTGGACGCCAAGAGCGTGTGGCTGGGCGTCAACCAGCAAAACCAACGCGCGCAGCGCTTCTACGCCAAACACGGGTTCACTGTGAACGGCACCAAGACGTTTCGCTTGGGTGCCGGCGTCGAGAACGACTACGTGATGGTGCGCCCGCTTTAGCGTCGGCGAGCTGGGCCCACACCGCAGGTAGGGGAACGCAGAAGTGTGCGACACGCCGACGATTTACACGTTTCTATGTCTGCTCGCGGGACAGCGCCAGCAGCCGGGACATCGCCCGCAGATACTTCTTCCGGAAACCGCCCGCGAGCATCTCGGCCGAGAAGATGGTGTCCAGCTTGGTCCCCGACGCCACCACGGGAATGCCCGCGTCGTACAGCCGATCGGTCAGCGACACCAGCCGCAATGCGACGTTCTGGTCGTCGATCGGATGCACGCCGGTGATGAACACCGCTGTGACACCTTCGATCAGGGTGAGATAGCGCGACGGGTGCATGGTCGCCAGGTGATCGCACAGCGCATCGAAATCGTCCAGTGTCGCGCCCGGCACCTCGGCTGCACGCGTCGCGACTTGGTCATCGCTCGGCGGGTCAGGAGCCGGCGGCAGATCCCGATGCCGGTAGTCTGGCCCGTCGATCCGCACTGACGTGAAAATGCTTGCGAGCGTGTGGATTTCGCGCAGAAAGTCCTGTACGGCGAAGCGGCCCTCGCCGAGCTGGTCGGGCAGCGTGTTGGACGTCGCCGCCACCGACACCCCGCGCGCCACCAACTCCGACAGCAGCCTCGAGATCAGCGTGGTGTTACCAGGGTCGTCAAGCTCGAATTCGTCGATGCACACCGCGGTGTAGTCGGCCAGCAACTCGATGCAGTCGGCGAAGCCGAACACCCCGGCCAGCTGGGTCATCTCGCCGAACGTGGCGAACGCCTTCGGCCCGGGAAGTTCGAAATACGACGACGCGAGCAGGTGCGTCTTGCCGACGCCGAACCCGCCGTCGAGGTAGATGCCCACCCCTGGCAGCGCCTCACGCCTGCCGAAAAGCTTCTTCTTGCCTGCCCGCCGCTCGACGGCCTGCTCGCAGAAGTGCCGGCACGCGTGCACGGCCGCCGCTTGTGTCGGCTCCGCGGCATCCGGCTTGTAGGTGTCGAAGCTGACGTCGGAAAACGTCGGCGGCGGGACCAACTGGGCGATCAGTCGCTCGGGCGTGACGCTCGGGTGCCGACCGACCAGATGTGCCACCCCGCTGGACCCGTGCATGCACGCACCTTAGCGACGTGCTGCAATTCTGCGTATGCCTGACGACGGTGCCGGGACGCAGCTCACAGTGCTCGGCTCTACCGAATCGGTGGAGGAGCGACGCCTCGCCGAGTTCTACGCCTACCCAGACGGTCTGCAGTCGTGCTGGGTGCGCGGCAACATGATCGCGAGCCTCGACGGCGGCGCCACCGATGCGGGCAAGGCCGGTGGCCTCGCCGGAGCAGGCGACCGAGCGGTGTTCGCGTTGATGCGACAAACCGCCGACGTGATCCTGGTCGGCGCCGCCACCGTGCGCATCGAGAACTACTCGGGCGCCCAACTTCCGGTTGCCGCCCGACAGGAACGTCAGCGCCGCGGCCAGGCCGAGGTGCCGCCGATCGCTGTGGTCACCCGGTCAGGTGAACTCGATCCGTCCGCGCTGTTGTTCACCCGCACCGAGGTGCCGCCGCTGATCCTGACCTGCCGCCGGTGGTTCGACGACGCCGTGCGCAGGCTCGGGTCAGTGGCCGAGGTGATCGACGCGTCCGGTCCGCAGCCCGACACCGTCGACCCCGCCACGGTGTTGTCGATTTTCGCCGAGCGTCGACTGCACCGGGTGCTCACAGAGGGCGGCCCGATGTTCCTGGGGTCGCTGATCGAGGCCGCCCTGCTGGACGAGCTGTGCCTGACCATCGCCCCGGTCCTCGTCGGCGGGCCGTCCCAACGCATCGCCACCGGTACGGACCAGGTGCGCATCGGGATGCGCTGCGCTCATGTGCTCACCGACGACGAGGGCTACCTCTACACCCGCTACGTCAGAGGTGTCTAGGCCGACCATCAGTACCCTGGTCGGCATGGGTCGGCGTCGTCAGCTCGTCCAGGTTCTGAGCCTGGCAACCGTCTTGGCCTTCGTCGCCGCGTGCGCACCAGGCCTTGCAGCCAACCCCCGCTACGCGACCGATGCCGGTGCGCATCCGCAGGGCGCGCCGCAGACCACGAAACCGGCGGCAGGCCCGCCGCCGATCGCGGCGCCGAAGAACGACCTGTCCTGGCGTGACTGCACGTCACGTGTATTCAGCGAGGCCGCCGTCCAGTCGATCCCAGGCGTGAAGCTGGACTGCGCCAGCTACGACGCCGACCTCGACCCGATCAACGGCGCCACCGGGACAGTGAGCATCGGCGTGGTGCGAGCCACCTCGGTGCAGACGCCGAAGGACGCCGGCCCGCTGGTGATGACCACGGGATCGGATCTGCCCTCGTCGACG
Organism: Mycobacterium sp. NPDC048908; assembly: GCF_043197955.1. NCBI lineage: Bacteria > Bacillati > Actinomycetota > Actinomycetes > Mycobacteriales > Mycobacteriaceae > Mycobacterium > Mycobacterium sp. NPDC048908. The sequence goes on along the minus strand of NZ_JBICUE010000001.1, from coordinate 892,542 downwards.
CAGCTGCCGGTGTGGCTGAACCGCGCAGGCGCCGACGTGCTCAAGTCCCGTCCGATTGTGGCGGTGGACCGCCGTGGCACCGGCATGTCAGGGGCGCTGGACTGCCGCGACCTCTACGACCGCCAGGAGATGATCGACCAGGCGCAGTTCCAGTCCGGCGACGACCCGGTGGCCAACCTCGGCGCGATCACGCAGACGGCCTCCACCAGTTGCACCGACACCATCGCGCCCGGCGACTCCGCCTACGACAACTCGCACGCCGCAGAGGACATCGAACGCCTGCGCAGCACCTGGGACGTGCCGACGGTCGCGTTGCTCGGTGTCGGCAACGGGGCGCAGGTCGCGCTGGCGTACGCGGGGTCGCATCCGAACAAGGTGGCCCGGCTGGTGCTGGACTCACCGCTGCCGCTTGGCATCGCCGCCGAGGCCGCCACCGAGCAGCGGGTCAAGGGTGAGCAGGCCGCACTGGACGCCTGGGCCGCGCAATGCCTGGCGACCAACTGCCCGCTGGCGCCGGACCCCAAGGGCGCGATCGACGCGCTGCTCGACTCAGCCCGAAGCGGCAGCGGACCGGGCGGGGCGTCGGTGTCGTCGGTCGCCGATGCGATTTCGACGGCGCTGGCCTATCCGCGCGGTGACCGCGTCAACTCCGGCAACGACCTGGCCGGGGCCGTCGCAGCGGCGCGGGCAGGCGACACCAACCAGATGACCAACCTCATCACCGCCGCCGAGAATCTGCGCCAGACCGACGGCCAGTTCGTCAACGGCTGCAGTGACGCGCTGAACCGGCCAACCCCCGACCGGGTCCGCGAGTTGGTGGTCGCCTGGCCCAAGCTGTACCCGCAGTTCGGCGCCGTGGGTGCGCTCAGCCTGGTCAAGTGCTTGAACTGGCCGAGCGGCTCGGCGCCGCAGGACCCGAAGAACCTGAAGATCCCGGTGATGCTGCTGGGCGTGCAGAACGATCCGATCGTCGGCAACGAGGGCGTGGCGGCGGTCGGCGCGACGATGATCAACGCAGGCACCACCAGCAAGCGGGTGATCTGGCAAGGCATCGGGCACGGCGCCAGCATCTACTCGCAATGCGCGCTGCCGCCGGTCATCGGCTACTTGGACAGCGGTAACCTCCCGCCGACCGACACCTACTGCCCGGCCTGACACGGGCCTGCAGGCTGATCGGTGTACGGTGCGCTGGTGGCGGCTGCTGACTCCATCCGAACCGGCCTGTTGAAAGCGTTCGCGCCCCGTACCTCGGCGCCAACCATCGCGACGGTGCTGCGGTCCATCCTGTGGCCGATCGCGATCGTGATGATCATCCATCGCAGCTATGTCCTGGCCACCAACGGCTACATCACCGACGACTACGGCCCGGTGTACCGCGCGGTCGTCAACTTCAAAATGGGCTGGGACATCTACAACGAACACTTCGACTACGTCGACCCGCACTACCTCTATCCACCCGGCGGCACGCTCATCATGGCGCCCTTCGGCTACCTGCCCGTCGACGCATCGCGCTACTGGTTCATCACGTTCAACACGATCGCGATCATCATCGCGGCGGTCCTGCTGGTGCAGCTGTTCAAGTTCTCGTGGACCTCGGTGGCGTTGCCCGCTCTGCTGGTCGCGATGTTCTGCACCGAAAGCGTGGTCAACACACTGGTTTTCGGCAACATCAACGGCTGCATCCTGCTGCTGGAGGTGTTGTTCTTCCGGTGGCTACTCGACGGCAAGGTCAACCACCAGTGGTGGGCGGGGGTGGCGATCGGGCTGACGCTGGTGGTGAAGCCGCTGCTCGGCCCGCTGTTGTTGTTGCCGCTGCTGAACCGGCAGTGGCGCGCGCTGGTGACCGCGTTCCTGATGCCGTTGATTTTCAACGCGGTCGCGTGGCCGTTGGTCAGCGACCCGATGAACTTCGTCACCGGCACACTGCGGTACATCTTCAAGACGCGCGACTATTTCAACAGCTCGATCGACGGCAACGGCACGTACTACGGCCTGCCGTCGTGGCTGATTCTGTTGCTGCGCTTGGCGTTCCTGGTGCTGGCGGTCGTCAGCCTGTGGCTGCTGTACCGCTACTACCGCACCCGCGATCCGCTGTTCTGGATGGCGACGTCGTCCGGTGTGCTGCTGATCGCGTCGTACCTGGTGCTGTCGCTGGGCCAGGGCTACTACTCGATGATGCTGTTCCCGTTCCTGATGACGGTGGTGCTGTCGAATTCGGTGATCCGCAATTGGCCTGCGTGGCTGGCGATCTACGGCTTCATGAGCGCCGACAGATGGCTGCTCGGGCACTGGCCGACGACCGGGCGGTACCTGGAGTACATGAAGTTCACCTACGGCTGGTGTCTGATGCTCATCGTTGTGTTCAGCGTGCTCTACTTCCGCTACCTCGACGCCAAGGCCGACGGTCGCCTCGACGACGGCATCGACCCGGTGTGGGTGAAACCGAAGGAACCGGTGCCGGTTCAAGCGTGAGCAGACGCAAAACTGCCTATTTCGCGCCAAAAATGGGCAACTTTGCGTCTGCTCGCGCTCACGTGTGCCTGCTGGCCTCTTGGGCCAGTTGCATCCGTGAGGTGACGCCCAGCTTCGAGTAGACGTGTGACAGGTGCGCCTGCACCGTGCGGGGCGACACGACCAGCCGCGATGCGATTTCCTTGTTGGCCAGGCCGTCGCAGGCCAATCGGACGACGTCGAGTTCGGTCGGCGTCAACGACGCCCATCCCTTCGACGAGCGTTTGCGCTCGCCGCGGCCGCGACGCACGTAGGCGATTGCCTCCTCGATGGTGAGCGCCGCACCCTCATCCCATGCTGACTGAAAGTCGTTGTCGCCCAGATTGTCTCGAACGGCCGCAAGTCGGTGTGCGTGTTCATCGTCGAATATCTTGAAGCGAGTGATGCCGGTTTGCCGCCGAGCGGCGTCAGCCATGCCGAACAGCCGAGCGGCTTCGCGGTGGTTACCGGCATCACCGGCCAGGTAGCCGAGGCAATCGAAGGTGTCCGGAATCATCACATAACCGTGGCATTCGGCGCCAAGGGCCAGCGCCTCACGCGCGTCGAGCTCCGCTCGTTCGGACTCGCCCTGGGCGAGGGCAACGCGGGCCCGCACCGCCACCCCGGCCACCAGCGAAATACCCGTCGACGCCGCCGCGATCTCGTCGGCCAAGCGACGGGCGGCACCGAGATCGCCACAGGCCACCAGTGGCAGCGGAGCGATCACGTACGTGGACACCGTCTGCGGCGTCAGCGGCGTGCGCTGCAGCGCCACTGCATAGGCGTCGCGCGCGGCGACAGCATCGCCGGCCGCCTGCCTCAACAGCCCGATCCCCGAGTGCACCACCCGGTCGACGAGGTCGCCGAGTGAAACCTGGTCGCTGAGAAGCACATCCAGCACCTCTTGAGCGCCGTCCACGTCGCCCCGCCAGGCCAGCGCGAAGAGCCGATTCAGCTGGGCGGTCAACTCGCAGAACGGATCGCGTGCAGTCATTGCTTCTGCCAGTGCGTCGGACAATTTTTCCACCGCCTGGTTCACTTCCCCGCGATACGTATGCGCGTTGCACACCCCCAGACGGCATATCCGTGCGTTGTAACCGTCGCCTATCCCATCGGCCAGCGCACTGCCTTCGCGCGCCACCGCTTCGATCGCAGCGTGGTCCCCCACGGCCATAGCTGCCATCACTTGCCAGCCGAGCACCTGACTCAACCGCCACTGATCGCCGAGTTCGCGAGCGACAGTGGCGGCTTCCTCAAAGTCAGCACGAGCAGTCCCGGCGTCTTGGGCATATCCGACACCGTGCGCGATGAGAGCGCTGATGAGGACGTGAGATTCCTCGATCTGCCGCGCGAGCGCAAGCGCCTCGTCAACGATCGGCATGCCTCCGGTGATGCCGGTGAAGCACATCAGCATGCCTTGATATGCCAGCGCTCGCACACGCGCCGGATCGTCCTTTGAGGTTTCTGCGGCGAGGGCGGCGGCCAGCCAAGCCAGACCTTCACGGTGACGCCACCTGCAAAACCACAGCGGCAACAGCGATGTTGCGAGCCTGAGAGCGGGTTCGCTCGCCTCGTTCTCCAGACTCCATGCGAAGGCTCCCCTGAGGTTGTCGAACTCGGTTTGCACATGTTCCAGCCGCTGCGCGTCTGCGACGTCACCCGGCGAGTCCAGACCGGCCGCCAACGAGGTGTAGTAATCGCGGTGCCGGTCACCCAGCGTTATGGCCTCCCCCGATTCGCCCAGCTTCTCCAGAGCGTATTGGCGCACGGTCTCCAGGAACCGGTATCGCGTTCTGCCGCTGACGTTTTCGGTCGTCAGCAGAGACTTGTCGACGAGCAGGCTGAGTTGGTCGAGCGTCTGGTAGCGCTGCGCGCCGTCATCCCCGGCGACGGCGTGGGCGGCCTCCAGATCGAATCCGCCCAGAAAGACCGCCAGTCGACGGAACAGCGTCCGTTCACCATCCGTCAGCAACGCATGCGACCAGTCCACCGACGCGTGCAGCGTCTGCTGGCGCCGCACCGATCGACGGGCCCCGCCGGTCAACAAACGGAAGCGATCGTGCAATCCGTCGAGAATTTCGTCGAGCGTCAGCGCCCGCACCCGCGCGGCGGCGAGTTCGATGGCCAACGGCATGCCATCGAGGCGTCGGCAGATCTCGCCCAGCGTCGCGGCATTGTGTTCGGCGACGGCGAATTCCGGCTGTGCTCGCCTGGCACGGTCGGTGAACAATTCGATCGCCTCGTCGTCCAGCGACAGTGATGGCACCACGAATGTCACTTCCCCTGGGATCCCCAACGGTTCCCGACTCGTGGTCAGCAGTTTGAGTTCAGGGCACGCGCCGAGGAGGGTGCCGATCATCGAGGCGCTGGCGTCGAGAAGGTGCTCACAGTTGTCGAGCACGATCAACAACTGCCGATCACCGATGAACCGGATCAGCGTGTCGTCGGTCGAGCGACCCGGTTGATCGGGTAGGCCCAATGCACGCGCGACCGCGACGGGCACCACCTCGGGATGCGTGATCGGTGACAGGTCGACGTACCAGACACCGTCGGGCACATGAAGTTGACCCGCGACTTCGATCGCCAACCGGGTCTTACCCGCGCCGCCCGCACCGGTCAGCGTCACCAGTCGGTTTTCGTCGAGTAACCGACTCACGTCGGCGATCTGAGCGCCGCGCCCGACAAAACTGGTGAGATGGACCGGAAGATTCTGTGCTGCAGTGGGTTTCGCGGCTCGTAGCGGTGCGAACTCGTTACACAGATCGGGATGGCACAACTGCACCACCCGTTCGGGACGGGGCAGGTCCCGCAGCGGATGAGAACCGAGTTCGCGCACCCACACCCCATCCGGAAGTCGATCCGCCACCATCTCGTAGGTCGCCCCGGAGAGCACCGTCTGACCGCCATGGGCCAGATCCCGCAGGCGCGCAGCGCGGTTGATCGTCGAGCCCATGTAGTTGCCCTCGTCGCGCAACTGCACCTCGCCGGTGTGCACCCCGACCCGCAGTCGCAGCGGCGCCAGTGGCGCCAACTGCAGATCCAGGGCACATCCGACCGCATCGCTGGCACGCGCGAAGGCCAGCACGAAGCTGTCGCCCTCGCCTTGCTCGACGGGGCGGACGCCATGATGGGTGGCGACCACCTCGGCGAGCACACCGTCCAGTCGCGCGACCGCCGCCGTCATCTCCTCGGATCGGCTCTGCCAAAGCCGGGTAGACCCCTCGACGTCGGCAAGAAGCAGCGTCACCATGCCTGTTGGCAGTAGCTCCGTCATGCCGAGGTCGCTCCAGTCGGTCTGGCTCATGTTAGCCAGCGTGGGGCCACCGCGACGGCGAAACATCGGCCAAATGGCCTACTCGAATGGCGCGAGCAGACGCAAAAGTGACCATTCCGCGGCAAAAATGGGCAGCTTTGCGTCTGCTCGCGACGTCGGGCGCGACGGCGAGCGGTACGCATGGACGCGGCTCAGCGTGGCGGAGTTCCGCGACGGACAGATGGTGACAGAGCGCGAGTTCGACGTCGCCCACGAAGCGGCCGCATTCGCATATGCGCACGAACGAGCTAGCGTGGAGCCATGACCACACCGGCCCCCAAACTGCAGCTCACCAACGACGAATGGCGTAAGAAGCTGACGCCTGAGGAGTTCCACGTCCTTCGCGAGGCGGGCACCGAGCGGCCCTTCACCGGTGAGTACACCGACACCAAAACCGAAGGCGTCTACGCGTGCCGGGCCTGCGGCGCCGAACTGTTCCGCAGCAGCGAGAAGTTCGAATCGCACTGCGGTTGGCCGTCATTCTTCGACCCGGCCGACTCCGATGCGGTGATCCTTCGCTCCGACGACTCGCTGGGCATGCACCGCGTCGAGGTGTTGTGCGCCAACTGCCACAGCCACCTCGGCCACGTCTTCGAGGGCGAGGGTTATCCGACCCCGACCGACCAGCGGTATTGCATCAACTCGATCTCGCTGCGACTGGTGCCGGCAGGCTAGTCGACCCGGCTGGCGTGTAGCTCCCAGAACGGCATGTGCATTCGGCCGTCGACCAGCCACGGTTCGATGACGCGGATGCGTTCGATCAGCGGAGCAATCTGCGCGGCGGCGTCCGGGTTGCGCGCCGCCATCGCCTCGAACGTTTCCAGGCTGATATTGCCCTGGTAGGTGGTCGGGCCCAGGTAGGTGATCTCCCAGCCCGCGGGCGGCAACACCAGGCGGAAGTCGTCTTCTGAAAGCGACCGCGGCATCTTGAAGCCGTTGACGTTGTGCGCGCCGAACTCGAACATGTACAGCCGCGCGCCCGGCTTGGTGGCGCGGTGCAGGGCCTGCGCATACGACCGCTGCAGGTCGGGCGAATCGGTGAAGACGTGATAGAAGGCGCAGTCGACGACCGTGTCGAACCGGCCGTCCAAACCGTCGAGCTTTGTCGCGTCGGCGACCTGGAACTCGACTTCGACACCGGCGACTCGAGCGTTCTGCCGAGCCCGTTCGATAGCCGCGGGTGATGCGTCGATGCCGGTGGCCGACAGCCCCTTCGATGCGTAATGGATTGCGTGGTGGCCGGGACCCGTGCCCGGATCCAGCACGTGGCCCTTGATCGCGCCGAGCGCCACCAGTTGCTGCACGACGGGTTGCGGACCGCCGATGTCCCACGGCGTAGCGGCGGGCAGACCATGAGATCTCCGCTGGTCGCGATACATCTCGTCGAAGCGGTCCGGATCCGTGGGAGCAGTCATGCCGCCGAGGATAGGCCGACTAACTGAACGCGCCGGTCAGAGCCCAGATCGGCCGCCGACCGGCCGCGAACGATTCGAACGGGAGCTAACTAATATCCGGCGGGATCTGGTTGACTAGGCGCAAACCAACCCCCGAGGACGGTGTTGAGCACTCCGACTATCGCCCCCGCAACCGCCGCGGACAAGTCACCGCGACTCGGCATAGCGAAGTGGATTCGCCGGTTGGCGATCCCGATCATCCTCGGCTGGGTCGCTCTGATCGTTTTCCTGAACCTGACCGTGCCGCAACTCGAGGTCGTCGGCGAAATGCGGTCGGTGTCGATGTCTCCGAAAGAGGCGCCGTCGGTGGCCGCGATGATGCGCATCGGCATGGTCTTCGAAGAGTTCGATTCCGACAGCTCGGCGATGATCGTGCTGGAGGGCGACAAGGCTCTCGGCCCTGACTCGCACCGGTTCTACGACGACATGGTCGCCAAGCTGAAGGTCGACAAGAAGCACGTCCAGCACATCCAGGACTTCTGGGGCGACCCGTTGACCCGCGCCGGCGCCCAGAGCGAAGACGGCAAGGCCGCGTACGTGCAGGTCTATCTCGCCGGAAACATGGGCGAGGCCCTTGGCAACGAGTCCGTCGCCGCGGTGCAAAAGCTCGTCGACGGCCTGTCTCCGCCGCCCGGCGTCAAGGTCTTCGTCACCGGAGGCCCCGCACTGCAGGCCGACCAGGAACAAGCGGGCAACAGCAGCGTCCGAATGATCGAGATTGCCACGATCGTCGTCATCATCACGATGCTGCTGTTCTTCTATCGCTCGATCTTCACCGTCGTGCTGGTGCTGCTGATGCTGATGCTGGGGTTGTCGGCGACCCGCGGTGTGGTCGCGTTTCTCGGTTATCACAACCTGATCGGGCTGTCGACGTTCGCCACCCAGTTGTTGGTGACCCTCGCGATCGCGGCCACCACCGACTATGCGATCTTCCTGATCGGCCGCTACCAGGAAGCCCGCACCGCGGGCGAGGACCGAGAGTCGGCGTTCTACACGATGTTCCACGGCACCGCCCACGTGGTGCTCGGTTCGGGCATGACAATCGCGGGCGCCACGTTCTGCCTGTCGTTCACCCGACTGCCCTACTTCCAGACGTTGGGTATCCCGCTCGCGGTGGGCATGGTTGTCGGTGTGTTCGCGGCGCTGACTCTTGGCCCGGCGCTGATCACCGTGGCAAGCCGGTTCGGATTGCTAGAGCCCAAGCGCGCGATGCGAATCCGATTCTGGCGACGTCTGGGAGCCGCCATCGTTCGATGGCCGGGCTGGATCTTGACCATGACGATCTTTCTCGCATTGATCGGCCTGCTGACACTTCCCGGTTACGAACCCAGCTACAACGACCGCAAGTACCTACCGCCCGACCTTCCCGCCAACGAGGGTTTCGCGGCGGCTGAACGACACTTCCCGGTCGCCAGGATGAACCCGGAGATGCTGCTGGTCGAGACCGATCACGACCTTCGCAATTCGGCGGACTTCCTGGTGATCGAGCGGATCGCCAAGGCCGTGACCAGAGTGCCCGGCATCGGTCGGGTGCAGGCGATCACGCGGCCTGAGGGTAAGCCGATCAAGTTCAGCACCATTCCGGCGCAGATGAGCATGAGCGGCACCTTTCAGGAGATGAACCGCGACTACATGAACAACGTGATGGCCCTGATGAAGGTGCAGGCCAACGACATGCAGAAGACCGTCGACACGATGGACCGGATGATCGTGCTGATGGAAGAGATGAGCGCGACGACGCACAGCATGGTCGGCAAGTCGAATCAGATGGCCGTCGACGTCGCCGAATTGCGGGACCACATAGCCGATTTCGACGATTTCTTCCGGCCCGTGCGTAACTACCTCTACTGGGAACCGCACTGCTACGACATCCCGATCTGCTGGTCGCTGCGGTCCACTTTCGACGCGCTCGACGGCGTCGACACCATGACCGACGACTTCATCAGTCTGCTGCCCGATCTGAATCGACTCGACGCTCTCATGCCGCAGATGATCGCGACGATGCCGCCGACGATCGAGACGATGAAGAACGCGCGCGACATGATGCTGAGCATGCAATCGAGTCAGTCGAGCATGCAGGATCAGCAGCATGCGATGAACGAGAACCAGACCGCGATGGGTGATGCGTTCAACGACTCGCTGAACGACGACACCTTCTACTTGCCGCCAGAGATCTTCAACAACAAAGACTTTCAGCGCGGCATGGACAACTTCATCTCGCCCAACGGCCATGCCGTCCGGTTCATCATCTCCCACGAGGAAGACCCGCTGTCGGCCGGCGGCATCAAGCGCATCGACGCCATCAAGAATGCCGCGTTCGAAGCCATCAAGGGCACGCCACTGGAGGGCTCGCGGGTCTACATCGGCGGCACCGCGTCGACGTTCAAGGACATGGAGGACGGCAACCGCTACGACCTGTTGATCGCAGGCGTCGCCGCGCTCACCATGATCTTCATCATCATGTTGCTCATCACGCGCAGTGTGGTGGCAGCGGCCGTCATCGTCGGCACCGTTGTGCTGTCGCTCGGCGCCTCGTTCGGGCTGTCGGTGCTGTTCTGGCAGCACCTGCTGGGCATCCAACTGCAATTCATGGTGATGGCGATGGCGGTGATCATCCTGTTGGCGGTCGGTGCCGACTACAACCTGCTGTTGGTGGCGCGGATGAAAGAGGAGATCCCGGCAGGAATCAACACCGGCATCATCCGCGCCATGGGCGGCAGCGGTTCCGTCGTTACCGCGGCGGGCCTGGTATTCGCCTTCACGATGATGTCGATGGCGGTGAGCACCATGGTGGTAGTCGCCCAGATCGGCACCACTATCGGCATGGGCCTGTTGTTCGACACGCTGGTCATTCGCGCGTTCATGACACCGTCGATTGCGGCGCTGCTCGGCACCTGGTTCTGGTGGCCGCAGCGGGTGAAGTCACAACCGATGTCGGCGCGAATGAGGCGGTTGGTCGCTGCCAGGGCTAGGGAATCGGCGCCTGCGGGTTCGAGTCCGGCCCCTCCCCCGCGTACAACGGGGCAGGACCCGTGATGCTGGGCACCGCTTTCGTGATCGCCGGCTTCGTTGGAGGTGTCGACGTGGCGGGACCTGCCCCGCTCGAGCTTCCCGCCGCGGTGACGTCGGCGCCCTGGGTATGGAAAACCGCCGCGCCACCCAGCACGATCAAGGTGCTGCTAGCCATCAGTGCGGCACACAACCGCAACTGCTGAATCGGTCTGAGGTTCATCGCTGTCTGCTCCATCGTGGACTGTGCTTTTAGTCAACGCCGCCAAACTGGAATCGGGCTGACGACAGGATGCGAATCGACTATGCGCACCGTTCACAGCGTTCAGGCAGCTGTAAGGCGCTGCGCCACAACGCCGTAGCTTCAGCTGTGGTACTGCGGAATCCAGCGAACCTCGGCGATTCGTTGGTTGAGCTGTTCGGCGGTGCGATGCGGAGCAACGCCGTCGGCGATGGCCTGCAGTCCCACCGCATGCGCAATGCGGATGGCGACCGCGGGGACGTCCGTCCAGGCAGGCAGCAGCGGCTGAGTCGGGTCGACCAGCGCGGGTGACTCGTCGCCGAGCGCGGCAGCGGCGACGCGCATCATCTCGTCGGTCACCCTGGTGGCCTGCGCCGCGGTGACGGCGAGGCCCATCGCCGGGAAGATATAAACGTTGTTGCACTGTGCTATTGGCCGTTCGACCCCGTCACGATGCAGCGGCGCGAACGGCGAGCCCGTGGCGATCAGCGCCCGCCCGTCGGTCCAGGCGTCCAACTCGGCGGGGTGCGCTTCCGCGCGACTGGTCGGGTTCGACAGCGGGAAGATGATGGGCCGTTCGGTCTTGCCGGCAAGCTCACGCACGATGTCTTCGGTGAAAGCTCCTGCCGCCGTGGATAAACCGAGCAGCACGCCCACATCGACGTGGTGTACCACGTCGGCGAGTTGCGCGGGACCCGACAGGCCCCAAGCTGACACCACCTCCGGTGGTTTCGCGAACTTCCGTTGCTCCGCAGACAGGTCGGTGCGGTCGTCGGTGAGCAGTCCGACCACGTCGACGACCCAGATCCGGTCCGCGGCATCAGCTTCGGTCAGTCCCTGGGCCACCATCTCGCGCTGCACCATGTCGAGAACGCCGATGCCCGCCGAGCCCGCACCGAGCATCACGACCTGCTGTTGCGATACTGGACGGCCGGCCACCTTCGCCGCGCCGTGCAGCGCGCCGAGCGTCACCGCGGCGGTGCCCTGGATGTCGTCGTTGAATGTCAGCAACTTGTCGCGGTAGCGCTCGAGGATCGGCAGTGCGTGTGACGTCGCGAAGTCCTCCCACTGCAGCAGGACATCGGGAAGTTCCTCGTGCACCGCGGCGACGAATTCGTCGATGAACGCGTAGTACTCGTCGTCGCCGATCCGCCGGTGCCGCCAGCCGAGATACTGGGGGTCCTCCAGCAATTCGACGTTGTCGGTGCCCACGTCGAGCACGATCGGAAGTGTGCGCGCCGGGTCGATGCCGCCGATCAGGGTGTAAAGCGAGAGCTTCCCGATCGGGATGCCCATTCCGCCGATGCCCTGATCGCCCAACCCGAGGATGCGCTGACCGTCGGTCACCACGATCACGTCGACGTCACGATGGGGACGGTTGCGCAGCACCTCGCGCAGTTCGGCCCTGTCCGGATACGACACGAACAGCCCCCGCGGTCGACGGTAGATCTCGCTGAACCGCTGGCACGCTTCACCAACCGTCGGGGTGTAGACAATCGGCATCGTCTCGGCGATGTTGTCGCGCAGCAGGCGGTAGAACAACGTCTCGTTGCGATCCTGAAGCGCGCGCAGGTAGATGTGCTTGTCGAGACCCTCACGGCGAGTGGAGAACTCGTTCCAGGAATGCTGGACCTGCTGTTCCAGCGTCTTCTCCGCGGTCGGAAGAAGTCCCAGCAGGCCGTACGTGCGCCGTTCTTCGTGAGTGAAGGCTGTGCCCTTGGTCTGCAACGCGTCGAACAGCAGGTCTCGTCCAGTCTTGGCCTCAGACAACTGGGGTCCTTCCGGCGGAGAGGTTACGGGAGTTTGTTGACCAACTCTTCCACTGGAATGCGCGGGCCGGTGAAAAACGGGGTCTCCTCACGCGTGTGTCGCCTGGCGTCGGTAGCCCGCAGGTCGCGCATCAGATCCACGATGCGGTACAACTCCGGCGCCTCGAACGCCAGGATCCACTCGTAGTCGCCGAGCGCGAAGGCGGGCACGGTGTTTGCCCGCACGTCCTTGTAGCTTCGTGCGGCCATCCCGTGCTCGGCCAGCATCCGGCGGCGCTCCTCGTCGGGCAGCAGATACCACTCGTAGGAGCGAACGAACGGATACACGCAGACGTAGTTGCCCGGTTCCTCACCCGCGAGGAACGCGGGGATGTGGCTCTTGTTGAATTCGGCGGGGCGGTGCAGCGCGACGCTGCTCCACACTGGAGAACTGGCCTGGCCCAGCGTGGTCGTCCTGCGGAAATCCGAATACGTCGCTTGCAGCGCCTCCACTGTCTCGGCGTGCGTCCACATCATGAAATCCGCGTCAGCCCGCATGCCCGCGACGTCGTACAGGCCGCGCACCACGACGCCACGCTCCTCCTGCTGTTTGAGGAACGTCGCCATCTCGTCGATCACACCCGCACGCTCGTCACCAAGTGCCCCAGGTTGTGCCGCGAACACCGAGAACATCAGGTAGCGGATGGTCGCGTTGAGCTCGTCGAAATCCAGCTTGGCCATACCGTCTATCGTGCCACGCGCGCGGTGACCAGCGACGCGGCCGCCCTTGTCGCGGCGGCCACACACGCGGGCACCCCGATGCCGTCCAGATAGCCGCCCGCCACCGCGAGCGTCGGGGGCAGGCCGGCCCGCAGTTCGGCCACCACGTCCTGGTGCCCGGGCCCATACTGCGGCATCGCGTCAATCCAGCGCTGCACATGGCAATCCACTGGTTCGACGGCGACACCGAAGACCGTGGCCAGATCCCGCGATGCCCACTCCAGCAGGTCCTCGTCGCCTGCGTTGCGCGCCAGATCGTCGCCGAACCGGCCGTACGACAACCGAACCAGTTCGACGTTGCCCCGTTGACCCCATTTGCGGCTCGACAACGTGATCGCCTTGGCCCGCACGGGTTCTCCGCCGGCCACCAGCACGCCCGACTGGTCCGGCAGCGGTGTGCCACCTGGCAGGCCCAACGCCACCAGCGCCGAGGACGCCACCTCGATGCGGCGTGCGGCCACGGCCGTTCGCGGTGCCACTGTTTCGATCAGCCGCGGCAACCGTGGCGCCGGAACGGCAAGCACCGCAGCGTCGGCGTGCCAGCGCTGCCCTTCGTCGTCGACCAGCGCCCAGCCCTGCGGCACACGGTCGAGGTGTTGCACGGCGACCTGGGCCCACCGGATCCCCGCCCTGCGCACCAACTCATCGACCAGCACCGCGTAGCCGCCATCGACCGCCCCGAACACCGGCCCCGTCGACGGGGGTGGCAGCGCATCGCGCACGGCCTCGGTCAGGCTGCGCGCTCCCCTGTCCAGTGCAGTTGCCAGGGTCGGGACGGCCGAGCGCACGCCGATCGTGGCCGCCGATCCGGCGTACACCCCGGCCAGCAGCGGATCCACCGACCGAGTCACCACCTGCTCGCCGAACCGGTCTGCGACCAGGTCGGCCACCGAGGGGTCGGCGCCGGGCCGCCACGAGAACGGCCGGGTCTGTTCGGCGAGCATCCACCCGATCGCGCTGTCGTCGACGAGCCCGGCCAGCGCCTGCGGCTGCGACGGAATGCCCTGCACAGTGGCGGCGGGCAGCGGGTGCAGCTTGCGCTGGCTGTAGATCAGCGGCCGGGCCCCCGTCGTGGCGATCTGCCTGCCTGTCAGGCCGAGTTCGGCCAGCAGCGCGGGCACCTCCGGCCGTCGCGCGATGAACGCCTCGGCGCCGACGTCCAGCGGCTGGCCGCCGATCCGCTCGGTGCGCAGCACTCCGCCAAGTCGATCGGCCGGGTCGAACACCGTGATCGTCGCGGTCGGCCATGCCACGCGCAGCCGGTAAGCTGCGACCAACCCCGAAATCCCGCCTCCCACAACGGCATACGAGGTGGTCACAACGAGTGCACCAATGTCACGACGTCGGTGATGACGGCCGGGTCGGTGCTCGGCAGCACACCGTGGCCGAGATTGAACACGTGGCCGACCGCACCGGCGTCCACGGCACGCCGACCGTCCTCGACCACAGCACGCACCGCGTGCTGGGCCACCTCGACGCCGGCCAGCAGGACGACGGGGTCGAGGTTGCCCTGTAAGGCGGTGCCGGGTTGTACCCGGGAGGCCGCGTCGGACAGCGAGGTCCGCCAGTCGACTCCGACCACAGCAGGCGCGCCATGCGCCGAGACCGCCTCGGACATCGCGCCGAGCAACTCGGCGGTGCCCACCCCGAAGTGCGTCATCGGCACCCCGGCACCGGCCAGTGCGGCGAACACGTTGGTGCTGTGCGGCAGCACGTAGCTGCGGTAATCGGCCAGCGACAGCGTTCCCGCCCACGAATCGAAGACCTGGATCGCGTCGACGCCCGCGTCCAACTGGGTTCGCAGGAACGCGATCGTGATGTCGGTCAGGGCCGACATCAGCGCGTGCCAGGTTCCGGGGTCGCCGAGCATCATCGCCTTCGTCCGCTCGTGATGTTTGCTCGGTCCACCTTCGACGAGATATGAGGCCAACGTGAACGGCGCACCGGCGAACCCGATGAGCGGGACATCGCCGAGCTCGGTGATCAACTGCGAGACGGCCTGCGCAACGGGGGCAACCTGTTGTGAGTCAACGTCTTTGATCGCCTTGACGTCGGCGATGGCGCGCACCGGGTGCTCGATCACCGGCCCGACGTCGGGCACGATGTCCAGTTGGACGCCTGCAGCGCGCAGCGGCACGACGATGTCGGAGAACAAGATAGCCGCGTCGACCCCGTGCCTGCGGATCGGCTGCAGGGTGATTTCGGTGATCAACTCGGGGTCGAAGCACGCCTGCATCATCGTGTTCTTGGCCCGCAGCGCCCGATATTCGGGCAGCGATCGGCCGGCCTGCCGCATGAACCACACCGGCACCCGGCTGGGTTTGCGGCCGGTGACCGCGGCCAGGTAGGGCGAGTCGGGCAGCGTGCGGCGGTTAGTCATCGGCTCCAATGCTGCCACGCCTGCTCAGCCGCCTCCTGCAGGTCGCTGCAGCAACCGTGCAGAACAAGATCATTACGCCTTGGAGTGGGGGTACCGGTCGGGCACAAAATCGGCGCGCCTGCGCACAGACCAGCCAATATGGTCTAGCGTCAAACGGCATGACCACCGCTGAACCGGCTCAGTTCCGTGAAGCGGTGGCGGCGATGAATGCCACCACCGTGCGACCGGAAATCGAGCTCGGCCCGATTCGCCCGCCGCAGCGGCTGGCGCCGTTCAGCTATGCGCTGGGCGCCGAGGTTCGGCACCCCGAAACAGCGATCGTCCCCGAGCGGTCCGAAGGTGATGCGTTCGGTCGGCTCATCCTGTTGCACGATCCCGAGGGCGCCGAGGCGTGGGACGGCACGATGCGGCTGGTCGCCTACATCCAGGCCGACCTCGACCCCAGTGAGGCCCTCGACCCGCTGCTGCCCGACGTGGCGTGGAGCTGGCTGGTCGAGGCGCTGGAGTCGCGCGCCGAGCACATGACCGCGTTGGGCGGCACGGTCACCGCCACCACGTCGGTGCGCTTCGGCGACATCTCAGGGCCGCCGCGCGCCCACCAACTCGAGCTGCGGGCGTCATGGACCGCGACCACGCTCGAGCTGGGCCCGCACGTGCAGGCGTTCTGTGCGGTGCTCGAGCACGCGGCGGGCCTGCCTCCGGCCGGGGTCACCGATCTGAGCTCCCGCACGCGCGCCTGACGATGGCGGATTCCGAACAGGCCGCCGAGGCGCTGCAGCAGGAGGCCGAGGCCACCCCGCTGCTCGCGCCACGTGACGGCGTGCCGCCGTTGTCGGTCAGCCGCAGCGAAATCGCTAGAGCCGCAGATGTTTTGGCATCAGGCCACGGGCCGTTTGCGGTCGACGCCGAGCGCGCATCGGGCTTCCGGTATTCCAACCGCGCTTATCTGGTGCAGATCCGGCGCGCCGGTGCGGGCACCGTGCTCATAGACCCCGTCAACCACGGCAGCGACCCGATCGAGACGCTGGCCCCGGTCGCCGCCGTGCTGGCCACCGACGAATGGGTGCTGCATGCGGCCGACCAGGATCTGCCGTGCCTGGCCGAGATAGGGATCAGGCCGCCGAAGCTGTACGACACCGAACTGGCGGGCAGGTTGGCAGGCTATGACCGGGTGAATCTGGCCGCTATGGTGCAGCGACTGCTGGGGCTGCAGCTGATGAAAGGTCACGGCGCGGCCGACTGGTCGAAGCGCCCGCTGCCGCACGACTGGCTGAACTATGCCGCGCTCGACGTCGAGGTACTACTCGACCTGCGCGACGCGATCGACGCGGTGCTGGCTGAACAAGGCAAAACTGATTGGGCGGCACAGGAATTCGAGTTCGTGCGGACGTTCGAGCCGACGCCGACCCGACGCGACCGGTGGCGGCGCACGTCGGGCATCCACAAGGTACGCAATCCGCGGGCGTTGGCCGCTGTTCGGGAGTTGTGGCAGACACGGGATCACATCGCCCGCCGACGCGACATCGCGCCGGGGCGGATTCTGCCCGACTCGGCGATCATCAACGCCGCAACGGTCAACCCGGACACCATCGAAAAGCTGACCGAACTACCGGTGTTCGGCGGCAACCGGCAGCGCCGCAGTGCACAGGTGTGGCTGGATGCGCTCGCCAGGGCCAGGACCGCGGAGCCCCCCGAGGCGCAGGAATCGACGAACGGGCCACCGCCCGCGTCACGCTGGTCTCGACGTAAACCCGAGGCGGCGGCCCGACTGGAGGCGGCCAGGGCCGCGCTCAATGAACTGTCGCAGAAGGTTTCGGTGCCGGCGGAGAACCTGGTCTCACCCGAAATCGTCCGAAGGCTGTGCTGGGACTGGCATCCGGTCGCCGATACCGTCGCGGCTGTCGACACCTTCCTGCGCGACGCCGGGGCCAGGCCGTGGCAGTGCGAACTCGCGGACCCGGTCCTTGCCGAGGCGCTCAACTCCGAGGGCGAGCCAGGGACACCGCCCGGCGACCAGACGTGAACTCGCACAAAACGGCGCCGCAGATGCGGGTTTGTGTCTGCTCGCGGTAGGTGGGTGCCTAGTCTGGGTTGGTGGCGCTGCTGCTCGGTCCCGTGCTCCGACATGTCGACGATACGACCGCGCTGGTATGGGTGCAGACCGATCGTGCCGCCACGGTCACGGTTCTCGGTTGCACCGCAACGACTTTTGAGGTCCAGGATCACCACTACGCGCTGGTCGAGGTGACCGGTCTCGCCGAGAACTCCACGACTGCGTACCATGTGGACATCGACGGCGAGCGGGTGTGGCCGCTCCCCGATTCGCCGTTTCCGCCCAGTGTGATCCGCACTCGCGGCGGGGACTCGGCACACCGGCTGAGCGTCGTCTTCGGCTCCTGCCGATATCCCAAGACTGGGGTGCCCGACATCGACGACGAATTCGGCGACGACGCACTCGACCGGTACGCCGACCGGATGGCCACGCAGCCGATCGATCAATGGCCCGACATGCTGATCCTGCTCGGCGACCAGGTGTACGCCGACGAACTCACGCCCGAGGCGCGCAGGCGCATCGCGGGCCGCCGACGCAGGCACGGAACACGGCCGCCCGAGGAGGTCGTCACGTTCGGCGAGTACGAGCAGCTTTACCGCCACTCGTGGAGTGACCCCGAGATTCGCTGGATCATGTCCACGATTCCCACCGCGATGATCTTCGACGACCACGACATCCGCGACGACTGGAACACGTCAGCGGCATGGCGGGCCGAAATCAACACGCAGCCCTGGTGGCGAGACCGGATCCGGGCCGGGTTGGCGTCGTACTGGGTGTACCAGCATCTGGGAAACCTCAGCCCACAGGAGTTGGCCGCCGATCAGGATTACCAGGGCCTGCGCGACATCGACGGCGACATCTGGTCGGCGCTGGTTGAGCTGGCCGACCGCGCGGACGCCGAGGTCGACGCGAACAAGGGTGTTCGGTTCAGCTACCGATGGGATCTGGGCCGCAGCCGGTTCATCATGATGGACAGCCGCAACGGCCGGATCCTCGACTCCGGGATGCGCATGATGATCGGCGAACGGGAGTTCGGTTGGCTCGAGGACCAGGCCGCCGACGGCATCGACGAAGTCGACCACCTCATCCTGGGCTCATCGGTGCCGTGGCTCCTTCCGCCCGTCCTCTCCGATCTGGAAACGTTGAACGAGATGGCTGCCGACCGCGGTGGGTGGCGCGGTAAGTTGGCCGAAAACCTCCGCCAGGCAGCAGATTTCGAGCACTGGGGGGCGTTCTTCAAGTCGTTTGTGCGCTTGACCGAGATGATCACCCGGGTGGCTACGCATTCGGGCGGCCCGACGACCGTCACCGTGCTCTCGGGGGACGTTCACCACAGCTACGTCGCCCGCGCTCGACTGCCTTCTTCGCGCCGCGGTTCGCCGACCGCGGCGGTCCATCAGCTTGTCTGCTCACCGGTACACAACAAGGTGCCCGGCTACGTCAAGCCAGCCTTCAAGATCGGATGGTCGCACCGGCTTGCGCCGGTGATGCGCCGGTGGGCACGGCGCCGAGGGGCGCCGGCGTTGCCGGTGACGTGGACCGATGTCTGCGGTCCGCTGTTCGGCAACACCATCGCGCTGCTGCAGATCTCCGGCCTCGATGCCGAAGTCGTCTTCGAGCAACCGACCGAATCGGGCGCCCTCGAAACCGTCAGCAGGGTGCCGCTGACCGCGCCTGACGCCGAGCGGGTGGGCCCGGTTCGCGCTAGGAGGTGACGCGCTCGATGTGGGCCAGAAAGTGTTCCAGCACCGCATCGGGCGCCTCGATCTGCGGCCAGTGCCCGATCGCGTCGTCGAGCATCACGACGTCGGGATCGGGGATGACCTCGAGATAGCGCTGCGCCATGTGCCTGCCCGAGTTCGGGTCGACGGGTCCGTCGATCAACCGCATCGGGACAGCCGTCTCCCGCATCGCCCGCACCCACCGATTGCGGTGCGCGTAGCGGTCGGTGACGAACCGGCCGACCTTGTGCAGCACACGCTTTCCGTCGTTGTACTCCAGCACTTCGTGGAACAGGTCGAGCATCCGCCGCGTCGGTTTGGTTTTCGGGCCGAACATCTCGTTGATCGTCGGCTCGATGATCCGCCTCGACAGCGGGCTGCCCTGCAGCGGACTCATGATGTCGCCCAACGGAGTTCGTGACATCAGCTTCTGCATCAACCGAGGGGTGTATGCCTCGTTGAACAGACCGCCGTTGAGCCAGGTGATCGACTCGATGTGCAACCCGCCGTAGACCTGTTCGCGAAACTGATGACGGGCCAACAGTTCTTGTCCGACGGAGTCGCCAAGGTCATGGGCCAGGATGTGCGCCGAACCGACACCCAGATGCGTCAACAGCGCCGCGTGCATGTCGGCGTGGTCGTGCACGGAGTACTCGTAAGCGACGGGTTTGGCGGAGAATCCCATGCCGAGCATGTCGGGGGCAACGACGGTGAAGCGCTCGGTCAGGCGATCCCACAGCGGCGCCCAGTCCCACGAATTGAACGGGTAGCCGTGGATGAGTACCAGGTGAGGCCCACTGCCTTCGACCCGGTAGAAAACGTCGAAACCCAGGTAGTCGAAGTGCTGCCCGCCGGACTTCCAGCGCTCGAGCTCAGCATCCATATCCGCGAGGCTCCTGTCTGGTCACGAGCAGACGCAAAAGTCCCCGACACGCCGCGCTTTCGGGCGAGTTACGTCTGCTCGCGGAGTGAGGGTTCGGGCTCTGAGGCGCGGGTACCGAGCGCCGCCACCCAACCGGTGATCTGGCGGGCGATGTTCGCATCGGTCAGGCCGATAGTGGCAAGCACTTCACCACGCGAGGCCTGGTCGAAGAACTCCTGCGGCAAGCCGAGGTCGCGGCACGGGACGTCGATCTCCGCACCCCGCAGCGCACCCGACACCGCCGAACCGATGCCGCCGGCGACGCCGTTGTCCTCGACGGTGACCACGAGCTTGTGCGAACGCGCCAACTCGCCGAGAGCCGCGGGCACCGGCAGCACCCAGCGCGGGTCGACGACCGTGACTCCGATGCCCTGGTTACGCAGCCGCTCGGCGACGGCCAACGCCATCGGGGCGAACGGGCCGATTGCGACGAGCAGCACGTCTTCCGACATGCCGTCGGCGGGCACGGCCAGCACGTCGATGCCGCCGCGCCGCTCGAGTGCCGGAATATCCTCGCCCACATCACCTTTCGGGAACCGAATGGCGGTCGGACCATCGTTGATGTCCAACGCCTCGCCGAGTTCCTCGCGTAGCCGGGCGCCGTCGCGCGGTGCCGCAACGCGCATGCCCGGCACGATGCCCAGCATGGACAAGTCCCACATGCCGTTGTGGCTGGCGCCGTCGGGTCCGGTGACGCCGGAGCGGTCCAGCACCATGGTCACCGGCAGCTTGTGCAGCGCGACGTCCATCATCACCTGATCGAACGCCCGGTTCAGGAACGTCGAATAGATGGCCACCACCGGGTGCATGCCGCCCATCGCCAGGCCCGCGGCCGACGTCATCGCGTGCTGCTCGGCGATGCCGACGTCGAAGAACCGGTCGGGGAACCGCTGCCGGAACGCAGTGAGGCCGGTCGGGCCCGGCATGGCGGCGGTGATCGCGACGACGTCACGCCGTCGCCCGGCGTAGCCGATCAGCGCATCGGAGAACGCCGACGTCCAGCCAGGCCCGGGCACCGAGGTGGCCAGACCCGTCTCCGGGTCGATCACGCCGCACGAGTGCATCTGGTCGGCTTCGTCGTTCTCCGCGGGCGGATAGCCCATGCCCTTGCGGGTGACGACGTGCACGATCACCGGCGCCTTGAAATTGCGGGCCTGGCGCAGCGCGGTCTCCACCGCGTGCTCGTCGTGGCCGTCGATGGGGCCGACGTACTTCAGGCCCAGGTCGGTGAACATCACCTGCGGCGACAATGCGTCCTTGATGCCCGCCTTCACGCTGTGCAGGCACTGGTAGCAGAGCTCACCGACGAGCGGTACACCGCGAAGTGCGCGCTTGCCCTCGTCGAGGACTTTTTCGTAGCCCGGTTGCAGCCGCAGTCCGGCCAGGTGTTCGGCGAAACCGCCGATGGTCGGTGCGTAGCTGCGGCCGTTGTCGTTGACGACGATCACGACCGGCCGCCGTGCGCCTGCGATGTTGTTCAGCGCCTCCCAGCACATGCCGCCGGTCAGCGCCCCGTCGCCCACGACGGCGACGACGTGCCGGTTACGGTGCCCCGACAGCTCGAACGCCTTGGCGAGACCGTCGGCGTAGGACAGCGCCGCGCTGGCGTGGCTGGACTCCACCCAGTCGTGCTCGCTCTCGCTGCGTGACGGATAGCCCGAGAGGCCGCCCTTCTTGCGCAGCGTGCCGAAGTCGTGGCTGCGGCCCGTCAGCATCTTGTGCACATAGGCCTGGTGGCCCGTGTCGAACAGGATGGGGTCGTGCGGGGAGTCGAACACGCGATGCAGGGCGAGCGTCAGCTCGACCACACCCAGATTGGGGCCGAGATGCCCGCCGGTTGCAGCGACCTTGTGGATCAGGAACTCGCGGATTTCCTGCGCCAGATCGCTCAGCTGCGACTGGGAGAGGTGCTGCAGATCAGCGGGACCGCGGATCTGTTCAAGCATTAGGCCAGTGTAGCCACGCGCCGGTGGCTCAGTCGTGCCGAGACTCGTAGATGTCGGGCACCCCGTCGTGATCCGCGTCCGCAGTTTCGGACAGGTGGATTCGACGGTAAGCCGCGTTGCGGCTCGACAACACCGCCGCAGCCAATACACCTGCGATAACGGATCCGACGAGCACCCCGATCTTGACGTCGATGCCGGCCGGGGTGCCGTGACCGAACGCAAGTTCACCGATCAACAACGAAACCGTGAAACCGATGCCTGCCAGCAGCGACACGCCGAATACGTCGCGCCATGCCAGGTCCTCGTCGAGGGCGGCATGGGTGAACTTGGCCAGCAGCCAGGTGGTGCCGAACACGCCGAGCGGCTTGCCGATGACCAGGCCGGCAATGACACCGAGCGCGGCGGGGTGTCCCAACGCGGCGCCAAGGCCCGACCATCCACCCACCGTCACCCCCGCGGCGAAGAAGGCGAACACCGGCACCGCAAGCCCCGCAGACAGGGGCCGCAGGAGGTGTTCGAAACTCTCCGCCGACGCGTGCCTGCCGAGCACAGGCACGGTGAAGCCGAGCAGCACGCCCGCCACGGTGGAGTGCACCCCGCTGGCATGCACCAGCGCCCAGGTGGCGACGGCCAACGGCACCAATAACCACCACCGCACGAACCCGCGCTGAACGGCCACCGCAAACAGCCCGGCCGGGATCAACGCCAGGGCCAACGGCACCGGTGCGAGGTGGTCGGTGTAGAAGCCCGCGATGACGATGATCGCCAGCAGATCGTCGACGACGGCCAGGGTCAGCAGAAAGGTACGCAGCGCGGTGGGCAGGTGTGTCGACAACACCGCGAGTACTGCGACCGCGAACGCGATGTCGGTGGCCGTCGGCACCGCCCAGCCGATCACATTCTCGCGATGGCCTGCGGCAAGGTTGATGACGACGAAGATCGCGGCGGGCACCACCATGCCACCGACGGCCGCCAGGATCGGCAGGGCCGCGCGCCGCGGATCGCGGAGATCGCCCGCGACGAACTCCCGCTTGAGTTCCAGCCCAACGACGAAGAAGAAGATCGCCAGCAGCCCGTCCGCCGCCCACGCTGAGACCGGCAGCTGCAGGTGTATCGACTGGGGGCCGACGGTGGAATCGGACAGCGTGTGGTAGAGGTGCGACCACGGCGAATTCGCCCATCCGACAGCCAGTCCCGCGGCGATCAACAACAGCACGCCGCCGACGGTTTCCTCCCGAAGAATCCCGGCGAACCGCTTGGCCTCCGACCATGAGCCGCGCGTCAGCAGGCGGTTGCGGGCCTTGTCGCGGCGATCGGTCATCGTGTGTGCTTTCTGGTCAGCGTCCATCGACTGCCGACCAGCCTTCCCGGCACACCTGCGGCTCAACGTAGCGCCCCGAAGGGCGGCGCGCACGTTTACCGTGAATCGTCATGATCATCGAACGGCAGAGCGTCATCGATGCGCCTGCCGACCAGGTCTGGGCGCGGGTGGTCACACCCGAGGGCATCAACGACGAAGTCCGCCCGTGGATGACCATGACGATGCCGCGCGCCGCCGTCGGGCTCACTGTGGACAATGTGCCGGTCGGCGTGCCGATCGGGCGGGCGTGGCTGCGGTTGTTCGGCGTCGCCCCGTTCGACTATGACCGGCTGACCATCGCGGAACTGCAGCCGGGACGCAGCTTCGACGAGCGCTCGACGATGATGAGTATGCGTGTGTGGCGGCACCAGCGCTCGGTCACGCCCGACGGAGGATCCAAAGCCGTTGTCCGCGACCGCATCACATTTCAGTTGCGGGCGCCGCTGCGCCCTGCGACCCCGATAGTGGCAGCGGCGCTGCGCGCGCTGTTCGGACACCGGCACCGACGGTTGCAGCGGCACTTCGCCCGAGGATAGCGACACGACAGTCGCGGCAATGGCCGGTAAAACCGCGGCGGCAGTGCAGAATCGAGGCCATGGCTGACATCAGCGGTTCGGCCCAACGGCCGCCGCTCGATCACATCTCGAAGGCCATCATCAGCGCGCTACAGCACGACGGGCGGCGCTCGTACTCGGCGATCGCCGAGGAGGTGGGCATCTCCGAGGGTGCGGTGCGCCAGCGGGTGCAGCGCCTGATGAGCACAGGTGTGATGCAGATCGTGGCCGTCACCGATCCGACGGAACTCGGCTTCGGCCGTGAGGCGATGATCGGCATCTGCTGCTCCGGCGACAGCATGCAAGTCGCCGAAAAGCTCACCAAAATCGATGCAATCGACTACGTCGTGATGACCGCAGGCAGATTCGATGTGGTGGTCGAGGTGGTGTGTGAGGATGACGGGCACTTGCTGGACATCCTCAATACGCAGATCCGCGCGCTGCCCGGGGTCTACCTCGCAGAAACCCTGGTCTACCTGAAAACGCTGAAGCAGCAATACAACTGGGGGACGCGTTAGGTCAGCAGGCCCAGTTCACGGGCCCGACGGACGGCGTCCCGGCGTTTGGAGACATCCAGCTTCGTCAGGATCGCCGAGACGTGATGGTCGACGGTCTTCACCGACAGATACAGTCGCTCAGCGAGTTCGGCGTTGGTCAGGCCGTCGTCGAGCAGGCGCAGCACTTCGGCCTGCCGCGTGGTCAACCCGGCGGGATTGGCAAGGGTCGTCCCACGCCGCCGGGCAGGCACCACCGAGACGCCCTTGGCCCGTAGCCCGCGGCGGATCTTCCCAGCCACCGCGTCGGCGCCAAGCCGATCCAGGATGTCCAATGCCCGCGCGGCCTGCGCAGGAACGCCGGAGTCGACGAGCGCCAGCGCGGCGTCATAGGGCATCGAACGGCGATGGAAGTCGTCGGCCGCGGCGTCGTACGCCCCGTCCAGAAGCAACCGATACGGTTCGGCGACGCCCACGACGTCGACGTCATCGCCCAACCGTCGCAGCCAGACCGCCAACTCGCCGCGCGACCACTCCAGGCCGGTCACCGGCCCGCCGGTCAGCAGCTCCCGGCACTCGTTGATGCGGTCATCGGATTCGCCTGTCAGCCAAACCAATTCGGCGATTGCGGACGCTACGGGCAACATGCGGATCGGTTCGGCGAACCGGCATGCCAGCGTCCACGCGTCATCGAGGCATGCGCCTGGCGCCCCGCTTTTACGCATGTCCACCACGGCGCGGATCAGCGACGGCCACGTCCGGGCCAGCGGCGCGCTGGGAAACTCCAACAAGCGGTCCGCGTCCGCCGCCGCGTCGTCCCAGTCGCCGACCATCAGCGCAAGCCTTGCGCGCGAACCCATCTGCCAGACGCGACAGATCGGAAGGTCATGCTCGTGCATGAGCGGGATGCTGACGTCGAGAAGATCGGCCGCCACGTCGAGCCTGCGCTGCTCGACGTCGAAGTAGGTGATGTTGCTCCACCCGCCGGAGTACAACTCGTCGATGTGTGTGGGTGCCGAGTTGAGGATGGCCATGATCGCGTCGCGTCCGGCCTGGTCGCCTGCGAGCACCGCACCGTAGTTCTCGATCAACCGGACGCGGATCGACAGATCGGAATTCCCCGTTTTCTCGGCGACCTCGCGCGCGCGGGCGATCAATGCCTTGGCCCGGTCCAGATCGGTCGCCTGCACCGCGAGGTAGCTCTGCATGGCGAACGCGTGCCCGAGTTGCACCAGTTGAGCGGTGTCGTCGGCGTCCGTATCGAGCACCGACATCGCTTGGGCGGCATGCCCTTCGGCCTGCCCGCGGTCGGCGTTGTACCACTGGTAGACGGCCAGCGAGTGATGGTTGGCGCTGACCGCGGCAGGCTGACCCAACTCCTGGCGGATCCGCATCGCGCGGTGGCAGGCGGTGATCGCGTCGGCCAACCGGTCTGTCAGGTAGTACTCCCAAGCAAGCTGTTCGAGCAACTCGGCTTCGGCCTGAGGCTGAAATGGGCCGCCCCGCTCGAGCGCGATCGTGAAGAACTCCGTCGACTGAGTGTGGGCGCCCGAGCGTGCCGCCGTGGCGCCCGCCTCCCCGGCATATCGTCGGATCCGGTCAATATCGCCTGCGCCGAGCGCGTGGTGGGTCAACACCGCGGCGTCGAGGTGACCGGTCGCCTCATACGCGTCGATCAACCGGCGATGGAGTCGCGGTTCGGCCCCTGCCGGGATCACGCTCCGGATCGCAAGTCGGCACAGGTCGTGCCGGAACGCGACGCCGCGCGAGCTTCTGCGGATCAGGCCCGCTTCGGTCAACGCCTGCGATGCGTGCAACGTGACGCCGAGGTCGGCCAGCAGGTAGTCGGGGATGACACCCGGCGAGCAGGTCAACAGGTTCAGCAGATCCCACGCCGAGGGATCGAGCCCGAAGGTGCGCGCCAGCACCGCGTCGCGCACGGTGGTCGGCAGGTCGTCGCCGTCGTGGTCGAGCATCTCGCACACGAAGAACGCGTTGCCACCCGTGACGCCATGCAGCCACGCCGGATCGACGCCGCGTTCGCCGACCAGCGATGCGACCGCGTGCAGTGACAGCGGCGGGATCGACAACGACTCGGCGCGCGGCGACCTGGCGACATCGCCGAGGAGTTCCCGCATGCGATGGTTCGCCCCCACCTCGTCGTCGCGAATGATGCCGACGATCAGGGAGCGGGTCTGCGAGATCCTGCGCAGTACGAACCGCAACAAGTCGATGGTGCCTTGGTCTGCCCATTGCAGATCGTCGAGCACGAGAACTGAAGGCGCAGTGCACAAGTCGTCATGAAGGGCGGCGAAGATGTCATAGGGCGCATCGCTGTGTTCGAGAAGCTCCCTGCTTGCCGGCGCCAGCCGGTGCGCCAGGTCGCGCAGGGGGCCAAGCGGCCGCGGTGTCGGCAGCGGATCGCATACCCCCCACAGCAGACGTTCGTCACGGACCCATTCGGCGACGAACGATTCGACGAATGACGTCTTGCCGGCACCCGACTCCCCGGTCACGATCAGCATCGCGCCGCGTCCCGCACGCGCGCTGTCAGCCCTTCCCCGCAACCTGCCGAGCTCGTCGCTGCGCTCGATGAGCTTCACGGTCATCGATGCTACGGGTTGACCAGCCTCTGAACAGCGAAAATGTCAGGCCCCGCAAAGATGGGTGACTTCTCCCCATGCCTGGGCCCCCGATGGGGCCGAGTGTTGTCTTCGCGCGGCGAACGGCCGCGGAACGTCCATCAGACAAGGAGACGACAATGAAGCGCTTTCTGATCGAGCGGGAGATCCCAGGAGCCAGCGAGCTGACCGAAGAGCAGTTGGCAGGCATCGCCGCGAAGTCCAACGACGTGGTGGCCTCCCTCGGCGTCCCGTATCGGTGGGTCACCAGCTACGTGGCCGGCGACAAGATCTACTGCGTCCACGAAGCCGACGACGAGGAAACGATTCGGGAGCACGCCCGGCGTGGCGGATTTCCGGCGAATTCGGTCACCGTGGTCGCCAATGAGTTCGGCCCGCACACGGCCGAACGGTTGGTCACCACGCACTGATTCACCTCGGTACCCGGCGTGGTCGGTCGGAGGCCGGCCACACATACGGCAGATCGTCAGGCACATCAGGGAAGACGGGCCGATAGTAGGCAGGGTCTTTGCGCAGCAGTGCCGATTGGTGGCTGCGATGGAAGCCCGGCTCACCCAGCCATGGCGGCAGTTCGCCGGCGTGCGCCAGCTCCGCCTGTTCGCGTGGCGCCGAGACTCCGGTGCCACGCGTCAGGTCGGTGATCAGCGTGGTCGCGCAGGTGTCGGCGTTGCCGAACGCACACCACACCGCACAGATGTCGAGCCCGTAGCGGACAAGCGCCTCTTCGTATCCGGCCCACATCGCCGCGGCGGGGTGATGGCGCCAGCCGTAGCCGGCCACAGTCAGGGCAC
Source organism: Mycobacterium sp. NPDC048908 (assembly GCF_043197955.1). Lineage (NCBI taxonomy): Bacteria > Bacillati > Actinomycetota > Actinomycetes > Mycobacteriales > Mycobacteriaceae > Mycobacterium > Mycobacterium sp. NPDC048908. The sequence goes on along the minus strand of NZ_JBICUE010000001.1, from coordinate 864,644 downwards.
GCACCACCTGAATGGTCTCCACCCGCTGCTTACCGAGCCGACGCTTGTCGAGCACCTTTGCCGTGGCGACGAATTCGGCGTACGGCAGGAACGTCTGCATCAGGCGGGCACGGGGTCAGTCTCCCGGTCCCAGGCGCGATGCTTCGCGAGTTCCGCGGCGAAGGCGTCCGCGAACTCGTCGGTGAGGTCGTCGGCGGCTGCCGCCGTCGACACGACACCGTTCGACACCACGACCTCGGTGTCGTCGGCGAGTTGCTCGGCGATGCCGAGCTTGCGCAGTAGGTCCACGCCGGAACCGAAGGCGCCGACGGCCTTGAGGTGCTTGTAGGCCTCGGTGATGAAGTGCTTTGCGTAGCCGTCGTTGGACAGCGTTTCAACCGACTCCGGACCGCAGGGCACCACCACCGCGTCGTAGAGCACCGACGCCATCGTGGTGATCGCCCGGTCGACGGCCACCTCTCCCCCGGACCCGCCTGCCAGCGTTCCGCCCGCGACCGGCGCCAGAACTTCCACGATCGCGCCCTGGCGCTCCAGTGCGCCCTTGAATCGCTCGACGCCGGTGGCGTCGACACCGGCAGCCGCCAGCACCGCGACCTTGCGGGTGGCGACGCTGTCGGTGGCAGCGTTCAGTTGTGACAACGCTGGAGATGCGGCCATCTTGTCGTCGACCGGTTCCTCGGCGGGTTCGGGCAACCCGAGCTTGCTCGCGACTCTGCTCGCCAGGTCGTGGTCGACGAGATTGAGCTGATCGACGACGCGGACCCGGATCTCCGGTGTCTCGACCTTGCCCAATTCGAACGCATACGCGGCGACGATGTGTTTGGCCTCGACCGCCGACATGCTCTTCCAGAACATCCTGGCCTGGCTGTAGTGGTCCTGGAAGCTCTTCGCGCGCTGGCGGATCTTGTGCCCGTCGACCTTCTCGGTGTAGTGCCGGAACACACCCTCGTCGGCCAGCGCGGGGCAGCCGCCGCCCAGCGTATTGGGGAAGTAACTGCTCCTGCCCCGCGGTATCGCGTGCTGGCCGTAGCCATCCTGCTGGTTGTTGCGGACATCGGCCAGCGGCCGGTTCACCGGCAGCTGCGCGAAGTTGGGGCCGCCAAGCCGGATCAGCTGCGTGTCCAGGTAGGAAAAGTTGCGGAATTGAAGCAGCGGGTCGTTGGTGAAGTCGATTCCGGGCACCACATTGGCGGTGTGGAACGCGACCTGCTCGGTTTCGGCGAAGAAGTTCTCCGGGTTGCGGTTGAGCACCATTTTGCCCACCGGACGGACCGGAACCTGTTCCTCGGGAATGAGTTTGGTGGCGTCAAGCAGATCGAACTCGAAGTTGAACTCGTCGCTTTCGGGCACCAGCTGCACACCGAGCTCCCACTCGGGGAACTCGCCCGTCTCGATGGCCTCCCACAGATCGCGCCGGTTGAAATCGGGATCCTTTCCGGCGACCTTCTGGCATTCGTCCCAAACAAGGGAATGCACACCGAGTTTCGGCTTCCAGTGAAACTTCACGAACGTGCCCTCGCCCTTGGCGTTGACGAGTCGGAAGGTGTGCACGCCGAAGCCCTGCATCATTCTGTAGCTGCGCGGCAGGGCGCGGTCCGACATCAGCCACATGATCGTGTGCAGCGTCTCCGGCTGCAGGGAAACGAAGTCCCACAGCGTGTCGTGGGCGGACTGTGCTTGCGGAATCTCGTTGTGCGGCTCCGGTTTGACCGCGTGTACGAAGTCGGGGAATTTGATGCCGTCCTGGATGAAGAACACCGGAAAGTTGTTGCCGACGAGGTCGTAGTTGCCCTGCTCGGTGTAGAACTTCGTGGCAAAGCCACGCACGTCGCGAACCGTGTCGGCCGATCCGCGCGAACCGGCGACCGTGGAGAACCTGACGAAGACGGGAGTTTGCTTGCCCGGGGTTGTCAGGAAGCTGGCGACGGTGTACTCGGCGAGCGAGTCGTCGTACGGTTCGAAGTAGCCGTAGGCACCCGCGCCGCGCGCATGAACGACGCGCTCAGGAATGCGCTCGTGATCGAAATGGGTCATCTTCTCCCGAGCGTGGAAGTCCTCCAACAGCGTGGGACCGCGTTCACCGACCGTCAGCGAGTCGTCGGTGTGATCGACCCGGACGCCCTGCTGGGTGGTCAGGTAGCCTGTCTCCCTGCTGACGCGCGAGCCGTCGAGTTGGTCTTGTTTAGCACTTTGCCCGTTGTCCACCATGTCGGGCGGGGTACCCAAATCAGCGGGTGAGAACCGCGACGCATTCGACGTGGTGGGTCAGCGGAAACGAGTCGAACACCCGCAATTCCTCCACCCCGTACCCGGCGCCGAGGTAGAGCCCGATATCGCGGGCGAAGGAGGCCGCCTCGCAACCGATGTGGATGATGCGTGGTACTTCCGCGGCCGCGAGCAGGTCGATGACGTCGCGGCCGGCCCCCGATCGCGGCGGGTCGAGCACTGCGACGTCGGCGCGCCCGGTCTGCGCCATCTGCGATACAAGGGCTCGCCGGACCGAGTCGGTCACCACCGACACCCAGCCGAGGTCGCTCATCGCGGTACGCGCCGAGCGCGACGCAGCCCGCGAGGTGTCCACGGTGACGACCCTGCCGCCTTCCCCGACGCCTTCAGCCAGCACCGCGGCGAAAACCCCTGCGCCACCGTACAAGTCCCACGCCGTCATACCGTGCGTCAGCTGGGCCCAGTCGGCCACCAGCTGGCTGTAGGCGGCGGCCGCGTCGCGGTGGGCCTGCCAGAACGCCGTCACCGGCACCCGCCACACCCGCCCGCCGACCCGCTGCGCGGCCTCGTATCGACCCTCGGCCACCAGCGTCGAGGTCTTGCGACCGGTCCGCGGCCCCGACTGCACGACGTGCCGTTCCCCGTCGTCGTCGATCACCACGTGCAGCTGGGCGCCCGGCGGCCACATCCAGTCGTTGATGCCGTCGAGCATCCCCGCCGGCAGCTGCGCGCAGTTCAGCTCGGTCACCAGCTCGGAGCTGTGATATCGGTGAAAACCGGCCCGGCCTTCGCCCGTGGTGTCCAGACGCACCCGGGTGCGCCAGCCGGTCGGCTCGCCGGTGCCGATCGGTTCGGCGACAGCGGAATCCTCGTCGCGCCATTGGTAGCCGCCGAGCCGCGCAAGTTGGTTGGCGACCACCTCACCTTTGAGCCTGCGGCCTGCCTGCGGGTCGGCGAACGCCAGATCGCAGCAGCCGGCGCCGTCCACACCCGCGATCGGGCACAGCGAGTCGATCCGGTCCGCGGACGGCTCGATCACCTCGACAACGTCTGCGTGCCAATAGGATCCATGGTCTCCGACCACCCGAACCCTGACCGTCTCACCAGGCAATGCGTAGCGCACGAAGACCACCCGGCCCTCGTGGCGCGCGACGCAGCTGCCGCCGTTGGCCGGTGCCCCGGTGGTCAGCGTGAGATCCTCCGGCCATGGCGGGGGCTCGTCGATGTGTTCGGTCAATCCAGGAAACCCCTGCGGATGTCCCCCGGAGCGGCGTGCGGCTGCAACGTCTTGAGCCGCTCCGAGGAGCTCAGTTGCCACGGCACCGACGTCACCATCACGTTCGGCATGAACAGCAGCCTGCCCTTGAGCCGCAGCGCGCTCTGGTTGTGCAGCACCTGCTCCCACCAATGCCCGACGACGTATTCCGGGATGAACACCGTGACGACGGTGCGCGGTGACTCCTTGCTGACCCGCTTGACGTAATCGAGCACAGGACGGGTGATTTCGCGATACGGCGAGGCGATCACCTTCAGCGGCACGCTGATGTCGCTGTCCTCCCACTGATGCACCAACTCGCGGGTTTCCCCGTCGTCGACACTCACGGTGATGGCCTCGAGAACGTCCGGTCGCGTGGCCCTGGCGTAGGCCAGCGCGCGCTTGGTCGGCAGATGCAGCTTGGACACCAGCACCACGGCGTGGTTGCGGCTCGGCAGCACCATGTCGTCGCCCTGTTCCTCGGCCTGCTCTTCGAGTTCTCGGGAGACGGTGTCGTAATGCTTGCGAATCATCCTCATGATGACGAACAGCGCGCCCATCGCGAGGATCGCGATCCACGCGCCAGCGACGAACTTCGTCACCACCACGATGATCAACACAGTGCCGGTGCAGACGAAGCCGATGGTGTTGATCACCCGCGACCGCATCATGTGCCTGCGCACCGCGGAGTCGGTTTCGGTGCGCAGCAGCCGGGTCCAGTGCCGGACCATGCCGATCTGGCTGAGGGTGAACGACACGAACACCCCGACGATGTACAGCTGGATCAACGCCGTCACCTCGGCGCGGAACGCGACGACGAACGCGATCGCGGCGAACGCGAGAAACAGGATGCCGTTGGAGAAGGCCAACCGGTCACCGCGGGTATGCAGCTGACGTGGCAGGTAACGGTCCTGAGCGAGAATCGATCCCAGCACCGGAAAGCCGTTGAACGCGGTGTTGGCCGCCAGGATCAAGATCAGCGCGGTGACTCCGGCGATCAGATACAGCCCGATCGGGAAGCCGTGGAACACGGCATCGGCCAGCTGTGCGATCAGCGTCTTCTGGTGATAACCGGGCGGGGCGCCGATGAGTTGCTCGGGGCGACCCGCGATCTTCACCCCGGTTTCCTTGGCGAGCATGATGATTCCCATGAACAGCGACACGGCGATCAGCCCGAGCATCAGCAGCGTCGTCGCGGCGTTGCGCGACTTGGGCTTCCGGAACGCCGGCACGCCGTTGCTGATCGCCTCGACACCGGTCAGCGCCGCACACCCGGACGAGAACGCGCGCGCGACGAGGAACACCATCGCGAACCCGAGCACTTCGCCGTGTTCGGAATGCACTTCAAAGCCCGCGGATTCGGCGCGCAGCTGATCGCCGAGGATGTAGATCTGGAACAGCCCCCAGGCCAGCATGATGTACATGCCGATCATGAACGCGTAAGTGGGGATCGCGAACGCGGTGCCCGACTCCCGGAGGCCGCGCAGGTTGATCGACGCCAACACCAGGATGGCAAGGACGGCGAACAACACTTTGTGATGGTTGATGAACGGGATCGCCGAACCGATGTTCGCCATTGCCGAGGACATCGACACGGCGACCGTGAGTACGTAGTCGACCAGCAGCGCGCTGGCCACCGTCAGCCCGGCGGTGGGCCCCAGGTTGGTGGTGACCACCTCGTAGTCCCCGCCGCCTGACGGGTAGGCGTGCACGTTCTGCCGGTAGCTGGCGATGACGATGAGCATCACTGCGGCGACGGCAAGCCCGACCCAGGGCGCCATCGAGTATGCGGTCAGCCCCGCAATGGAGAGCACAAGAAAGATTTCCTCAGGCGCATAGGCGACCGATGACAGCGCGTCGGAGGCGAACACGGGCAGCGCGATGCGCTTGGGTAGGAGCGTGTGGGCGAGCTTGTCGCTGCGGAACGGCCTGCCGAGGACCAACCGGCGTGCAGCGGTCGAAAGCTTGGACACGAGAGCCAAGAGTAAGCCCGACGGCCACCCGCCGTCGGAAAGCGGTAGCGTTCTGGATTGCGCGGGTTCGCCACAGACATGCCGGAAAGGACTGTCAGGTGCGGGTAGTGGTCATGGGGTGCGGCCGGGTTGGCGCGTCGTTATCGGACAGCCTGGCCCGAATCGGCCACGATGTGGCTGTCATCGATCGCGATAGCACCGCCTTTCACCGCCTCTCCCCCGAGTTCCCGGGCGAACGTGTGCTCGGCATGGGCTTCGACCGTGATGTCTTGCTGCGTGCGGGCATCGAGGAGGCCGGGGCGTTCGCTGCGGTGTCGTCGGGCGACAACTCCAACATCATCTCGGCGCGGGTGGCCCGGGAGACCTTCGGCGTGGAGCGTGTGGTGGCCCGCATCTACGACGCCAAGCGTGCGGCCGTCTACGAGCGCCTGGGCATCCCGACGGTGGCCACCGTGCCATGGACCACGGACCGACTGCTCAACGTGTTGACCCGGGAAACCGAAACCACCAAATGGCGCGATCCGACCGGCAATGTCGGCGTGACCGAACTCGCGCTGCACGAGGAGTGGGCCGGGCACCGGATCACCGCGCTGGAGAGCGCCACCGGAGCCCGGGTGGCGTTCATGATCCGGTTCGGCGCGGGCCTGCTGCCCGACCCCAAGACCGTCATCCAGGCCGGCGACCAGGTGTACATGGCGGCGATCGCCGGGCACATCGCCGAGGCGCTGGCCATCGCCGCGCTGCCGCCAAGTGAAGACTTGGAGTCGGCATGAAGCGCGTCCGTGACGACGTGAAGGACTTGGAGGATCGGCGCCAATGAAGGTCGCAATCGCCGGTGCGGGAGCCGTCGGCAGATCCATCGCGCGCGAGTTGGTCGAGACCCACGACGTCACGCTGCTCGAGCGCAACCCCGACCACATCGACGTCGATGCCATTCCGGCCGCCCATTGGCGCCTTGGCGACGCCTGCGAGCTGAGCCTGCTGGAGTCGGTCAAGCTCGAGGAGTTCGACGTGGTGATCGCCGCGACGGGCGACGACAAGGTCAACGTCGTGGTCAGCCTGCTGGCCAAGACCGAGTTCGCCGTGCCGCGAGTGGTGGCCAGGGCCAACGATCCGCGCAACGAGTGGCTTTTCGACGAGAACTGGGGCGTCGATGTCGCGGTGTCCACGCCGCGCATGCTGGCGTCACTGGTCGAGGAGGCGGTCGCCGTCGGTGATCTGGTGCGGCTGATGGAGTTCCGCAAGGGTCACGCCAACCTCGTCGAGATCACGCTGCCCGACGACACGCCGTGGGGCGGGAAGCCGGTCAAGCGGCTCGAGCTGCCCCGCGACGCGGCGCTGGTGACGATCCTGCGTGGACCGCGGGTGATCGTGCCCGAGTCCGACGAGCCGCTGGAAGGCGGCGATGAGCTGTTGTTCGTGGCCACCACCGAGGTCGAGCAGGCGCTGCGGGACCTGCTGCTGCGTCCGCAACGACGCGCTGAGGGTCAGCCGCGCGCGTAGGCGGGCGGCGGTGGTGTGCGGTCTCGACAGCGTGCCGCCTGCCCGGCCGTTACCCGCTGGAAGTCGCATTCCGCATTACGGATACCGATCGCGGAGATGAGTCCCGCGACCACAAACAGCGCGGCGGCCACTAGTGCGCCCTGCCGAAAACCCGCGAAATCGACTGTCCCGCCGAGAATTACACCGGTGAACGCGACTGCGATCAGCCCCGCGATCCGGGACACGGCGTTGTTGATCGCCGATCCGATACCGCTCTGAGCCGGGTCCACCGCGGCAAGGATGGCCGCCGTCAGCGGCGACACCGTGATCGACAGGCCGAGCCCGAAGACCACCAGCCCCGGCAGCATCTGAATCCAGAAGTCGAACGGCTCGCGCGCCATCGTCATCCAGAGATAGCCTGCCGCGGCGATCGACGGGCCCGCGGCCATGAACAGCCTCGGCCCGTGCGCGCCTGCCAGCGTGCCGAACCGCCGGGCCAACAGGAACGACAGCACCGGTATGGGCAGCGTGGCCAAGCCCGCTTGGGTGGCAGACAGCCGGGCCGCCTCCTGCAGGAACAGCGTGACGATCAACGTGCCCAGCGACACCCCCGCATACAGGAACACCGTCGCGAGGTTGCCCACCGCGAAGTTGCGGGCGGTGAAGATCCGCAGGGGCATCATCGGATGCGGGCAGCGACTCTCCCAGCACGGAAACACCGCGAGGCACGCCACCCCGACCACCAGAGCGATGGCGACCGCCGGATGCGAGAAGCCGAGTCGCTGTCCTTCGATGAGCCCGTACACCGCACCCGTCAGTCCGAGCGCGGTGAGCACGGCACCGGTCACATCGATACGGGCCGAGCGGTCTCCGGTGTCCGGGTCAAGCCTGGTCGTGAGATAGACGGTGGCGGCCAGCGGCACGATGTTGACCCCGAAGATCCAGCGCCAACCAACGGCGTCGACCAGAAGACCGCCGAGGAGCGGGCCGACCACGAACGCGGTGCCCGTCCACGCCGTCCACGTGCCGATGGCGCGGGCCTGCGCGGCGCCCGAGAACCGCGCATTGATCATCGCCAGTGAACTGGGCACCAGGAACGCCGCGCCGAGGCCCTGCAGGCAGCGCGCGGCGATCAGAATCCAACCGCTTGGAGCCAACGCGCACAGCACCGACGCGACGCCGAACACCACCACGCCCATCCGCAGCACAGACAGCCTCCCGAACTGATCCGATATCGCCCCCGCGACCAGGATCAGCGCACCGAGGGTGAGCAGATAGCCGTCGAGCACCCACTGTTGCAGCGCAAGCCCGCCGCCGAATTCGCGGCTGATCGCGGGCAGGGCGAGGTTGACCACCGATCCGTCGAGGAACGCGACGAACGAAGCCAACACCGCGACCGCGATCAGCGGCCTGTCACCACCCGCCTTAGAGGGCATCGGGTTGCGCTAAGTCCCCGTGCTCCTCGGCAGTGGTCGCGCGTTGGTGGGCATGGGCGTGCAGCGCACGTTGGGCGGCGCGGATGGCCAGATACGTGACGAGCGCCGCCACCGCGGTGAGCGGCCATCCCATGGCGATGCGCGCCACCCCCAGCCAGCCCGTCTGGTCGGAGTCGTAGAGGTGCTGCTGCACGACGAAGCGCGAGGTGAAAACCAGAACCCACACGAACGTCGCGAGGTCGAACGCGAGCACTGCCTTGCGCAGGCCGCGCCAGTCCCGGTCGTGCGAGTTGACCCAACCCCAGATGTAACCGACGGCCGGGCGGCGGATCAGGATCGACACCCCGAACACCACCGCCCAGAACAGCGACATCCAGATGCCGAGCAGGAAGTAGCCCTTCGACGCGCCCACGATGTAGGCGATCAGGGCGCTGATGCCGACGCCGATGAACCCGGAAATCGCCGGCTGGGCGGATTCGCGGCGGAAAAGCCGCCACACCAGGATCAACGCCGCCACCCCGAGGGCCGCGCCGATGGCGGGCATCAGTCCCAGCGTGGTGGAAACCGGTACGAACACCACGACAGGCAGCGAGGAGTAGATGAGGCCACTCACGCCGCCCATCTGTTCGAGGACTGCGTTTGCCTTTGGTTGCTTCCCCGGTTCAGTTCCGGGATCGCTCACTTTTGAATCTCGTAATGCGGGTTGTAAATCGCCTTCACGCCGCTGTCGAGCTTCCCGACGCGGCCGTGCACCCGAAGCGTGCGGCCGGATTCGATGCCGGGGATGCGGCGCTGTCCGAGCCAGACGAGCATCACGGAATCGGTGCCGTCGAATAGTTCGGCCTTGACGCCGCCGGAGCAACCCTTGCCGTTGCACTCCACGCTGCGCAGGGTGCCAACCATCGTCACTTCTTGGCCGCGTTGACAGTCGATCGCCTTCTGGGCGCCGGTACTGGCGGCTTCGTCGCTGAGCTCTTCTACGTCGAGTTGCTCCGGGTCTTCCGTCAGCCGACGGGTGAGCCGGCGAAGATACCCTTCGGCCGTAGCCATGGCCTCTCCTGACTTTTGCAGATCCACCATGGATCTACCCAATCCAACGCCACCGTAGACCTCTTGGTTCCGCTACGCCACGTAGGGTCGGGTCGCCACGCCGACGAGCCGGTGAACGGGGGACGATCATCCGATGACGGTCAATCTTCGCGGCGTCACGACGGTTCTGCTGGCGGGTACCGGATCCGACGACGACTACGTCTACCGGGCGTTTTCGGCTGCTCTGCACGACGTCGGCGCGGTGGTCGTGACGCCGGCGCCCCAGCCGGGCAGGCTGATCGACGGCTACCGTGACGCGCTCGACAACGCCTCGCGCGGCGGCGCCATCGCGGTCGGTGGGGTGTCCATCGGCGCGGCGGTGGCCGCGGCGTGGGCGCTGGCCCACCCCCGCCACGCCGTTGCCGTGCTGGCCGCGCTGCCTGCCTGGACCGGGGAGCCTGAGGCCGCACCAGCGGCGCTCGCTGCGCGGCACTCGGCCGAGATGCTGCGACGCGACGGCCTGGCGTCGGCGACCGCGCAGATGCGGGCAGGCAGCCCGGCGTGGCTGGCCGACGAGCTGACCCGGTCCTGGGTCGGCCTGTGGCCGGCGCTGCCGGACGCGATGGAGCAAGCCGCCCGCTATGTCGCGCCGACGTGCGGGCAACTGGCGGGGCTCACCGTGCCGATGGGCGTGGCGTCTGCAACAGACGATCCGATCCACCCCGTGGAAGTCGGCTTGGAGTGGGTGGCGGCCGCGCCGCGCGCCGCACTTCGCACCGTCACCCTCGTCGAGATGGGTGCGGACCCCGCGGTGTTGGGTGCGGCATGCGTGACGGCACTTGCCGACATCGAGTGATTTGTGTGCGTTGACGCGCGGTGAGCGCTCGGAAACGCACACAAATCGCGGGGTCAGCCGCCGGTGATGGTGCGCAACTGCTGCATGGCCGAACCGAGTTCGCTGCGCCGGGCGGCGGGCGCAGGCGCCTGCTGCTGGGCTTGCTGCATCTGCTGCGCCTGTTGCATCGCGGCCTGTTCGGCGGCGGCACGCAACTGCGCTGCCATCGGCTCGGGTAGCTGAACCTGCAGCGGCGTGCGGACGGGTAGCGGAGTGTCGCCGCGTCGAACGACCGTGTCCGCCAATGCATTTCGCGCCTCTGCAGCAAGCGCTGCGATTCGATCCTGTGGGCCGTTGACCACACACCGGATCATCCAGCGGTAGCCGTCGACCCCGATGAACCGAACAACGCCCGCCTGCTGGTTCTGCTCGGCCTTCGATACGCCGACCACTTCGCGGCCCCACGGGCCGTCCTCGATGCCGACCTGGGCGACCTCCTTGCGCAGCGAGTCGGCCAGTTCGGTCGCGACCTCCCGCCACAGCCCCGCGGACTTCGGCGCGGCGTAGGCGGCGATCGTGAAGCGACCGTTGGGCGTCACCACCCACACGGCGCTTGGCACGCCGACCTCGCTGAGCTCAACTTGCACCTGGCCGGCTTCCGGCATGGGGATCAGTACCGAGCCGAGATCCAACCGGCCCTGCGCCGCTGTCGCCGGGTCGTCGAAGTCGTCGACGTCGAACGGACCCTCGAGGTCCTCGTCGACGGGATCGCCCGTGAGGTCCTCGTCAGGGCTGTGCACGTCGTCACGATCGTCACGATCGTTGTGGTCTCTGTGCTTTCCGAATGCCATCACAAACTCGCATGTCCGCCGGAGGAACCGTGGCCACCGTCGCCACGGGATGTGTCGGCCAATCCGGCCTCGTCGAACGACGTCACCTCGATCAGTTCGGGCAACTCGACCCGCTGGACCAGCAATTGGGCGATCCGATCACCCCGATTCACCGTGATCGGCGTCTCGGGATCCAGATTGATCAACGACACCTTGACTTCACCGCGGTAACCCGCGTCGATCGTGCCGGGGCTGTTGACGATCGAAAGTCCTACTCGCGCAGCCAAACCCGAACGCGGATGGACCAGCCCGACCATGCCGTGCGGGATGGCGACGGCGATGCCGGTCGGCACCAGCGCCCGCTGACCCGGCGCCAGTTCGACGTCGAGCGCGCTGAACAGGTCGACGCCCGCGTCGCCGTCATGCGCTCGGCTGGGCATCGGCAGATCGCGATCAAGGCGCACGACCGCCAGAGAGGTGGACACGACGTCAGAGATTACTCTTGGCCGCGTGTCCGACACGCGCGCCACGGCGCAAACTGTGCGCTACCGCGAACGGTTGCGCGTGCCGTGGTGGTGGTGGCCGCCCGGCTTCGGCCTGGCCGGCCTGATCGCGCTCGAGGTGAACCAGGGCGTGCAAGCCCTGCCGAACTGGATGCCGTTCGCTGTGCTGCTGCCAGTCGCCGCCGCGGTGTTGCTGTGGTTCGGCAGGATCGAGGTCAGCGTCGTCAGGCGGGCCGAGGACACCGAACTGTGGGTGGGCGACGCCCACCTGCCGGTCAGTGTCGTGACGCGGTCGGCCGAAGTGCCCAAGAGCGCCAAGTCGGCCGCGCTCGGTCGCCAACTCGATCCGGCTGCCTACGTCGTGCACCGGGCATGGGTCGGCCCGATGATTCTTCTTGTTCTCGACGACCCCGACGACCCGACGCCGTACTGGCTGGTCAGCTCCCGCCATCCGGAGCGCGTGCTGGCCGCGCTGCGCGCGGAATCAGCTTGACTGTCGCTAGGCGGCGCAGTCCGTGCAGATCATCACGCCGTTCTTCTCACTGGCCAGTCGGCTGCGGTGATGAACCAGAAAGCAGCTCGAGCACGTGAACTCGTCGGCCTGCTTCGGGATCACCCGCACGGACAGTTCCTCACCGGACAAGTCGGCGCCTGGCAGCTCAAAGGATTCCGCGGACTCGGACTCGTCAACATCTACGACCGCAGACTGGGCCTCGTTACGCCGCGCCTTCAGCTCCTCGAGCGAATCCTCGGAAACGTCGTCGGTCTCAGTGCGCCGCGGGGCGTCGTAATCGGTAGCCATCTCGTGTCCCCTCCGTCAGACCTTGCAGCAGAGCTTTGTACCAGCGTCGAACGCATTCCCCAAACGATTCGTGCCCGTTCTGGTACCCGTTACGGTGTGATTTACATCACAGTGTAGGTGTCGTCACAGGAAGCGCCCACTGTCTTTGGCTCTAGAGTGCAGGCGTGGTCGCGCAAATCACCGAGGGCACCGCGTTCGACAAACGCGGCCGGCCCTTTCGCCGGCGCAATTACCTGCCGGGGATCCTGCTGTTCGTCGCCCTGGCGGTGGTGACTCTGATGGTCTGGGTGATGGCGCTCAGCCGACCCCCGGACATCCACGAAGCCACCATCTGCAACGCGCCGCCGCCCCCGGCGGATCCGGCGGCCCCCGCGCCGCAACTCGGGGAGCAGGTGACCCGCGCCGACATGACCGACGTGGTGCCCGCCAAGCTCGTCGACGCCAGGATCCGCGTCCTCAACGCGAGCGGCCAGGGCGGTCAGGCCGCCGAGGTGGCGGGCGAACTCCGCGACCTCGGTTTCGCCGAGCCGACGGCTGCCAACGACTCGGTGTATGTCAAGGCACGGCTGGAATGCCAGGGTCAGATCCGCTTCGGTCCATCCGGGCGCGCTGCCGCCGCCGCGGTATGGCTGGTGGCCCCCTGCACCGAGCTGTTTCAGGACCAGCGCACCGACGGCACCGTCGACCTCGCGATCGGAACCGAGTTCACCGAATTGACCCACAGCGACGACATCGACGCGGTGCTGGCCAGCCTGCGTCCCGACGCCACCCAGCCCGCCGATCCGACGCTGCTCAAGAAGATCCACTCGGCGACCTGCTAGTCCCCTACTGCGTTGCAGCGCAAGGACGTTCGCTTCAGAATGCTCCCGCTTCCCGCAATGCTTCGGTCAGCGCATCGGCAATGCCGGGGGCGGCCGCGACAATGAAGCCGCCCTCGCCGTCGACGGGTGGCAACCGCAAGGTCACCCCTGCCTCTGCGGCGATCAGCGCGCCCGCGGCCCAATCCCACAGGTGCACGCCGTCCTCGTAGTAGCCGTCGAGTTCGCCTGCGGCGACCATGCACAGATCCAGTGCGGCCGAACCCATCCGCCGCACGTCTCGCATCGCGGGCAGCAGCTTGGCCAGCACCTGGGCCTGCCTCGCCCGCTGGTCCTGCGCGTACGCAAACCCGGTACCTATCAACGACATTGACAACTCCACGGCCCCGCTCGACCTCAGCGGAGTCAGCACGCCGCGCCGTTGCATCCGGGCCCCATGGCCCAGCGCGGCGGAGAAGAGGATCTCGCCGGGCACGTTGGCCACCGCTCCCGCCACGGGTGCGCCGTCGCGCAGCACGCCCACCGACACTGCGTACTGCGCGAGTCCGTATACGAAGTTCACGGTGCCGTCGATGGGGTCGAGCACCCAGGTGAGCCCCTCGCGCACGGTGGTCGCGCCGCCTTCCTCTTCACCGAGGATGTCTTCGCCGGGACGCAGTTCGGCCAACCGCTCGCGCAGCAGTCGCTCGGTTTCGGTGTCGACGACGGTGACAGGGTCGGTCGGTGTGCTCTTGGTCCGCACGCTCGCAGGGGCGTCGGGGTCGGGGTTCCCGAACACCTCGACGCGGCGGCGCCGGACGAAGTCGGCGGCCTCGCTCGCCAATCGCTCCGCGATCGAGCGCAACTCAACAAAATCGGTGTCGTTTTCCGTCACTCGTCCATCGCAGCACATTCTGAAGCTACTAATGTGTGTGGCGCGTCCCACCTGCCCCGCCTGAGGAGCGCTCATGACCGCCACAGAGCCAGCCGCCGCCGACCCGAGCACCAACGGCGGTCCACAACGCCGCGGATTCGGCATCGACGTCGGCGGGAGCGGCGTGAAGGGCGGCATCGTCGACCTGGACACCGGGCAACTGATCGGCGAGCGCTTCAAACTGGAGACGCCGCAACCGGCGACGCCGGAATCCGTCGCCAAGACGGTCGCCGCGGTCGCCAAGGAATTCGGCTGGACCGAAAAGCTCGGCGTCACGTATCCCGGAGTGATCACCGACGGCATCGTGCGCACGGCGGCCAACGTCGACAAGCGATGGCTCGGGGTGAACGTGCGCGACGCGTTCGCCACCGCCCTCGACGGCCAACAGGTGACGGTGCTCAACGACGCCGACGCGGCGGGGCTGGCCGAGGAGAAGTTCGGGGCGGGCAGGGACAACTCCGGGGTGATCGTGTTGCTGACCTTCGGCACCGGTATCGGCTCAGCGGTGATTCACAACGGCGTGCTGTTGCCGAACACCGAATTCGGCCACCTCGAGGTCGGCGGAAAAGAAGCCGAGCATCGAGCGGCGTCGTCGATCAAGGAGAAAAAGGGCTGGAGCTACGAGCGCTGGACGAAAGAAGTGACCAGCGTGCTCGTTGCGATTGAAAACGCGATTTGGCCCGACCTGTTCATCGCGGGCGGCGGCATCAGCAGGAAGGCCGACAAGTGGATTCCGCTGTTGAAGAACCGCACACCGGTGGTCGCCGCGGCACTGCAGAACACCGCGGGCATCGTCGGCGCGGCGATGGCCGCTGAGGTGGATGTCACCGCTACCGCCAAGTAGCAGTCCAACCGACGCGCCAAATTTGCCGCTCAACCCGGCGGTACCTCACACTGTCGTTACAATGGTCAACGGCGGCCGCATCCCGGATAGCGGCGAGATCAACCGCCGATACTCGACATAGCCGACGCTTTTCGATGGCGCACGACCGTGCCCTTCGGAAATTGCAAGATCGAAAGGGTGTACGTGGCAGCGACAAAGGCACGCCCGGCAACCGATGAGCCGGTGAAGCGCACCGCTACCAAGGCCCCTGCCAAAAAGACTTCCGCGGCACGGGCCGCAGATTCGACCGGGGCGGCACGGGCCGCAGATTCGACTGGGGCGGCGAAATCCTCCAACGGCTCTGCGGCCGCGAAGCGGGCCACCAAAGCCGCCGCCAAGGCTCCCGCGACGAAGGCCGCCAAGGCACCGGCCAAGGCCGCCAAGGCCAAGGCCGACGGTCCCGCTCCTCGCACCCGCGCCAAGAAGGCCACCTCGCCAGAGGGCGCCGTCGACGAAGAGCTCACCGAAGAGGTCGAGAGCGACGACGAGCTCGAGGCCGAGCCCGGTGAGGACCTCGAAGACGCGGATCTGGACCTCGAGGATCTCGAGGTCGATGACGAAGGGGCAGGCGAAGAGGAAGCCGCCGACGAGGAAAGCTCGGAGGAAGAGACCGAGCCCGCAGCCGACGCCACCAAGGACGCTGCGGTGGCCGAGGACGACGAGATCGCCGAGCCCAGCGAGAAGGACAAGGCCTCCGGGGACTTCGTCTGGGACGAAGAGGAGTCCGAGGCGCTGCGGCAGGCCCGCAAGGACGCCGAGCTCACCGCGTCGGCGGACTCGGTGCGCGCCTACCTCAAGCAGATCGGCAAGGTGGCGCTGCTCAACGCCGAGGAAGAAGTCGAGCTGGCCAAGCGGATCGAGGCAGGCCTTTATGCCACTCAGCTGATGGCAGAGCTGGCCGAAAAGGGCGAGAAGCTGCCCGCCGCGCAGCGGCGCGACATGGCGTGGATTTGCCGCGACGGCGACCGCGCGAAAAACCATCTGCTGGAGGCGAACCTGCGGCTGGTGGTGTCGCTGGCCAAGCGGTACACCGGTCGCGGCATGGCGTTCCTCGACCTCATCCAGGAAGGCAACCTGGGCCTGATCCGTGCTGTCGAAAAGTTCGACTACACAAAGGGTTACAAGTTCTCCACGTATGCCACCTGGTGGATTCGGCAGGCGATCACCCGCGCGATGGCCGACCAAGCCCGCACCATCCGCATCCCGGTGCATATGGTCGAGGTGATCAACAAGCTCGGCCGCATCCAGCGCGAACTGCTGCAGGACCTCGGCCGCGAGCCAACTCCTGAAGAGCTGGCGAAGGAAATGGACATCACGCCGGAGAAGGTGCTGGAGATCCAGCAGTACGCGCGTGAGCCGATCTCGCTGGACCAGACCATCGGCGACGAAGGCGACTCGCAGCTTGGCGATTTCATCGAGGACTCCGAGGCGGTTGTCGCGGTCGACGCGGTGAGCTTCACGCTGCTGCAGGATCAGCTGCAGTCGGTGCTCGAGACGCTCTCCGAGCGGGAGGCGGGCGTGGTGCGGCTGCGGTTCGGCCTGACCGACGGCCAGCCCCGCACGCTCGATGAGATCGGTCAGGTTTACGGCGTCACCCGCGAGCGGATCCGCCAGATCGAGTCGAAGACGATGTCAAAGTTGCGTCACCCCAGCCGTTCCCAGGTGCTGCGCGACTACCTGGACTGAGCCATTCGCGTTTCACCGTCCACGACTGTGCGTCTGGTCGTCGCCGCGGGTGTTCTGATCGTCGGGGTGGCTGCCTGTTCTTCCACAGAACACGGCGGCCCTTCGCACGCCGACACGCTGAAGGCCTGGCGCAACCAAGCTCAACCGACCATCGACAAGATGAACGACGCGTTGGCGTGGTTCGAAGGTGCGGTGCGAAGCTCAGACTACCCCGGCGCCCAAAGCGCCTGCCGGTCCTTCGCCGAGGGTGTGAGCAGGCTGGAACACGAACTGCCGTCGCCGGACGACGACGTCACCGCGGTGCTCGAGGAAGCCGTCGGACATTTCCGCGACTTCGATCGGGAATGCGTGACGGTCAACCCGGAGATGACCCAGGATCAGGCCAACACCGTGGTGTCCCTGCGCGACAAGGGCATCGAGCGAATCAAGACGGCAGTCGCGATGATGGACCGCCTCGAACAGCAGTGAAGCCAACACGCCGCCGAGCGGATGCAGCTGTGAAGTTGCTGAGAGGGTAAGGTCTCGCCGTGCCCGAAAAGCCTCCGATGATCCCGCCTGTTCCTGTTGTCCGTGCCGTCAACGCCGTTCGCGCCGGCGCGCAGCGCGTGAGCCGTCTGTTGGCGCCGGGAGGCGTCAACGCACTCGAGTTGCTGACCGGCGCATGGACTGCGCAGGCGATCTATGTCGCGGTCAAGCTCGGCATACCGGACGAATTGGCCAAGGGTCCGTTGTCGGCGGCCGAAGTGGCGCGCCGGGTCGGTAGCGACGGCGATGCGACTTACCGGTTGATGCGTGCGCTGGCATCCCGCGGCGTTCTGCGCCAGCGCGCCGACCGCACGTTCAAGCTGACGTCGGTCGGCAAGGCGCTGCGCGCCGGTACACCAGGCTCGGTGCACGGCTTCGCATTGTTCTTCGGGCATCCACTGCGCTGGGAGGACTGGGGAAACCTGCTCTACTCGGTGCAGACCGGCAAACCGTCGGTGGCCATGCTGCGCGGCATGCCGTTCTTCGATTACGTGGAAACCGATCCGGATCTCGCCGCGGCGTTCAACGACGCGATGACGGCGGGCAGCGAGTTCGCGATTCACGCCGTGTTGGCGGCCTACGACTTCAGCGGCTTTCGCAAGATCGTCGACGTCGGCGGCGGCCATGGCAGGCTGCTCTCGACGATCCTGGCGAAGGCGGCCACGCCCCGCGGCGTGCTCTACGACCTGCCCGCCGTCGTCGATGGCTCGGGCCAGGAACTCACCAAGGCCGGAGTCGCCGCGCGATGCGAGGTCATCGGCGGGTCGTTCTTCGACTCTGTGCCCGAAGGCGGCGACGCCTACCTGATGAAGGCGATCCTGCACGACTGGAGCGACGACGACGCGCTGACCATCCTGGCCAACGTGCGCAGCGCGATCCCGCCGGACGGTAAGCTGCTGCTACTGGAAAGCGTTCTGCCGGAACGGTCTTCGTCAGACCTCGGCCTGATGATCGATTTAGAGATGCTGGTCGCGGTCGGCGGCAGGGAGCGTACCCGCGCCGAGTGGGAGAACCTGTTGGGAAGAGCCGGCTTCCGGCTCAACCGTGTCGTGCAAACGGCCAACCCGATATCGATCGTCGAAGCCGTCCCCGTCTGATCAACCGCGCGAATCACGCCATGCCAGAGCCGCTTTGAGCTCTGCCAGGTCGTATCCGCTCGGCGATGCGAAGACAGACACCGTGAACATGGTGGCACCGGCATCGGCGAAGCTGTCTGCGGCGTCGGCGCTGACCCATGACACCGCACGTTCGATCTCAGCGTCATCGCGGCCGATCTTCGCGGCCTGTTCGGCGAGGACGCCGTTCTTGCGCACGAACAGATCGAGTTCACTGCTGGTGTGCCATATGTCGGCGAACCGCGCTGCAGCGGGGATGGTTTTCTTCTCGCCGCCACCGCCGATCAGCACCGGGATCTTGCGTAGCGGCGGTGGCGCCAAGCTGGGCAGCCGGTCTTCGATGCGTTTGAGCGCGGCGATGAACAATTCATGCCGCGACGACACCGTGCCGTAGTCGTAGCCGTACTCGGTGTAATCGGGTTCGTACCAACCGGCGCCGATGCCAAGGATCAGGCGACCGCCGCTGATGTGATCGACGGTCCGCGCCATATCAGCGACCAGGTCGGGGTTGCGGAATCCCGCGCCTCCGACGAGCAGGCCGAGTTCGGCGCGGGAGGTGAACTCCGCCCACGAGGCCAGCGCGGTCCAGGCTTCGAAGTTGTTCTGCACGGGCGGGTTCGGGTCCGTGATGGGACGCCCATTCGCATCGCGCCCAGTGACCGCGGGAACGAGGAAATGGTCGTAACCGAAAATGGCGTCGACGCCAAGGTCTTCGGCGCGCAGCACGGCGTCACGCCACGCAGAGTAATTCGGTGACGCCGCCGGCGGGATCTGCGCTGCGATGCGTATCGGTCGAGTCATACGACCTCCGACGGTGCCGCACGGCGGATTATTCCGTCGCCCGGCGTGTCTGTGACGCGCCTGGGTCAGCGCTTCTTGTCGCGCACCTTGTAGGTCGACGGCCACGACTCACGGGTCTCGTCACCAACCAGCGGAACACCCTTGCTGCCGATCCGGATGTCGTAGGCCTCCTTGCCCGCGCCTACCTCACGGTTGGCGTGTTCCGTCGCAAGGTAGATCAGCTGATCGATCTCGGCTTCGGCGAACGCGACGAACGTCGTCTTACGAACGACGTCCTCAGGCGGCGGCGCCATCCTCTCCGGCAGCACCCGCGATGCCAGCGCGGCCAAGCCGAGGAAGGAGAACGGAATGACCCAGTAGCAGACGAACGACAGCGGTGTCTTGGTGTCGAGAATCGTCGCGTCCCCCTGCACGATGGGCGGGATCGCCGACGACACCGTCATGCCTGCGAATGCGGCGATCCAGATCCACGTCAGCACCGACGTGATGCGGAGGAAGACGTCGCTCTCGATCACCTCTTTCGGCTGATCGGCCTCGGCGATCTCACGCACGAAGGGTCTGCCTGCGAGAGCGCTGATCAACGCGACCAAGAAGATCCCGGCATTGCTCAGCGGCTGCATCCAGCGCTCCATGAAGGACTGACTCAATGTGAATGTCAGCACCGTCAGGACCAAAAACGTTGCGACCGCGCCAATTTCGAGCGTCCGACCCGGCGCTTTCCTGACCCGCCCGATGACGAACGACAACACGGCGACCGCAAGCGCGACCAGCACCGCCGCCGTGAACGGGACGTTGCCGACAAGCACCCAATAAACGATCCACGGCGCGAAGCCCAACAGAATGCCCACGAGTGGTCAGTCTAAGTTGTCAGTCAACGGCACAACTGTAAACCTATTGCCCCCGCCGCCTGCGCCGCTACTTTGTACGCATGACGCTGCAGCGCCGCACGGTGAGCACTGGCACCGAATACGAGTCGTTCGTCGGGTACTCGCGCGGTTCGGACCGGTCCGCACATCGCCGTGGCGGGCACAACGGGAGCGGGCCCGGATATCGCCGCCCAGACACGAGAAGCATTGCGGCGCATTGAAATTGCGTTGACCGAAGCCGGCGGATCACTGTCCGACGTGGTGCGCACGCGGATGTACGTCACCGACATCTCGCTGTGGGCGCAAGTCGGTGCGGTGCACGCCGAGGTGTTCGGCGACATCCGTCCAGTCGCCACCATGGTCGAGGTTTCCGCGCTGATCGCGCCGGAACTCATGGTCGAGATCGAAGCAGACGCGTACCTGAACGGCTAACCCGTTAGCGTCCCAAACCTGCCGGTTTCGTCCGGTCGGTAAGTCGTGACGTTTATCACAGCCTGAACGGGTAATTCTCCGTACAGATGAGGGAACACCACGCCATCGGGATCGGTCGGAACGCCAGGCTCCCAGCGAACCGGAGAGGACAGCCGTGCAGGGTCGATGCGCAACAGCACCAAGTCGGTGCGACCGGCGTAGAGCCGGTTGGCTGGCAGGTGCACCTGCTCAGGCGTCGACAAATGGACAAAGCCGACCGTTTCTAGCGACTCGGGACGAAGTGCGCCTCCCTGCTGCGCGGCCTTCCACTCATCGTTGCTGCAAAGGTGAACCAGGACGCCGGACGCGTGATGCATACCGCCAGCCTGCACCCGCTGCAAATCGACGCAAGCGTGAGACACGACACACCCGTAAACGTTCGGGGAACAAGGCCGGAACCGAAAACGTCTGAGACAGTGGATGTACGCGAAGCATTACGGAGGTCGCCATGAACGCAACGCTCACCAGTCCCGAATTCACCAGGGCTGACCGCTGCGATCGCTGCGGGGCGGCCGCGCGTGTACGCGCAAAGCTTCCTTCCGGAGCGGAGTTGCTGTTCTGCCAGCATCACGCAAACGAGCACGAGGCCAAGCTGGTCGAGTTGGCCGCGGTCCTCGAAGTCAGCCCGCTGGAGCCCTAGCACCGAATAGGCAATGCTGGACTGGTCATGAGCGACCAGCCCCAGCCTCTGCCGGTTCCGCCGTCACGCCATCACATCTGGCACATCGTCCGGCGGACGCTATCGAAAAGCTGGGACGACTCGATCTTTTCGGAATCCGCGCAAGCGGCGTTCTGGTGTGCGCTGTCGCTGCCTCCCCTGCTGTTGGGGATGCTCGGAAGCCTGGCGTACATCGCGCCGCTGTTCGGGCCTGACACATTGCCGACGATCCAGGAACAGTTGATCAGCACGGCGGGCCGGTTCTTCTCGCCCAACGTCGTCAACGAGATCATCGCGCCGACCGTGCGCGACATCGTCAAGGGCGCTCGCGGCGAGGTGGTCTCTCTCGGGTTCGTCATCTCGCTGTGGGCCGGCTCATCGGCGATATCCGCATTCGTCGACTCGATCACCGAGGCGCACGATCAGACGCCGCTGCGGCACCCGGTGCGTCAGCGGTTCTACGCGCTCGGCCTGTATGTGGTGATGCTCATCGGAGCGGTCGTCGCGGCCCCTCTGCTGGCGTTGGGCCCGCGCAAGGTCGCCGCGTACCTTCCCGACAGCTGGGACAACGCGCTGGCATACGGCTATTACCCGGTGCTGTTCGTCGGCCTGGTGTTGGCGGTGAACATCCTCTACCGGGTGTCGCTGCCGAAACCGCTGCCATCACACCGGCTTTTCATCGGATCGGTCCTTGCCACGCTGGTGTTCTTGATCGCGACGTTCGGGCTGCGGGTGTATCTGACGTGGATCACCAGCACCGGCTACACCTACGGCGCGCTTGCGACGCCGATCGCGTTCCTGCTGTTCGCGTTCTTCCTCGGCTTCGCGATCATGACCGGCGCCGAGTTGAATGCCGCCATCCAGGAGGAGTGGCCTGCGCCCGTCACGCATGCCAGACGGCTGCGGGGGTGGCTCGAAGAGAAGGCCGAGTCGCTGAACGGCAACGGCGCCGCAACCACCCAACCGGCGGCCTCGACGGCCGACGGCGACACTACTTCTTGAGCTTCTCGTAGATCCGCTTGCACTCCGGGCACACCGGCGAACCGGGCTTGGCGGCACGCGTCACGGGAAACACCTCGCCGCACAACGCGACGACATGCGTACCCATGACGGCGCTCTCGGCGATCTTGTCCTTCTTCACATAGTGGAAGTACTTCGGGGTATCGCTATCGGTGCCATCGTCGACGCGTTCGTCGGTGTCCGTGCGCTCGATCGTCTGGGTTCGCATGTCGTCCATTCTGCCTATCGGGAATCCGAGGCGTACAGCCAACGACAAGTGTGGAACAGTGGTGGATATGAAACACGGCCCCGAGCTGAGTTTCGACGACGATGGCAGGCCTGTCCTGATCACTCGCGCCGCGCCCTCCTACGAAGTCCAGCACCGCGAACGAGTGCGCAAGTATCTGACCCTGATGTTCTGGCGGGTGCCCGCCCTGATCCTGGCCGCCGTGGCATACGGCATCTGGCACAACGGGCTGATCTCGCTGGCGATCCTTCTGATATCCGTGCCGCTGCCGTGGATGGCCGTGCTGATCGCCAACGACCGGCCGCCCCGGCGAGCCGAGGAACCGCGGCGCTACGACGCGCAACGTCGGATACCGCTGTTCCCGACGGCTGAACGGCCCGCCCTCGAACCGGGCGCACACCCGACGCCGCAACCGGACGACGTCGATCCGCCGCGCGATGTGCCCAGCTGAGACGCTTCTGTCTCTTTTCTAAGGACATTCTCAGGTCGAGCGGGAAAAACCGCAGATCAGAACGTGTGATCCCGGAGTGGGGTGGGAACTCTTAGCGGCACGTGGGCGTTGTAGCTCATGACAGATCGACCCGATCAGGAGGCCGTCATGGCAAATGCCACCACTACCCGCGTCGACTCCGACCTGGACGCCCAAAGTCCGGCCGCTGACCTCGTGCGCGTGTACTTGAACGGCATCGGCAAAACGGCCCTGCTGAATGCCGCTGACGAGGTCGAGCTCGCAAAGCGCATCGAGGCAGGCCTTTACGCGCAGCATCTGCTCGATACGCGGAAGCGCTTGGGCGACAACCGCAAACGTGATCTTGCCGCCGTCGTGCGCGACGGCGAGGCCGCCCGTCGGCATTTGTTGGAGGCCAATCTCCGGCTGGTGGTGTCGCTGGCGAAGCGCTACACCGGGCGCGGGATGCCGTTGCTGGATCTGATCCAGGAGGGCAACCTCGGTCTGATCCGCGCGATGGAGAAGTTCGACTACACCAAGGGATTCAAGTTCTCGACGTACGCCACGTGGTGGATTCGTCAGGCCATCACCCGCGGCATGGCCGACCAGAGCAGGACCATTCGGCTACCAGTCCACCTCGTGGAGCAGGTCAACAAACTCGCACGGATCAAGCGCGAGATGCACCAGAACCTCGGCCGCGAGGCCACCGATGAGGAACTCGCCGCCGAGTCCGGGATCCCCGCCGAGAAAATCGCCGACCTGCTGGAGCACAGCCGGGACCCGGTAAGCCTGGACATGCCCGTCGGCAGCGATGAAGAGGCCCCGCTGGGCGACTTCATCGAGGACGCCGAGGCGATGTCGGCTGAGAACGCCGTGATCTCCGAGTTGCTGCACACCGACATCCGCCACGTGCTGGCGACGCTCGACGAGCGTGAGCAGCAGGTGATCCGGTTGCGGTTCGGCCTCGACGACGGCCAACCGCGCACCCTCGACCAGATCGGCAAGTTGTTCGGGCTGTCCCGCGAACGGGTCCGCCAGATCGAGCGCGAGGTGATGGCCAAGCTGCGCAACGGCGAGCGTGCCGACCGGCTTCGGTCATACGCAAGCTAGCTACCAGACGAACGAGCCCGCCGGTCCCCCCGCCGGCGGGATCGTCGCCGTGTGGGGCCCAGTTTTCCCAGCTTGACCGGTAGACTCTGGCATGACGGAGGGTTGCCTAATGAACGATCTTGTCGATACCACCGAGATGTATTTGCGGACCATCTACGACCTCGAAGAAGAGGGCGTGGTGCCGCTGCGTGCCCGCATCGCGGAGCGTCTGGAGCAGAGCGGTCCGACCGTCAGCCAGACCGTGTCGCGGATGGAGCGTGACGGGCTGCTGCACGTCGCAGGTGACCGCCACCTGGAGCTGACGGAAAAGGGCCGGGCGTTGGCGATCTCCGTCATGCGCAAGCATCGCCTCGCCGAGCGGCTGTTGGTCGACGTGATCGGGCTGCCGTGGGAAGAGGTGCACGCCGAGGCCTGCCGGTGGGAGCACGTGATGAGTGAGGACGTCGAGCGTCGGCTGGTGCAGGTGCTCAACAACCCGACCACCTCGCCGTTCGGCAATCCCATCCCCGGTCTGTCCGAGCTCGGCGTCGACGACTTGGGCGGCGACCAGATCAACCTGGTGCGGCTGACCGAACTGCCGTCGGGGATGCCCGTCGCGGTCGTGGTGCGACAGCTCACCGAACACGTCCAGGGCGATACGGAATTGATCTCCCGGCTCAAGGACGCCGGTGTGGTGCCGAATGCCAGGGTGACCGTCGAGGCCAACGACCAGGGCGGCGTGCTGATCGTGATCCCCGGCCACGAGCAGGTCGAACTCCCTCATCAAATGGCGCATGCCGTGAAGGTCGAAAAGGTCTGATTTCAGGCTCATCCGGCACGACTGCCGGGCGCCCGCACCGGCGGCAGCGCCACGCCCAACTGGTCCGCCAGCCGGTACCCGGTGAGCGCGAGATTGCGGATCTTCTCCGGCCGCAGCCCCGACTGCAACGCGGTGTCGAGCATGCCTGCCATCCGATGGGCCGGGTCGGCGCGCAGCGCGGCCTCCAGTGACACGCCGGCCAACGGTCCGTCGCCGCGTGCGTAGGCCGAAAAAGCCAGCAGCACCAGGGCCTCGACCCGCCAGGGTTCCGGAAGGGTGCGTGACAACAGCGCCCACAACTCCTCGGCCTGGTCGGCGTTCTGGCCGATCGCCAGCGCGTAGAGGGTGTCTCGCACCCGCAGGTCAGTCAGCGCCCACGCCAGCCGAGCCAGTGCGTGGTCGTCGAGTGCGGCGCCGTCGGCCACCCGCGCTGCCGCTGCGATAGTCGCCTCGACGTCCGCGCGCGCCGCCTGTCTGGGCCGCTCCGCCGACGCCGGTGCGCGCGCGTCGATGACTTCGGCGAGAGTCTGTGTCCGGACGCGGTCGGCGATCGCGATCACGTCCTGCAGTTCGGCTCGTCGGCCGTACAGCCTGCGCCCGTCGAGCACAGCCGCCACCGCCAGCGGCGACGCCGACGGGTCTTCGACGGTGCCTGCGTTGCCGCAACCGTCGGCACAGTGCCAGCGCGCGCCTGCCGCGACCTTGCCGACGATATGGGCCGCCAGCAGTTCGACACCCTGTTCGGCCAGTGCGGTCGCGAGGTCGCCGGCCAGTTCGCGGTACTCGTCGCTGCACAACCGGCAGTTCACACCGTTCTCGTCGATGATCACCGCGATGGCCGCGTCGGGTTTGGCCGCCGCAGCGACCTCGGCGATGTGTGCCAACGAGTCTGGCAGTTCGTCTGAAAGATCAACGCGCATAACACATCCCATCTCGCCGCGGTCGACTGTCACGAGCACGAGGGATTTCTCCGGCACGAAGCCGAGCACGGCGGGCAACGCGGCGATCAAAACGCCGGGCCGGTTGAGGTGGAAGTCGGGTGATTGCGATGTCGTCATGACGCAAAGCTGCCAAGCGGCGGTGTCGCGGTTGCGCGCAGAAATTACTTTTTGGGGGGGCCTGTGGACGAATTCGGGTCTGGGGAAAACCGGCGCGCTGGTGCAACAGACAAATATTCACCAACCGTTGATGCCCGTCAGCGTGCGAACTGGCCGCAAGCGGCGTAGACCTTTTGCCATGGGTTCCATGGTTGAGTACGACCTCGTCGTCATCGGTTCGGGCCCTGGCGGCCAGAAAGCCGCGATCGCGGCGGCAAAGCTCGGCAAGTCGGTGGCGGTCGTTGAGCGCGGCCGGATGCTCGGCGGTGTTTGCGTGAACACCGGAACCATCCCATCCAAGACCCTGCGCGAGGCGGTCGTCTACCTCACCGGCATGAGCCAGCGCGAACTGTACGGCGCCAGCTACCGCGTGAAGGAGAAGATCACCCCCGCCGACCTGTTGGCCCGCACCCAACACGTCATCGGCAAGGAGCAGGACGTGGTGCGGTCGCAGTTGATGCGCAACCGGATCGACCTGATCCAGGGCCACGGCCGGTTCGTCGACGCGCACACAGTGCTGGTCGAGGAACCCACCCGGGGCGAGCGCACCACAGTCACCGGCGATTACATCGTGATCGCGACGGGCACCAAGCCGGCTCGTCCGACCGGCGTCGAGTTCGATGAGGAGCGGGTGCTCGACTCGGACGGGATCCTCGATCTGAAGTCACTGCCCGCCACGATGGTGGTGGTCGGCGCGGGGGTAATCGGCATCGAGTACGCGTCGATGTTCGCCGCGTTGGGCACCAAGGTCACCGTCGTCGAGAAGCGCGACAGCATGCTGGACTTCTGTGATCCCGAGATCGTGGAGGCGCTGAAGTTCCACCTGCGCGACCTCGCGGTCACATTCCGGTTCGGCGAAGAGGTGACCGCGGTCGACGTCGGGGCGGCGGGCACAGTGACCACGCTGGCCAGTGGCAAGCAGATCCCTGCCGAGACGGTGATGTATTCCGCTGGCCGCCAAGGTCAGACCGATCACCTCGACCTGTCCAACGCCGGCCTCGAAACCGATTCCCGCGGGCGCATTTTCGTCGACGACCAATTCCAGACGAAGGTCGACCACATCTACGCCGTCGGCGATGTGATCGGCTTCCCCGCGTTGGCCGCGACGTCGATGGAACAAGGTCGACTGGCCGCCTACCACGCGTTCGGTGAACCCACCGCGGGCATAACCGAAATCCAGCCCATCGGCATCTACTCCATTCCCGAGGTGTCGTACGTCGGGGCCACCGAGGTCGAGCTGACCAAGGACTCAATCCCTTACGAGGTCGGGGTGTCTCGGTATCGAGAACTCGCCCGCGGCCAGATCGCGGGCGACTCGTACGGCATGCTGAAGCTGCTGGTGTCCACCGAGGACCTGAAGCTGTTGGGAGTGCACATCTTCGGTACCAGCGCCACCGAGCTGGTACACATCGGCCAGGCGGTCATGGGCTGCGGCGGCACTGTCGAATATCTCGTCGACGCGGTGTTCAACTACCCGACATTCTCCGAGGCGTACAAGGTTGCCGCACTTGACGTGATGAACAAACTGCGCGCGCTGAACCAATTCAGGAGCTAGTCGCAGTCGTCCGCGAACGCCGTCGGCGCCGCGTCCGCAGGCCCACCCGCCTCGGCGCGGGCAAGAAGCTGCTTGACAGCATCGCCGAAAGGCGGTGAGTACGAGATGCTTTCGTCTGCGCAACCGCCCCCGTTGAGCCCACCGATCACGCCGATGACCGATGATCCCTCGATCCACGGCGCACCCGAAAGGCCGTCGACCAACTGAGCGCAGTCCACCGACGGAAAACCGTTGGTGTCGGGCGCGGTCGTTGTTTGACAGCCGACTGGGCCGCCACCGACCCCCATCCCGTAGCCGCTGACGCTGACTTGCGTGCCTGGCTTCGGGGCCGCGCCCAACTGCAGACCACCGCCGGCCTGTGCCTCCACCGATCCGCCCGCGTCACGGCTGACCCGGGCGATGGCGAAATCGGCCATCGGGTCCTGGTTCTGCACCCAGCGCGGATCGAGGTAGACCGCGTCGACATGCCAAATGGCCGCCGGCGCGGCGGAGTCCTTCAAACCGGCCACGAACGTCGTGTCGGTACCCTCAGCCATGCAGTGAGCGGCGGTGATGATGAGATCGCCTGCGGTCGAGTCGAGCACGCCGCCGGTGCAGGTGTGTAGTTCTCCCGCGCCCAAGAACACCGCGCCCACCCTTGGATCTGGCGGCACCGGCGCCGCCGTGGGTGGCGCCTCGGCGCCCGCAACCGAAGGCTGGCTGGTCGCAGCTGTCGCCGGGTCGGCAACCGTCGGCTGTTTGGTACATGCCGCGGCCAGCAACACCAACAGCCCCGTCACCTGCGTGGCCCGGCGTGCGGCGGAGAAGCGCATGACCATCGATCTTGCCCGATGCAGGCGGCGCGCATCCGGGTGATCTGCGGTACGGCGCGGACGGCAAACTTTTCGCAACAACCGATTGATGCGGTGCCGTCGCGGGCACCCCCGCCGGAATGCGAGATCGGTGCGGTTGTGTTCGAACAATGCGAGGGTGGCAATCGCATCCACGGCGAAATGCGCGACACTAGGGGCAGGAGGAGCAATGGCTGAGAACGCCGATCGACCAGAACAGCACTACCAGCCCGAGCAGACCGGGATGTACGAGCTGGAGTTTCCCGCGCCGCAGCTGTCGTCGCCGGACGGCAGCGGACCGGTGATGATCCATGCGCTCGAGGGCTTTTCGGACGCCGGGCACGCGATCCGGCTGGCGGCGCAGTATTTGAAGAACAACCTCGACACCGAGTTGGTCGCCTCATTCGCCATCGACGAACTGCTGGACTACCGGTCGCGGCGACCGCTGATGACGTTCAAGACCGACCACTTCACGGCATACGAGGAGCCCGAACTCAATCTGTATGCGCTGCATGACAGCGTTGGCACGCCGTTCCTGTTGCTCGCGGGCATGGAGCCGGACCTGCGCTGGGAGCGGTTCATCACCGCCGTGCGGCTGCTGGCCGAGCGGCTGGGCGTTCGGCGCGTCATCGGGCTCGGCACCATCCCGATGGCGGTACCGCACACCCGTCCGATCACGATGACCCCGCACTCGAACGACAAGGAGCTGATCTCCGAGCACACACCGTGGGTCGGCGAGGTCCAGGTCCCGGGCAGCGTGTCCAACCTGCTGGAGTTCCGGATGGCCCAGCACGGTCACGAGGTCGTCGGCTTCACCGTGCACGTGCCCCACTACCTGGCGCAGACGGACTATCCGTCGGCGGCCGAGGCGCTGTTGGCCGAGGTTGCCAAGAGCGGCTCGCTGCAGATCCCGCTGGCGGGTTTGGCGCAGGCGGCCGCCGAAGTGCACACCAAGATCAACGAGCAGGTCGAGGCCAGCACCGAAGTCGCGCAGGTGGTGGAGGCGTTGGAGCGCCAATACGACGCGTTCGTCGCGGCCCAGGAGAACCGTTCGCTGCTGGCGCGCGATGAGGAGTTGCCCAGCGGAGAGGAACTGGGTGCCGAGTTCGAGCGGTTCCTGGCCCAGCAGGCGGACAAACGGAACGACGACGACTCCAAATAGCGAGCTCCAGGAACGTTGGCTAAGTTGTCGCAATGACCGCACGGAAGGCCAACCTGCGCTCGGTGCGGGAACTGACGCCGTCGCTGCAGTTCCGCACCATCCACGGATACCGGCGCGCGTTCCGGGTAGCAGGCTCCGGTCCGGCCATCCTGCTGATCCACGGCATCGGCGACAACTCCACCACGTGGAGCACGGTGCAAACCAAACTCGCGCAGCGGTTCACGGTCATCGCGCCCGACCTGCTCGGCCACGGTAAGTCCGACAAGCCGCGCGCCGACTACTCGGTGGCCGCCTACGCGAACGGCATGCGCGACCTGTTGTCTGTTCTCGACATCGACAATGTCACCGTGATCGGGCATTCGCTCGGCGGCGGCGTAGCAATGCAATTCGCTTACCAGTTCCCGCAATTGGTTGACCGATTGATCCTCGTCGGCGCCGGCGGCGTGACAAAGGACGTCAACATCGCGCTGCGGTTTGCGTCGCTGCCGATGGCCAGCGAGGCGCTGGCGTTGCTGCGCCTTCCGTTGGTACTGCCCGCATTGCAGCTGACAGGCCGCGTCGCCGGTGGCATCCTCGGGTCCACCGGCCTTGGCCTGGACCTGCCGAACGTGCTGCGCATTCTCGCGGATCTGCCGGAACCGACCGCCTCGTCCGCGTTTGCCCGCACGTTGCGCGCGGTCGTCGACTGGCGTGGCCAAGTCGTCACCATGCTCGACCGATGTTATTTGACCCAATCCGTTCCCGTGCAACTGATTTGGGGCAGCCGTGATTCGGTGATCCCGGTGAGCCACGCCCATATGGCGCACGCGGCGATGCCGGGCTCACAGCTGGAGGTCTTCGAGGGCTCCGGGCATTTCCCGTTTCATGACGATCCCGACCGTTTCGTCGAAGTCGTCGAGAAATTCATCGATTCCACCGATCCGGCGGTGTACGACCAGGACTACCTGCGCGGCCTGCTGCGGGCGGGCATCAGCGAAGTTGCCATCTCCGGGCCGGTCGACACCCGAGTGGCCGTGCTCGACGCAATGGGCGCCGACGAGCGCAGCGCCACCTGATCGACGCCACGTAGCATCGGCTTTATGCCCATCGACGTGACAGTGCTGCGCGTTTTCACCGACCAGGACGGCAACTTCGGTAACCCACTCGGCGTCGTGGACGCCAGCCAGGCCGCACCCGAGGAGCGGCAGCGGATCGCCGCCGAATTGGGTTACAGCGAAACGATATTCATCGATGTGCCGAGCGCAGGCGCAACCTCCGCCCAGGCACGCATCTACACACCCGCCACGGAGTTGCCGTTCGCCGGGCATCCGACCGTTGGCGCCTCATGGTGGCTGCGCGACCGAGGCACCCCGGTGCACACGCTGCGGGTGCCGGCCGGGATCGTGCAGGTGACACACGAAGGTGACCTGACCGCGGTCAGCGCCCGGTCGGAGTGGGCCCCGGAATTCGCGATCTATGACCTCGACTCGACCGACGAACTGTTCGCCGCCGACCCGGACGATTATCCGGACGACATCCAGAACTATCTTTGGACGTGGATCGACCGCGACCGCGGCGCGATCCGGTCGCGGATGTTCGCCGCAAATCTGGGGGTACCCGAGGACGAAGCCACCGGGGCGGCGGCAGTGCGGATCACCGACTACCTCAGCCGCGATCTCAACATTCTGCAGGGCAAGGGCTCGGTGATCGAAACGAAGTGGAGCCCAGAAGGCTGGGTGCGGATCGCAGGCCGCGTCGTGGACGACGGCGTCAAGCAGATCGACTGACGGGCTTCAGCTCTTGGCGGGCAGCGTGCGCGCCGCGCGCAGCGCCTCGATCTCCCGCTCGAAATCTTCTGCCGACTCGAAAGACCGGTACACCGAGGCGAACCGCAGGTAGGCGACTTCGTCGAGTTCCCGCAGCGGACCGAGGATCGCCAACCCGACCTCGTGGCTCTGCACCTCCGGCGAACCGGTGGCCCTGACCGCGTCCTCCACCTGCTGAGCTAGCAGGTTCAGCGCGTCGTCGGCGACCTGGCGGCCCTGGCATGCGCGGCGCACACCGCGCACCACCTTCTCCCGGCTGAACGGCTCCGTGACGCCGCTGCGCTTGACGACCGCCAGCACCGCGGTCTCTACAGTGGTGAATCGCCTGCCGCACTCCGGGCATGACCTACGCCGCCGGATGGCCTGACCTTCATCGGTCTCGCGGGAATCCACCACCCGGGAATCGGGATGGCGGCAGAACGGACAGTGCATCACCGCTCCTTCGCCGCGACGACAAACAGCTACCTCGAACCTCTTCGAGCGTACCTGCGTGTCGATGCGGGGACCCCACAGCGGCGTGATTCGGCCGCCCGCCGTCGTTGCGTCTACCGAAGACGTTGAGCGGCAGAACCTTTCGCCCCGGTGATCCGCGGTCACGCGATAGGTGCGATGAGGGTCTGGCCGGCGTCGAGCGCCACCGAGTCCAACTGGTTCAGTTCGCGGATGCGATCGACCACCTGGGCGACCGGCGCGTCGGGGGCGACCCGGTGGGCTACCTGCTGAAGGGTCTCCCCCGTCTGCACCTGGACCACGGCCAGCCGGGCAGGCACCGGCGCATCGCCGCCTGAGACGCCGCCGAATTGGGCCACCAGACCGAGCCACACCGTGATCCCCGCAGCGATCAGCGCGAGGAACACCGTGGTTGCGGGGGTGATGGGCCGCCTACGGTGCGACGCGCGCGAGATCATGACACCGGTACCGCGGTAGCGCATCGGGGCAGTGGCCGGGCGCTTCGAGCATGGCCGACGCCGCGTGGTGGCCGCCCGGTAACCGGGCCGGGCCAGCGGCCTGGACGCCGAATCTGCCTGCATATCTCGGGTATCGAGGACGGTCATCTGCCTGCCTTCCGCTCCGGCTCTTTCGCTCTTGTGTTCGAACATACTCGCTCATGTGTTCGATTTGTAGAACGTGTGATCGAACTGTTGCCAAACGATAGGACAGGGCACCGACAAATCTGGACGGCCGCGGGCGGGACCTGCAGCGAACCGCGACACGCGTCGAACACATGTTTGATTCTCGGCTTCCCACGGACTACATTCGGCGCCATGGGTGACGAAACGGGCACTTCGGACGGCACGGAAAGCACATGCGGACGCCGAGGCCTCGACACGGGCCTGACCGAGCGTCAGCGCACCATCCTCGAGGTCATTCGCGCATCGGTGACCAGTCGCGGTTACCCGCCGAGCATCAGGGAGATCGGCGATGCCGTCGGCCTGACATCCACCTCGTCGGTGGCGCACCAACTGCGCACCCTGGAGCGCAAGGGCTATCTGCGACGCGACCCCAACAGGCCGAGGGCCGTCGATGTGCGTGGCGCAGACGACAGCGTCACCCCGATCGTCGCCACCGACGTCGGCGGTTCGGACGCGCTGCCGGAGCCCACCTTCGTTCCGGTGCTCGGCCGCATCGCGGCCGGCGGACCGATCCTGGCCGAGGAGGCCGTCGAGGACGTGTTCCCGCTACCCCGCGAACTCGTCGGCGAGGGGTCGCTGTTCCTCCTGAAGGTGGTGGGCGACTCGATGGTCGACGCGGCCATCTGCGACGGCGACTGGGTGGTCGTGCGCCAACAGAACGTGGCCGACAACGGGGACATCGTCGCGGCGATGATCGACGGCGAGGCGACGGTGAAGACGTTCAAGCGCACCCGAGGTCAGGTGTGGCTGATGCCGCACAACCCGGCCTTCGACCCGATCCCCGGCAACGACGCGGCCGTGCTGGGCAAAGTCGTCACTGTCATCCGCAAGATATAACGGGACTAGTTGGCTCGGACGAAGCCGTTCGTCCGAGCCAGTTCTTCACTGGCGAACCAGATTTCGGCCTGCGCCTCGTCGTAGAGGGTGCTGCCCGGCACCCAGTACAACCCGGATTTGGTGTCGGCTTTGATCGGATAGCCGTCAGGAGCCTCGCCCGGATCGTCAAGCGGCAGGTGCAGCGCGGTGCCGTTGGGGGACGGCTCGTCGACCTCGATCCGCGCATGGCGCCCGGTATCGGTGAGTGGATCCCGTTGAGCCGACGTCGGCACCTGCGTCGGGGTGGTGTCGACTTTGTCCGGATCGTCCTGATCCGCTTGCGCCGCAACGAATTCCGGGGCCGCCGCGGTCTCCCGAGTGGTATCGGCCTCGTCGGTCGGAGCTGACTCGGCCGCGGGCGGCGCTCCCCACGGGTTGGCAGTCGCCTCGTGGTACTCGCGCTCCGCCGGCGGCGACCCCAGCCCGGGCTGGGCGTAGCGCGCGCTGAACAGCTCCCCTGAGTGGTCGTCGTGCGGGGCGAATTCGCCGACTTCGCCGCTGCCGAAGGTCTCGTCATCGTGCCCGCGCCGGTTCCGCATCGCGGCGAAAGCCACCAGCCCGAGCAACACCAGCACCGGGATGATCGCCAGCAGCCACCACCAACTCCACCCGAACCAGTTCCTGCCTTTACCGTTCGAGGCCTGGTTATTCGAGGGAGGCGGCGCTTTGGGCGTATCCAGCCCGGGGACTTGCAGGCCGGCGAGCTGCGGGGCCAAGTTGGCGGGTTCGGTGCTGAACGTGTCCTTGGCGCGATCCCACGACACCACACCGCCGGTGAACCGCTGGGTTGTCACGTTGCCGCTGCCGGTTTCGTCGGCCATGGGCGCACCCAGTGGGCCCGTCGCACCGCCCAATTTCTGCCATGCGGCGTTCATCGCGCCGCGGACGATGACGGCTCCGTAGTCGGGAGTCCAGAAGATGACCGGCTGATCTTTGGCCGAGAACGTGCTCATCCTGCTGTTGGGCAGGCCGCCGTCCTGCTCGTTGGACGTGGGCAGGCCCAGGTCACCTTGAGGGCCGCCGACACTTTCGTACTTGGCCAGCACCTGTCCGGTGACGACGCTGGCTCCGGTCGCCGGGCTGTAGAAGATCTTGCCGCCCGCGAAGTCCTGACCGAGGCCGTCGGCACCGACCTTGTAGGGCTGGCCCTGCGCGGCACCCAGCGGGCCCAGTGGTCCCCCTGCGGCCCGGCGCGCAGCGTTGATCGCCGACGTCGGGTCGTCCGCGATTTGTAGATCGGCCAACTGGTCTGCGAGTTCGGGCGGGTCCGTGGTGAAGGTCTTGGCCTTCCTGTCGTAGGTCACCTCGCCGCCGGTGAATTTCTGAGTGACCAGGTTGCCGCGGTACGTCTCGTCGTCGCTGGGCACACCCAGTTGCCCTGCCGAGCCGCCGAGCTTGTCCCATGCGGCGTTGATCGGTCCGCGTACGACCCGCGCGCCGGTGTCGGGCGTCCAGAAGATGACCGGGTTGTCGGGCGCGCTGAATGTGGTGTTGCGGCTGTCGGGTGCCTTGCCCGGCCCCTCGTCGATGGTCGGGAAGCCGAGGTCGCTGTCGGCGGGGCCGCCCAGCGACATGAACTTGTCAAGGATTGCGCCCGTCATGACGTGGGCACCGGTGGCGGGGGTGAAGAAGATCTTGCCGCCGGGAAAGTTCTGGCCGAAACCGTCACCGGCCGGGTACACCCCGCCGTCCTTGGGCCCGAGAGGGCCGGTGTCGCCACCTGCCGCCTGCCATGCAGCGGTGATCGCGGCATCGGCGTCGTCCTGGGGAGTGGCCGACGCGTTGGGTGCCGCAAGCACGAGCGCAGCAGCGGACAGCAACCCAACGGCAAGCCGCCTCCACCGTGTCCGGCGAGCGCTGCGCTGCCCCTTCATCAACCCTCCCGCCATCGACCGCGATTTCATCGGTGATTATCGCGTCCGTCAACTCTGCGTCAGCAGACGTCGATTACCAAGGAACATCGCCGACGTTGGAGGAGAAAATACCCGGCGTGCGGCGGATGGCCGAGGTTTAGCCTCGGCTAAACGCCCATGCTGCAGTCATGGCATGGGCCGCTAAACGCCCATGCTGCAGTCATGGCATGGGCCGCTAAACGCCCATGCTGCAGTCATGGCATGGGCCGCTAAACGCCCATGCTGCGGCCGATGATCTCTTTCATGATCTCCGTCGTGCCGCCGTAGATTGTTTGCACGCGCGAGTCGAGATATGCCCTGGCTACCGGATATTCACGCATGTAGCCGTAGCCACCGTGCAATTGCAGGCAGCGGTCGATGAGGTGGACCTGCTTTTCGGTGGAATACCACTTCGCCATCGCCGCCTGCTCTGCGGTCAACTTTTCGTCGAGATGCAGTTTGATGAATTCGTCGACCATGATTCGCACGACGGTGGCTTCGGTCGCGAGTTCGGCCAGAAGGAAGCGACTATTCTGCTGGCTGCCGATCGGTCGGCCAAAAGCCTTGCGCTCCTTGGTGTATTGCAGCGTGTCCTCGAGCACGGCCTCCATGGCGGTGGCGGCCATCACCGCGATGCCGATGCGCTCCTGCGGCAGGTTCTGCATGAGGTAGATGAAGCCCTGGCCCTCCTCGCCGAGCAGATTCTCGGCGGGCACCTTGACGTCGGTGAACGACAGCTCCGCGGTGTCCTGCGCGTCGAGGCCGATCTTGTCGAGTTTGCGGCCGCGGTCGAATCCTTCCATGCCGCGCTCGACGACAAGGAGTGAGAAGCCCATTGCGCCCTTGTCAGGGTCAGTGCACGCCACCACGATCACCAGGTCGGCGTTGATGCCGTTGGTGATGAACGTCTTTGCGCCGTTGAGGATGTAGTGGTCGCCCTCTTTGACGGCGCGGGTCTTGATGCCCTGCAGGTCGCTACCGGTCCCCGGCTCGGTCATCGCGATCGCGGTGATGATTTCGCCGCTGCAGAACTTCGGCAGCCAGCGGGCCTTCTGCTCGTCGGTGGCCAGTCGCAGCAGGTACGGCGCGACGACGTCGTTGTGCAGGCCGAATCCGATGCCGCTGTACCGGCCGGCGGTGGTCTCCTCGGTGACGATCACGTTGTAGCGGAAGTCAGGGTTGCCACCGCCGCCGTACTCCTCGGGCACGGCCATCCCGAGAAAGCCCTGCTTGCCTGCCTCCAGCCAGACGCCGCGGTCGACGATCTTGTCGCGCTCCCACTGCTCGTGATACGGCGCGACGTGGCGCTCCAGGAACGCGCGATACGACTCGCGGAACAGATCGTGCTCGGCCTCGAAAAGGGTGCGGTCGTATTTGACGACGCTGCCCATGGTGACCTCCATGAATTGGTACGGGCTGTTACCGGTCACCGTACCCCAGCCAACCGGATGGTTGGTCGGCGGTCGAGTGGCGCCCACGCCAGCAGCTCCCGGACAGCCAATAAACTTCGGGAAAGACCTGCCTGAACGGCGACGAGCGACGCACGACTGAGGAGGAGTCGCGGCATGACCCACGCCCCCACCAGCCTCGCGCATTGGGGCGGGTTCTCGGCGGATATCGAGTCGGGCGACATCGCGTCCGTCACCCCGCTCGAGGGCGACACCGATCCCTCTCCGCTGCTCGGCAACCTGCCGGGCGCCATCCGGCATCGCGCCAGGATCGCCACCCCGGCGGTTCGGCGCGGCTGGCTGCGGGACGGGCCTGGTCCCACTGCGAGGCGCGGCGCCGACGAGTTCGTCGCGGTGTCGTGGGACGAGCTCACCGAACTTCTCGCCGGCGAGTTACGGCGAGTCGTCGACTCCCACGGCAATCAGGCGATCTACGGCGGCTCATACGGCTGGGCCAGCGCGGGAAGGTTTCACCACGCGCAGAGCCAGGTGCATCGATTTCTCAAACTCCTTGGCGGATATACGTTTTCGCGGCATTCATACAGCCTTGGTGCGACCGGCGTCATCATGCCGCGCGTGCTCGGCACCCACGACGACCTGTTCAAGCGGTCCACCGCCTGGGACGTCATCGTCGAACACACCGACCTGCTCGTCTGTTTCGGCGGCCTGGCGCTGAAGAACACCGGCACCAACCACGGTGGCACCACCGGCCACCCCGCCCGCGCGGCGCTGCGACGGTTCCGCGCGCGTGGTGGCCGCATCGTGTCGTTCTCGCCGCTGCGCGACGACGTCGATGGCGACTGCGAATGGCATGCGCCGGTGCCGGGCACCGACGTCGCCATCATGCTGGCGCTGGGTTACGTGCTGGCCACCGAGTCCCTGGCCGACCGGGAGTTCCTGAGCACCTACTGCACGGGCTACGAGCGTTTCGAGCGCTACCTGCTCGGCCTCGACGACGGCGTACCGAAGTCGCCGCAGTGGGCATCACAGATCTGCGGGCTGCCCGCCGACAGCCTCGCCACACTGGCGCGAAGGATGGCGGCGCACCGCACGATCGTCACCGTCAGCTGGTCGCTGCAACGGGTCCGGCACGGCGAGCAGGCGCCGTGGATGGGACTGACGCTGGCCGCGATGCTCGGCCAGATCGGCCTTCCTGGAGGGGGTTTCGGGCACGGCTACGGCTCCATGAACGAGCCTGGGCTACCGCCTCTTCGCTTCCGGCTGCCTGCTCTGCCGCAGGGACCCAATCCGGTGCAGACCTTCATCCCCGTCGCGGCGGTCAGCGACATGCTCCTTCGTCCCGGTGAACAGTTCGACTACAACGGCCGTCGGCTGACCTATCCCGACATCAGGCTGGTGTACTGGGCGGGAGGCAACCCGTTTCACCATCACCAGAACATTGCGCGGCTGCGGCGTGCGCTCGGCCGCGTCGACACCGTCGTGGTGCACGACCCGTACTGGACGGCGATGGCCAAACACGCCGACATCGTGCTCCCGTCCACCACGCCCTACGAGCGCGACGACTACTCCGGATCCCGCACCGACCCGGTGCTGATGGCCATGCCCAAACTGGTCGAACCGTATGCGCAGTCCAGGGACGACTACACCACGTTTGCGGCATTGGCGGACACGCTCGGCTTCGGGGCCCAGTTCACCGAGGGGCGCAGCGCGCGACAGTGGCTCGCGCACATGTACGACAAGTGGGCCGCGGGATTGGATTTCGCGGTACCGGCGTTCGACGAGTTCTGGGCGATGGGGCGACTGCGGCTGCCGACCGAGAACGGGCTGACCCTGCTCGCCGACTTCCGCGCCGACCCGACGACGCACCGGCTGAACACCCCGAGCGGGCGCATCGAGATCTTCTCCGAAGACATCGATTCGTTCGGCTACGACGACTGCGCGGGTCACCCGACATGGTTCGAGCCGTCCGAGTGGCTCGGCGGTGCTCGCGCGGCCGACTATCCGCTGCACCTGTTGGCCAACCAGCCTGCCACCCGGCTGCACAGTCAGCTGGACATCGGCTCAGTCAGTGCCAAATCGAAAGTACGAGGGCGCGAACCGATTCGGATGCATTCCGCCGACGCACACGAGCGCGGGCTGGCTGACGGGGACGTGGTCCGAGTGTTCAACGACCGTGGCGCGTGCCTGGCCGGTGTGGTGATCGATGATCGGCTGCGCCGCGCCGTTGTGCAGTTGTCGACCGGCGCGTGGTTCGATCCTGACGATCCCGACGACCCCGATGCCATGTGTGTGCACGGCAATCCGAATGTACTGACCGAGGACACCGGCACGTCGGCTCTCGCACAGGGCTGTACCGGCGCGCACGTGCTGGTGCAGGTGGAGAAGTTCACCGGACCACTTCCGCCGGTTCGGGCCCATGAACCGCCGGTGATCGTCGATCGATGACGGAGGCGCTCACCGTCGAAGAACGTGGCGAGACAATCACTTTCGCGTTCGATGACATGATGCGCTTCCACGGGCCGCACTCCCCCGCCGGCGTCGCAATCGCGTTCAAGGTGTTACAGCGCGCCTTCGCGCTGCTGTGCCCCGGCGCCGTGCCCGACCGTCGATCGATCGGGGTGCGCACCGCCTTTCGGGGTCCGGGTGCCCGCGACGGATTCGAAGCCGTGACCCGCGCGGTGTCAGAGGGCCGCTATCTGGTCGATCGCGACTTGGTCCGGGTAGACCGCGGTCGATTGTTGGAGGACTTCGTGTTCGAGGTGGACGTCGGGGGGCGCACCGTGACCCTGGGCCTTCGCGATGGGTTCGTCGACGACGAGTTCATCGACCTCGCCCGCACGCAGAACCGCAGCGAAGTCCAGGAAGCCCGCCTCGACGCGCTCAAGGCTCGACTAGCGCGGAAAGTGATGGCCACCGCTGCCGAGGATTTGCTAGATGCCCTGTGAGCTACGGCACCCCGATGTTTGGCAAACCGCCCGGTTTGGGAACACCGGGGTCACCATCAGATTGACAGGGAGGAACCTGCCATGTCGGAGAAGAACAGTGGGCCCGAGGAAGCCGTGAAAGGCGTCGTCGAGGGCGTGAAGGGCAAGGCCAAAGAGGTAGTCGGTGCGGTCGCGGGCCGCGACGATCTGTACCGCGAGGGGCAGGCCCAGCAGGACAAGGCCGATGCGCAGCGCAACGCCGCGCAGAAGGAAGCCGAAGCCGAAAGTGCCCGCGCGGCAGCCAAGACCGCCGAAAAGCGCCAAGAGGCCGAGCAGCGCTGACAGTAGACCGCGAGAAGACGCAAGGCGAACCCGAGGGGTGCCTTGCGTTTTCTCGTTTGCCCTCAGATCGCGACGAGATCGTCGGCGAAGGAGTCGGGCGGCCAAGGCCCTGTCACTTCGAGTCTGATTCTGGCGGTTGACCTTTCCAGCGCCGTCACGGTCTCCATGAACAGACCCACCACATCTCCGTCGACGAGATAGGACCCGCTGAGCAAAGTCCACGGATCCTTCTTCGACGCGTTGTCGTCGAGCGGCGGCTTGCGCTTACCGTCGACGGCGCAACGCAACAGTGCCGCATGCACCCGATCCGCTTCCGCCAACGCCATTTGGTAGCCCTGCTCCCGCGCGGCGAGCTGGCGCCTCCTAAACAAGAGATGAGGAACACGCGAAAAGCCGCCCGATTGCGAATTGACCAGATCCGCCTGGCCCGCCAGGTTTCCGGCGTCGGCGTAGACCTTGACGCCGAGTTCGTCGCGACCCGATATCCGGCGCAGCGCCGTCACATGCCTTCATGCTCGTTCAGCATCAGTTGGCTGACTCGCCGGTCGTCGCGCGCTGACGACGGCATTGTGCGCTCGCGCGTTCGTGGCGAACACGTTGACGTCCTCGAGGGTGCGGCGAAGTCGCGCACCCCTCAAGTCGTCGAGCCCCACAGTCCCGACTGCTGCGGCCAGATCACCTGCGACCACAGCCCGCACCGGTTCTTCAGCGACGCCGCGCAGGCCGCGCGCCCGCTCCGCGGCACGGTCGGCTCGCGCGATCGCGTACACCCAGACTCCGAGGTCCGTGTCGGCAACTTCTGCTTGCGTTGATATCACCCTCCAATCGCCCTCAGCACTACCCGATTGACCGCCGCGTCAACCAGAAACTATCCAGGTGAACAGAGGTTTTTCCGCGGTCGTCAACGCCGCAAACGCCGATCGGTAACTGCCTACTGACGTCAGCGTCTATTCTCCGGTTCGCTGCGCTAATTCACGCTGGCGCGGAGGATCTCTGCGATCACCAGGTTCCACCTGAGGACGCTACCAATGCAGAGGTGGTGTTCGGGGCGGTGACGTTCGCCGCATGCCGGTCGCTTCG
Source organism: Mycobacterium sp. NPDC048908 (assembly GCF_043197955.1). Classification (NCBI taxonomy): domain Bacteria; kingdom Bacillati; phylum Actinomycetota; class Actinomycetes; order Mycobacteriales; family Mycobacteriaceae; genus Mycobacterium; species Mycobacterium sp. NPDC048908. Next base: position 823,829 of record NZ_JBICUE010000001.1, on the reverse strand, counting down.
AACGCGGCGGCGAACCGCAGCAGTGCGACGTCGTCGTAGGCCCTGCCGGCAAGCGTCAGCCCCACCGGCATGCCGATGTCGTCCATCGTGCCCATCGGCACCGTCACCGTCGGGATGCCGAGGTGGCGTATCGCCAGGTTCCCGTTGGCCACCCACACGCCATTGCGCCACCCCAGGTCGGCCGACGACGCGTTGACGTCCATATCCGCGGGGCCGACGTCGGCGACCGCCGGGAAGATCACCGCATCGAGGTGCAGACCGTCCATCCATTCGTCGAGATCGGCGCGTCGAGTCTCCTCCAGTCCGCGCAGCCCTGTTTCCAGATCCGGGATGTCCCGGAAGGAATCGATCGGATGTTTCCTCACATGCGCCGGATAGCTGGCGATGTCATCGTCGAAGCCGGCGTACCGATCGGGCAGCGCACCATGCGGGTACGGGAAGATCCGCGAGCCGTCCACGTCGGCCAACCGGTTCAGTCCGGGGTCGCCGTTGTCGGCCAGGAAGTCGTCCCAGGCCCATGCGCTGAGGTCCAGTAGTTCCCTGGCCAGGTAGGCAGGGCTGACCAGGCCGCGCGTGAAAATCGTTGGCGCGCCGGGTCTATCGCCCTCGTAGTTGCTGACTGCCGGAAAGTCGACCTCCACGACGTCGACTCCGGCGGCCTGCAGCTCGCGTCGAGCCGCTTCGAACAGCGCCAGCACCGACGGCCGGGTCTCGATGCGCTGTCCCGTCGGCCCGCCGATACCCGGCCGCTCAGCGGTCCCCGCGTCCGGATCGGCATTGATGTACATCCGCGGCACCCCGAAACGCCGCCCGGCAAGGCTCGCGGGCGGCAACCGGTGGTAGGACGCCGGCCGCACCTCGCTGGGTCGCGGCAGCGTGATCCATGGCTGGCTGCGCCAGAAGTCGCCGCGCGTGATCGTGTCGTCGGTGACGATGACGTCGAGCACCTCGAACATGTCGGCCATCGTCCTGGTATGTGGCACAACGACATCCATCGTCGGCACCAACGGCCAGCCACCGCGGACCGAGATGATCCCGCGCGAAGGCGTGTACGCGCACAGCGCATTGTTGGAGGCGGGGGAACGGCCTGACGACCACGTCTCCTCGCCGATGCCGAACGCGCAGAGCGACGCCGCTGTTGCGGTCGCCGACCCATTCGAGGAGCCCGATCCGAATGCGGCGGTGAGGTAGTCGGCGTTGTACGGGCTTTCCGCTCGCCCGTACAGACCGCGCTGCATGCCGCCGTTGGCCATCGGCGGCATGTTGGTCAGCCCGACCAGTACGGCGCCGGCAGCGCGTAGCCGTTCGATCACGAACGCATCCTTCTGCGCCACCAGCTCGGCGAAGGCGGGACTACCCGCCGCGACGGTCAGACCGCGTGCCAGATAACTGTCCTTGGCCGTGTAGGGAATTCCGTCCAGCGGGCCGCGCGTGCGTCCTCGAGCGTGGCGTTCATCGGAGGCCTCGGCATCGGCGCGGGCTTCCTGGTTCAGCACGACGACGGCGTTCAACCGGATACCGCCGCTGTCGTAGGCCGCGATGCGGTCCAGATACCTTTCGAGCAGGCCGACGGCGGTCACTCGGCCGGTGTCGAGTGCGCTACGCAACTCGGCAATGGACGCGTCGACGACGTCGAACGCCACTTAGAACGTCGCGAACTCTTGCAGGCTGGCGGCCAACGAGATCGGCACGCGCGCCTTGATTCTGGTTCCCTCGGCGGTGTGTTCGGTGGCATCGACGCGACCGTCGGCGTGCACCTTGTTGACCAGGTCGCCGCGGTCGTACGGGATGGTCACGTCGACCACCTTGTCGGTCGGTTCGATCATTTCGGCCATCCGCTGTTGCAGGCGGTCCACACCCTCGGCGGTGCGGGCGGACACGAACACCGCATCGGGCAGCGCACTGCGCAACTGCGCCAGCGTGAGGCCGTCGGCCGCATCGATCTTGTTGACCACCAACAACTCCGGTGCCGGCTTGCCGTCGTGTTCGGTGATCACCTCGTTGACCACCTGCCGCACCGCGTTGATCTGAGCCAGCGGGTTGACATCGGAACCATCCACCACGTGCACCAGCAGAGTGGCGTCGACGACTTCCTCCAGCGTCGAACGGAACGCCTCGACCAACTGCGTCGGCAGATGCCGCACGAACCCGACCGTATCAGTCAGGACGAACGGCCTGCCGTCGGTGAATTCCCCACGCCGCGTAGTGGGTTCGAGCGTCGCGAACAACGCGTCCTCGACGAGTACACCGGCCCCGGTCAACGCGTTCAACAGGCTGGACTTGCCCGCGTTGGTGTAGCCGACGATCGCGATCGACGGCACGTCGCTGGCCAACCGCTTGCTGCGCTGGGTATCGCGGACCTGCTTCATCGCGCGAATATCGCGGCGCAGCTTGGACATTCGTTCACGGATACGACGCCGATCGGTTTCGATCTTGGTCTCACCAGGGCCGCGCAGACCCACGCCGCCGCCGCTGCCGCCTGCACGTCCACCGGCCTGCCGGGACATCGACTCGCCCCAACCGCGCAGTCTCGGCAGCATGTACTCCATCTGCGCCAGCGCCACCTGCGCCTTGCCTTCCCGGCTGGTGGCGTGCTGAGCGAAGATGTCGAGGATCAGCGCGGTCCGGTCGACGACCTTGACCTTGACCGCCTTCTCCAGCGCGGTCAGTTGCGCGGGGCTGAGCTCGCCGTCGCAGATCACGGTGTCGGCGCCCGTCGCCAGCACCACTTCGCGCAACTCCTGGGCCTTGCCCGAGCCGATGTAGGTGGACGCGTCGGGCTTGTCGCGGCGCTGGATCAGTCCCTCCAGCACCTCGGAGCCCGCGGTCTCGGCGAGGGCGGCCAACTCGGCCAGGCTGGCTTCGGCATCCCTGGCGCTGCCCTCGGTCCACACGCCGACCAGCACCACGCGCTCCAGCCGCAGCTGTCGGTACTCGACCTCGGAGACGTCGGCCAGTTCGGTCGACAAACCGGCCACGCGGCGCAATGCCGTGCGGTCCTCTAGAGCGAGCTCACCCGCGCTGGGGGCGTTGTTGACAGGAAAATTGGGATGAGTCATAAGCGATTACAGATTTGCACGGCCAGCAGTGCGCGTGCATCCCAATTAACGCTGCGCAACGCGCCACCATTCCTCGGCCACCTCGCCGTGTGCCACCAGCACCGAGGGGCCGCGCAGGAAGCTGTTGGCCTCGGTGACGGTGACGGTGACCTCGCCGCCAGGGATACGCACCAGCAGTGCGCCGGTGCTCGCACCTTCGTATGCGAGCGCCGCGACGGCCGCGGCGACCGTTCCGGTACCGCACGACCTGGTCTCTCCGACACCTCGCTCGTGTACCCGCATCGAGACCGCTCCACCGTGCGGGGCGGTCAGAACCTCGACATTGACGCCCTCGGGGAATTGCTCGCGGTCGAACGACACCGGCGCCGCGACGTCGAGATCTGCGAGTTCGTCGACGGACAGGTCGGCGTCAACGCACGCCAGGTGCGGGTTGCCGACGTCGACGGCCAGGCCCGCGAACGGCCGTCCGCCGACGATCGCCTCACCGGTGCCGAGTCGGTTTGTCTTGCCCATTTCGACCGTGACGTCCGCGGTGGTGGCGTCCCAGTGGTGCAGCGCCACGGGGCGCGGCCCTGCCAGCGAGCCGACGGTGAACTCGTCGCGGTTTTCCAGGCCGCTGGCCCGCAGGTAGTGCGCGAACACCCGAACTCCGTTGCCGCACATCTGCGCGACGGACCCGTCGGCGTTGCGGTAGTCCATGTACCAGTCGTCAGCCGCCACACCTTCTGGCAGCCGGTCGAGTCCGGCGACCCCGGCCCTGGTCACCCGCAGGACCCCGTCGGCGCCGAGACCGCGGCGCTGGTCGCACAACACCGCCACCCCGGACGGCGTCAACGACAGCCGACCGTCCGGGTCGGGCAGCAGCACGAAGTCGTTCTGCGTGCCGTGGCCCTTGGCGAATTCCACGAGTTCAGGATACGTGCCGCCATATCCGCAGCGTGCGCTCGACGTTGTCGGGTGCGCCGCCGTCGAGCCATGTGATGCGGTGGTCGCGGCGGAACCAGGACCGCTGCCTTCGGACGTAGCGGCGGGTGCCGAAGAAGGTCGGCTCGCGGGCGGCCGACCCGTCGCCGCCCTCGTCGAGATCGGCGATCACCTGTGCGTAGCCCAGCGCGCGCGACGCGGTGACGCCATCGCGCAAACCTCGCCGCAGCAACCCGCGGACCTCGCCGACCAATCCATCGGCGAACATCTTGTCGGCGCGTTGAGCCAGCCGTCCGTCGAGAACCTCTGTGTCCCAATCCAATCCGATGATCGCGGTGTCCCAGCGCGGCGAGCCGATCACCGGCGCCGACGCGGCGAAGGGCCGACCCGTCAGCTCCACCACCTCCAACGCCCGCACGATGCGGCGGCCGTCCGTCGGCAGGATCGCGGCGGCGGCATCGGCGTCGACGCGCGCGAGTTCCCGGTGCAGGGCGTTGACCCCGATCTCGGCAAGCCGGGTTTCGAATTTGGCGCGCACGGCGGCGTCGGTGGCCGGGAACGACCACGCGTCGAGCAGGGATTGGATGTACATCATCGATCCCCCGACGACGATCGGCACCGCCCCTCGGGCCGCGATCGCCTCGACATCGGCCGCCGCGGCCTGCTGGTAGCGCGCGACCGTGGCCGTTTCGGTGACCTCGAGAACATCGAGTTGATGGTGTGGGATGCCTCGGCGCTCCGGTGGCGGCAGCTTCGCGGTGCCGATGTCCATGCCGCGGTAAAGCTGCATGGCGTCGGCATTCACGATCTCGCCGCCGACGTGCTCGGCGACGGCCAGCGCCAGGGCCGACTTCCCCGTGCCCGTCGGGCCGATGATCGCGATCGGCCTCATGGTGTCCAGACGCCGGCGAAATACCCGACGCCATAGGGCGCGCCGCGGTACAACTCCCTGGCCGACCGGGGGTGCACCAGCCCGGCGAGTATCTGGTAAGCGACACGGCCGACGATCGCGTCGGGCAGTCGGCTCAGCGCGACGGCATCACCGGCGGCGAGCGCGTCGTCGAGCGCAGCCTGCACCGGGATCGAGTCGGGGTCGTAGCCGCCGGGCGCGGGCGGGGCGAGCGTGTGCGCGCCGTCGGCGACGATCAGGACGCCGACCGGTTCGGGGGTCCCGTCGATCTCTGCACGCAACTGGCGACCGCGGGCCAGCGCGATGTCGGCGTGCAGTCCCGTGTCAGAGACTCGCACCTGTGCGCGCGCGCCGGGTGCGGCCTGGTCACGGATCCAACCGGTGATCAACGCACACAACGGAAGTGTGGTCGGGGCGCCGGCGTCCGGCGACAGCCGGACGCGCCGGTCGACGCCGTAGCCCGCGAAGGTGCCCGCACTGCCGGGTCCCAGCACCGTGTCGCCGGCGCCGACACCGACCGCGATCCACCGCGGCGGCAGCGCCTCGGCCGCGGTGAGGACCGCACGCCGCAGGTCGGCGAGTTCGCCGGCCGTGCCTGCGCCGAGCTCGGGGACCATGACGGGTGCTGACGGGACGATCGCGATGGCGCTCAGCACGCCACCAAGGTAGTGCTCACACCGGTCGGGCGGCGGCACCGGCCGCCTCGCCGCGGGCCAGCGCGGTCGTGGCGACCACCATCACGACCACCGCGACGATCAGTGTCAGCCAACCCGCATCGCCCGGCCGCAGCGTCTCCCCCAGCACCACGATGCCGAGGACGGACCCGACCACCGGTTCGGCGACGGTCATGGTCGGCAGGGACGCGGTCAGCGCGCCTGCGCGAAACGATGACTGCTGCCATGCGGTCCCAGCGACAGCGACGAGCGCCCAGACATACAACTCTGGCGTGCGCACCAGCGCCCACAGTCCGTGATCGAGGCGGTCCACCACCCCCTTGGTCAACACCGCGAACACCCCCCACAGCGCGCCCGACACCAGTGCCAACAGCACCGCGCTGGTCGGGCCCGACCAGATCCGCGCGCCGACCACGCAGAGCACCAGCGCCGGGCCGAGCACGGCGACCACAACCGTCCACGTCTGAAGCGACGCCCGGGAATGCCCCTCCGTCGGATTGCCGACGGTCACGATCACCGCGACCGCGATGGCCAGAAGCGCCGCCCACGTCCACTCCCAGCGCGTCACCCGCCGGTGCGACAACCGGGCGTTGATCGGCAGCGCGAACAGCAGCGACGTCACCAGCAGCGCCTGCACCAACAGCACCGAGCCCAGTCCGAGCGCAGCCGCTTGCAGCGCGAACCCGACGGCCGCGACCGTGCTGCCGAGCCACCACTTGCCGTCGCGCAGAAGGCGCAGGAACAGGTCGACGTGGCTGACCGGTTCGTCGGTGACCTCGTGCGCCGAGCGCTGGTGGATGACGTCACCGATCGCGATGAAGAACGCAGCGCCGAGGGCGAGCAGGGCGGCGATATCCGCCTTGTCCATCCAGGCCTCCCGTCATGTTCAGACGAGCGTAGGCAAAAGCATGGCGAAAGCCGTGGGCACGTGCCGCCGCGACCTGTTTGAATAGCGGTCGAGCTAGCAGGCGCCGCGTCGCGCGGCAGGTGCGCGGGAACCCGCGCGGAGGGTCGAGGTAACTACAGATGACGACCAGCGAGCAAGGCGGATCGGCGGGCAGGAGCGCAGGCGGCACCACCCACCCGGAAGGTAGGGCGACGACCGGGGAACCGGCGCAGTCCGGTGTCCCGAAGCCCGCCCCCCGGCCTGGGCCGCCACGGCCCGCGCCGCGCCCGGGGCCGCATCCGACGCCGACGGTCGCCGTGCCGGTGGCGAGCGATCCACACCGGTTCGGCCGCGTCGACGCCGACGGCACCGTCTGGCTGATCACAAGCGCCGGTGAACGCGTCATCGGCTCGTGGCAGGCCGGTGACACCGAGGCCGCCTTCGAGCACTTCGGCCGTCGTTTCGATGACCTGCACACCGAGGTGGCGCTGATGGAGCGCCGGTTGGAGTCGGGTACGGGCGACGCACGCAAGATCAAGGCCGCTGCCGCGACGCTGGCCGAAACGCTGCCGGAGGCGCACGTGCTCGGCGACGTCGACGCGCTGGCGGCCCGGCTGACCGCGATCGTCGAGCACGCCGACGAGGCCGCCCAGGCGGAGCGGGCCAAACGCGACGAGTTCCGTGCGGCGCAGACCGCTCGCAAGGAGGCGTTGGCTGTCGAAGCCGAAGACATCGCGGCGAACTCCACGCAGTGGAAAGCCGCGGGCGATCGGCTGCGTGAAATCCTCGAGGAATGGCGGACGATCAGCGGGCTGGACCGCAAGGCCGACGATGCCCTGTGGAAGCGGTATTCGACGGCGCGCGAGACCTTCAACCGCCGCCGCGGCTCGCATTTCGCCGAACTCGACCGCGAACGCGCGGGCGCGCGGCAGGCCAAGGAGGCGCTGTGTCAACGCGCGGAGGAACTGTCGGGCTCCACGGACTGGGGCGCGACCAGCGCGGCATTCCGTGACTTGCTGACCGAGTGGAAGGCGGCGGGCCGCGCGGCCAAGGACGTCGACGACGCGCTGTGGCAGCGATTCAAGGCCGCACAGGACATCTTCTTCTCGGCCCGCAACGCGGCCAGCTCCGAACGCGACGCGGAGTTGCGCGCGAACGCGGAAGCCAAGGAGGCGCTGCTCGCCGAGGCCGAGAAGGTCGACACCTCCGACCTGGACGCCGCACGAGCGGCGCTGCGCGCCATCGGCGAGAAGTGGGACGCGATCGGCAAGACGCCCCGCGAGCGAGGCGCCGAATTGGAACGACGGCTGCGTGCCATCGAGAAGAAGGTGCGCGACGCGCCGACCGGCGGCGTCGATCCGGAGGCGCAGGCAAGGGCGGACCAATTCCGCGCTCGCGCAGAGCAATACGAGCGACAAGCGGAGAAAGCCGAAGCGGCCGGACGGACCAAGGATGCCGAGGAGGCGCGGGCCAACGCCGAACAGTGGCGGCAGTGGGCCGACGCGGCGGCACAGGCACTGGGCAGGCGCAGCTAAGGCCTTCGCGTTCACTCTGTGCGCACAGCGTGCGCTTTCGCACCGGCGGCGCAGAGTCGACGGGCTAAGACTCCGACGGACCGTCGTCGCTGTCGTCTCCGAAAGTGTCCATTAGACCCTTGTTCTGCCGTTTGGCGGCCTCGTTACGCCGCTGCTCCTCGGCCGCGAGTTGCAGCGCCGTGCGCGCCCACACCGCGCGTGCCCAGTTGAACGCCAGCACGATCACCGCGAGCCAGGCGATGATCAGGCCGATGCCCGGCCCCGGGTGGTGCGCGGGCGCGGTCTGCCGCGACCACACCGCCAGCAGACCCGTGAACGACGCCACCGTCGATCCGGCCAGCGCGATCCACGCCAAACCCCAGCGGCGGGTCAGCAGCGCCAGCATCGAGAAGCCCACCCCAAACACAAGGGCCAACCAGCAGAACACCCGGTGCGGCAACGCGATGCCGTTGGAGATCGCCGCGTCGTCACCCACCAGCACGTCCCAGCCCGTCGCACGGCCGGTGTGCGGCAGGATGAACGTGACCAGCAGCACGAACACCGCGACCGCGATCGCCAAAGCGCGTGCCCCCGGGTCGATTTCGCGCGCCACCCGGCGTTCAGCATCCTCGAGGTCGCCCTTGAACTCGTCGAACTTGCCGTTGTTGTGGTTATCCGAGGTCAACAGACACATCCCGACGGAGTCGCCTGCGAGGCGGCCATGCCCACGCTCGGTATCCCAAGGCCCACGCTGGCTGTCGCGGGCGCTCCGGCGCCCGTGCGGGGCTTGCGGCCTGCCGCGTGCGCGTCGCCCGCCCCGGTGCGCCGGTGGGTGTGCGGGCCGCCGTCGGCGATCAGGTGATGCGGCGCGGCGCCCGTGACGGTGACGGTGACCACGTCGCCGGGGCGGATGTCGAGCCCCGTCGGGTCGAAGTGCACCAACCTGCCGTCGCGGGCGCGGCCCGACATGCGGGCGGTGCTGGCGTCCTTGCGACCTTCGCCGGCAGCCACCAGCAGTTCGACGGTGCGCCCGATCTGTGCGGTGTTCTCCTCTAGCGAGATCCGCTCCTGGAGATCGATCAACCGTTGATAGCGATCCTGGACAACGGTTTTCGGCAGCTGATCGGGCAAAGCCGCGGCAGGTGTACCGGGCCGCTTGGAGTACTGGAAGGTGAACGCGCTGGCGAACCTGGCCTGCTCGACGACGTCGAGGGTGGCCGCGAAATCCTCTTCGGTCTCGCCGGGGAACCCCACGATCAGATCGGTGGTGATCGCGGCGTCCGGAATGGCCGCGCGGACGCGGTCGATGATCCCGAGGTACTTCTCTGCACGGTAGGACCGCCGCATCGCGCGCAGGATCCGGTCGGAACCGGATTGCAGTGGCATGTGCAGCGTCGGACAGACATTGGGCGTCTTCGCCATCGCCTCGATCACGTCATCGGTGAACTCGGCGGGGTGCGGCGAGGTGAACCGCACACGCTCGAGGCCGTCGATACCCCCGCAGGCCCGTAGCAGCTCGGCGAACGCGCCACGGTTACGTGGCTGGTCCGGGTCGTTGAATGAAACCCCGTATGCGTTGACGTTCTGCCCGAGCAGCGTCACCTCGAGCACGCCTTGGTCGACCAGGGTCTGCACTTCGGCCAGCACGTCGGCAGGCCTGCGGTCCACCTCCTTGCCGCGCAACGCAGGCACGATGCAGAACGTGCAGGTGTTGTTGCACCCGACGGAAATGGAAACCCAAGCAGCGTAGGCGGATTCACGTGACGCGGGCAGCGCCGACGGGAATTCCTGCAAGGCTTCCACGATTTCGACCTGGGCCTCGCGATTGTGTCGCGCTCGCTCGAGCAACGTCGGCAACGAACCGATGTTGTGGGTGCCGAAGACGACGTCGACCCACGGTGCCTTGGAGAGCACGGTGTCACGGTCCTTCTGCGCCAAACAACCGCCGACCGCGATCTGCATATCCGGATCGGCCTGCTTGCGTGGCGCGAGGTGGCTCAGGTTGCCGTACAGCTTGTTGTCGGCGTTCTCGCGGACCGCGCAGGTGTTGAACACCACCACATCGGCGTCGGTGCCGTCGGCGGCGCGCTCGTAACCTGCCGATTCCAGCAACCCGGCCAGGCGTTCGGAGTCATGCACATTCATCTGGCAGCCGTAGGTGCGGACCTGATAGGTGCGCGCCGACGAGCGCTCGCGCGAGGAGATGACAGCCTCAGTCTGGCGAACAGCACGCTCTGCCGTCGCCTCCTGGGTCGCCGCTGAAGTCACGGCCCCATGGTACGGACCTGCCGACATGGCGATGGGAGTGGATTCGCGAGTTCCAGGCAAGCTGGGCATTCCCTGGGTAATGTCTGCAGCCATGAAAGCCACCGGGGCCGATGCGGAAGTGGTGAATTCGACTCCGTCAGGCGTGCCGATGATCTCGATCAAGGGTGTCAACAAACACTTCGGCAGTCTTCATGTGCTCAAGGACATCAACCTCGAAGTCGATCGCGGCCAGGTGATCGTGGTGCTGGGGCCGTCCGGATCTGGTAAGTCGACGTTGTGCCGCACCATCAATCGGCTCGAGCCAATCGACGGGGGCACCATCGCGATCGACGGTGAGGTGCTGCCCGCGGAGGGACGCAAGCTCGCTCAATTGCGTTCCGACGTCGGGATGGTCTTCCAATCCTTCAATCTGTTCGCGCACAAGACAATTCTGGACAACGTCATGCTGGCGCCGATGAAGGTGCGCAAGGTGTCCAAAGACAAGGCCCGCGCGAAGGCCATGGAGCTCCTGGAGCGGGTCGGCGTCGCCAACCAGGCCGACAAGTATCCGGCGCAGCTATCCGGCGGTCAGCAGCAGCGGGTTGCGATCGCCCGCTCGCTGGCGATGAATCCGAAGGTCATGCTGTTCGACGAGCCGACCAGCGCGCTGGATCCGGAGATGATCAGCGAGGTGCTCAACGTCATGACCGGGCTGGCCAAGGACGGGATGACCATGGTGGTGGTCACCCACGAAATGGGTTTCGCGCGCGGCGCCGCCAACCGTGTCGTGTTCATGGCCGACGGCGCGATCGTCGAGTCCTCCGAACCGGCCGACTTCTTCGAGAATCCGCAGTCCGACCGAGCCAAAGACTTCCTCAGCAAGATCCTGAAGCACTAAACGCCCCGCGAAAGGAACTAAAACCATGCGGTCCATCTCAGTGCGTGTCGTCGGTGCCGTCGCACTCGCCATCGCCCTGCCGTTCGCTGCGACGGCCTGTGGCGGTGGCGGCGGCGGTGGCGACAAGGTCGTCATCGGGACGAAGTTCGATCAACCGGGCCTCGGCCTGAAGAACCCCGACGGAACGATGAGCGGCTTCGACGTCGACGTCGCGAAGTACGTCGCCAAGGAACTCGGATACACCGAGGACAAGATCGACTGGAAGGAATCCCCCTCCGGCCAGCGTGAAACGCTGATCCAGAACGACCAGGTGAAGTTCATCGTCGCGACGTACTCGATCACCGATGCCCGCAAGGAGAAGGTCAGCTTCGCCGGACCGTATCTGGTCACCGGGCAGAGCCTGTTGGTGAAGTCCGACAACACCGACATCACCGGCGCCGAGTCGCTGCAGAACAACAAGAAGCTGTGCTCGGTGTCGGGCTCCACGCCGGCGCAGCGGATCAAGGACAAGTATCCGGGCGTTCAGTTGCAGCAGTACGACACCTATTCGGCGTGCGTGGAAGCGCTGAAGAACGGCGCCATCGACGCGGTGACCACCGATGAGGTGATTCTGGCCGGCTACGCGGCGCAGAGCCCGGGCGCATTCAAGATCGTCGGCAAGCCGTTCTCCGAGGAGAACTACGGCATCGGCCTGAAGAAGGGTGACACCGACCTGTGCACCAAGATCACCGACGCGATCAAGAAGATGGAGTCAGACGGCGCATGGAAGGCCGCGTGGGACAAGAACCTCGGCCCGGCCGGTCTCGCCGCCCCGGCACCACCGACTCCAGCCGCCTGCTGACCCGGTAAAGGCGCCAGGTGATTCGTTTCGGCACCAATGAGTACGACGTCCTTGGAGCGTTCTGGACGACCATCCAGCTGACGGCGATATCGGCCATCGGCGCGCTGATCTTGGGCACGGTGTTGGCGGCCATGCGGCTTTCGCCCGTGCCGATGCTCAACGGGATCGGCACGGCCTACGTCAACGTGGTGCGCAACACGCCGTTGACACTGATCATCTTGTTCTGCTCGTTCGGTTTGTCGCAGACGCTGGGCATCACGTTGGTCAACTCGAAATCGGCGACGTCGATCGAGGACAGCAACTTTCGGCTCGCGGTGCTCGGGTTCGTGGTCTACACAGCGTCATTCGTGTGTGAGACGGTACGCTCCGGCGTCAACACGGTGCCGCTCGGCCAGGCCGAGGCCGCGCGGTCACTGGGGTTGACCTTCGGCCAGAATCTGCGGATCATCTTGCTGCCGCAGGCGTTTCGCGCGGTGATCAATCCGCTGGGCTCGGTGTTGATCGCGTTGACCAAGAACACCACGATCGCATCAGCGATCGGGGTGGCCGAGGCTGCGCTGCTGATGAAGGAGATGATCGAGAACGAGGCCGCGCTGCTGTCCATCGGTGCCATCTTCATGTTCGGATTCGTCATCCTGACCCTGCCGATGGGGCTGTTCTTCGGGTGGCTCGGAAAACGGTTGGCGGTGGCGCGGTGATGTGGGGGTACCGCCCGCTTGCGGGGGACGCTTGCGTGAAGAACGGAGTGCCATGACCGGATCATCGGTCCTGTTCGACGCGCCGGGACCGCGGGGGCTGATCCGCAACCGCATCGTCACGATCGTCACGGTCATCGTCATCCTGCTGGTGTTGTGGGTGGTGTACTCCAAGCTGGAGTCCAAGGGCCAGCTGACCGCGGCAAAGTGGGAACCGTTCGTGACGCCCAACCTGTGGAAGACCTACATCCTGCCCGGCGTCCAGGGCACGCTCACCGCGGCCGCGGTGTCGATCGTGTTGGCGCTGGCGCTGGGCTTCCTGCTGGGTGTGGGCAGGCTGTCGACTCACCCAGCGATCCGCATACCGTCCGCCGTGTTCGTCGAGTTCTTCCGCGCGGTGCCGGTGCTGATCATGATGATCTTCGCCTACTTTCTCTATGCGCAATACGACGTGTTCCCGTCCAAGCACCTCGCACTGGCGGGTGTCATCACCGGTCTGACGCTGTACAACGGCGCGGTCATCGCCGAGATCGTCCGGGCCGGCGTCAACGCGCTGCCCCGCGGCCAGTCCGAGGCCGCCTCCGCGCTGGGCTTGCGGTGGGGGCAGACCATGCGGTCGATCCTGCTGCCGCAGGCCATCACGTCGATGTTGCCGGTGTTGATCTCGCAGATGGTGGTCGTCCTCAAGGACACCGCGATCGGCTACCAGATCACCTTCCTGGAGATGGTGCGCCAGGGCACCCAGGTCGGCTCCGCGTACGGCAACTACGTTCCCGCGTTGATCGTCATCGCGGTGTTGATGATCGCGGTGAATTTCACGCTGTCCTGGTTCGCGACGTGGCTGGAGGGGAGGATGCGCCGATCCCGGCGCGGTCCCGAGCCGATGCACATCCAGCCCATCACGCAGGGGACGTTCGCCGCCGGTGGCGGCGGCACCATTTGAGCTCCGCTACATCAGCGCGGCACAGCGCTCGAGTTGCTCAATCGTCGGCGGCTGGTAGAACGACAACACCGCATGCCGACACCCGACGCTCGCCAGCTCATCAAGCCGGGCCAACTGATCCTCGAGATGACCCTGCTGCGCCGGATGGATGAACAGTTGGACGGAGCGGCGGATCTGCGCAGGGTCGCGGCCGATCTGCGCGCAGGCCTGGTCGAGGCGCGCGCTGGTTTCTGCCCACACGGCGACATCGCCGTGGCTGGGCACATTCCACTCGTCGGCGTGCCGTGCGATGACGCGCAACATCTTCGGCTTCTCACCGCCGATGACGATCGGCGGATGCGGCCGCTGCACCGGCTTCGGATTGCCCAGCGCGTCGTGCACCCGGTAGTGCTTGCCGTCGAACGTGACCGTGTCCTCGGTCCACAGTCGCCGGATGATCGTCAACGCCTCGTCGAGCATCTCGACCCGCGTGCCCGCGGCGGGAAAGTCGAGCCCGTACCCGCGGTGCTCGTCTTCGTGCCATGCCGCGCCCAGCCCGAAATCCAGTCGGCCGCCGCTGATGTGGTCGACCGTCACCGCCATCTTCGCGAGTACCGCGGGATTACGGTACGTCACGCCGCTGACCAGACAGCTGACCCGTGCGCGCCGCACGACCACCGCCATCGCGGCCAAGGAGGTCCAGCCTTCGAAGGTCGGATCCGCCGGGTCGACAAGGCCGTAAAAGTGCTCGTAGTTCGCGACCGAATGGAACCCCAACTGGTCGGCCCGGGCCCAGAACTCGTGCAGCACCGGGTAATCGAAAGTCGGGGCGATCTTGGCGGAGAGCAACATCTGCGCAAGTATGCCGTGATTCGGCGTGATTCCGAGCGACCGCGGGTTTTGCCACCGACTCGCTAGACCCGCCGGCGCTCCCGTTCGCCGGCCAGTTCGACCTTGACCACGTCGAAGGCCAACGACTGGCTGTAGCCGCGGCGTGCCAGCATCCCGACGAGGCGCCGCGCGACGTTGGCGTCATCGTCGCCGCCGAGTTTCTCCCGGCGCAGCTTGTCGCGCACCAACTGCTCGGCACGCTGGCGTTCCGCTCCGGCGTCGATGTCGGCGAGCGCCGCCGCGATCACCTCGTCGTCGACGCCCTTGTTGCGGAGCTCAGCTGCCAAGGCGCGCTTGCCCTTTCCGGCGTTCACCCGCCGCGACCGGATCCAGTGTTCGGCGAAGCCGGCGTCGTCGACCAGGCCGACTTCGGCCAGCCGGTCGAGCACGCGCTCACTGACCTCGTCGGGGTAGCCCCGCTTGGCCAGCTGCCCCTCGAGCTCGGCGCGGGTCCTGGCCCTCGCGGTGAGCAGGCGCAGACACAGATCGCGCGCCTGCTCCTCGCGTTTGGGCCCGGGCGCCTCAGAAGTCGACTGGGGCGGGCAGGACGTCGTCATCGGACGGAGCAGCGGTCACGTCGGCACCGATGCCGAGCTTTTCCTTGATCTTCTTCTCGATCTCGTTGGCCACGTCGGCGTTCTCCAGCAGGAAGTTGCGGGCGTTCTCCTTGCCCTGGCCCAACTGCTCACCTTCATAGGTGAACCAGGAGCCGGACTTGCGAATGAAACCGTGCTCGACACCCATGTCGATGAGCGAGCCTTCCTTGCTGATGCCCTTGCCGTAGAGGATGTCGAACTCGGCCTGCTTGAACGGCGGTGACACCTTGTTCTTGACGACCTTGACACGGGTGCGGTTGCCGACCGCTTCCGTACCGTCCTTGAGCGTCTCAATCCGCCTGACGTCCAAGCGAACCGACGCGTAGAACTTCAAAGCCTTTCCACCCGTTGTCGTTTCAGGGCTTCCGAACATCACTCCGATCTTTTCGCGGAGCTGGTTGATGAAGATCGCGGTGGTGCCCGCATTGTTCAGCGCGCCAGTCATTTTCCGCAGCGCCTGGCTCATCAACCGAGCTTGCAAACCGACGTGGCTGTCGCCCATTTCACCCTCGATCTCCGCTCGCGGCACCAGCGCGGCCACCGAGTCGATGACGAGGATGTCGATTGCGCCGGACCGGATCAGCATGTCGGCGATCTCAAGCGCTTGCTCACCGGTGTCCGGCTGGGACACCAGCAGCGAATCGGTGTCCACCCCGAGCTTCTTGGCGTACTCCGGGTCCAGCGCGTGCTCGGCGTCGATGAACGCCGCGATGCCGCCTGCGGCCTGCGCGTTGGCCACCGCGTGCAGCGCGACGGTGGTTTTACCGGAGGATTCCGGGCCGTAGATCTCGACAACCCGGCCGCGCGGCAGCCCGCCGATGCCGAGCGCGACGTCCAGCGCGATCGACCCGGTGGGAATGACCGAGATCGGCTGACGCACCTCTTCGCCGAGCCGCATCACCGAGCCTTTGCCGTGGCTCTTCTCAATTTGTGCGAGCGCCAGTTCGAGGGCTTTCTCGCGATCAGGTGCCTGGGCCATGGGGTGGTCTCCGTCCTCGTCGGGTGTTCGGTTGATCGGTTGTCGATCAGTTGGCCGTGACGTTAGAGGCCGCTACCGACAAGTCGGCCTGACCAGCATCTAGCCGTCGAACACTGCCCACAATAGACGAACACGTGTTCGACTCAAGTGGACACGCCGTTCGACCGCGCACGGGGCTAGATTCGGCCTATGACCGCCGCAGACGACGTCCGTATCCCGTGCAACGGTGAGCAGATCGCCGCCTATCTGTACCGGCCCGCGCCCGCCGACCGCGCCGTGCCCTGCGTCGTCATGGCACACGGGTTCTCCGCCACCCGCGACGACGGACTACCCGCCTACGCCGAGGCGTTCCGCGATGCCGGGTTCGCCGTCGTCGTGTTCGACTACCGGCACTTCGGCGCGTCGACAGGTCAGCCGCGCCAACTGCTCGACATCAGAGCCCAGCACGACGACTACCGCACGGTCGTGGCCTGGACCCGCCGCCTCGACGGCGTCGACCCCGACAGGATCGTGCTGTGGGGATCGTCGTTCAGCGGCGGACACGTGCTGGCCGTAGCGGCCGACGATCCGCGCATCGCTGCGGTGATCTCGCAGGCGCCGTTCACCGATGCCATTCCCGCGATGTTGAAAGTGCCGCCGAAGAACAGTCTCCTTCTCGTCATCTCCGCCCTGCGCGACCAGTGGCGGGCGTGGCGCGACCGGCCGCCCGTGCTGGCGCCCGCAGTTGGGCGGCCCGGCACGTTCGCGGCGATGACGGAACCCGACGCCGAGCCCGGTTTTGGCGCCATCGTTGGGCCGGAATCGCTGTGGCGCAACGAATTCGCGGCGCGATTGATGTTGCGGTTCCCGTTCTATCGACCCGGTCGCGGCACCGCGCGTCTGACGATGCCGCTGTTGGTGTGTGTCTGCGAGAACGACACCACCACACCGCCGGCCTCGTCCATCAGGGCAGCCCACCGGGCGCCGCGCGGTGAACTGCGCCGCTACCCGTACGGACACTTCGACATTTACCGCGATCCGAAGGTCAAGGCCGATCAAGTCGCGTTCCTGCGCCGGGTATTCGCGGAAGTCACCGCCTGACCGGAACCCTGGACCGGTTCTCCACACGGGTCCTATCGTGAACTACATCCGGCAAGAACGGACCCGACATGCACGAGATGGCGATCACGCAGAGTGTCGTCGACGCGGTGTGTGAGCACGCCGCGGGTCGCCATGTGCACAGCGTCAAGGTAGAGGTCGGCGCGTTGTGCGCGGTTGTTCCCGATGCCATGCGGTTCTGTTTCGAACTCGCTGCCGAGGGCACGCTCGCCGACGGCGCACGCCTCGACGTGAACGTGCAACCCGGTTGCGCCCACTGCCGCAGCTGCGGCGACACGTTCGAACTGCAGGACCTGATCCTGTTATGTCCGTGCGGCAGCGCGGATGTCGAGGTGCTCGCGGGACGAGACCTGCGAATCCTGTCGATGGAAGTGAGCTGACATGTGTGCGACATGCGGATGCGGCGACGACAGTGCGACGGTGACGGTCGCTGGGGAGGAGCATCCGCACCCACACGATCACAAGCCTCACCCCGAGACGATCACGCTCGAGCAGAAGGTGCTCGCGCGAAACGATCAGATCGCCGAGCACAACCGGCAGTGGCTGGCCGAGCGGGCAATCCTGGCTCTCAACGTGACGAGTTCACCTGGTGCCGGGAAGACGACGCTGCTCGAACGCACCGTTCGAGAGCTCGGCAGCAACCATCCCGTCGCCGTCATCGAGGGCGACCAGGAGACCCTGCTCGACGCCGAGCGGATTCGGGCGGCGGGCGCCCGCGCGGTCCAGGTGAACACGGGCGCGGGCTGCCACCTCGACGCCGACATGGTTCACCGGGCGCTTCACTCGCTGAACCCGGACCCGAACTCGCTGCTGTTCATCGAGAACGTCGGAAATCTGGTCTGCCCGGCGCTGTTCGATCTCGGCGAGCACAGCAAAGTCGTGGTGATCTCGGTGACCGAAGGTCAGGACAAGCCGCTGAAGTATCCGCACATGTTCGCGGCCGCGGGACTGGTGCTGGTCAACAAGATGGATCTCGTTCCGTACGTAAACTTTGATCTTGAAACGTGTTTCGGCTTCGCGCGGTCGGTGAACCCGGGCGTCGAGATCCTTCCGGTCTCCGCGACGAGCGGTGAGGGATTGGACACATGGTACGACTGGATCCGCGCGAAAATCGGCTTTCTGGCAAACCCCGGTTAGGTCCGTAAGACCCGTTGACAAGACATACCCGCCGGAGTAAACCCAGGTTTGGTGCTGAAGAACTTGGCACCGCTTATTCCTGCTACGGGAGCCGCCAGCCCCGGCGCCCAGAAAGCTGTTACGCATGCCAAGCGAAGCAGCAGTCAAAGCGGAAGAGGCGTTGATTCATGTCCTGTGGATCAACGCGGGTTTGAGTTGTGACGGAGATTCGGTGGCGTTGACTGCCGCCACCCAACCCAGCATCGAGGAGATCGCGCTCGGCGCGCTTCCCGGGCTGCCCAAGATCGCCGTCCACTGGCCCCTGATCGATTTCGAATGCGGGCCCAACGGGGGCGCTGACGACTTTTTGGAGTGGTTCTTCAAGGCCGATCGGGGCGAGTTGGATCCGTTCGTTCTTGTTGTCGAGGGGTCCATTCCGAACGAGCAGATCAAGGATGAAGGCTATTGGTGCGGGTTCGGCAACAATCCCGCGACCGGTCAGCCGATGACGACGAGCGAGTGGCTGGACCGGCTGACCCCGAAGGCCACGGCGGTCGTCGCGGCGGGCACCTGCGCCACTTACGGCGGCATCCATGCGATGGCCGGTAACCCGACCGGTGCCATGGGCGTGCCCGATTATCTTGGATGGGACTGGAAGAGCAAGGCCGGCATCCCGATCGTGTGCGTGCCGGGCTGCCCGATCCACCCGGACAATCTCGCCGAGACACTGACGTATCTGCTCTACATGGCGACCGATCAGGCGCCGATGATTCCGCTTGACGATGCGTTGCGGCCCAAGTGGCTGTTCAGCGCCAGCGTGCACGAGGGTTGCGACCGCGCGGGCTATTACGAGCAAGGTGATTTCGCGACCGAATACGGATCGCCGAAATGCATTGTCAAACTGGGTTGTTGGGGCCCCGTGGTGAAGTGCAACGTGCCGAAGCGCGGCTGGATCAACGGCATCGGCGGCTGCCCGAACGTCGGCGGTATCTGCATCGGGTGCACGATGCCCGGCTTCCCCGACAAGTTCATGCCGTTCATGGACGAGCCTCCCGGCGGCAAGGTCTCCACCACGGCATCCGGCCTGTACGGCTCGGTGATCCGCAGTCTTAGGCAGGTCACGGGCCGCACGGTGGACAAGGAACCGAAGTGGCGGCACCGCGGCACGAAACTCGAAACCGGAGCGACCCGCACCTGGTAGGTGCGGGCCCTTCGGGGCGCTGCGTGCTTCTGGCGATTGTTGAAACTTCTGTGGCCTTGCCACTGGACGAAGCCACTAGACGAAAGAGAACAGTTCGATGACAACGACCATCCCCGAGCCGTCACACGTCAAGCGGGATCCCGGCCAACTCGTGGAGATGGCATGGGATCCCATCACCCGCATCGTCGGCAGCCTGGGCATCTACACCAAGATCGACTTCGACAACAGGCAGGTAGTCGAGTGCCACAGCACCTCGTCGATCTTCCGCGGTTATTCGATCTTCATGAAGGGCAAGGATCCTCGCGACGCCCACTTCATCACCAGCCGCATCTGCGGCATCTGCGGCGACAACCACGCCACGTGTTCGTGCTACTGCCAGAACATGGCATACGGCGTGAAGCCACCGCACCTCGGTGAGTGGCTCATCAACCTCGGTGAGGCAGCGGAATACATGTTCGACCACAACATCTTCCAGGAGAATCTGGTCGGCGTGGACTACTGCGAGAAGATGGTGTCCGAGACCAACCCGAGTGTGCTGGCCAAGGCCGAGAACACCCAAGCCCCGCATGCGGACATGCACGGCCACCGCACGATCGCCGACATCATGCGCGCACTCAATCCGTTCACCGGCGAGTTCTACCGCGAGGCGCTACAGGTCAGCCGGTGGACGCGAGAGATGTTCTGCCTCATGGAGGGCAGGCACGTGCATCCGTCGACGCTGTATCCCGGCGGCATCGGCACCACCGCAACGGTGCAGTTGATGACGGACTACATGACCCGGCTGATGCGGTACGTCGAGTTCATGAAGTCGGTCGTGCCGATGCACGACGACCTGTTCGACTTCTTCTACGAAGCGCTACCCGGCTACGACCAGGTCGGGCTGCGGCGCACCTTGTTGGGCTGCTGGGGATCCTTCCAGGATCCGGAGGTGTGCAACTTCGAGTACAAGGACATGGAGCGGTGGGGCAACGCGATGTTCGTCACCCCCGGCGTCATCATCGACGGCAAGCTGCACACCCACTCCCTGGTGGACATCAACCTCGGCATTCGGATCCTGTTGGGGCACAGCTATTACGACGACTGGACCGATCAGGAGATGTTCGTCAAGAACGATCCGCTCGGAAACCCGATTGACCGGCGGCATCCGTGGAATCAGCACACCAATCCACGGCCGCAGAAACGTGACTTCGAGGACAAGTACAGCTGGGTGATGTCGCCGCGGTGGTTCGACGGCAAAGACCACCTGGCGCTGGACACCGGCGGAGGTCCGCTGGCCCGGCTGTGGTCGACCGCGCTGGCCGGACTTGTCGACATCGGCTACGTCAAGGCCACCGGCAGCAGCGTGCAGATCAACCTGCCGAAGACCGCCCTGAAGGGTCCAGTCGAGCTCGAGTGGAAGGTGCCGCAGTACGGCAGCAACACCCTCGAGCGCAATCGTGCCAGGACCTACTTCCAGGCCTACGCCGCGGCGTGCGCACTGCACTTCGCGGAGAAGGCGCTGACGGAGATTCGCGCGGGCCGCACGAAGACATGGGAGAAGTTCAACGTGCCCGACGAAAGCATCGGATGCGGGTTCACCGAGGCGGTGCGTGGAGTGCTGTCGCACCACATGGTGATTCGCGACGGCAAGATCGCGAACTACCACCCGTATCCGCCGACACCGTGGAACGCCAACCCGCGGGACAGTTACGGCACACCGGGGCCGTATGAGGATGCCGTGCAGGGCCAGCCGATCTTCGAGGAGAACGACAGGGAACACTTCAAGGGCATCGACGTGATGCGCACGGTGCGCAGCTTCGATCCGTGTCTGCCGTGCGGGGTGCACATGTACCTCGGCAAGGGTAAGTCCCTGGATCTGCTGCACTCCCCCACCCAATCGCTCACCGGGGAATAACGTATGGCCCCGCCGACACTGCCAGGCCTTCCCGATTCCCAGGACGACGCGCAGTGGCGCACCGCGGGCGAACGAATACAAACCCTTCTCGACGCGTCGTCGGCGGGTGGCGCGGTGGCGCGTGAACGCGCCGAACAACTCGTTCGTGAAGTGACCGACCTGTACGGGGCGGTGCTGATGCGAATGATGGAAATGGCGTTGGACGCGGATCCGGTTCTTGCCGACCGCTTTGCGGCCGACGACCTCGTCGCCAGCTTGCTGCTGGTGCACGGACTGCACCCCCACGACGTGTCGCGTCGAGTGGCTGACGCGCTGGACAATGTGCGGCCCTACCTCGGGTCGCACGGCGGCGACGTGTCATTGCTCGGGGTCGACGACGGTGTGGTGCGGCTTCAGTTCCAGGGCAGCTGCAAGAGTTGTCCGTCGTCGTCGGTGACACTGGAACTGGCCGTCGAGGACGCGGTCCGCGCCGCCGCGCCCGAGATCACCGCGATCGAAGTCGTTGCGCCGCAGAACGACAACGCGCCGAACGTGATCCCGGCCGAGGCGCTCATGCACCGCGTGCACGGCAACGGACACCGGTGGCAGCCCGTCCCGGAGCTGGCCCAATTGGCCGACGGCGAAGTCGGTGGCTTCCGCGTCGCAGGCCTCACCGCGCTGGTATGCCGGATCGGCGACGACGTGTTCGCCTACCGCGACAGGTGCGCCAGTTGCTTCGGGGCACTGGCAGGCGCGCAACTGCACGGGGCGGTGTTGCACTGCCCGGCCTGCGGCGCCGGCTTCGATGCCGTTCACGCAGGGGCAGGCGTCGGAGGCGACAGCCATCTCGAGCCGCTGCCCCTGCTGGTGCGGGACGGCACCTTGTCGATGGCCGTGCCGGAAGAGGTGGCGTGATGGACACCAACGGCAACGTGGTCGACGTGCTCGCCCGCATCCGTGCCAGTCGCGGCAGCCCTCAGGCGGCTGGTGAACGGTGCGAGATGTGCGCAGAGGAGATCGCCGACGAGCACCAGCACGTGGTGAATATCGAAGGTAGACAGCTGATGTGCGTCTGCCGGGGCTGCTATCTGCTGTTCACCGACACCGCGGCCGAGTTGCGTTACCGCGCCATCCCCGACCGCTACCTGGCCTTCGGCGACTTCGCCATGGACCGCGGGGCGTGGGAGTCGCTGCAGATTCCGGTCGGGTTGGCGTTCTTCTTCTACAACTCGACACTGGGCCGCACCGTGGCCTTCTATCCCGGACCTGCGGGCGCCACCGAGTCCGAACTGGAACTGCAGGCGTGGAACGACATCCGGGCAGCCGATCCGCGCGTTGATTCCATCGCCCCCGACACCGAGGCCCTGCTCGTGCGGGTACCCGACGACGAATCAGCTTGTCCTCGAGCATATCTGGTACCCATCGATGCCTGTTACGAATTCGTCGGCACGCTGCGGATGATGTGGCGGGGGTTCGACGGCGGCCAGGATGCGCGCCAGTACATCGACGAGTTCTTCAGCCACCTCGACAGCCGCAGCAAGATGGTCGACCGCCGATGACCGACATCACCTTCGCCGTCGTCGACGTCACGCCGGAACCATACGCGGTGACGCCGATCCTGACGGCGCGAGTCGGCATCGCCTCGGTCGCCGAGGAGCCGGTACACGCGATCGCCCTGCGGTGTCAGGTCCGCATCGAGCCGTCGCGCCGCCAGTATTCCGATGACGAGGCGGCCGAACTCGTCGATCTGTTCGGGCCGCGCGACCGCTGGGCAGCGACCCAGCACTCGTTCTTGTGGCAGCACGCCACTTCGATGGTGCCGGGCTTCACCGGTGCCACCCAGGTGCACCTGCCGCTCGAATGCACCTACGACTTCGAGGTGGCGGCGGCGAAGTACTTACACGCGCTGCGCGACGGCACCATTCCACTGCAGTTCTTGTTCAGCGGAACGGTGTTCGGCCGCGGCACCAAGGGTTTCGCCGTCCAGCAGGTGCCGTGGGACCGCGAGGAACGCTACGACATGCCCGTGTCGGTGTGGCGGGACCTGATCCGGCAGCACTTTCCCCACACGGGATGGCTGCGGCTGGACCACGACACCATCGAGGCGTTGGCCGGGTACCGGTCGGCGCGCGGCCTGCTGAGCTTCGACGAGGCCGTCACCTCGCTGCTGGCGCAGGACTCGGCGGCCAAGGAGGTCTCATGACCGTCGGCTGGGACCAGGCCCGCGCCGTCGCCGACGCGGTGCTGTACGAGGGCTACCTGCTGTATCCGTACCGGGCCACCTCACGAAAGAACCAGATTCGCTGGCAGTTTGGCGTGTTGGGGCCGCCAGGTGCCGCGGCCCAGGGCATCGGCGAGGAGGACACCCTGTCCGCCCAGGTGCTGGTGCGGCCGGACGGTGTCCCACGCCTCTCGGGCGTGGTGCGTTTCCTTCAGTTGCAGCACCGCGACGCCGCAGGCACGAGCTGGCTCACCTGGGATGAGGCCGTCGAACGCGAGATCGAAATCGAGCCGGCGCCGCTCACGGGTCTGCCCCGGACGGTGGACATCTCGGTCCCGTCGGGCACCGACGTCGAAAGCCTCGATGATGCCCAACTGGTGCGTACCCGCCGGGCCTTGCACGGGCAACTCGGCATCTCCGCCGAGGCGGACGGCGACTTGGTGCGGCTCTCGCTGATCGTGCGTAATGCGGCCGCACCGGCCGCCGACAAGGACGAAGCGATCGCAACGTCGCTGATCGGCACCCACCTTCTGCTGAAGGTGACAGGCGGTGAATTCGTATCACTCTTGGAGCCACCCGATTCGGCGACCGCCGCCGTTGCGCGGTGCCGCCACCACCGGTGCTTCCCTGTGCTCGCGGGACCACCGGGTAGTCGAGACCTCATCCTGGTTTCGCCGATCATCCTCTACGACCATCCCGAGATCGCCGAACAGAGCAAGGGCGCGCTCTACGACTCCACCGAAATCGACGAGATCCTCACGCTGCGGATCATGACGATGACCGACGAGGAGAAGGCGCAGGCCCGCGCAACCGATCCCCGCGCCGCTGAAATCATCGACCGCTGCGACGCGATGTCACCGGAAGCCATGCTGGATCTGCACGGCGTGCTGCGAGACCCGCATGGGCTGATCCCCGAAGTGCCCTCGGACGTGGACTGGTGGGATCCGAAAGCGGACAACGCTGTCCGCCCGGATATCGATGCGATCCTGGTCAACGGCAGGCGGGTGAGCCGCGGCAGCCGCGTCCGCCTGCATCCGTCGCGTCGGGCTGATGCGCAGGACCTGTTCTACGCCGACAAGATCGCGCGAGTCACCTCGGTGCATGAGGACGTCGACGGCGCACAGCACATCGGCGTAGTCATCGAAGACGATCCGGCCGCCGACCTGCACGACTGGTATGGCCGATACCTGTACTTCGCACCCGATGAAGTGGAACCACTCACCGAAAGGAGTTCGACATGGACGTAGTGGGCAGGGCCGCCGTGACGGTCATCGCGGCCGTCGTCGTCGCGGGCGTGATCGTCGGACTGGTCAACATTCCCGACGCCCGCCGGTACATGAAGATGCGCCGGATGTGACCGTGAGCGAGGTGCCATCACGTCTCGGATTCTGGTAGCCGGGATCGGCAACATCTTCCTCGGTGACGACGGTTTCGGTCCCGAGGTGATGCGTCACGTCCCGCAACGACTCGCCGGTTCGCGGGTCGAGTTGGTCGACTACGGGATCAAGGGCATGCACCTGGCCTACGACCTGCTCGACGGCTGCGAGGCGCTCGTCCTGATCGACGCCATCCCGAACCGTGGCGCACCGGGTACCGTCCACGTGTTCGAGGCCGACCACGAAAACCTCACCGCTACAGCGGGTCTGGATGCCCATGCGATGGACCCAGGGGCAGTCTTCGCGGCCCTCAACGCGCTGGGGGGCACGCCGCCGCACACGGTGGTGATCGGTTGCGAAGCCGCCAACGTCGATGAAGGTATCGGGTTGTCGACCGCTGTTGCCGCCGCGATACCGGAGGCGGTGCGCGCGCTCGAGAACGTCCTCACCCATCTGCTGGACCCCGTGAAGGGAGGCTGACCATGTGTCTGGGCATCCCTGGCCGCGTGATCCGCATGCTCGAGGGTTACGGCGACCAGCTTGCGCTCGTCGACGTCGCCGGTGAGCAACGCAAGGTGAACGTCGGGATGCTGCCGGAGCTGACGTTCTCGCCCGGCGACTGGGTCATCATTCACATGGGTTTCGTCGTCGAGAAGACCGACAAGGCCGGCGCCGACGCGGCAATGGCAGGCCTTCAACTGATGGGCTCGGGCAGCGAGGCTCGACGAGAGTCCGAAACTGTCAGCCGGGAAACCGAGACGTCGCCATGACGACCCGGCGCCGATTGCGCGTCTGCGTGCGCGGTGTGGTCCAGGGCGTGGGCTTCCGCCCATTCGTCTACACCGCCGCGGCCGCGTTGGGGCTGTCCGGGTCGGTACGCAACGACACCGCGGGCGCCGTCATCGAGGTGGAGGGCCATCCAACAGATCTCGACCGCTTCCTGAACCGGCTGCGGGACGGTCCACCACCACTGGCCGTCATCGAATCGATTGAGCCGCATGCCATTGCGACCGTGGGTGGTACCGGCTTCACAATCGCGGACTCCTCGCGATCCGGCGGCGGCCGCACGCTCGCCTCCCCCGACGTGGCGATGTGCGCGGACTGTGCGGCCGAACTGCGCGACCCGACCGACCGGCGCTACCGCCACCCGTTCGTCAACTGCACCAACTGCGGTCCACGCTTCACGATCATCGCGAGCCTGCCCTACGACCGCGCCGCCACCACGATGGCGCCGTTTCCGATGTGTGCCGAATGTGCCCGCGAATACGCCGATCCCAGTGACCGCCG
Organism: Mycobacterium sp. NPDC048908; assembly: GCF_043197955.1. Taxonomy (NCBI): domain Bacteria; kingdom Bacillati; phylum Actinomycetota; class Actinomycetes; order Mycobacteriales; family Mycobacteriaceae; genus Mycobacterium; species Mycobacterium sp. NPDC048908. Next base: position 797,621 of record NZ_JBICUE010000001.1, on the reverse strand, counting down.
GTTCCACGCCCAGCCCGTGTGCTGCCCGAACTGCGGTCCGCGACTGCGCTACACCGACGGCGCTGGCGTGGCCGGCGCCGACGACGCCATGGTGTCCGCACGGCGGTTGTTGCGCGACGGCGGCATTCTCGCTGTCAAGGGTGTCGGCGGCTACCACCTGGCCTGTGACGCCGCCAACGAGCGGGCGGTCGCCGAACTACGACGGCGTAAGCGGCGCGGAGACAAGCCGTTTGCTGTGATGGTGCCGGACCTGGCCACGGCGCGTGCCATCGCGCACGTCGACGAGGCGGCGGCGCGACTGCTCACGGGTCCGCAGCGGCCGATCGTGCTGATGCCCCGCCGGCATGACGCGCCGATCACCGGGGCGGTGGCGCCGCGCAATCCCGACGTCGGTGTCATGACCGCCTACACGCCGCTGCACACGCTGCTGTTCGGATTGCGCGGCGATGCCGAAGGGCCACAGCTGCTGGTGATGACGTCGGGCAATCGCGCAAGCGAGCCGATCTGCTTCACCGATGACGATGCGCTGCAGCGACTTTCGCACCTGGCCGACGGCTGGCTGATGCACGATCGGGAAATCCTGGTGCCGTGCGACGACTCCGTGGTGCGGGTGGTTGGCACCCATGAGCTGCCGATCCGGCGATCCCGTGGTTACGCGCCGCTGCCGATCGCGCTGCCGGCGTCGGTGCCCCCGACCATGGCGGTCGGGGCGGACCTGAAGAACACGATGGCCGTCGCGGACGGCAAGTACGCGTGGCTGAGCCAGCACATCGGCGACATGGATGACCTCGCGACGCTGGCGGCCTTCGACGCGGCGCAGCGGCACCTGTGCGCGCTGACCGCCGTCGAGCCCGAAATGTCTGTCGCCGACGCTCATCCGTTGTACCGGTCGACTGCCTGGGCACACCGAAACGCCGCAGGCCGGCCCGTCCGGACAGTGCAGCACCATCATGCGCACATCGCCGCGGTGATGGCCGAACACGGCATGGACGGGTCACAGCAGGTGCTCGGCTTCGCGTTCGACGGGACGGGTTACGGGCCGGACGACGCGGTCTGGGGCGGTGAGGTGCTGCTGGCCAACTACAAGGGCTACCAACGACTCGCACACCTGGCCTACGTACCGCTCGCCGGGGGCGACGTCAGCGTGCTGCGTCCTTACCGGATGGCGCTCTGCCACCTGTGGTCGGCCGGGATCCCGTGGGACCAGGACCTGCCGCCGGTGGCCGCCTGCCCGCCAGACGAACAACGGGTGCTGCGCCGCCAACTCGAAACGGGTGTGGGTTGCGTGCCGACGTCGAGCATGGGTCGACTGTTCGACGCCGTGTCCGCACTCGTCGGCGTGCGGCAGCAGGTGGCGTACGAGGCGCAGGCCGCCGTCGAACTGGAGGGGCTGTCCCGCGGGTCCGACCGCGGCGGCGACGTCTACACCTTCGACGTGCGCGACGAGGTGATCGACCCGACGCCCGTGCTGCGTGAGGTGGTTCGCGATCAGCGCGCCTGCGTGCCTGCGGGCGTGATCGGCGCGCGGTTCCACCACGCTGTCGCCGATCTGGTTGTCGGTCTCGCCGAGTCCGCATGTGACACCACGCCAACCGTCGCGCTGTCCGGCGGCGTGTTCCAGAACGCGCTACTGCTGCAGCTGGTGTTGAAACGGCTGCGGGCCAAAAGAATACATGCGATCACGCACCGCGCGGTGCCCCCCAACGACGGCGGGATCGCGCTGGGTCAACTGATGGTGGGTAACAGCGGATGACCCTGTTCGCGCAATACGCGTATCCGCCGAACGAGCTCGGCTACTGCGGGCCCGCGGACGGTGGCGGCACGTCGGGACTGGCCGGACATGCCGAGGAGTTCGACGGCGCCTGGCCGTACCTGTCGGTGATCGCTGAGGCGGTCGGGGCCTCAGATCCTCTCGACGACGAGATCGTCGGCAGCTACTGGGTGGGCGGCCCGGCGCTGGCGAAAGTCGATCCGGCCGATCTGCTGACGACGCTGCGCACCTCGTTCACCGGGCAGGTCACCGGGCTGCTCGATGCGGTGGCCCCCGGGCCGGACGTGCTGGCACATCACAGCTTCCACGTGTTCGTGGTGTACCCGTGGGTCCGTTTCCTCGACCGCGATTCGGTGACGGCACTTGGCGTGATGCAGGACTGCCGGATCCGCTGGGGAACCGTCGAATCGGTCGACGGTGAGTACGCGGTGATCATGTCGGCGCCGCTGCAATACGTCAACGGGGCGCTCACGCTCGGCGCACCGCGACCCGAACGCGTGCAGTGGAAGAAGGACGAGATCGTGCTGGCCTCTGTGCCCGAGCCGGGATCAGTCGTTGCCGCGCACTGGGGTTGGGTGTGCGAGGCGCTCACCGACGAGCGCGGAGCCGCGCTGGAGTCGGCCACGTTGGCCACGCTCGACGTGGTGAACAACATTCTGAGGGGAGACCGGATATGACGACGACGCAACTCGGGGGGTCGTACATCGGTGTCGAACTGTCCAGCGACCTGGCCGCCGCGGCGCTCGATCTCGCGCGCAGGTTCCACGACGGCGCCACGTTGTGGGTGATCGCGCCCCAATGGGAGCCGCACGCCCACCATGTCGCCGTCGAGTTCGTCCACCCGGTGATCATGGGCAAGCGGGCGCTGCCGTCCGTGGCCCTGGTCGAACCGGATCCCGTCGCGCAGGCACGGGTCGCGAGCCAGCCCGGCGATCTGTTGATCGCGGTCGCGTCCGCGGATCAGCCCGCAGTGGTCGAGGCGATGCGACGCGCACCCGCTTGGGGGGTGCACACGTTGTGGATCGGATCGGGTCCGCGACCACCCGCCGGTTCCGCCAACCACATCCTGTGGGTCGACTCCGACGACCCGATGGTGCCCGCCACCGGCACCTTCGTGCTGATGTATCACCTGCTGTGGGAACTCACCCATGTCTGCTTCGAACATCCCGGGCTGCTGAAACCACCAGCGGCAGAACAGGTGTGCGTGACATGCGGCGACGAGGGCCGACTGGGTGAGGTGATGCTCGAACCGGTGAACGGTCAAGCGCTCGTGCGCACCGCGGACGGCGAGGAGTGGGTGGACACCACGGTGCTCGGCGAGGTGCGTGTCAACGATCTGATCCTGGTGCACGCCGGAGCGGCGATCACACGTCTGGAGGCCAACGCATGACGACCCACGAGAACACGGGTTTTCTGTACCCGTTCATCGAATCCGAGGAGAGCGACGCCACCAGCCTGCTCGACGACCTGGCCGCCTCGGCGCGCGGCAAGGCAACGGAAAGTGCACGGCTGCAACAGGAATCGCTCGACGAGTACGCGGCGGGGCTGACCGCCGCAGGGATCCAGATGGCCGAACGGTTCCTGCGCGGCGGCAGGCTGTACACGCTGGGCAACGGCGGCAGTTCCACCGACGCCGCGACGCTGGCAACTCTGTTCAGCAGGCCGGCGCGGGGTCGTCCGGTGCCGGCGTGGTCGCTGGCCGCCGACGAAGCGGTGGTGACCGCGTTGGGTAACGATGTGGGGTTCGACCTGATCTTCAAGCGTCAGATCATCGCCCACGCAAGGGATCGCGACGTCGCTATCGCGTTGTCGACGTCCGGCAACTCCGAGGATCTGATGACCGCAATCACCGAAGCCAAGCAGCGGGGGCTGCTGACCATCGGGTTCTCTGGACACGACGGCGGCAGGATGGCCGCCGCCGACGATCTCGACTTCTGTTACACGGTGCACTCGCAAAGCATTCACCGCATCCAGGAGAGCCACGCGATGCTCGGCTACCGGCTGTGGTCGGTGACCCAGGAGCACATGGCGCGGCCGACGTCGGGGGCGCGCGCATGAGCACCACCGCCGACCGGGAAGATCGTGTGCTGGAACGGATCGACAAGTTCCGGCAGCGCAGGCCGCGACTGCTCGACGACGTGGTGACACTCGCGCACGGCGCGGGCGGCAAGTCGTCGGCGGCGCTCATCGACGCGGTGTTCCTCGAGGCGTTCCGCAATCACGAACTCGAACAACTCGGCGACGCCGCCTCGCTGCGCACAGCATCGGGCGAGCGACTCGCGTTCTCGACCGACTCGTATGTTGTTTCACCCCGGCGCTTTCCCGGTGGCTCCGTCGGCCACGTCGCGGTACACGGCACCATCAACGACCTCGCCGTTTCAGGTGCACGCCCGCAGTGGCTGTCGGCGGCGTTCGTCATCGAGGAAGGTTTTCCGATCGCCGAACTCCGCGAAATCGTCGCCGACATGAGCGAAGCCGCGGCGAACGCCGGCGTGCAGATCGTCACCGGCGACACCAAAGTCGTCGGCAAGGGCGCCGCCGACGGTGTCTACATCTGCACCGCGGGCGTCGGGGTGATCCCCGAGGGCAGGCACCTGTCTCGCGGCAGCGTCGCGCCCGGCGACAAGGTGCTGCTGTCCGGCACCATCGGCGAGCACGGGATGGCCGTCATGCTGGCCCGCGGCGACCTGGCCATCGACGCCGACATCGCATCTGACACCGCGCCCGTGCATGAGCTAGTCGAAGCCCTGCTGGCGGCGGCGCCATCGACGCGATGGATGCGTGACGCGACACGTGGCGGCGTCGGCACCGTGGCCAACGAACTGGTCAAGGACTCCCCCGTTGCGCTGATCCTCGACGAGGCCGCGCTGCCGGTGCAACCGCAGGTGCTCGGCGCCTGCGACATGCTCGGCATCGACCCGCTGTACGTGGCGAACGAGGGCAAGTTCGTCGCGATAGTCCCGGCCGATGAAGCCGATGCGGCGGTGGCGGCCTTGCGCGGGCATCCACAAGGCGCCGATGCAGCGGTGGTTGGCGAGATCGTCGCGGAACCGCACGGAATCGTTGCGCTGCGAACATCGTTCGGTGGCAGCCGAATCGTCGACATGCTCGTCGGCGACCCGCTGCCGCGTATCTGTTGAGAGGAGATTGGCGATGTGTCTTGGAATACCGGGCCAAGTCGTCGAGATCGTCGACGCTGAACAGTCGCTGGCCAAGGTTGACGTCAACGGGGTGCGGCGCACCATCAGCGTGCGCCTGCTGGCGGACGACAACCTTCGGGTGGGCGACTGGGTACTTGTCCATGTCGGGTTCGCGATGGCGAAGATCGACGAACACGAAGCGGCGATGACGCTCGACCAGGTGCAGAAGATGGGCGAGAACTACCAGCAGGAGATCGACGCGTTCAACGAATCCGAAATCGCTTGAGAGGCTTGAGATGAAGTTCGTCGACGAATTCCGCGACCCGGCCGCGGCGCGCGCATTGGTCAAATCGATCACCGAATTGGCCGGCGCTGACGAGTTCAAGTTCATGGAGGTGTGCGGCGGGCACACCCACACCATCTATCGGCACGGCATCGAACACCTGCTGCCGGAAGCGGTCGAACTCGTACACGGGCCCGGCTGCCCGGTGTGTGTGATCCCGATGGGCCGGGTGGACGACGCGATGTGGCTGGCCGAGCAACCGGACGTGATCTTCACCACGTTCGGCGACATGATGCGCGTGCCGGGATCGAAAGGAAACCTGATCGAGGCCAAGGCCCGCGGCGCCGACGTGCGATTCGTGTACTCGCCGCTCGATGCGCTCAAGGTGGCCGTCGACAACCCGGACCGGCACGTGGTGTTCTTCGCGGTCGGGTTCGAGACGACGGCGCCGTCGACCGCCGTCACGCTGGTCCGCGCGCGCACACTCGGGGTGCGCAATTTCAGCGTGTTCTGCAACCACGTCACGATCGTTCCGCCGATCAAGGCCATCCTCGAGTCGCCCGATCTGCGGCTCTCGGGGTTCCTCGGGCCCGGTCACGTATCCACCGTGGTGGGCCTGCGACCGTACCGGTTCGTGCCGGAGGTATACCGAAAGCCGATGGTGGTGGCGGGATTCGAGCCGCTCGACATCCTCGCGTCGGTGCACATGCTGCTGCAGCAGATCCGCGACGGTCGCTGCGAGGTGGAGAACCAGTACACCCGGGTGGTGCGGCCGGAGGGCAACACCCAGGCGTTGAAGCTGATGGCCGAGACATTCGAGCTGCGACCCCACTTCGAATGGCGCGGAATGGGATTCATCTCGCAGAGCGCGTTGAAGGTGCACCCCGACTATGCGGAGTTCGACGCGGAGCGCACGTTCGACATGCCCGGCGTGCGGGTCGCCGATCCCAAGGCATGCCAATGCGGTGAGGTGCTCAAGGGCGTGATCAAACCGTGGGAGTGCAAGGTGTTCGGCACCGCGTGCACGCCCGAGACCCCGATCGGCACATGCATGGTCTCACCCGAGGGTGCGTGCGCCGCCTATTACAACTTCGGAAGGCTGCACCGCGAGACCGCGCAGCTGCTCGGCCAGCGCTAGCGTTTTGCGGCGAGCAGACGCAGAAGCGTGTAACCGGGGCCGGAATCGCACGTTTCTGTGTCTGCTCGCGCTTGGTCGCACGTCGGCGCGGGTAACCCCTTCACAGGTCACTGTGAGGAGTTGCCATGACCAAGCCAGAGGAAAAGGGATCGCGAGACACCGGATCAGACGAGCCGTCAGCCGGAACCGACCGGCCGTCCGGCGCATACGAGGGCGACGAGTCGGTCCCCCAATACGGCGAAGAGGGCAAGCCCGATTTCGAGACGGGCTTCACCACGGAGCCGCCAAAAGACGTCGAACCCGCGGTGCCGCCGTACGAGGGCCGGCAACGCACGGCCAAGCAGGACAGCGGTCAAGGTGATGCGGGTGATGTGCGCACCGGCGGCGCCGTCAAGCCGACCGCCGACGCCACCTCGAAGGACTCGTCGTCCAGCGGCGGAACCGCCTCACCCGCTGACGAGCAGCCCGCATCGCAGGCCGGGGGCGCAGATCGGGGTGACGATGGCGTCGACGCGCCTGCACACACGCCGGGCACCGGCCGCGCCGAGGACAAGCGGTAGCGAGAGCGCCGCGACGTACACAGGTCACCATTGATCGCGCGGGACGTCGAAGTCCGCGCACAGCGCACGCCAAACATCGCGTGGGTCGACGCCGTCCTCGATGGCCTGCGCCGCGGTCCGGCCGCCGAATCCTGACAACGCGTGGTCGACGAGCATCGATGCGCCGCGCACCGGCCCGAACTGGCCCTCGACGAGTTCGTGGAATTCGGTCAACCGCACGCGACCAACTTACGCCGACGGTGCGAGCGCTTCATGGCACACCCGTACCGGATCGTCGACGTCCGCGATGCCGGTTGCGGCCGCTCGAGCCGCTTCGCGGTAGCGGGGCGACGACAGTACCTCACTGACGGCGGCCACCAGCGATTCGGAGGTCAACGGCCGGATCAGTTGCGCACTGCCTTGTCGCACAAGGCGATTGGCGATTTCCCACTGGTCGCCTCCGCCGGGGACCACCACCATCGGCACACCTGCGAGCAATGCCTTGGCCACCAGTCCGTGGCCGCCGCCACAGATCACCAGATCGGCGCGCGCCAGCAGTTCGTTCTGTCTGCCGAGGCCGGCGACCGCCCACGGCGGCAGGGTCAGGTTGGACCCACCCAACCGGGACACCGCAATGCGCGCACCGTCGGGCAACGTCTCCCCCGGTCGCAACGCCTCAAGGGCCACCTCGGCCAGACCGCCTGCGCCGGTCACCGCCGTCGACGGCGCCACCACCACCAGCGGACCGGGACCCGATGGCACCTCCAGCACCGCGTCGGTCGGTTCGAAGTGCAGCGGTCCCACCAATTTGGCCTCCGCAGGCCAGTCGGGTCGCGGCACCTCGAGCGCGGGCAGTGTCGCGATGAGCCGGCGCCGCGGTCCGGGATCTGCGGCAGGCAAACCGATTTCGACTCTGGCCGACGATCGCTGCCGCAGCCCCTTGCGCCAGGATCGCGCGGTCAGCGCCCGCATCGCGGAATCGCGTAGCCGTCCACGCAGTCCGACGCCGGGAGCCAAGCCGCTACCCAGCGGCGGCAGGCCCTTCGACGGCCGGTACAGCGGGGAGGGGCTGAGTTCTACCCACGGCAGCCCGAGCAGGTCGGCCGCCAAGCCGCCGCACGCGGTGATCACATCGGAGACCACGAGGTCAGGCGCGATGTTGCGCAGCAGCGGCGCGTTCAGTACCGCCATCCGGGCGGCGCGCTGATGGATCTTCGCCCCCGCGTCGGCGTCGTCGTCGGCCGCGGTGGGGTCGAGCCCCTCGAGTTCGACGGCGTGCAGCCCCGCGCGGCGGGCGGCGTCCAGCCGCTCGGCCCCCGTGAGCAGCGTCGGGGCGTCCCCTGCCGCGAGAAACCGGAGGCACAGCGCTATGGCAGGAAAGGCGTGCCCGGGATCGGGCCCGGCAATCACGGCGACCCGCACGCGCCTACCCTGCCATAGCGGCCGACGGCGACGACGAGCGCTTGCGTGAAATGCGGGGGACTAGGCTGGCTGCATGACTGACCAGGCTTCCGGGGTGAGTTCGGACGTCGACAACGCCCGCACCGTCGAAACCTTTCTCTACGCCCTCCAGGACGAGGACTACGACACTGTCGAGGCCGCGTCGGCAGACACCATCGTGTGGCACAACGTGGGTTGGGCCACCGTGCGGGGCCGTCAGCGGCTGATGAAGATCCTGCGCAGCGGACAGGGCCGCGTCGGTTTCGAGGTGAAGATCCACCGCATCGCCGCCGAGGGCAACGCGGTGCTGACCGAACGCACCGATGCGCTGATCATCGGCCCGCTGCGTCTTCAATTCTGGGTGTGCGGCGTATTCGAGGTGCACGCGGGACGAGTCACGTTGTGGCGCGACTACTTCGACCTGTGGGACATCAGCAAGGGCACACTGCGGGGGCTCGCAGCGACCGTGTTCCCCTCCCTGAGGCAGACGCTGAGATGACCGCGAGCACAAGGAGCAAGCCGAACCTGTGGGAATACATCGGCTATTGCTACGGGCGGCGCCTTCCCGACTCGATGCGCGACTGGGTCCGGCAAGACCTCGCAGGCAGGGGCGCGACGGCCAGGATGATGGTCCGGGTCTTCATCCCGGCGTTTCTGCTGATGGTGCCGTTCTGGTTCATCCCGACCACTCTGGATGTGCACCTGTCGATGACGCTGCCCATCCTGATTCCGTTCGTGTTCTTCTCTCACGCGCTCAACAAGGTCTGGCGCAGGCACATGTTGCGTAAACACGGCCTGGACCCGACGCTGGCCGACGAGCTGAAACGCAAGAAGGACGCACACATCCACGAGGCCTACATCGCGAAGTACGGCCCTCGGTCTGGGCCGTCGAGCTCACACGACATCTAGGCGCCGCGCAGGCGCCCGAGTTCGTCGAACGCCTGCGCCCAGCCCATCAGCCGGTCGGTGGCGTTGACCAACTCGTCGCGGTAACGCTGCTGCGACATCGGCGAACTGGACAGCGACCCGCTGTTGGCGGCCGACACGAGTTGTGCTGCGGCGGTGACCAACTCGTTGTACTGGCGGGCGCCGTGGTCGAGTTGAGCAGTGAACGCCGCGATCGTCGGCGCAAGGTATGCCCGCGACTGGGGTGCGGACCTGACGGTGCGCTCCATCGACACCACCTCGTTGGCGGTGGCCGCCATCGTGGCGGACGTCTGGTTGGCCGCGATGGTCAACTCGCGCAATTCGTCGGCGGGCAGCATGCGGCCACGCTCCAACACGCCGAGCAGGTTGAACAACCCGCGCTCAGAGGCGGCCAGTGCCGACATCGGCTGCCGGGCCGCGGACCCCCACGGCGGCAGTCGCCTGCCCACCCGCCGAGGCGGCGGCAGCGGCTCACCGCGCAGCCAGCGGTACCGCAGGAACGCCAGGGTGGCAAGGAAGGCCGCACCGACGGCGATGGGCGCCGGAATGAACAACGCCCACACCGGCGAGCTCCACGACGCGAGCAACGCCGTCACGCCGATCCAGAACAGAGTGGACACCGTCAAGAAGACGGCCAGCCGCAGCGCCCACCGCCGCTTGCGCATCAGCTTGGCGCGCGGATCCGCTGCGGCGTTGAGCTTTTCGGCCATTACGTCCGACCACTCCGCGGCGGTATCGACCGCCCGCTGCGCCAGCGTGCGCCACGCTTCCGGCCGTCCCGTGCGTGTGTTCACTGCCCTGCCCTACGAAAGTTATTGCGACAGCGGGTTTTCCGGTGTCGCCTGCTGGTTGGTGGCCGGTGTCGCCGGCGCGCCTGCGGCTGTGCCGCCCGTGGGCAGCTGCTCACCGCGCATCGAGGCGCGGATCTGCTCGAGCCGGGAATGGCCAGCCATCTGCACACTGGCCTGTTGGACCTCCATCATCCGGCCCTGCACCGAGTTCTGCGCCAACTCAGCGGCGCCCATGGCGTTGGCGTAGCGGCGCTCGATCTTGTCGCGCACCTCGTCGAGGCTCGGGGTGTTGCCCGGGGCGGCGATCTCGCTCATGGACCGCAGCGACGCGCTGACCTGCTCCTGCATCTTGGCCTGCTCGAGCTGAGACAGCAGCTTGGTGCGCTCGGCGATCTTCTGCTGCAACACCATCGCGTTCTGCTCGACGGCCTTCTTGGCCTGACCCGCGGCCTGCAGCGCCTGATCATGCAGGGTCTTGAGGTCCTCGACGCTCTGCTCTGCGGTCACCAACTGGGCGGCGAAGGCTTCGGCCGCGTTGTTGTACTCGGTGGCCTTGGCGGCGTCGCCGGCGGAGGTGGCCTGGTCGGCCAGGGTCAGCGCCTGACGGACGTTCACTTGCAGCTTCTCGATGTCCGCGAGCTGGCGGTTGAGCCGCATCTCCAGTTGACGCTGGTTGCCGATCACCTGCGCCGCCTGCGTGGACAGTGCCTGATGTTGGCGCTGCGCCTCCTCGATGGCCTGCTGGATCTGGACCTTCGGGTCGGCGTACTCGTCCACCTTGGAGCTGAACAGCGCCATCAGGTACTTCCACGCCTTGACGAACGGATTGGCCATCAGATCACTTCCGCCTTCATGTCGTTGTGTGTGCTCAGTGCCAACTTATCGGTTCCGCGCAGATCACTACACCCCGTGCGGCTGATTTGCGGCTCAGGCAACCGCCATCGAGACGACCTGCGGGATGACCACCTTCGTCGTGGCGTCGATGTTGGCCGCGCTCGCGCCCGTCAGGGTGGCCAGCTCCTCACGCGCCATGTCGCCGGCCGCATCGGAGAGCACCCGCGACAGCGGCACGTCCAAGGCGCCGCAGATGGCGCTGAGCAGTTCGCTGGACGCCTCCTTGCGGCCACGCTCGACCTCCGACAGGTAGCCGAGGCTGACCCGGGCGGTGTCGGACACCTCACGCAGGGTGCGGCCCTGCTCGGTGCGGGCACGACGCAGCACGTCGCCGATCACCTCGCGCAGCAATGCCGTCATGATCGTGCTCCTCCCTCGCTGGGCTCAGTTACTAGGGCAACGCGGGCGCCTGCGGGTTGGTTCCCGGCCGCCGAAGATCACTGTGTTCTGTTCTTCGCGCAAGCGCTCATCACTGAGATTCGACGAGAGCACGCACCCGGGCGATGGCCTCGTTCACCGCCGCCATCCGGATGTCCCATCGCGAACCGGCCAGTGCCAGCTGGACCACGTCCGTGTCGACGGGACCGGCGAGACCGAGGAAGACGGTGCCGACAGGGTGCCCGCCGTGCGGGTCCGGGCCGGCCACCCCCGTCAGCCCGACGCCCCAGGTGGCACCGCAGCGCTGCCGGGCCCCGACAGCCATGGCACGCGCAGTCGGGGCGGCGACGGGCCCCACCGCGTCAAGCAGCTGTGGTGCCACCCCGGCCAGCGAGATCTTCGTTTCCTCGATATAGGTGATCAGGCCGCCGCGCAGCACGACGCTGGCGCCCGCGACCCCGGCCAGCGTCGCGGCGAGCAGCCCGGCGGTCAGCGACTCGGCGGTCGCGATGCTTTGCCTGCGGACGGTCAGATCGGCGACGAGCGCGCGAGCATCGTCACTGACGAGTGGGTCGTCCACGCGAATCCTTGATGGCTGAAACGACATAATCCGCGCCGGTGAGCACCGTGAGCACCACGGCCGCTCCCATCACCACCCACGCTCCTGTCAACCAGGCACCCGACAGCGGCAACACGAACAGGCCGATCGCCACGGCCTGGACGAGGGTCTTCAGTTTGCCGCCGCGGCTGGCAGGGATGACGCCGTGCCGGAGCACAGCGAATCGCAGCACCGTGATCCCGATTTCACGCACCATGATGACCACCGTCACCCACCACGGCAGATCACCGATCATCGACAATCCGATCAGTGCCGCTCCGATCAGCGCCTTGTCGGCGATCGGGTCGGCCAGTTTGCCGAACTCGGTGACCATCCCGTAACTGCGCGCCAGCGCGCCGTCGAACCGGTCGGTGATCACCGCAACCGCGAAGACGACGAATGCGGCTATCCGCCAGAACGTTTCATGACCGTCCCCGACGAAGAGCAACGCGAGGAACACGGGAACCAACACCATGCGGACACCGGTGAGCACGTTGGCGATATTCGCAACCCGGGCGCGCGGGACCGCCGGATCGATATGGGGTTGGCCCGACACCGCAACAGAATATCGGTTGCCCGAACCGATACCCTCGCACGTGTGAGCGCTGTGTCCGATGACTCCTCGCCCGAGTGCTCGTCGGTACCCGAGCCGTTCGGCGTTCGTCGTGCCCGCACGTCCGATGTCCCTGCCATGAAATCGCTCGTCGACATCTACTCCGGCAAGATCTTGCTGGAAAAGAACCTCGTCACGCTGTACGAGGCCGTTCAGGAGTTCTGGATCGCCGAAGCCGACGGTGAACTGATCGGCTGCGGTGCGCTGCACGTGTTGTGGTCCGACCTCGGCGAGATCCGCACGATCGCCGTCCACCCGAAGGTCAGGGGCCAGGGCGTCGGGCATGCGATCGTCGACCGACTGCTCGGCGTGGCCAGAGAACTGCACCTGGAGCGGATCTTCGTGCTGACCTTCGAGGTGGACTTCTTCGCCCGGCACGGCTTCAAGGAGATCGACGGCACACCCGTGACGGCCGAGGTTTACGAAGAGATGTGCCGGTCCTACGACACCGGCGTCGCGGAGTTCCTCGACCTGTCCTACGTCAAACCCAACATCCTCGGCAACACCCGAATGTTGTTGACGCTGTAGCGATTTGTGTGCGCTTAGGAGCGCTCAACGCAACAAAACGCACACAAATCGCAATGGGCGTACCGTGGCAGCCATGCGACGTCGGATTGTCGTCTGCGCCGTCGCCGCGTTCATCGCCGCGGGGAGCGCCAATGCGCCCGCCCACGCGGACCCATTGCAGTGTGACAGAGGGCCGATCGTGGTGGACGGGTGCACGCCCGGCGGCGTCTGCACCGCCGTCATCGACAACCAGTGTGTGGGGGTCCAGCCGCCTCTGCTTCCGCCGCCCCCGCCGATCAGGGTCGGCATCGAAGGCGGCGTGGGTGTGGGCGGCTAATCACTCGTCGTCGTCGGCGTCGCCGCCGTCGGCATTCGAGCCGCCGCGGATCAACGCCAGCGTGCCGGCCAACTCGTCGGGTTTGACCAACACCTCGCGCGCCTTGGAGCCCTCGCTGGGCCCGACGATGTTCCGGGTCTCCATCAGGTCCATCAACCGGCCAGCCTTCGCGAAGCCCACCCGCAGCTTGCGCTGCAGCATCGACGTCGAGCCGAATTGGCTGGACACCACGAGCTCGACGGCCTGCAGGAAGACATCCATGTCGTCACCGATGTCCGGATCGACATCGGTGCGCTCACTGTTGGTCTTGGCCTTGGTGACACCTTCGGTGTACTCGGGCTCCGCCTGGTCCTTACAGGCCTGCACGACGGCGTGGATCTCCTCGTCGGTGATGAACGCGCCCTGAAGACGCAACGGCTTGTTCGCGCCCATCGGCAAGAACAGCCCGTCGCCCATGCCGATCAGCTTCTCGGCGCCTTGCTGATCGAGGATGACGCGGCTGTCGGTCAGCGATGACGTCGCGAACGCCAGTCGCGACGGCACATTCGTCTTGATCAGACCGGTGACGACGTCGACCGACGGGCGCTGTGTCGCGAGCACGAGGTGAATGCCTGCGGCGCGCGCCTTCTGGGTGATCCGCACGATCGCGTCTTCGACATCGCGTGGCGCCGTCATCATCAGGTCGGCCAACTCGTCGACGATCGCCACGATGTACGGGTACGGCCGATACTCGCGCTGGCTGCCCAGCGGTGCGGTGATCTCACCGGAGCGCACCTTCTTGTTGAAGTCGTCGATGTGACGCACCCGCGACGCCTGCATGTCCTGGTAACGCTGCTCCATCTCCTCGACCAGCCACGCCAGCGCCGCCGCGGCCTTCTTCGGCTGCGTGATGATGGGCGTGATCAGATGCGGAATGCCTTCGTACGGCGTCAGTTCCACCATCTTTGGGTCGATCAGGATCATCCTGACCTCCTCCGGAGTGGCCCGAGCCAGCAGCGACACCAGCATCGAGTTGACGAAGCTGGACTTACCGGAACCTGTCGAACCTGCCACCAGCAGGTGCGGCATCTTGGCGAGGTTGGCCGAAATATATTCGCCTTCAATGTCTTTGCCGAGCCCGATCACCAGGGGGTGGTGATCGCCCCGGGTCGACGGGTCGGTCAGCACGTCGGCAAGCCGCACCATCTCGCGGTCGACATTGGGCACCTCGATGCCGACCGCGGACTTGCCGGGGATCGGGGCGAGCATGCGCACGCTCTCGGTGGCCACCGCGTATGCGATATTGCGGTGCAGCGCAGTGATTTTCTCCACCTTGACGCCGGGGCCGAGTTCGACCTCGTAGCGGGTGACGGTCGGCCCGCGGGTGCAACCGGTGACCGCGGCGTTCACCTTGAACTGGTCGAGCACCTCGGTGATGGCCTCGATCATCCGGTCGTTGCCCGGGCTGCGGCGCAGCGGCGGATCCCCCGCGATCAGCAGATCCAACGACGGAAGCGCGTACGGTCCGTCGACCACGCGATCCATGACGATCGCAGGCTTCTTGGCCGGCTTCTTCTTGCGCGGCTTGACCGTTGGCTCGGGAACTGTCGGCGCCTCGTCGTCGAGTGGGTAATTCTCCATCGGCGTGCCGCCGCCAGGCCACGGCTGCGCTTCGTCGCTGCCGAGCGAGGACTGATCGTCGTAGTAGCCGTCCGAGAAGTCTTCGTGCTCTTCGGCGTACGCCTGCTCGTCGTCGTACTCGTCGTCGTAGTCCTCGTCGCGGAATGCGCGTGCCGAGAACATCCGCTGCACCGTCGAGGGCACCTCACGGATTGTCGTTCCTGTCACCAGCAGCAGTCCGAACAACGCGCCGATGAACAACAGCGGCCCGGCAATCCATGCCGTCAACCCATCGGACAGCGGCCCGCCGATCGCGAAGCCAAGGAAACCCGCCGCGTGCTGCCGTCCCGCCGGGTCCATCGGCGACCCTGCCCACAAGTGCCAGAGTCCGAGGGTGGGCAGCGCGATCATCGCCGCACCGAGGATGAGCCGGGGCCGCGCGTCGGGATCGGGTTCAGTACGCATCAGAACAACCGCAATCCCACCGAGAAGGAGCGGGACGAGCACGACCGCCGAGCCGATCATCAGCCGCAGCGACGTATCGATCCACGCACCGACCGGGCGCGCGGCGTCAAACCACGAGCTGGCGGCGATCACCACCGCGATGCCCAGCAGGGCCAGCGCGATGCCGTCGCGGCGGTGGCCAGGCTCGAGGTCGCGGGCCCTGCCGACGGACCGGGCGGTCGAGCCTGCCCCCTTGGCCAACATCAACCAGCCGGCACGAACGCCGCGGCCGACGGTCGCCCCCGCCGATGAAACCGCCGACGAGTTGCGCCGAGGAGCCGGCTTGCGGCGGGCCGCCGGGCGGGACCCACCTCGCGGACCAGCCTTTGACCTGCTCGAACGGCCTCCTGAGCGGGCAGCGGTCTTACTTGGCATGCGTCCCAGCCTAGTCGCATTAGCCCCACATTCACCATCTGCCACACGGGTCACAGAAACGTATCGATTGGGCGGCTGAAAGGCCCTACGGTGCCGAAATGACGACTACTCAGGTTCAACCGGCGCTGCCCACGTCGAGCAAGGTGCTCTGCGCGGTGTACGCCGTGATCGCGGTGGGGGCCCTGATCGCCACCTGGAGCCAAAACGTTGCTTATCTCGACAACCCGGGCGGATTCTTGCTCGACTTCTTCAAGGACTCGAGGGTCACACCCGCGTCCCGGTCGCTCACCGTCGACATCACGCTGTTCTTTCTCGCCGCCGCGGTCCTGATGATCGTCGAGGCGCGCAAGCACGGGGTGAAGTACGTGTGGGCCTACATCGCGGGCGGCCTCGCCATTGCGATCAGTGTGACCTTCCCGCTGTTCCTGATCGCCAGGGAGCTTCGCGTCGACCGGACTCAAAGAACACAATTGGGCACCGTCGACACCGTGCTGCTTGCCCTGCTCGCGATCTTCGCGGTGGGGTTCACCATCTGGGTCGACATGGGCTGAAAGCCCCTCGGTAGGCTTGGCAACCGTCCAGCACGCACTCAGCGAGGAGTCCATCGCCCATGTCCGTCACTGTGGTTGCCACCTTGAAAGCCAAGCCGGAGTCGGTGGACGCGGTCCGAGACGCGTGTAAGCAGGCCATCGAGGCGGTGCACTCGGAGCCCGGTTGCGATCTCTACTCGCTGCATGAGGCCGACGGCACGTTCGTCTTCGTCGAGCAGTGGGCCGATGCGGAGGCGTTGAAGACGCACAGCGCCGCGCCTGCAGTCGCCACTTTGTTCGGCACGGTCGGTGAGCATCTCGACGGCCCACCGGACATCAAGATGTTGCAGCCCGTCGTCGCCGGTGATCCCAGCAAGGGCCAGTTGCGCCCGTAATGTCCTCCCTGACAGGCAAAGTCGCGTTCATCACCGGGGCTGCCCGCGGTCAGGGTCGCGCGGAGGCGGTCCGGTTGGCTGCCGACGGTGCCCACATCATCGCGGTCGACATCTGCGGCCAGATCGCTTCTGTGCCCTATCCGATGTCCACTGCCGACGATCTGGCCGCCACTGTCAAACTTGTCGAGGATACCGGCGCGCGGATCGTCGCGCGCGAGGCCGACGTGCGCGATCAGGCGGCGCTGGCATCGGCGCTCCAGTCGGGAATCGACGAACTGGGCAGGCTCGACATCGTCGTCGCGAACGCAGGCATCGCACCGATGGAGTCGGGTGCACAGGGCTGGCGAGATGTGATCGATGTCAACCTCACCGGTGTGCACAACACGGTCGAGGTGTCGATGCCGCGGATGATCGACCAGGGCGATGGCGGGTCGATCGTGCTGATCAGTTCCGCGGCAGGTCTGGTCGGCATCGGCGGCGGCGATCCGGGATCGCTCGGCTACACGGCGGCCAAACACGGCGTCGTCGGGTTGATGCGGGCCTACGCCAATCATCTTGCGCCGCATAGTATCCGGGTGAACTCGATTCACCCCAGCGGCGTGCTCACACCGATGATCGACAACGACCACACCCGACAGTGGCTGGCCAACGTGATCGCCAATTCGGACAAGCCGCCGGACATGGGCAATGCGATGCCGGTCCAGGTGCTCGACCCCGAGGACATCGCGGCGGCGGTCGCATGGCTGGTATCCGATGAGGCGCGCTACATCACCGGCGTGACGCTGCCGGTTGATGCGGGGTACGCCAACAAGCGCTGACCGTGGCGCGAAATCCCGTCGCACAGACCGCCTTCGGCCCGATGGCGCAGACGGCCATCGAGCAGTATGAGCCGCCGGACCGGCGCTTGGTGTTCGACGACTTGGCCGTGCGGTTGCTGCCGCCCGGCCAACGCGCGGTGGTGCGGGCGATGCGCTGGCCAGTGCTGAGGCACCTGGCGATAGCGGCGGGCGAGCGTGCGGTGCCTGGCTCGTGGGCGCTGATCACCTGCAGGAAGCGCTTCATCGACGACACGCTGGAGCGGGCGCTCGCCGATATCGGCGCCGTGGTCGACCTCGGCGCGGGCATGGACACTCGGGCCTACCGTCTTGCGCGGCGTTCCGACGTGCCCGTCTTCGAAGTGGACCTTCCCGTCAACATCGACCGCAAGCAGGTCGCAGTGCAACGCGCGATCGGCCGCGCACCCGCGACGGTTCACCTGGTGCCGTTGGACTTCGAGCGGGACCATCTGATGAGCACACTGGCCGAACACGGCTACCGCGCCGACACCCGAACGTTCTTCATCTGGGAGGGCGTCACGCAATACCTGACCGAGGATGCGGTTCGGGCGACACTGGCCGCACTGCGCGACGTGCCGAGCGGCAGCCGTCTGGTGTTCACCTATGTCCGCAAGGACTTCATCGATGGCGCCAACATGTACGGCGCCACCATCCTCTACAAACGATTCCGGCAACGCCGGCAGATCTGGCAGTTCGGGCTCGACCCCGACCAGGTTTCGAGTTTCGTCGCCGAATACGGCTGGCGGCTGGTCGAGCAGGCCGGACCGGACTACTACTTGCGCACCTACATTCGTCCGGCGGGCCGCAATCTGGGGGCGTCGCAGCTCGAGTGGTCGGCGTACGCGGAGAAGGCGTAGCCCCTAAGCCCCTACCGGATTCCATCCGCGGTAAGCCCTAATCGCCCTCGGCCGACAGGGGTTGATGTCCCGTTTCCACAGGTCGGCGCCGCACGCCAGCATTTCAATCATGAATACCGAGCAGCAAGCGTCGACCGCGGTGTTGCGGTCACGCACGCCCGGGATCGTCACCGTCTACCGGGTGCGCATCGGCCATTTCTACGCCGCCTGTTCATGCGGTTGGTCGGCGCGCCGGCGGATGTGGAAAGCCATGGCGTGCCAAGACGCGTGGTCGCACTCGGCCCGCGGCGGTTGTGACGTCAACGTCCCGTTGATCACTCCGGTGGGGAGAAACGCATGTCGGCTCTGAAACTGTTGACCGCACTCGTGATCGCTGCGGGCCTCGGCGCCGGCGTGGTCGGGTCGCCCATGATCGGCGTCGCCGCGGCCCGCCAATGGGATGAGGCCGGCTTCACCAACTGCGCCCAGGGCTACGAGGCGCAACGCGAGGACGACTACGTGAGTTGGTACTACGGCGTGCGCCAATGCTGCATCTCATTCGGCGGAGTGTGGCGCGAGCAGCAGCCCGGACAAGCAGCGCGCTGCGATCCACCGCCGCAGATTGTTCGGGTACCGCCCGGCCTCATCGTCGAAACACTCTCGCCCGCAACGTCACCCGTGACTCGGACGCCTAGCAGCCGACCAGGAGAACGATCATGACATCACCCAAGGCCGCACTCTGGCCGCGCTTACTGCAGGCCGCGCTCATCGCCGCGGCGGCCATCCTGGGCGGCAGCGCCGTCGGACATCCCGCGATCGGATGCGCCGCCCCCGCGGGCAGTGCAGCGTCCTACGACGAATGTGTCTCCAGAGGGTCGAACGAACGGCTCTGCTGCAGCCTGGCGGGCGGGGACTGGAGAGAAACCAGGTACTACGACAAGAACGGCAAGTACCTCTACTCGAGCTGGGATTGTGCTGGCCTCGCCCTTCAGCAGGGACGACCCACGATGCCACCGGAGGTGGTCACCCACACTCTTGAACCCGCTGCGCCATCTGTCCGCAACCCCGGAGTGATTGAGCCGTTCACCGCCGCGCCCATGGCCTCAGTCGGCTAGATCTCGATGACCGTCGGCACGATCATCGGCTGGCGCCGGTAGGTCTCGCCCACCCACTTCCCGACCACGCGACGCACCGCCTGCGCGATGCGCGCGACTTCGGTGATGTTCTCACAGGCAAGGGATTCCAGCTCCGCTTCCACCTTGCGCGCCACGGGCTCCAATGCCTTTGGATCTTCGGAGAAGCCCCGCGAATGCAGATGAGCGGGGGCGGCGGGCTTGCCGGTGCCGCGGCGCACCACCACCGTCACCGCGATGAAACCTGAGGAGAGCACGAGGCGCTCACCCAGCGTCGCGTCCCCGACGTCACCGGTGATCAGCCCGTCAACGAACATCTTGCCCGTCGGCACCGCTCCGGCGATCGAGGCCCTGCCGGCGACCAGGTCGACGCTGACGCCGTTCTCCGCCAACATGATCGACCCCGGCTCCACACCTGTGCGCTCGGCCAGTTTGGCGTTCGCGCGCAGCATCCGCCACGTTCCGTGTACCGGCATCACGTTGCGCGGACGCACCGCGTTGTAGAGGAACAGCAACTCCCCCGCGTAAGCGTGACCGGAAACGTGGATGCGCACTTGGGCATTGGTGACGACACGGACGCCGATCTTGGCCAGCGCGTCCAATACACCGAAGATCGCTTCCTCGTTACCGGGGATCTGCGACGACGACATGATGATCAGGTCACCTGATGTCAGCGTGATGCTGCGATGCTCGCCGCGCGACATTCGCGACAGCGCGGCCATCGGCTCACCCTGGGTGCCGGTGGTGATCAACGTGACGCGCTCCGGCGCCATCATCTCCGCAGCGCCGATGTCGATCACGTCGTCGGTGTCGACCCTGAGATAGCCGAGTTCTTTGGCTATTCCCATGTTGCGCACCATCGACCGGCCCACGAACGACACCTTGCGGCCGAGCGCCACCGATGCGTCGATGATCTGCTGCACGCGAGCGACATTGGAGGCAAAACACGCCACGATGACCCGGCCCTCGGCGCCGCGGATCAGCCGGTGCATGTTCGGCCCGATCTCGCTTTCCGATGGCCCGACGCCGGGGATCTCGGAATTCGTTGAGTCACAGAGGAACAAGTCAACGCCGGCATCACCCAACCGCGACATACCCGGCAGGTCGGTCGGCTTGTCGTCCAGCGGCAGTTGGTCGAGCTTGATGTCGCCGGTGTGCAGCACCGTTCCTGCTCCGGTGTGTATCGCGATCGCCAGGCAGCCCGGAATCGAGTGGTTGACGTGAAAGTATTCGCACTCGAACACTCCGTGGCGGGAACTCTGCCCCTCGTCCACTTCGACGCACACCGGCTTGATCCGGTGCTCGCGGCACTTCTCCGCCACCAGCGCGAGAGTGAATTTCGAGCCCACCACCGGGATGTCGCCACGCAGCTTGAGCAGGAACGGGATTGCGCCGATGTGGTCCTCGTGCGCATGCGTGAGCACCAGCGCCTCCACGTCGTCGAGGCGGTCCTCGACGTGACGCAGGTCTGGCAGGATCAGGTCGACGCCCGGCTCATCGTGACCGGGGAACAACACGCCGCAGTCGACGATCAGCAGTCTGCCCAGATGCTCGAAAACGGTCATGTTCCGGCCGATTTCGCTGATGCCGCCGAGAGCAGTCACCCGCAGACCGCCGGGAGCCAATGGCCCGGGCGGCTTGAGTTCTTCGTTCACTACCGCAGCACCGCGGCGGCGCGCATGTCGGCGGCCAACCCTTCGACCTGTTCGGGGGTGGCCGGAATCTGAGGCAACCGCGGGTCACCGACCTCGATCCCCTGCAAGCGCAGCCCCGCCTTGGCCAGCGTGACGCCGCCGAGTCTGGCCTGAGCACCGCTGAGCGGTCCAAGGGTGACGTTGATCTTGCGTGCGGTGGCGACGTCACCAGAGGTGAACGCCGACAACATGTCTCGCAGTTGACCGGCGGCCAGATGCCCCCAGACGCTGATGAAACCGACGGCGCCCATCGCCAGCCACGGCAGGTTCAGCGCGTCGTCACCCGAGTAGTACGCCAGCCCGGTCTCGGCGATGATCTGCCCGCCGCCGTGCAGGTCGCCTTTCGCGTCCTTGACGGCGACGATGTTCGGATGCTCGGCGAGCGTGCGAATGGTGTCCCATTCGATCGGCACCACCGAGCGCGGCGGAATGTCGTACAGGATCACCGGCAACTCGGTGGCGTCGGCCACCGCGGTGAAGTGGGCCACCAACCCGGCCTGCGGTGGACGCGAGTAGTACGGCGTCACCACCAGCAGGCCGTGTGCGCCCGCTGCCGCGCACTGCTTGGCCAGGTGCACGCTGTGCGCGGTGTCATAGCTGCCCGCACCCGCGACGATCCTGGCCCGATCACCGACCGCCTCCAGCACCGCGCGCAACAGTCTGAGCTTCTCGTCGTCGGTGGTGGTCGGCGACTCCCCCGTCGTGCCGAACAGCACCAGGCCGTCACAACCCGCGTCGACGAGGTGGGTGGCCAGCCGGGCCGCGGCATCGGTGTCCAGCGACCCGTCGCGCTTGAACGGCGTGACCATCGCGGTCAGCACGGTGCCCAATCGGGCGGTCACGTCGATTCCGCTGGTACTCACGGGCACCAAGATTACCCGCTCAACCTCAGCGTTCCGTAGCTATATCCGCCCAGCTCCGGCTACGCCTCCGTGGCTGCAGCCGGGCCAGCTCCGGCTACGCCTCCGTGGCTGCAGCCGGGCCAGCTCCGGCTACGCCTCCGTGGCGAGCGGACTCGTCGCCACCTCACTCCCGTCGGCAAGCGTGGAGATCTCGAAGTCGGCGAACACTTGAGGCGCGACGTCGATCAGTTGCCGCAGGCACTCGATCGCCAGCCGACGGATCTCCACATCGGCGTGCTCACTGGCCCGCACCGCAATGAAATGACGCCATGCCCGGTAGTTTCCGGTCACCACGATGCGCGTCTCGGTCGCGTTGGGCAGCACCGCGCGCGCCGCCTGCCGAGCCTGTTTGCGCCGCAACACCGCGTTCGGCTGGTCGGCGAATCTGGCCTCCAGCTTGGCCAACAACTCGATGTAGGTAGCGCGGCTGGCGTCGGCGGCGGCGGCGAAAATCGCCTGCAGTTCCTCGTCGTCCTCGATGCCCGGCGGCACCACTACCTGCGAGTCGTCTTCGGGCACGAACCTCTGCGACAGCTGCGAATACGAGAAATGCCGATGCCGGATCAGCTCATGCGTGCACGACCGCGAGATGCCGGTGATGTAGAAGGACACCGACGCATGCTCGAGCACCGAAAAGTGCCCGACATCGATGATGTGCCGCAGGTAGGCGGCGTTCGTCGCGGTCTTCGGATTCGGCTTCGACCAGCTCTGGTAGCAGGCCCGCCCGGCGAACTCGACGAGCGCGGGTCCACCGTCGGCGTCAGTGCTCCAGGGCACCTCGGGCGGCGCCACGAAGTCGGTCTTGGCGATCAGCTGCACACGCAGCGGCGCACTCTCGGCCACCAGCACACAGTATCCGGCGTCGATGCGCGCCGGTGCCGCCCGTCACCTGCTACGTTGGCGCAGTCGAGGCACTCCAACCCGTTAGCTGGAGATTGATGGGCGGCTCGAACGTGATCCAGCTCTTACGCGAAGCGACGTCGTCGTCCTGCGAGTTGTGGTTGCAGTTCGATTTCTCGCAGTCCGCGGGAAACTACTCGCAGCTTGCCGGCGTACTTGCCGGCTTCGCCTTCCTCGCCATCATGCTGGTGGTCAGCCGTCAGCATCGTCGAGGCAGCGAGAACGACGCGGTACGCGAATACGAACAAGACAACCGCTTCGTCACCGCGTTGGCATGCGCGTGTCTGGGTCTGGTCACGGCGGCCGCGTTGTTCTCGTTGTTGTCGGGCGAGGAAGGGTGCGCATTGATCAGTGGGCGGGCGCTCTCGAAAGAAGTGCTGGCCGGCGTCGCGTTCTTCTTTTCGGTCTACACGCTGCTTTTCGGTGCGGTGCAACTGGTTTCGGCGTCAGCGTTGGGTAAGCACTTTCGATTCATCGTCGCTGTTCTCGCGCCGCCGCTGGTGGTGTCGTTCATCGTCGCCAGCCTCAACGATCTTGCGCTGTCCCTGGCGAACCCGCCGGACCAACCGGCAACACCACACGAATCGATCCTGCCCGGCTGGACTGACAGCAGCGCCTCGTTGTGGAACTTCGCCCACGGCGTGATGACGTGGTTGATACCGACGGTGCTCGCGATATGTTTCGCGCTGTGGCTGGGCGGGTTCCGGTGGCGGCGCGCCAGCGGCACCACCGGGCCAGTCGGGGCCGCGCTGACGCGCGTCGTCGCCGCAGCGTTGACCTTTCTGCCTTACGCGAGTCTCGGGCTGGTCATGTACGCGGTGTGGCGGACCGCCATGCTGGGCCGCCTTTCGGCAGGCGCGCACATCGGTGCAGGGCAGGCGAAGGTACTCGTGCTGGTCTGCACCGTCGTGGTGGTTCTGCAGAGCGCGAGCCTGTCGCTGGCTCGCGGTGACGATCGCACGCCCGATTTCGAGGACGCCTCCGGCCTCAGTCGATGAGCACACCCGCACGATGCATCGCGGTGGTGATGAGCTCGAAATCGATCGCACCGTGATGACGTGCCAACTCCTCGGCGTCATCACCGCGACCGTCGGTGATCGCCTGCACCAACTGCTCGTGTTCGCGCAGCGCCCGTAATTCCATGCTGCGCATGGTCGATGGCTCGCCCCACGGGTGCGCGGGTGATCCGATGCTGACTGTGGCTTTGAGATCGAGCAGCACCTGTTTGAGGACGTCGTTGTGCGCAGCGTCCATGATCGCCAGATGGAACTGGCTGTCGGCTTGCTGGGCAGGCAGTCCGCTGTCGGCAGTCCGGTAGGCCTCGAATCTCGTTCGCAGCACCGACACGTCGTGAGCGGACCGAGACTCTGCCGCGGCGCGGCAGACGGTTCCCTGCAAGCGACAGATCGCGTCGCATCGGTCGCGCAAGTCGTCGAGCCGGGCCCGCAGCGTTCGGCCCACCACGTCGGTCGATGACTCAGGCCATTGGTCCAGCACGTAGGACCCGCCGCCGCGGCCGCGTCGAGTCTCGATCAAGCCCCGGTCGAGCAGCCGTGCCAGCGCCGCTCGCACCGTCATCCGGCCCGCACCCAGCGACGCCGCGAGATCCCGTTCGACCGGCAGCCGCGCGCCGGGCAGGTACTCACCGATCGCGATCGCGGTGATCAATCGATCGGTTATCTCGTCGACCCGCGACGAGCTGTCCAGCTGCTGCTGCAGCAAACCCGGCATGGCCGATCCGTCCGCGGGTGCACCGGTGTGCGCCATGCCAGAAATGTTAAATCTCGATCAATGGTCTTGTCATGAGACCTTTACGGGTTCATGCTGAGCGCCATGACTTCCACGACCCAGCTGGTGCCCTTCCGCGACCACGAGACCTGGGTGCAGATCACCGCACCCGACAAGGCGCGCGACGGTGCCCTGCCGCTGCTCGTGCTGCACGGCGGCCCGGGAATGGCGCACAACTACGTGAGGAACATCGCCGGACTGGCCGCGGAGACCGGGCGCACGGTCATTCACTACGACCAGATCGGCTGCGGCAACAGCAGCCACCTCCCGGATGCGCCCGCAGACCTCTGGACGCCGGAGCTGTTCGTCGAGGAGTTTCACGCCGTGCGGACCGCGCTGGGCATCGAGGAGTACCACGTGCTCGGCCAGTCATGGGGCGGCATGCTCGGCGCCGAGATCGCCGTCCGCCAGCCGCCTGGGCTCGCCTCGCTGGCAATCTGCAATTCGCCCGCGTCCATGGAGCTGTGGATGGCGGGCTGCGCCGAACTGCGTGCCCAACTGCCGCCCGAGACCCGGGCCGCGCTGACCCGCCACGAGGAGGCCGGCACCGTCGACGATCCGGAGTACGTGCAGGCCACCAACGAGTTCTATTTGCGCCACCTGTGCCGCGTCGACCCGATGCCGCAGGACCTCGTCGACACCATCACGCAGATGGAGGCCGAGCCGACGGTCTACCACACGATGAACGGTCCCAATGAGTTCTATGTGCTCGGCACACTGCGCGGTTGGACCATCATCGACCGGCTTGCGCAGATCACCGCGCCGACGCTTGTCATCGCCGGTGAGTTCGACGAGGCGGTGCCCGCCGCCTGGCAGCCCTACGTCGAGCACATTCCCGACGCGCGCGGCCACGTGTTCCCCGACACCAGTCACTGCTCCCATCTCGAAAAGCCAGAAGAGTTCCGTGCTGTCGTCGGCGACTTCCTCGCCAGCCACGACGCCAGCCGCGATGCCTCGGCCCGTATCTAGCT
Organism: Mycobacterium sp. NPDC048908; assembly: GCF_043197955.1. Taxonomy (NCBI): domain Bacteria; kingdom Bacillati; phylum Actinomycetota; class Actinomycetes; order Mycobacteriales; family Mycobacteriaceae; genus Mycobacterium; species Mycobacterium sp. NPDC048908. Next base: position 771,802 of record NZ_JBICUE010000001.1, on the reverse strand, counting down.
TCCGCGCAACCCATTCGAACTCCCGATAGGACAGTCATGGCAGGCCAGCGCACGCTCGAATCCTTTGGCTACAAGCAGGAATTGCACCGATCGGTATCGACCCTCGATTTGTTGGTGTACGGGCTGGTGTTCATGGTGCCGATCGCGCCGTGGACGATCTTCGGCGTCGTCTACAACAGCGCCGAAGGCATGGTGCCGCTGGTCTATCTCATCGGCTTGGTAGCGATGGTGTTCACGGCGTTGGCGTACGCGCAGATGGCCAAGTCGTTTCCGTTGGCCGGATCGGTCTTCGCCTATGTGGGCCGCGGAATCCATCCGGGCGTCGGGTTTTTTGCCGGCTGGGCGATCCTGTTGGACTACCTGCTGGTCCCGACGCTGCTGTACGTTCTGGCCGCCGAATCGATGATCGGCCTGTTCCCCGGAACCCCCCGGTGGGTGTGGGCCCTGGTGTTCGTCGCCGTGAACACCGTGATCAACCTGCTCGGCGTCGATTCCCTGAAGATGGCCAACCGCGTGTTCCTGGCACTCGAACTGGTCTTCCTCGCGATCTTCGTCGTCATCGCGGTGCGGGCCATCAGCGGTGACCGGTTGCCCAATGTGCACTGGAGCACCACACCGATCTGGAATCCCGAAACCGTCAGCGCGCCACTACTCGCGGCGGCGTTGTCCATCGCGGTCCTGAGTTTCCTTGGCTTCGACGGTATTTCGACACTCGCCGAGGAATCCACCGGTGATCGGAACCCGGCGGGCAAGGCGATGATCGGTGCGCTGTTCATCGTGGCATTCCTGTTCATCGGTCAGACGTGGCTGGCCAGCCTGCTGGCCGGCGGGCGGTCGTCGTTCAGTGACGACGAAGCGGGCAATGCGTTCTTCAAGCTGGTCGAGGCGGCGTCGAGCACCGGTTGGATGAACGCGTTCTTCGTCGTCAACGTGCTCGCCGTCGGCTTCGCCAACGCGATGGCCGCGCAGGCGGCGACCAGTCGGTTGCTGTACTCGATGAGCCGCGACCGGCAGTTGCCGAGCTTCCTGTCGAAGGTGAGCGCACGCCAGGTGCCGATGGCGGCGATCCTGCTGGTCAGCGCGATCAGCGTGGTGCTGGTGCTGTTCTTCGTCGGCCAGATCGCGCTGATCTCTTCGCTGGTGAATTTCGGTGCTCTGTTCGCCTTCTGCCTGCTGCACGTGTCCGTGGTCTGGTACTACCTCGGCCGCAAGAAGTCGAAGAATTACCTGCTGCACCTCGTCGTGCCCACGCTCGGTTTCCTGATCATCGGCTACGTGCTGTTCAACGCGGACGCGCTGGCCAAGATCGGCGGCCTGGTCTGGCTGTGCCTCGGGGCGGCGGTGTTCATCGTGAACAAGGTGCGCGGCCGAGGCGTGCCGCAATTCGGCGCCGAGCACGCCGTACCGGGTGAAGGCCAACCGAACGCGGACGCGACCCTCAGGTAGCGGGGTCGGGCCTCGCCTGACCGACCGAAGTGCGTTAACTGGATAGCGCACACAGCGCGCCCGCAGCGGGTTCAAAGCCAGTTCCATACTTGGATTTACCCGACTTTCGTTGATCAAGCATGCAGTGTTTGAGTATGCGCGTGTCCCGGGTATCGTCGCGCGGGAGTGTTGAAGCAACTGACACTGTTCCGATTTCCTTCACCGACATCTCAGGAATCACCGTGGTGGCAGACGGCTCAACCAGAACGTGCGGCTCAAACGCCAAAGACATCCAGTTTCACTATGACCTGTCGAATGAGTTCTTCAGGCTCTGGCAGGACGAGAACCAGGTCTACAGCTGCGCCTACTTCGAACGCGACGACATGACCTTGGCCGAGGCGCAGATCGCCAAGATCGATCTTGCCCTTGGCAAGTTAGACCTTCAACCGGGCATGACGCTGCTCGACGTCGGCTGCGGTTGGGGTGCGGCCATGATGCGGGCCGTCGAAAAATACGATGTGAACGTCATCGGTCTGACGCTCTCTCACAACCAGAAGAACCACATCGAAGAGCACTGGTTCGCTAATTCGAAGAGCAAGCGGCACATGGAAGTTCGGCTGCAGCCGTGGGAGGAATGGCACGGTTCCGTTGACCGGGTGGTGTCGATCGGCGCGTTCGAGCACTTCGGATTCGACAAGTACGCGGATTTCTTCAAACGCATGCACGGCTCGCTGCCGGGCGACGGCAAGATGCTGCTGCATACCATCGTCATCCCGAGCAACGACGAAATCGACCAGCGCCAACTCGGGATGACGATGTCGCTGCTGCGATTCATCAAGTTCATCATGGATGAGATATTTCCCGGCGGTCGACTGCCTTCGGTCTCCATTGTCACTGACCACGCCACTCAAGCCGGCTTCAATGTGACACGCGTGCAACATCTTCGGCCGCACTACGCCCGCACCCTGGACACCTGGGCGGCCAATCTCGAGTCGAAGCGAGACGAAGCCATCGCCGTGACGTCGGTAGAGGTCTACGACCGGTACATGAGATATCTGACCGGATGCGCCGACTTGTTTCGCGAGGGCAGAACCGACGTATGCCAATTCACTTGTGAGAAAGGCTGATTCGACGCCTCACGGCGCACCGAACAGCAAGGCAACGTTCTCTCCGCCGATGCCAAAGGTGTTCGATACGGCGTAGCAGTAATCGCCGCGGCGAGGTGCCCCTGCCACCACGTCCAGGTCGATCTCGGGGTCGGGTTCGTTGAGGTTGAGCGTGGCGGGCACGACGCCGTCACGCAACGCCTGCACCGTGAGCACGGCCTCCACCGCGCCGGTGGCGCCGAACGAATGGCCGAGGGCCGCCTTGGACGCGTACACCGCGGCCGAATGTCCGCCCAGCGCATGACGTATGGCCCGCGCCTCGGCCAGATCGCCGAACGAGGTCCCCGTGGCATGTGCGTTGATGTGGTCGACGTCGCGAGGGGTGAGACCGGCGAGTTCTATTGCTCGGGCAATCGCCTCGCCCGCCGGCTCACCGCTGGGGTCCGGTTTGATCGGGTCGTAGCCGTCGGAGGTGATCGCCGCGCCCATCAGGCGCGCCAGCACGGGGGCTCCCCGCGCTTCGGCGTGTTCCTCGGTTTCGACCAGCAGCAGCGCGCCGGCCTCGCCGAGAACCATGCCGTCGCGATCCTTGGCGAATGGCCGGCACGCTCCCGCCGGGTCGTCGTTGTTCGTCGACAACAATCCGGACTGGGACAGTGAGGCAACGGGAACCGCCTCGATCTTGGCCTCGACGCCTCCACAGATCGCAACGTCCGCCTCGCCGAGCACGATGCGGCGCCATGCCATCGCAATGGCGGCAGCGCCGGAGGCATCGGCGAGTATGGGGCTGATCACCCCTGCCTTCGCCCCGCGGTCCAATCCCACGGCGGCCGCCGCGCCGTTGGGCATGTTCCTCTGGACGGCCAGCGGGTTGGCCGCCCGCAAGCCGCGCTGCACCCATTCGTCATACAACACCACCAGGTCCTCGTTGCTGGCCAGTGCCAGTCCCACCGAGACCAGCAGTCGTCTGGTGTCGACGTCCGGCGACCCCGCGGAATCCCACAACCTACGGTTCAGCACGATGGACATCTTCTGCAGCGACGACAGGCGGCGAAGTTCGACGCGGCTCAGGTGTTCGTCGAAGTCCTCTTGCAGCACTCCGCCGATGCGCACCGGCGATTCGAATTCCGAGATGAAGGGATTGTCCAGACGGCGAACACCGCTGCGTCCCTCGAGCAGCAACTGCCACGTCTTCTCTGCTTCCGACGACAACGCCGTGGTGCTGCTCACGCCCGTGACCACGACATTCGGGAAGCCCTCCCCGGTCCTCAGCGGCGGCATCCGGGCACGACTCCAGTGGCAATTTCAGTTGGGCACACGTTCATCCCTGCATCAAAGGGTGGACAACGCGCCAACTGTCTGTAGCGCCTAGACATGTTGATGGTAAACCAGTCGAATTCCCGACGCCCAGTGTGTCAGCGACGCGTGAGCGCTGCACCGAGGTCTGCGACCAGATCGCCGTTACCGCCCACCGTCACGTCAGCAAGGCCCAGCCACGACGCCATGGTGCGTAACTCGTCGGCCAAGGAGGCGGCGACGCGCGACTTGTCCTGCCCGGGTTCGGCGAAGGCGCCGACGACATGCAACGCATCGCGGGTGCGCTCAGCCTTAAGGTCGACGCGACCGACAAGCCGACCATCGAGCAGGAAAGGCCAAACGTAGTAACCGAATTGGCGCTTCGCGGCCGGAACGTAGATTTCGATGCGGTAGTGGTAGCCGAATAGCCGCTCCACCCTTGGCCGGAAGAAGATCAACGGGTCGAACGGGCAGAGCAGCGCGGTTCCCCGGTCTTGTCGCGGAATCGCCTGCCCCGCAGGCAGATACGCGGGCGCATTCCAGCCGTCCACTTCGACCTGTTCCAAAACCCCGTCTGCGACCAGTTTCGCGATAGCGGGTTTGGACAGCTTCGGCGACAGCCGGAAGTAGTCGCGAATGTCGGCTTCGGTGCCGACGCCGAGCGCCGTCGCCGCCCTCAGCGTGAGCTCACGCAGTGCCTGATCGTCGTCGACCTCACGAGCAACCACCTCGGGCGGCAGCACGTTCTCGACCAGGTCGTAATGGCGGGCGAAACCGACCCGGGTCTCAGTGGTCAGCACGCCTGCGGCGAACAGCGCCTCGGTCACCCATTTGGTGTCGCTGCGATCCCACCACGGCCCCTTCTTGCCGCGTCGTTCCGCGCCGAGGTGCGCCTCGATCTGCCCGGCCGTCGACGGCCCGAGTTCCTTCACCGCCGCGATGACGTCGTCGACGAGCTTGGGGTTGTTCTTGACGATGTGGGTGCCCCAGCGGCCGTGGGTGTACTCACGCATGCGCCACCGCAGCAGCGGCCAGTCGTCGACTGCCATCAGCGCGGCCTCATGCGCCCAGTACTCCACCAGAAGGCGCGGTGAGCGCGTCGAGTGGCTCCAGGCCGCGCGGTCGAGCACCTGGCGGTCGTAGGGCCCGAGCCGGCTGAACACCGGCGCATAGTGGGCACGCACCGCCACCGACACCGAGTCCAGTTGCAGCACCTGTATCCGTGAGATGAGCCGCCGCAGGTGCGCACGGGTGACCGGGCCCCGCGGCTTCGGCTCCGCGAATCCCTGCGCGGTGACGGCGATACGGCGCGCTTGAGCCGCCGTCAGTGTTGTCGGCACCCCGTCATGGTGCAGCACACCACCGACAAGCCGCTCATCGGCTGTAGCTGTGATACCGGTACCGCAGCCCGGAACTGCTGGTGAGCCACTCGCCGGTGGCGCCCAACCACGTGTCGTCCAGCACGGGCGCCACCGCGTCGGCGTCCTCGCGGGGCAGGTCGATCTCCACCTCGGTGACCTCGCAGCGAGTCGCGACGGGCAGCGCAAGCGCGTAGATCTGTTCGCCGCCGATCACCCAGACCAGGTCATCGCCCAGCGCCGCATCCAGCGACTGCGCGACGTGTGCGCCTTCGGCGGCATAGTCGGCTCGGCGGGTGACGACCACGTTGCGGCGGCCCGGCAACGGACGCACCTTCGCCGGCAGCGACTCCCATGTCAGCCGTCCCATCACCACGGTGTGGCCCATGGTCAGTTCCTTGAACCTCGCCTGGTCCTCCGGCAGCCGCCAGGGAATGCCGCCGTCGCGGCCGATGACGCCGGAGGTCGACTGGGCCCAGATCAGCCCGACCCGGCGAACGTGAGCTTGTGTGCGATTCTTGGTCGAAGTTTCGAACATATCTTCACGTTCGGCGCGGAGCCCCGGCGTCATACCGCGACGGGGGCCTTGATCGCCGGATGCGGGTCGTAGTTCACGATCGCGATGTCGTCGTAGGTGTAGTCGAAGATCGAATTACGCTGCGCCAGTATAAGTTCCGGATATGGCCGCGGGTCACGGGACAGCTGCTCGGTGACCTGCTCGACGTGGTTGTCGTAAATGTGGCAATCACCGCCGGTCCAGACGAAGTCGCCCACCTCCAGGCCGGCCTGCGCGGCCATCATGTGGGTGAGCAGCGCGTAGCTGGCGATGTTGAACGGCACGCCGAGGAACAGGTCGGCGCTGCGCTGGTACAGCTGGCAGGACAACCGCCCATCGGCGACGTAGAACTGGAAGAACGCATGGCACGGCGGCAGCGCCATCTGCGGGATCTCGCCGACGTTCCAGGCCGACACGATGTTGCGGCGCGAGTCCGGGTCGGTCCTCAACAATTCCAGCGCCGCGCTGATCTGGTCGATGTGCTCACCCGACGGCGTCGGCCACGACCGCCACTGCACGCCGTAAACCGGACCCAAGTCGCCTGTCTCGCTGGCCCATTCGTCCCAGATGGTGACGCCGTGTTCCTGCAGCCAACGAACGTTGGAGTCGCCGCGCAAAAACCACAACAACTCGTAGACGATCGACTTGGTGTGCACCTTCTTGGTGGTGATCAGCGGGAAACCGGCCGCCAGGTGATAGCGCATCTGGTGGCCGAACATGCTGCGGGTACCCGTGCCGGTGCGGTCCGATTTGGGCGTGCCCTTCTCGAGCACCAGCCGAAGGAGATCCTCATACGGCGTGGCGATCGGCACGTCGGTCAGCTTACGGGCAGCCGCACCGAGTAGAACGGAAGCCATGCCGAGCATCTCCGCCACCGTCACCACGCCCGACGGCACCTGTCCCGTCACCCTGCACACCCCCAACGGCACTGGGCCCTGGTCGGGTGTCGTGATGTACGTCGACGCGGGCGGTGTCCGGCCGACCTTTCAGGAGATGGCGGCCAGGCTGGCGGGCTTCGGACACGCGGTCCTGCTGCCCGACGTGTACTACCGCCACGGCGACTGGCAGCCATTCGACATGAGCACTGCGTTCACCGACCAGAGCGAACGCAGGCGCCTGTTCCGGATGATCGGCAGCGTCACGCAGGACATGATCGCCTCCGACGCCGCCGCGTTCTTCGACTTCCTGGCCGCGCGACCGGAGGTCAAGGGCGATGCGTTCGGCGTCTGCGGGTACTGCATGGGTGGGCGCACGTCGGTGATCGCCGCAGGCCGGGTGCCCGATCGGGTGGCGGCGGCCGGGTCGTTCCACGGCGGCGGTCTGGTCACCGACGACGCGAGCAGCCCTCATCTGCTGGCCGACCGGATCAAGGCGACCGTCTACGTCGCAGGCGCCGAGAATGACGCGTCGTTCACGCCGCAGCAGGCCGAGACGCTGGACAAGGCGCTGACCGCCGCCAACGTCACACACACCGTCGAGTTCTATCCGGCCGCGCACGGCTTCGCCGTGCCCGACAACCCGCCGTACGACGAGGAGGCCGCCGAGCGGCACTGGATCGCGCTTCAAGAGTTGTTCGAATCCGCGCTGCCCAATTGACTTACCCGTCGGGCTCGTTCCTGCGCGTGAAACGGTGGATGGCGCGCAACAACCCGCGGCCCGCATAAATGCCTGCGACGACCGAGACGATGATCATCACGATGAACATCACCAGCCAGTTGGCCCGGCTGTGACTGACGTTCCACCAGACGATCGTGAACAGCACCGCGCAGATGAACACCACGATGTCGCGCCAGTTTCCGCTGTACGACATCGCGGCGATGCGCAGTTCACGGCTGCGTTCGTCAGCCTTGATGAGAGCGTCGATTCGGCGGTCGATGCTGTCCTTGAGCCGCGCCTTGAGTACGGGTCGATCGTCGGGGATCCGCTCGAGCAGGTCCATGTCCTTGGCGATGTTGCCGCGTACATCGGGTGGCTTGAGGTTTCCGGCGGCGACGCCCAACAAGGCCCCACCGGCGATAGGTGCTGCGCCCAAGGCGAGTTCGGCGATGCCGGGCATGTCGTCCCCTATTCCGTTGCTTGACCGGTGGCCTGGAAGATGACCCGGCGTCCGATCTCGACGGCGTGATCGGCGAATCGCTCGTAGTAGCGACCCAGCAATGTGACGTCGACAGCGGCGGCGACACCGTGCTTCCACTCCCTGTCCATCAGCACCGTGAACAGGTGTCGATGCAGGTTGTCCATGTCGTCGTCGTCATCGTCGAGTTGCGCCGCTCGATCCGGATCGCCGGACTGGACAACGTCTTTCACGCTGTTCCCGATATCGACTGCGATGCGCCCCATCTCGGTGAAGTAACCGTTCACCTCTTCGGGCAACGCATTTGCGGGGTGGCGTCGACGCGTCAGCTTGGCGACGTGCAATGCGAGCGCACCCATGCGGTCGACGTCGGCGAGGTTCGACAATGAACTGACGACCATACGCAGGTCGCCTGCCACCGGCGACTGCAACGCAAGGACCGTGATCGCTGCTTCTTCGGCCTTTTTGATCCGCGCCGCGAACGCCTCATGTGTCGAGATGACGTCTTCTGCCAGCACGAGATCCGCCTGGAGCAAGGCCTGCGTCGCGCGCTCCATGGCCGTACCCGCCATCCCGCATATGTCGGCGATGTCGGCAGCAAGAGCCTCGAGCTGCTCGTGAAACGCGGTCCGCATAACGTCACACTGTATTGGGTGGCAGCTTGCGCAGCCGGGCAGAGAGCCGCTTGGCTTCGTTCAGTTGTTCCCGCAGCCGCACCAATCGGGCAGGGGTCTCGACATCGCCGTGACTGCGGCCGCGGCGGTCGTCCCATCGTTTCTCCGCCTTGCGGAGCTGTGCCCGCAGCGTGGCGACTTCGGCGGCCAAGATGTCGGCGAACAGCGCGGCCTGTGCCATGTCGCATGGCCCCATCGGATGAGACACAGATCGCTTCGAGTGGGCCCTCTCCCCCATCGACCGCTACCTAACCCTCGAAGACGTTGGCTCACCGAACGATACCGCCAAGCGTGCACGATCATCAGTGGAACGGCCTACCGTCGCCTCCAGATCCCAGCGCGACTGCAGATCGCCTTTGCTCTTCGCCCGACACATGAACGTACTCAGCGGCTTTCACCAACCGACTCAGTCCGCGATGGCCGTGACGCCGTTCGCCGCTCCTTCGGCGCCCTCTTTGCCATGCCCCGCTCACGTTCGGGGCCCCCGCTCGAGCGTGATGCGTTAGACCGCCGTGGTGCCGCCGTCGACCATCGACTCCATACCATTCACATAGCTTGAGTCGTCCGAGGCGAGAAACAGTGCGACCCTCGCGATCTCCTCCGGGCGGCCCATCGTTCCCCGTGGGATCAATGCCTCGAACTGCGCTTTCGTCTCCTCGTCGAACAACTGCTCTTGTATCGGCGTGGCGACCTGGCCCGGGGTCAGCACGTTGACCCGGATTCTTCTGGCCTTCAACTCGGACAACCACACGCGGGCGTAGGCATGCAGGACAGCCTTGCTCGCCGCGTACACGCTCCAGGAAGGAAAGCCTTTGACCGACGCAATTGACCCGGTCATGAAGATCGAGCCACCGTCGTTGAAAAGTGGCAGTGCCTTCTGCACCGTGAAGAGGGTGCCGCGCGCGTTCAGCCCGAAAGTGGCATCGAAGTGCCTCTCGGTGATGTCGCCGAGCCGGCGCTGCTCGCCCATCCCGGCGCTTGTCCACAACACGTCGACGGCGCCCTTTTCGCGCCTGACCGTGTCGAACAACCGGTTCAGATCGTGCAGATCGGCCGAATAGCCTGCACGCCAGTCACATTCCGGCCGATCAGCTCGACGGCTTCAGCCAGAGCGTCATGCCGGCGGCCCGAGATGAAAACGTGAGCTCCCTCGTCAACGAACAACTTCGCACCGGCCAACGCCATACCGCTTGATCCACCCGTGATCACGGCGACCTTGCCGTCAAGCTTTCCCATGATCACTCCATCGGGCGATCACCTGACCGGCGAAGTCAAGCAACTGGTCAAGTGTGGAGAACATTGCGAAGGCATCCACGATTGCCTCATCCGTGCCGGACCCGTCGAGGCGCTGGAGCTTGTCGGCAACCGAGTCCACAGACGTGCCCGGTTCGAGGTTGATCCGCATGGCCGTCTTCAGCTCGTCAGGATCACGTCCGGCGTCCTTGGCCGCAGCGCGGGCAATCGACCAGAGGTGGTCGGTGACCTCGTCCTGCAGGCCCTCGACCCCGAGCCATCCGGTGCCGCTGCGGCCTACCCGGCGCATCGCGGCCTCGCTGGCGCCGCCGATCCAAATGGGCGGACCGCCAGCCTGAACCGGGCGCAGGTCGGCATGGACCGCTGGCAGGGAGAAGAACTCGCTGTCCCAGGACACCGGGGTGGTCGTCCACCACTCGCGCAGGAAGGCCAGCAGGTCATCGAGCATCCGCCCGCGCCGGCGCCAGTCCGCGGCGCGGGCGATGTCGTGCTCGTCCTTCATCCACCCGATTCCCACGCCAACGTCAAGGCGGCCGCCGCTGAGCACGTCCAGCGTGGTCAGCGCCCGGGCCAGGTGCACCGGCTCGTAGTAGAACGTGCTGAGCGTGCTGGAGTTCAGCCGCACCCGGCTGGTCGCCGTCGCGGCGACCGTCCACAGCAGCACCGGATCGAGATACCGGGTCATCTGCGGCGGATACGGCTGCTCTTTGCCCGGGTAGGTGCTCTGCATATCGACCGGCGTGACCAGGCGATCGCCAACCCACAGCGTGTCGTAGCCGAGGTCCTCGAGTCCGCGGCAGAACGCACCCAAGCTAGCGGCGCTGTTGACAGCGGGTCCGACTATGGGAAGTGCGAAACCGAGCTTCATTGCAAAATCCTTTCGTTGATCCATCAACCAGTGCGACGGCGCACGTCGCCTTTGTCTCGTTCGCGGCGGAGACCCGCGAAGGTGCGATCAGGCAGGAAGGGTGGCGCCGAGCGCGAAGTCAAAGCTCCCCATCCCGTGGCGGGCGAGACCCATCACGACCAGGCCCGTCCCTTCGAGCCAGTGCGCCATGCTCAAGCCGCCGACGTCCAGCGGGCGCAATCCGAGGCTCTCGATGAACTCCGCCACGTCCGCCTTGGCCTGCGCGTCGTCTCCTGCGAAAAAGACGTCGAGTGGCCGACCCTTGGCCAGAACAACACCGAAGATGGTGTTGAATGCCTTCACCACACTGGCGCTGGCGGGTGCCGCCTTGGCAACTTCCTGTGCGATCGAGGTGCCGTCGGGGACGGCTAACCCATCCGCTGCGGAATTGAACGGGTTGCTGATGTCGACGACGATCTTGCCCGCGAGCGCGTCTCCGTACTTGGCGACGACCGGAACGACGTCGGCGTACAGCAGCGCCACGATGACGATGTCCCCGGCTGGGACCGCACCGAACTGTCCTGCCGTCGCGCTGCCGCCGAGCGCCCTGGCCAGATCGACGGCCTTGGCGTGATCTCGGCCGATGATCTCGACGGTGTTGCCGCCCGCGACCGCCAGCGCGCCAATGGCGCGGGCCATGTTCCCGGTGCCGATGATGCTGATGCTGCTCATGAGATGCCCCTCCTACGACGAAAAAAGTTGACTCCTCAACCTTATGTCGATTTAGGTGATGCGTCAACCAAACTGGGATACCATGAACAGCGATGGAACCGAACTGGCTGAACCCTGGCGAAGACCGCGCGTGGCGGGCGTTCATGCACGCGCATCACCAGCTCGTCGTGCACCTGAACCGGGGCCTGCAGGAATCCGGCCTCTCCGGCGCCGACTACGAGGTCCTGGCGGTGCTCTCAGGTCACGACGAGGGCCGCATGCCCGCGCACGAGCTGTGCAACACGCTGGGCTGGGAGAAAAGCCGTGTCTCCCACCAGGTGCGGCGCATGCAGAAGGACGGGTTGATCGACCGCGAGCCCAACCCGGACGACGCCCGCAGCACCATGGTCCGCCTACTGCCGGCCGGCCGTGCCGCCATCGAGAACGCGGCGCCCCGGCATGTGGAGGACGTCCGCCGGAACTTCATCGACCTGCTCACCCCGGCTGAGCTCGACATGCTCGCCGCCCTCAACGAACGCATCCTGCGCCATCTCGACGACGACGACTCCCCCGCCGCAGACGAGCCCTCGTAGCCTTCTTCAGCCGTGAGCATCTCAGCGGCGAGGGGCTCAGCCCATCAGTTGAGCGGCGACCGTCGCGCCGAGGTTCCAGCACGCCTCGACGTCGGCCTTGGTCGGCTTGCCCATCACCACGACCGTCTCCGCCGCCTTCACCCAGCCCAGCCCGGCGGTGATGCCGTCGACGGCGCGCTCGGCGCCCTCGGTGCCCTCGTTGCCGTGCAGGTAGACGCCGAACGGCCGCCCCCGGCTGGCGTCGAGCAATTGGTAGTAGGCGCAGTCGAAGGCGTGTTTCATGGCCCCGCTCAGGTACCCGAGATTGGCCGGGGTGCCCAACAGGTAGCCATCGGCCTGCAGCATTTCGACCGGCGAGACCGTGAGCGCCGGGCGGCGCACGACGTCCACGCCTTCGATGTCGGGATCGGTCGCCCCGGCCACAACTGCCTCGAACATCTCCTGGCAGTGGGGACTTGGGGTGTGATGGACGACGAGAAGTGTCTTCATCGCCCGCGCTCCTGCATCTCGACCGCCTTGCGCATCGTCTCTCGGGCCCGGCCGCGGTCACCGGCGTAGTCGTAGGCGCGAGCTAGCCGATACCAGCGCCGCCAATTGTCGGGATCGTTTTCCACTTCGTTGCGCACCGACTCGAACAGCGCGTCGGCGGCGTCGCGCTCGATGCGCCCCGACGGCATTCGCGGCAGGGCGCTGACGTCGAGTTCCATCCCTTCCTCTTCGGCGATGCGGGCCAACCGCTGATGGGCCAGGCCTGCCCGCAGCGTGCTGACCATCACCCAGATCCCGATCAACGGCAGGCCCATGAGCGCAAATCCGAGCCCGATGGCGGCGGGGCTGCCCGACCTGATGAACCCCATGGCGATGCGACCGAGCATCAGGAAGTAGACGCCCAGGGCCACGCACATGAAGCCGATCACCAGCTGGATGCGCAGTGCGCGTGCCCCATCGCTCATGTCAGGTCGAGGAAGGGCTCGAGACCCACTGTGAGACCGAAATGTTCACCGATGGCACGGACCGCCAGCAGCACGCCGGGGACGAACGAAGTCCGGTCCATGCTGTCATGCCGGATGGTCAGGGTTTCTCCTTGCGTACCGAAGAGCACTTCCTGATGCGCAACCAACCCGGCCAACCGCACCGAGTGGACCGGGATGCCGTCGACGTCGGCACCGCGGGCACCCTCGATTCCGGTGCTGGTGGCATCTGGGTTGGGGGGCAAGCCTTTTCGCGCTTCCGCGATCAGGCGGGCGGTGCGAGCCGCGGTGCCCGACGGTGCGTCGGCCTTGTGCGGGTGGTGCAATTCGATCACTTCGGCGGATTCGAAGAAGCGCGCAGCCTGCTTGGCGAAGTGCATGGACAGCACCGCGCCGATCGCGAAGTTCGGTGCGATGAGGACGGCGGCGCCGGGTTTGTCGTCAACCCATGCCTTGACCTGGCTCACGCGTTCGTCAGTGAAGCCGGTGGTGCCGACAACGGCGTGAATCCCGTTGTCGATCAGGAACTTCAGGTTGTCCATCACCACGTCGGGGTGGGTGAAGTCGATGACGACCTGGGTTCGGTTGTCGGTCAAGAGGCTGAGCGGGTCACCGGCATCCACCCCGACCGTGAACGTGAGGTCGGCCGCGGACTCGACGGCCGCGACCATCGTCGCGCCGACCTTGCCCTTGGCGCCCAGAACTCCCACTCGCATGGGCCTACCCTAGCTTCCGCGCAGCCGGGGATACGACGACGAGGGCTGCGGGTGAAGCAGCACGCCACGTCGGCGTGGACGGTCATCGCGGCGGCCCGGCCCTACCGCAGTCACGACCTACTCGTCGCGCGGTGCGGCGTCGGCCGGCCGCGCTGTCGCAGCGATGACCCGGCACGACATAGCACCTCGTCCTTCATCTTTCTCAATGGGCGATCGTCGATGTGCTGTGCGCCGCTGCCCGCCATTCGTTACCGCCGTGCGCTCACTATCCGCCGCAGCAACTCACCGATACTTATGCAAACCGTCTAATCACTTTGCCAGTGAGATTGCTGATATTTGCGTCACCGTCGATTAATGGACTTGGGAACATTGCGACAAGATCGACGCAAATCCGGGTTTCCCGGCAATGGTCGGCACGGTACTGGCGGACATAGCTGCAATTGGTATGTGCTTAGCCGATCAACCGTGTGGCGAATGTCAGATGCTCAGGTCAAAGCTGGCGCGATACGACACGTGAAAAAATCTTCTCGATTTTGCTATGGCAATCAGATTATTAGTGGCATTATGTTGCTCGCTGACCTAGATCTATTAGCTGTCCAGAGTGCAGAACTGCAATCGGCGACGAAAGGTATCCCGGGGAGATGGCCAACCACAGCACGAAGAAGACCTCAAGGAAGCTCAAAGTAACCACATATCTCGCCGCCGGCGTGCTGGCGAGCGGTGGTGGCGCAGCGGCGCTGACGGCGGCGATCACTCCGGCCCCGCCGCCGACCGCCGCGCCGCACGACGTGCAACTGACCGGACTCGGGGGCCTGCTCGGCTCGCTGGTCAAGAAGGTGGTGGCGCCGGTCGTGTCCACGGTGTCCGACGTCGTGTCGACGGCCGTGCCGGTCGTGACGGCCGTCCCGACGGTGGCGACTCCGATCGTCACGACCACCGTGGACTCGCTGGTTGCCCCGACATCGCCACTGGCACCATTGGCGCCGGTCGTGACGCCGCTGATCAGCAACGGCACCACTAATCCCGATGGCACCGCCACCAACGGTGGCCTGCTGATCGGCAACGGCGGCACCGCAACTGGCGCGGGCGCCGACGGCGGCAACGGCGGCCTGCTCCTCGGCAACGGCGGCATCTCGGCCACCGGCGACGGCGGCAACGGCGGCCTGGTCCTCGGCAACGGCGGCATCTCGGGCACCGGTGACGGCGGCAACGGCGCCGTGTTGATCGGCAGCGGCGGCACCTCCGTGCTCGGCGGCAACGGCGGCGATTCCGGCCTCGTGCTCGGCAACGGCGGTTCCTCGGTCGTGAGCACCGACACCGACCCGACGACCGGCAACGGCGGCCACTCGGGCCTCATCGGTGACGGCGGCAGCGGCGCCACCGGCCTGGTCGGTACGGCCGATGGCGGCGACGGCGGCAACGGCGGCATCCTGATCGGCTCCGGCGGCAGTGGCGGCGGTGGTGCCTCCACGCTGAGCGGCGGGGCCGGTGACGGTGGCGACGGCGGCAACTCCGGCATCGTCATCGGTGATGCGGGCGACGGTGGCGCCGGTGGCGCCGCGGTAGGCGTCGGGAACATTGCCGGTGGCGACGGCGGCGACGGCGGCCACACCGTGTTGCTCGGCTCCGGTGGTGACGGCGGCGCGGGCGGTAGCTCCTCGGGCCTGCTGGGCACCTCGACGGGCGGCGCAGGCGGCGACGGTGGCGACGGCGGCATCGTGACGGGGACTGGCGGTTCGGGCGGTACCGGCGGCGACGCGGCGAGCACTTTGGGCACCGCGTCGGGTGGTTCGGGTGGCTCGGGTGCCGACGGCGGCGTGCTGGGCGCAGGCGGTGACGGCGGCTCCGGTGGCGACGCCAGCGGTCTCGGCGCGACCACGGGCGGCGGCGCCGGCGACGGCGGACACACCACCGTGGTCGGCGACGGCGGCACCGGCGGCACCGGCGGAAACGCCACCAGCACCGGCACCGGCGGCAGCAGTGATGCCAAGGCCGGCTCCGGTGGCAGCGGCGGCGACGGTGGCAGCGTGCTCGGCGACGGCGGCTCCGGCGGCAGCGGCGGCACTGCCACGTCGGGCAACACCACCACTCACGTCGGCTCGGGTGATGCCACCGGCGGATCGGGCGGCAGCGGCGGCACCGGCGGCAGCATCGGCAGCAACGGCGGCGACGGCGGCACTGGCGGGTCGGCCACCACCGGCACCAATGCCACCGGCGGTAAGGCCACCGGCGGCGACGGCGGCGACGGCGGTGCCGGCGGCGTCGGCAACACCGGCGGCACCGGCGGCACGGGCGGAACCGGAACCGGCAAGACGGGCGGTAGCGGCTCCGACGGCGCGAACGGCTGACGCCTCAACACTCAGCAGGGTCGGCGCCCCCACTTCGGTGGGGGCGCCTTCTCTTTGCACCTCGTCATGACCGGTCCGGAAATGCCGAGAGCACATACCGCGCGAAAAGCCGCATCTGTTCGAGCATTTCATCGACGGTGTTCGCGACGAACAGCGTCGCGAAGAAGCCGTCGAGGCCGGCTTCCGCGAAGGCTGCAACCTTGGCGCACACTTCGTCGGGCGTGCCGATCAGGTTGTCGGCCAGGTACTTGTCCAGGTCGATCCCCTTCATCATGGTGTCCTTCAACGACCTGCGGAAAAGATCAAAGGTGGATCGCTGCAGCCTTTCGCGCGCCTCATCGGCCGTATCGGCAATGCAGACCACTGATTGCAGCCCGATCGTCACCGCTGCCGGATCACGGCCCGCCGCGCGGGCGTACGCCGCCACCTTGTCGCGGCCCGCGGCGATCTCCGAGGGGCCGATCTTCGCCGGCAGCCAGCCCTGGCAGCGCTCACCCGCCCGCTGGAGCGCACCCGTGCCGTTGCCGCCGGAGAAGATCGGCAGTGGGTTCTGCACCGGCTTCGGATACGACTCGACGTCGAGGAAGCGGCGGTACTTGCCTTCGTAGCTGGACCGAGGTCGCTCGAAGAGCGTGCGCAGCGAATCGATGCCCTCGGCCATCAGGTGGACCCGCGACGCGTCAGCCAGATCGGGGACCACGCTTTCGAATTCATCGCGGTACCCGCCGGCCGCGACCGCGAGCGTGACGCGGCCCCCGCTGATGTGGTCAAGCGTGGCAACCTGTTTGGCCAGCAGCACCGGCTCCCGCATCGGCAGCACCAGAATGCCCGTACCCAGTCGCACCACCGACGTCTTGGCGGCGATCGTGGCCAGCATCATCAGCGGCTCGAAGTAGTCCGGCGGTTGCGGCCACGCGTCGCGGACGAACCGTTGGGTGCTGAGGTGATCGTTGCCCGACACCTCGTGATAGCCGAGTTGCTCGGCCTCGACCGCCATGCGGATCACCTCGTCGGCGGTCGCGAAGGGCACCGGGTAGGCCATGCCTGCCAGGCACGTGGGGACGTCGACTCCGAACTTCATGCGCCAACCATGACGTGAGCACGCCGCCGACCGAATCTGTCGGATGACTGTATTCAGGTCAGGTCGAGCGCGGCCAATTCGTACCGGGCGGCGACGCCCAGCTTGGGAAACGCCTTATAGAGGTGGTAGCCGACAGTTCGCGGGCTGATGAACAGCTGCGCGGCGATGTCACGGTTGGACAAGCCCGCCGCGGCGAGCCGGACGACCTGCAGCTCCTGCGGCGTCAGCCGTGCGTGGCGCGGTTGTATCGCGACGGCGACGGCCTCCCCCGTCGCGCGCAGTTCGGCCCTCGCGCGATCAGCCCACGACTTCGCCCCGATCCGGTCGAAGACCCGCAGCGCGCCGCGCAGTGGTTCGCGGGATTCCGACCGTCGTCGCATTCGTCGTAGCCACTCTCCGTAGAGCAGTTCGCTGCGCGCCCTTGCCATCGGCCGGTTGACGGCGTCATACAGACGAATTGCGGCTTGGTAGTGGGCTTCTGCGTCGTGATCGGGCCCGAGCAGCGCGTGGCAACGGTGTAGGTGGGCCTGAACAACCGGGCTGTCGCGGTGCAACGCCCACGGCTCGTAGGCAGCCATCGTCTCGGCGGCGCGCTCCGGCTGCCCGCATCGCGCCGCGGCCTCGGCCCACTCCGGCGGTGCAAGATAAGCGAAGGTGGGATGCCGGCGCAGCTGCGGAGGCAACGACGCGAGCCGTTCGAGGGCGGCGGAATACCGTCCGAAGCCCAGCTCGAGCACCGCTAGCGCCAGCACCGCCAGCCCGACACTCGACGAATGTCGTTCCGCGCCCGAATGTATTGCCTCTTTTGCCAATTCGACGCAGGTCTGCTCGTCCCCGGTCATCGCGCTGATCCTGGCGACGACCCCTCGAAGGTTGGCGGCGGAGTGGCTCTGGCCGGTGTCCTGCGCGATCTGGATGCCCTCGGTTGCGGCCCGCAGCGCCTCACGCAGACGACCACCCGCCAACGCCGCCTGCGAATGCTGCAGCAGGATGTGCGGCAATCCACCGATCAGCCCACGCGCGCGGGCTTCGATCAGCATCCGCTCGGTTTGCGCCGACGCTTCGTCGGCGTCACCGATGACCATGAGCAGGAACGCGCTGTGGACGGCCAGGTTGCCGATCGTCATTCCCAGCCGTTCGGGACGGATGGCACGCACCGCGGGCGCCAGCGGTGGAATCCGCTCGACCGGCTCGCCGGACTGCAGCCGCGCAAGGATGGCACTGGCGGCGAGCATCGGGCGCAGCGGATGGTCGTCGGCCAGCGGCACCGCGTCGATCAGTTGAGTGGCGCGAACCAGTTCCGGTGCCTCGTCGGCGAAATAGGCCATCCGGACCACTTCGATCAGCATGCGGGCCGCCTCTTCGGCATCACAGTCGTACACCGTCTGCGCGCCCGTCAGCACCATCTCCGACGCGTGCCGCGCAGTGCCGCGCTCGAATTCGAGTCGGGCCCTCACCCACTCCAGTTTCGCCAACGCCGTGGGATCTTCGGTCAGTATCGCCGCCTCTTGCGCCAGGTCGGCTGCGCGGCGCAGTTGACCGGAATCGCGCGCGCTCATCGCGGCCGCGGTCAGTCGGTCACCGCGCAGCGACCGATCGGCGGTCAGTCGCGCCGCCCGCTCGTGGGCTGCCGCACTGGCCGCGTATCCGCCGCGCCGATCGGCGCGCAGCGCCGCCGCCTCCAGCGCGTCGGCGGCCTCGTCGTCGAAACCTGCTGCGGCGGCGGCGAGATGCCAAGCACGTCGATCGTCGTCGTCGGGCAGCACGTCGCTAAGCGCACGATGAACCATGATTCGGTCCGACGCAGATGCGCGCTCGTAGACAGCCGACCGGATCAACGGGTGCCGGAAGGCGACCACCTGGTCTCCGACGTGAATCAGTCGGACGCGCTCAGCAGATTCGAAGTCGTTGAGCGCGAGTCCTATTCGACCACCCGCGGACAGAACGGGGCCGAGCTCACCGGTTCCCTCTGCGGCGGCCGTCAACAAGGCCAGCCGGGTGGCCGGCGGCAACCGGTCCACCTCGGAGCCGAAGGTATCGAGCACCCGGCGCGCGGCGGCCGTCGCGACGGTAGCCTGTCCCGACCGTGCTGTGGCGGCAAACTCGATGAGCGCCAAGGGGTTTCCGCGAGCTTCTTCGACCAACCGGTCGCGCACCTCCGGGGTGAGATCATCGGCCTGCTCGGCGATCAGCGCCGCGGCGGCCGAGTTGCTGAGGCCGCCCAGGGTCATCACCCGCACGCCGCGTAAGTCGGTCACCGCGTCCTCACGCACCGCGAGCAGCAGCACCACGCCTTCCGCGCCCAACCGTCTGCCCGCGAAGAGCAGCGCATCCCACGACTCGCGATCCAGCCACTGGGCGTCGTCGATCAGGCACAAAAGCGGCCGCTCCGCGGCGGCCTCGGATAGCAGCGTCAGCGTGGCCAGCCCCGTCAGGAAGCGGTCGATGCCGGGGCCTTCGGTCAACCCGAAGGCGGACCGCAACGCCGACGCCTGCGGGGCGGGGAGCGCGTCCACCCGGTCCAGCCAGTCACGGAGCAATAGATGCAGCGCCGCGAACGGCAGGTGGAACTCGGATTCCACCCCGGTGCAGCGCACGATCCGTAAGTCCTTCGCTTCGGACGCCGCATGCTCCAGAAGGGCGGTCTTGCCGCTGCCTGCCTCGCCTGCGAGCACCACCAGCGAGCTGTGCCCGGCCCTGGCAGCGGCGAGCAATTCGCCGATCTCGCCCTGCTCTGCCGCCCGTCCGTGCAGCACGACACCAACCTATAGTGGCGACGCTCCGCGGAGATGTTCGAAGATCAGCGAAGTTTGGGTGCCCGCCACATCGGCGTCGGCGTTGAGGTTCTCCACCACGAACGCGCGGAGGTCGTCGGTGTCCCGCGCGGCGACGTGGAGGATGAAGTCGTCCGCTCCTGCCAAGAAGTAGACATCCATCACCTGCGGCTTTGCCCTGATGTGCTGGATGAAGTTGCGAATCTTCCCGCGGGCGTTGGATTGCAGGCTGACGGAGATCATCGCCTGCAAGGTGAGTCCGATCGCGGCGGGGTCGATGTCGGCGTAGAAGCCGCGGATCACGCCCAACTCCTGCAGGCGCCGGACCCGGCCGTGACACGTCGACGCCGCCACTCCAACGAGATCGGCCAGCGCGCTGTTCGATATCCGTGCATCGGCGTGCAGTGCGGTCAAGATGCGCCGGTCGACGTCATCGATGTCCACGGGCCGAACATCCTTCGACGGCCGCGCCGCCGGGACCAACGTTTTCGCCGTTCCTTCTGACATAGCCAGAGAGTACCGAATTCTCTTCGGAGTTATCGCCATCACATCGAAATTTCTTCACACTTTACCTAACCAACACGCCTTTTAGGAGCCGTCATGCGCGTCGGAGTCCCGACCGAGATCAAGAACAACGAATACCGAGTCGCCATCACCCCGGCGGGGGTCGCCGAGCTGGTCCATCGCGGCCACGAGGTGATCATCCAGTCCGGCGCCGGCGACGGCTCCGCGATCACCGACGCCGACTTCAAACGCGCCGGCGCGCAGCTGATCAACGGCGCAGACCAGGTGTGGGAAGAGGCCGAACTGCTGCTGAAGGTCAAAGAGCCGATCGAGCCCGAATACTCCAGGCTGCGTAAGGGTCAAACGCTCTTCACCTACCTGCATCTTGCGGCGTCCAAGCCGTGCACCGACGCCCTGCTTTCATCCGGCACCACCTCGATCGCCTACGAGACCGTGCAGACCGTCGACGGCGCGCTGCCACTGCTGGCTCCGATGAGTGAGGTCGCCGGGCGGCTCTCGGCTCAGGTGGGTGCCTACCACCTGATGCGCAGCCACGGCGGGCGTGGCGTGCTGATGGGTGGCGTTCCCGGCGTGGCGCCCGCCGAGGTGGTCGTCATCGGCGGCGGGGTTGCCGGCTACAACGCGGCGCGCATCGCGAAAGGCATGGGCGCCCACGTGACCGTGTTCGACCTCAACATCAACACGCTGCGCAAGATCGACAACGAGAACAGCGGCGCCATCGAGACCCGCTACTCGTCGATGCTCGACCTCGAGGACGCGGTGAAGAAGGCCGACCTGGTGATCGGCGCAGTGCTGGTGCCCGGTGCGAAGGCGCCCAAGCTGGTCAAGAATTCGACTGTCGCCCATATGAAGTCGGGTGCGGTGTTGGTCGACATCGCGATCGACCAGGGCGGATGCTTCGAGGATTCGCATCCCACCACCCACGACAATCCGACGTTCGCTGTGCATGACACGCTGTTCTATTGTGTGGCCAACATGCCGGGCGCAGTGCCGCGCACGTCGACCTATGCGCTGACCAACGCGACGATGCCCTATGTGCTGAAGCTGGCCGACAAGGGCTGGCAGGCCGCGTGCCAGGCCGATGCCGCGCTGGCGAAGGGCCTGTCCACGCACGAGGGCGCTTTGCTCTCCGAGCAAGTGGCAACCGACCTCGATCTTCCGTTCACCGACCCGGCCGCCGTTCTGGCCTGACCTCTTCATCACCCGCGAACCCGGGCACCGAGTCAGTCGGTGCCCGGGTTTGTATTTGTCCGGCCGTCACCAGCAAATCATCGGCGTGCCGACAGCTACGTGCGCGACGCTGACCTGATCGAGTCCGTCCTGCCGATCGCAGCCGACTGCCGAATACATCTTGGGACCAATGGCCCTATATTTGCTGTCCGCGTCCGTGCACGATTGCCGCACGGATCGACCAAGCACTGCGCCCCTCGGATGACGTTTAGCATCGGGACACACACTCTCGGTACACGAGGACCGCATCTCCGGGTAAAGTCCAACAACAGAAGACTTGTAGCGCATCAGCGGCCAACCCAGAGGCGCTGATCCGGCTGCAGCAGGAGACCGGTCGCCCGACCGCGAGGGGTTGTCGGGCGACTCGGTCACCGACTCCGTCTAGCGTTGCTCAAATCGCGATGTCGTGCACATACCGTGTTGCTGTGGGCATTCCCCGCCGGATGGGCCATCACGTCATTCGCGCACATCGACCGTCGGTCGGACCCGAGAAATAGTCGGCGCTTGGCGATCTCAGCAACTAATTAGAAGAGCTGACGGCTACGCCTGACCTGGTGTTACGTGTAGAACGCTAGATGTGGTCGACGTTGACGATGCCGTCCTGGATGGCGCGCGCCACCAGCGCGGCCTTGGTGGCGGCCGGGCGCCCCACGGCCGCGTACTTGGCCCGCACGCGCTGCAGATGCGTTCGCACGGTGGTCGGCGCAATCTGCAACTGGCGGGCAACGAGATCCTTGCTCTCGGTGCGGAACCAGGCGACCAGGACTTCCTTCTCCCGTGGGGCCAGGTTCGCGCGTCCGACCGTGCTGTTGTTGATCATCGCCAGCGCCATCCTGGGCCCGACGTAGGGGGTATCCGTTCCCGCCGCCCGTATCGCGTCGATCAGGTGTTCCTTGCTCTCCGACTTCGTCAGATAGGTGACCGCGCCGCGGTCCAACGCCGTCAAGATCACCTCGTCGGTTGCGATGTGCGAGTAGACGATCACGCGATGTCGCCGCGAGACGATGCGGTCCAGTGCCGAGAAGTCCACTCCGTTGCGGTATTTCTGCAACTCCAGCACGACCGGGCCGACGGCGGGCGCGCCGGGATGCTCAGCGAGAAACTGCTCAGCCGAAAAATAGTTGCCTCCGAACGGAATCGGCGGCTGCGCTTGGTGGCACCACAGCTGCACTGCGGCGTGGATAGCGTCGTGTTCGTCGACCACCGCCACTGCGGCCGTACCGTTGTGTGCTGCAGCGCGTGACAGATCACGGCTGTTCATGTCGTGATGAATCGCTATTGTCTCGATGGCCAACGTGTATCGCTCCCCCTGTGTGCCCGGTCGCCAGCAGGCAGGACCCGTCTGCCCGGCAAAAAAGCTATTGCAGAAGGGGCGTCAGAGGAATCAGGTGTTTCCCTCGAACTTCGCCTAGGCAAGCAGTTCGGGTATCAGCAGCGTGGCGAGCTCGCCGATCAGCGGCCGCAGATTCTGCGCGTTCGGGTCGCTGAGCTGCGATCGCGTCATCAACGCGATGAGCACCCGCCGACCTACGGGACCGTAGGCGATTCCGACGTCATTGGCCGTGCCGTAGTCACCGCTGCCCGTTTTGTCGGCAGTCGTCCAGCCTTCGGGCAGGCCCGCGCGCATGCTCGACGTCTCGTTGACCCGCATCCAGCCCTCGAGTTGTTGTCGTTGCGGCGCGGCAAGCGCATCGCCGGCCAGGAGGTCGCGATACCCGCCCCCGAGCGCTTCCGGCGTGCTGGTATCGCGAGGGTCGCCAGGAATCGCGGAATTCAACGCAGTCTCCCAGCGGTCCAGCCTCGATCTCTGGTCGCCGATGCTTCGAGCGAACGCCGTGATGGCCGGCGGGCCGCCGATGGTCTTCAGCAGCAGATTGCCCGCGGTGTTGTCGCTCACCTGCAGCGCGGCTTGACACAGCTCGTCGAGAGTCATGCTGCCGCCTGCCCTTGGCTCGGTCCGCGGTGAGTTCGCGACAATCGCGGCCGGATCGACGAACACCTGCTGATCCAACGTCAGCTGGCCCTGTTCGACCATCTGCAGTACCCGTCCGGCCGCGTAGCCCTTGAACGTCGAGCACATGGCGAACGTCTCCTGGCCGCGATGCGACAGCGATCGGCCGCCGATGAGGTCAACGGCGAACACGCCGACGTACGCGTTGTGGCGTTGCTCCAATGCTGCGACGCGATCCTCGATGGGCGGCAACGGCTCCGCCGGGTCGGCCAGCACGGGTTTGGTTGCGCATGCGGCCGCTGCCGCGAATGTCAATCCGCCGAGGAGCGCCTGGCGCCGAGACAGTCCGGTCATCGCGTCCAGGTTACCGATCAGCAGGCGATCCTCCGAAGCGGCTGCGGCAGAGACCTTTTCGACCGGTGCGGGCCAAGGACCGCGGCGCCGAAAGGACGCGACAGCAGTTGATGCGCGACCGCATTCACTTCCTCCAGGGTGACGGCGTCGATCTTGCTGAGCGTGTGCGCGATGCTTCGGTGTTCGCCGTAGTTGAGTTCGCTGCGGCCGATCCGGTTCATCCGCGAGCCGGAATCCTCGAGGCCGAGCACCAGTCCGCCGCGCATGGAGCCCTTCGCGATTCGGCATTCGGCCGCGGTGATGCCGTCGCGCGCAACCTCTTCGAGCACCTGTGTGGTCACCCGGACGACCTCGTCGAACCGCTCGGGCTGGCACCCGGCGTAGATCGACAACGCCCCACTGTCCGAGAACGTGTCGATTGTCGAGTACACGGAGTACGCCAGTCCACGCGTCTCCCGAATCTCTTGGAAGAGGCGGGAACTCAGTCCGCCGCCTAGAGCGGTGTTGAGGACCGACAGCGCCCAGCGGTGGTCCCAGTGCCTGCCGGGGGTGCGCACGCCGAGCGACAGGTGGGTCTGCTCGGCGTCGCGGTTGACAAACCGCAGCGTGGGTTTGCCGGTGACCCGGCCGCTGCCCTTGCGGGGCGGAACCGGGCGTCTCCCGCGAATCATGCTCGGGCCGAAGTGTTCACGCACCAACGCCACGACCTCGTCGTGATCGACGTTGCCCGCCACCGCGACCACCATCCGCTCTGGGGTGTAGCGACGAAGGTGGAACGAATGTAGTTGTGCGCGTGTCATCGACGAGATCGACTCGACGGTGCCGATCACCGGTCGGCCGACCGGGTGCTCGCTGAACATCGCGGCGAGAAACAGGTCGCCCAGCGTGTCCTCGGGGTCGTCGTCGCGCATCGCGATCTCCTCGAGCACCACGTCCCGTTCGACCTCGACGTCCTCGGCCGCACAGTGGCCACGCAGCACCACATCGGCGACCATGTCGACGGCAAGCGCCAGGTCGGTGTCGAGCACGTGTGCGTAATAGCAGGTGTGCTCCCTGGCGGTGAACGCATTCAGCTCGCCGCCGACGGCGTCGACCGCCTGGGCGATGTCGACGGCCGTCCGATTCGGAGTCCCCTTGAACAACAGATGCTCGAGGAAGTGCGCGGCGCCGGCCACGGTACGGCCCTCGTCGCGCGATCCGACACCGACCCACACCCCGACCGACGCCGAACGCACCGCGGGAATGAACTCTGTGACAACTCGCAGGCCACCGGGCAACGTGCTGCGGCGAACCACATCCGACGATTTGTCGGCGATGGCGCCGCGATGCAGCGCCCGGGACCTAGCTGCTGGCAGTTGCGGCATCGGCAGGCGCGTCCGCGGGTGCGTCGGCAGCGGTGTCCGCGGCATCCGCAGCGTCCTCTTCGGCGACCAGGACCAGCGAGATCTTGCCGCGGTTGTCGATATCCGCGATCTCCACGCGCAGCTTGTCGCCGACCTTGACCACGTCTTCGACCTTGGCGATGCGCTTGCCCTTGCCGAGCTTCGAGATGTGCACAAGCCCGTCGCGACCCGGCAGCAGTGACACGAAGGCACCGAAATCGGTTGTCTTGACCACTGTTCCGAGGAACCGCTCGCCGATCTTGGGCAGCTGCGGATTGGCGATCGCGTTGATCTTGTCGATCGCGGCCTGTGCCGACACACCGTCGGACGCCCCGACGAACACCGTGCCGTCGTCCTCGATCGAAATCTGGGCGCCGGTTTCCTCGGTGATCGAGTTGATCATCTTGCCCTTGGGCCCGATCACCTCGCCGATCTTGTCCACTGGCACCTTGATGGTGGTAATGCGCGGTGCATACGGGCTCATCTCGTCGGGGGTGTCGATCGCTTCGGCCATCACCTCGAGGATGGTCAGCCGGGCGTCCTTGGCCTGCGCCAGTGCGCCGGCCAGCACCTGCGACGGAATGCCGTCGAGCTTGGTGTCCAACTGCAGCGCGGTGACGAAGTCCTTGGTGCCCGCGACCTTGAAGTCCATGTCGCCGAACGCGTCCTCGGCACCGAGGATGTCGGTCAGTGCGACGAAGCGACGCTCCGTACCGCCACCTTCGGTCTCGACATCATCGGACACCAGACCCATCGCGATACCCGCCACCGGTGCCTTCAGCGGCACACCGGCATTCAGCAGCGCCAGCGTCGACGCACACACCGAGCCCATCGACGTAGATCCGTTGGAGCCCAATGCCTCCGACACCTGCCGGATCGCGTACGGGAACTCCTCGATGCTGGGCAGCACCGGCACCAACGCCCGCTCCGCCAGCGCGCCGTGGCCGATCTCGCGGCGCTTCGGCGAACCGACGCGGCCGGTCTCACCGGTCGAATACGGCGGGAAGTTGTAATGGTGCATGTAGCGCTTGGTGGTCTCGGGCCCGAGCGAGTCGATCTGCTGGGCCATCTTGATCATGTCAAGCGTGGTGACACCCAGGATCTGAGTCTCACCGCGCTCGAACAGCGCGCTGCCGTGCGCCCGCGGCACCACGGCCACCTCCGCGGACAGGGCGCGGATGTCGGTGATGCCGCGACCGTCGATGCGGAAGTGATCGCTCAGAATGCGCTGGCGCACAAGCTTTTTGGTCAACGACCGGAACGCGGCGCCGATCTCCTTCTCGCGGCCGGCAAACTGCTCGGCCAGTCGCTCGAGCACCTCGGCCTTGATCTCGTCGGTGCGCTCGTTGCGCTCGTTCTTGCCCGCGATGGTCAGCGCCTCGGACAGCGCGTCCGTCGCGACGGAAGCGACGGAGTAGTAGACGTCCTCGGCGTAATCGGGGAAGACCGGATACTCGCCGGTCGGCTTGGCGGCGCGGTCGGCCAACTCCTGCTGGGCCGCGCACAGCGCCTTGATGAACGGCTTGGCGGCCTCCAGGCCTTCTGCCACAACGGTTTCCGTCGGCGCCTGGGCGCCGCCCGCGACCAGTTCGACCACGTTCTCGGTGGCCTCGGCCTCGACCATCATGATGGCGACGTCACCGTCTTCGAGAACCCGGCCCGCGACCACCATGTCGAACACGGCCTTCTCATCCTGTTCGACGGTGGGGAACGCGACCCAGGTCCCGTCGATCAGCGAAACCCGCACGCCGCCGATCGGACCGCTGAACGGCAGACCGGCCAGCTGGGTGGACATCGATGCCGCGTTGATCGCGACGACGTCGTACAGCTCCTGCGGGTCCAGCGACAGCACGGTCACCACGACCTGAATCTCGTTGCGCAGCCCGTCGACGAACGACGGGCGCAGCGGCCGGTCGATCAGCCGGCAGGTCAGGATCGCGTCGGTGGAGGGTCGGCCCTCACGACGGAAGAACGAGCCGGGGATGCGCCCGGCGGCGTACATGCGCTCCTCCACATCGACGGTCAACGGGAAGAAGTCGAAGTGGTCTTTGGGGTTCTTGCTGGCGGTGGTCGCCGACAGCAGCATCGTTTCGTCGTCCAGGTAGGCGACGGCGGAACCGGCGGCCTGCTGGGCCAGCCGACCGGTCTCGAAGCGGATGGTGCGGGTGCCGAAGCTCCCGTTGTCGATCACAGCGGTTGATTCGTACACGCCGTCTTCAATTTCGACTACAGACATGGGTGTCCGTATGGCCTCTCTACAAGCAGTGTTTGCACTGTTCAGCTGTTTCGCGTCGTCACAGCGTGTGAACCACCGGCCTGGATGCGGCTACGGCCATCGATCGAAGCTGTCGGGATCGCTACCCGGCAGCCACTACCGAAGACCGCGCGATCAAGCGGGTTCCGATATGAGACGCGGGAACGGTGCTCGCGGATATGCGAGAGCCGCACCCGGTTGTTCGAGCCAAGCGGCTGACGAACAGGAACATCCTACCTTGTTGCAGGTACGCGCCCGAAACCGAGCGTTCAGGGGCGCTTTGCCCACCCGCCGACCACAGTCGGCAACGTCACCACCGCGTTCGCGGCGTCTATCTCTTGTCCGAGACGCTCCGCCAAAGTATCGAGATCCATCTCTGCCTCGGTGGTGACGCCGGAGGCCACGATCGCGGCCTTGATCGCGCAAACCACGCTGGTCAGGTAGGCAACAACCTGCGGTGTGCGTGGGGGCCAGTAGAGCTGGAACCCGAGCGTGTTGACGTCGCGGTACCCCGCTTGATCGAAGAGGACCGGAAGGCGCATCCCGGTGTCGAGGTCGGCGCGCGCGTGCGCGAAGCCCGCCCTCAGCCACTGCACCATCCGCGAATACAGCTCGACCTCGGGCAGCGTGCGCATACCGCCCCCGTCGTAATCGATCGCGACGACGACTCCATCCGAGCGAAGGTTGCGCCGTTGGTGGGCCAGCACGTCGACCGCGTCCGGCAGGTGCATCAGCAGCAGTCGACAGACCACCGCGTCGAAGGGCTCCTCATCGACGAAGCTGCGCACGTCGCCCTCGCGGAACTCCACGTTGTCCCAACCGAGCTGATCGCGACGCTGGTTCGCGGCCGTCAGCTGCGCGGCATCCCGCTCGACGCCGACCACCCGGCCGTCGGGGCCGACCATCTGCGCCACTTGGAACGCGACGTCGCCAGGACCGCTGCCGAGGTCGAGAACGCGCATGCCCGGGCGAATGCCGCCGCGCTGCAGGAGAAAGGCAGTCGGTTCGGCGAGGAGTGCGGCCTGCGTCTGCAGCCGGGCGATTTCGACGTCTTCGCTACCAAAGACATACGCGGAGTCGGTCACACATCGCTCAACGCGGACCGCCTCGCTTTTAGTCAGCGGCGGGAGCCCGATTCGCCGCTCAGCGGCGCAAGCCGAGCCGCTCGATCAGCGAGCGGTACCGCTCGACGTCCACCTGGGCGACGTACTTGAGCAGCCGCCGGCGGCGGCCGACGAGCAGCAGCAGCCCGCGCCGCGAGTGGTGGTCGTGCTTATGCACCTTGAGGTGCTCGGTCAGGTCGGCGATGCGCTTGGTCAGCAGCGCGACCTGGGCTTCCGGCGAACCGGTGTCGGTGTCATGCAGGCCGTACTGGCCCAGAATGTCCTTCTTCTGTTCGGCAGTGAGCGCCACGAATTAACTCCATCAAATCGGTCCGCGACAAATTACGAGGGCGGGCCACCGCGAACTGCAGCACACGCCGGGTCGGCAGGCAGTCTAGCAGCGGGTCACGTCGCGGACAGAATCGTGCGGGCGTGCTCGGTGTCTTCGCCCATGG
The DNA here is from genome assembly GCF_043197955.1 of Mycobacterium sp. NPDC048908. NCBI lineage: Bacteria > Bacillati > Actinomycetota > Actinomycetes > Mycobacteriales > Mycobacteriaceae > Mycobacterium > Mycobacterium sp. NPDC048908. Next base: position 742,764 of record NZ_JBICUE010000001.1, on the reverse strand, counting down.
TGGCGACCAGGTCTTCGACCCGATCGAACCTCTCCTGGCCGCGGATCCTCGCGACGAAGTCCACCGCGACGTGCTGGCCGTACAGGTCGGCGTTGGTGTCGAGGACGAACGCTTCGACCGTGCGGGTGCGGCCGGAGAACGTCGGGTTGGTACCCACCGAGACCGCGGCCTGATACCGCTCCCCCGGGACGACACTCCCTGTGATCGGACCGTGTCCGAGCACGGTGAACCACGCGGCGTACACGCCGTCGGCCGGGATCGCCGAGTACATCGGCGGCGCGACGTTGGCCGTCGGGAACCCGAGCACCTGTCCGCGGCCCTCGCCGCGGACCACCACGCCCTCGACTCGGTGCGGACGACCAAGGGCCTCGGCGGCCGCCACCACGTCGCCGGCGTCCACGCAGGACCGGATGTACGTCGACGAGAACGTGATGTCTTCGTTCTGGTGGTGCTCGCTGACCAGGGACATGCCCTGCACGGCGAAGCCGAACCGCTCACCGGCCTTGCGCAGCGTGTCGACGTTGCCCGCCGCCTTCTTGCCGAAGGTGAAGTTCTCCCCCACCACGACTTCGACCACATGCAGGTGCTCGACGAGCAACTCGTGGATATAGCGGTCCGGGGTCAGCTTCATGAAGTCAGTGGTGAACGGCATCACCAGAAAGACGTCGATGCCCATTTCCTCGACCAATTCGGCGCGCCGCGTCAACGTCGTCAACTGCGCCGGGTGGCTCCCGGGGAACACCACCTCCATGGGATGCGGGTCGAACGTCATCAGCACCGAAGGCACGCCGCGGCTGCGTCCGGCCTTGACGGCGTGATTGATCAAATCCTGATGCCCGCGATGCACACCGTCGAACACGCCGATCGTCACGACGCATCGGCCCCAGTCCGTCGGGATGTCGTCTTGCCCCCGCCAGCGCTGCACAGCACCCAAGCCTACGGCGCACCAATGCGGGGGGCTGCGCAGGACCACCAGATCAGGTGAAGATTGCCTAAACTTCTTACCCGTGAGTCCTGAAGACGCCCCTCGCGACCTGACCACGGTCGCTCAGGACTACCTCAAAGTGATCTGGACCGCCCAGGAATGGTCGCTGGAGAAGGTCAGCACCAAGTTGTTGGCCGAACGGATCGGTGTGTCGGCCTCCACGGCATCCGAATCCATTCGCAAGCTCGCCGACCAGGGCCTGGTGGACCACGAGAAGTACGGCGCGGTCACGCTGACCGAGGCGGGCAGGCGGGCGGCGCTGGCGATGGTGCGCAGGCACCGGTTGATGGAGACGTTCCTGGTCCGCGAACTCGGCTACAGCTGGGACGAGGTACACGACGAGGCGGAGGTGCTCGAGCACGCGGTATCCGACCGAATGCTCGACCGCATCGACGCCAAGCTGGGGCATCCGACCCGGGACCCGCACGGCGATCCGATCCCGGCCAAGGACGGCCAGGTACCGACGCCGGATGCGCGGCAACTGTCGGTCTGCCACGACGGCGAGTCAGGGACAGTGGCCCGCATCTCTGATGCCGACCCCGAGATGCTGCGGTACTTCGACACGGTGGGCATCAGCCTGGACTCCCGGGTACGGGTGGTGGCCAGGCGCGACTTCGCGGGGATGATCTCGGTCGCGGTCAACAATCCCGAGTCCGCTGGCGATACGGAAATCACCGTGGACTTGGGAAGCCCTGCGGCAGAAGCGATTTGGGTCGTCGGTTAGCCACGCGGCGAGCGCCCGCGAGCCAGCGAGGCGACGCCGGCCAAGATGGAAAGGGCGATCGAAACGCCGAACACCACGACAAGTCCGTGATGGAAGGGATCGGAGATCAGGTGGGGGAAGAACTCGCCACCGGTGATCGTGGCGACGTTATGGGCGGGCAGGTGGGCCAAGACTCCGCTCGGCTCCAGCAGGTGCTCGAGCGGATTGACGCCCAGCACTGCGGCGAACAGCGTGGACACCGGCGGCAGCCCGGCGACCTGTTCAGCGACCGCATGCGGCACACCCTGACCCTGTAGACCACTCGTCAGAGCGGCGGGCAGGGTGCCGGCAAGGCCGACGATCATCAGCGAGAAGAACACGCCGATCGACAGGGCGGTACCGCTGTTCTGGAACGTCGCGCGCATCCCCGACACCACCCCGCGTTCTTCCGGCGGCACGCTACCCATGATCGCCGACGTGTTCGGCGCCGCGAACATGCCGCTGCCAATTCCGTTGAGCGCGATCAGCGTTGCGAACGCCCAATACGGAAAGTTGATCGGCAGCAACAGCAGCCCGACGAAGCTGAGCCCGAACGCCAACATGCCGATCGACGCGATGCCGCGTGCGCCGAATCGGTCGGACAGCGCCCCGGCCGCCGGGCCGGCAATGAGAAAGCCGGCGGTCAACGGCAGCATGAAGATGCCCGCCCACAGCGGCGTCTCTGCGTAGTCATAACCGTGCAGCGGCAACCAGATGCCCTGCAGCCAGATGATCAACATGAACTGCAGGCCGCCCTGCGCCAGCGCCGCGGCCAGCGCGGCCATATTGCCCGCGGTGAATGCGCGGATCTTGAACAGGGTCGGCCGGATCATCGGTTCGGCGACCCGCGATTCGATGACGACGAACGCGATCAGCGAGAGCACACCGGCCGCCAGCGTGGCCAGCACGAACGGACTGTGCCACCCGGTGGTGTGGCCGCCGTGGGGCTGAATCCCGCTGGTGATCGCGATCAGAACCGCGGCGAGCCCGAGCGCGAACGTGATGTTGCCCCACCAGTCGATGCGTCCGCGGTGTCGTCGTCCGTTGTCACGCAGGCGCCGGTAGGCCCACACCGTGCCGAACACGCCGACCGGCACATTCACCCAGAACACCGCCCGCCAATCCCACGCCGCCAGCAGCCCGCCCGCGACAAGGCCGATGAATTGGCCTGCCAACGCGGCCACCTGGTTGAAGCCGAGCGCGAAGCCGCGCCGGTCCGGCGGGAACGCGTCGGTGAGGATCGCCGCCGAGTTCGCCGTCAGCATCGATCCGCCGACGGCCTGCAGCAGCCGCCAGCCGATCAGCCACTGCGCGGCCGCCGCGCCACTGAAGGGGTCGAACGACAACAGGATTGACGCGACCGTGAACACCGTGAACCCGAAGTTGTACACCCGGACCCGGCCGTACATGTCGCCGATGCGGCCGAGCGTGACCACGAGCACCGATTGCACCAGCCGGTAGCCCATGATCATCCACAACAGGTACGCGATGTTGGTGGGCGCGAGCGGATCGAGATGAATGCCACGGAATATCGCGGGCAGCGAGATGATCACGATGGACCCGTCGAGCGCAGACATGAACACCGCAGCGGTGGTGTTGGTCAGAGCGACCCAACGGTAGTTGTCGCGGGTGGTCACCTCGAGCTGGTCGGTAGCCATCTAGAGGTGGTATGCCAGTCGCTCGATCAGGGGCGCGGCGACCGCGAGCTGTTCGAGCTCGGTGGGGGTGAAATCAGCCAGGCCGTTGGCGAGCTGTTCGACGCGCGCGCTGCGCCGCCGGTTGAGAACGCGTCTGCCTGCGGCGCTCAGGGACAACAGGATGCGCCTGCCGTCGTCAGGGTCCGGCTGCCGCTTGACGAGGCCGCGCGCCTCGAGGTGGGCCAGCGTGGCCCCCATCGACTGCGGGCTGATCTGTTCCTGACGGGCGAGGTCGGCCGACGTGGCCGGACCACCGCGGTCAAGCCTGCCGAGCGCCGCGGTCTCGGGAAAGCTGAGCTCATCGGTGACGGGCACCTGTCGCAGTCGTCGGCGCAGCAGACCCATGCACAGCAGCAGCGCCCCGGCCACGTCCTCGGCCAATTTGTCGGCGGGCATATTCATCAGCCTAGGCTGATAAGGGGCAGCTGATCAATGGTCAGAGCGTGGCCGGGCGCAGCACCACCACCGACTTGGTGCGACTGGCATGATCGGTCAACAACGCGATGACCTCGCCGCCTGCGCTCGTCGCGGCGTAGACGCCTTCGATGCCGGCTGGCGTCAACGGCCTGCCGTGCTGGGTGTCCTCGGCCTCGGCGTCGGTCAGGGTGCGGCACGGAAACGACTGCAGGCACGCCTCGTCCAGGGAATAGCTCAGCTGCGGCCGCTCGGTCAAGTCGTCGAGCGTGCGGGCCTGATCCAGCCCGAACCGGCCGACCCTGGTGCGCCGCAGCACGGTGAGATGACCGCCGACACCCAACGCGGTGCCCACGTCACGGGCCAGCGCGCGGATGTAGGTCCCGCTGGAGCAATCGACCTCGACGTCGACGTCGATCAGATCGTCATCGCGGTGGACGGCCAGCACATCGAATCTGTCGACACGAACATCGCGGGGCGCCAGTTCGACGACCTGCCCCTCCCGGACAAGCTTGTATGCGCGCTTGCCGCCGACTTTCACGGCACTCACGGTCGACGGCACCTGTGCGATCTCGCCCCGCAGCGCGGCGACCGCGTCCCGGACCTGCGCGTCGGTCACCTCGCGAGCCGAAACAGATTGCAGCAGCTCACCTTCGGCGTCTTCGGTGGTTGTGGTCTGGCCCAGCCGAATGGTCGCGGCATACGACTTGTCGGTCGCGGTCAGCAGGCCGAGGATCTTGGTGGCTCGTTGCACTCCGACGACGAGGACGCCGGTGGCCATCGGATCCAGCGTGCCGGCGTGGCCCACCTTGCGGGTGCCGAAGATCCGCCTACAGCGGCCGACCACGTCATGGCTGGTGATGCCGGCCGGCTTGTCAACGATGACCAATCCGGGATCGGTCACAGCACGATCGCTGTCAGCGCCAAGCCGTCGCGAACCGACCAGCGTCCCGACAGCGTTTCCAGCGGTGGGCCGTGTTCGGCGGCCGGATCGATGAGAATGCGGGATTGGAAGCGCCCCGCGCTGCCCGTCTCGTCGACGTCGAACGTGATGTGGGCGTCCTCGAACCCCAGCCACCGGTGCGTCAGCGGGAACCACGCCTTGTAGGTAGCTTCCTTGGCGCAGAACAAGATTCGGTCCCAGTGCAGGCCTGCGGGCATGACCTGCAGTTCCAACCGCTCCTTCGGCAGGCTGATGGCGTCCAGCACGCCGTCGGGCAGCACGTCATGCGGTTCGGCGTCGATGCCGACCGACCGCACCGCGCCGACGCGGCCGACGGCCGCGCCCCGAAAACCCGTGGTGTGGGTCAGGCTGCCGACGATGCCATCAGGCCAGCACGGCTCCCCCTTGTCCCCCTTCAGGATGGGCACCGGCGGCACACCCAGTTCACCCATGGCCTTTCGGGCGCAGTACCGCACGGTGACGAACTCGTTGCGGCGCTTGGCGACCGACTTCGCGATCAGCGGCTCCTCTTCTGGCAGCGGCGCCAATTCCGGTGGATCGTCGTACAGTTCGGCGGCGGCAAGCGCGTCGGCGCCGGGCAGCACGACGCCGAGCAACGGGGCGCTGGTCATGACTGCCGTGTCCTGATGCGCGCCTGCACCTTCTCGGCGTGCTCACGCATCTCCTGGGTGATCTGGAAGTGGCCCCCGAACTCGTTGAGGTATCCCGGCGCGTACTGGGGGTCAGGAAGGATCTGCCGAAGCCACCGATATGGTTTGCGCCGCCGCCATTCTCGCGGGTAGCCCACCGACACCTCTTCGTGCCGCACGCCGTCATACCACGTGGTGCGCGGGATGTGCAGATGGCCGTAGACGGAGCAGACGGCGTTGTAGCGAGTGTGCCAGTCGGCGGTGGCGGTGGTGCCACACCACATCGCGAACTCCGGATAGAACATCGCATCGCAGGGTTCGCGGAGCAGCGGGAAGTGGTTCACCAGCACGGTCGGTGTCATCCAGTCGAGGTCCTCCAGTCGCTTACGGGTGTAGGCCACCCGGTCACGGGACCACGCGTCGCGGGTGGCGTAGGGCTCGGAGGACAACAAGAACTCATCGGTGCCGACCACGTTGCGCTCGCGGGCGATCGCCAGCCCCTCGGCCTTGGTCGCCGCGCCCTGCGGTAGGAAGGTGTAGTCGTACAGCAGGAACATCGGCACGATGGTGGCCGGGCCCCCCTCTTCGGTCCACACCGGGAATGGATGCTCGGGGGTGATGATGCCCATCTCGTCGCACATGTTGACGAAGTAGTCGTAGCGCGCCTTGCCGAAGATCTGCATCGGGTCGCGGTTGGTGGTCCACAGCTCGTGGTTGCCCGGTACCCAGATGACCTTGGCGAAGCGCTTTTGCAACAGGTCGAGCGACCAGTGCACTTCGTCGGTGCGTTCGGCGACGTCCCCTGCGACGATCAGCCAGTCGTCGGGCGACGACGGATACAACGACTCCGTGACCGGCTTGTTGCCCGTGTGACCGGTGTGGAGGTCGCTGATCGCCCAGAGCGTGGGTCGGCGGCCGTCTCGTGTCACAGCCGACCAGCCTACTTGCGCTAGCGTGGTGCCCCGATCCGGCAACTAGAACATGTTCTCGTTTACCGGCCTGGCGGCTTCCGCGGACGGCTACACTCCCCCGCAGGGTCGGACGACGCAGGCGGCCCAGCCGCCACGACAGCAAGGGGGTTCGATGGCCGCCAGACTGCGCGTCCTGTCGGCACTGTGTGCGCTGGTCGCGGGCGTGTTCGCGGTCTGTCAGGCAAATCCGGCCGAGCCGAAAGCCCCCGGCGCCGTCGAGTTACGGTCGACGGCCGCCCCGCTGTCCGATGTGGCGACGACGATCAAGTGGCCGGTCATCCAGACGGTCGACCCGCGGCCGTTCGACCCCTGCGAAGACATCCCGCTCGACGTCGTCCAGCAGATCGGGCTGGCATTCACCCCGCCCGCCCACGAAGACGGGTTGCGCTGCCACTATGACGCGGGCAACTACCAGATGACCGTCGAAGCATTCGTCTGGCGCACCTATGAGGCGACGCTGCCGCCCGACGCCCTCGAGATGGACATCAACGGCCACCGGGCGGCGCAGTACTGGGTCATGAAGCCCACCGACTGGAACGACCGCTGGTGGATCACCTGCGGGATCGCGTACAAGACCAGTTACGGCGTCATCCAGCAGACGCTGTTCTATTCGCCGAAGTACTCCGCCGACGACGTCGACTGCCTGCAGACCAACCTGCAACGCGGCCGTGAGCTGAGCAACTTCTACAAGTACTAGCCTTCGACAGGTGACCGCAGTAAGCGTCGGCGCCTCGTCACCCCTCATCTCGCGGGTCCGGCAGGTCGCCGGCCGCACACTGAGCAAACTGCTCGACCTGCCGCCGCACACCACCGAGTTCCACGTCATCCGGGACGTGCGGGTGCCGATGCGGGACGGCGTCGAGTTGATCGCCGACCACTACCACCCCGCGACTGCGAATCCCTCGGGCACCCTTCTGCTTCGTGGCCCCTACGGCCGCGGCTGGCCGTCCTCACTGCTGTTCGCCCAGATGTTCGCCGCTCGCGGCTATCACGTCGTCTTCCAAAGCGTCAGAGGCACATTCGGCTCCGGCGGCGTATTCGATCCGATGGTCAACGAAACCGCCGACGGCGCCGACACCGCAGCCTGGCTTCGCGACCAACCGTGGTTCACCGGTTCGTTCGCCACCATTGGGATGTCCTACCTGGGATTCACGCAGTGGGCGCTGCTCACCGATCCCCCGCAGGGAATGGCGGCGTCGGTCATCATCGCGGGGCCCCACGACTTGAGCGGACCGCGTTGGGGCACAGGGTCTTTCGGGCTCGATGATTTCCTCGGTTGGTCCGACATGGTGGCCCGGCAGGAGGAACCGCGCACCATCCGGACCGTCGTCCGCCAGATCCGGGCCCGGCACGCGCTGACGGCGGCGACCAACGCGCTGCCCCTTGGGGAATCGGCCCGCCGATTCCTCGGCGCGGGCGCACCGTGGTTGGAGGACTGGCTCGATCACCCCGAGTACCGCGATCCGCACTGGGCGAAGCTGCAACTGCATCAGGCGCTGGAACGCGCACGGATTCCTGTGCTTCTGCTGAGCGGTTGGCAGGACGTTTTCCTGGAGCAGTCACTGGCACAGTACCGACGCCTGCGCGAGCGCGACGTTCCCGTCGCCCTCACTGTCGGGCCGTGGAACCACGGCCAGATGATGACCAAAGGCGCCGGGACCCTGGTCCGGGAATCGTTGCAGTGGTTGGACACTCATGTCGCGGGCATCCGCACGGTGGCGCGCAAACCAGTGCGGATCCACCTCAACGGCCACGGCTGGCGCGTGCTCGACGACTGGCCGCCGGCCATGCCCGAACATGCCTTGTATCTGCGGCCAGCAGGTCACTTGGGCGCCGCGGCACCGGATCAGGACGTGCCGGCGGCGAGCTTCACCTTTGATCCGTCGGACCCGACACCGACCATCGGTGGCCGGCTGCTGGCATCGGGCGGCTACCTCGACGACACCCGGCTGGCCGAGAGGGCCGACGTGCTCGCGTTCACCAGCGCCCCGCTGCCGGCGGACCTCTACGTTGTCGGGACCCCGCTGATGCAGCTTTCGCATTCGTGCGACAACACGAACCACGATCTCTTCGTCAGGCTCAGTGAGGTCGATGCGCGGGGCCGGTCTCGCAATGTCAGCGACGGGTACCTCAGTGCCACAACGGATTCGCCGGATCCGCGCACCATCCGGATGGAACTGGACGCGATCGCCCACCGCTTCCCCGCCGGAGCGCGCATCCGGGTGCTGATCGCGGGTGGGTCGCATCCGCGGTTCGTCCGCAACCTCGGCACGGGTGAGCCGGTGCTCACCGGCAAGCGGCTCGCGACGGCGAAACACACCGTGCACCTCGGCGACGGCGGTACCTCGCGGCTTGTGCTCCCGGCGGGGCCGCGACCGCCGTCGGGTCGGTGACAATGCGTCGTTTGCACGGGCCGATCCGGGGCCACCACTGACGGCGTCAAGGACATGCACCCGTCGCTGCAGATCAGAGCTGCGTGACTCGATCGTCAAGGCCCCACTCGACGAGCCCGTCGGGCTTATCGTGGACGTCAACGATCTCAACGTGCCTGCACCGTCGGCGGTGGCGGTGTTCACCAGCGCCTGTTGGCAACAAAACCGGTGGCCTGAGGTGCCGCTGAAGCTGGTGTCTTGTGAGGTGGCCACCCGCGAATTACTCGCCCGAAACGGTGTCACCCGTTACGTTCCCGAAGCGCCGCGAAGTGGACTCGAGATGGTGGCCGAAGTCAGTCGCGCGTGGGGGTGTGATCCCCCATTGAGCGGAAAGACGGTGTGGGCCAGCCTGGCCGTAGACGATCGATGACCCGGTCACGGTGTGCACCTTGCCGTAGACGACGGTCCTCCTTCCGCCACTCGAGGGAGATACCCGCGGGCGGCCACGCGCCTCGACTGCGACGGCGGATTATTCGCGAAAGGGCCGTTGTCTTCGCGTATCGGACCAGTCGTCAGCCGACGGCGGCGCGCACGCGGGCGGCGATCCGCTGCAGCGCAGGATCGTCGTGCACCGGAGCCGCCCAGATCGGATCGATCGGCAGTGCCACCCAACTCTTGCAGCCCGCGTACTCGGGTGCCCTGGCCAACGGCAGCGGCTGGGCAAGTGGGCTGGCCTCCACGACCAGCACGGTGAGCCGGTGTTTGGGCCGGAAGTCCAGTCGGTCGTTCTTGACGGAGTCGGCGGTCCAGATGTGCAGGTCGGCGATCTCGTCGAGCGCGTCAGGCCGCTTCACCTCCACGGCGGCAACGACTTTCGCCCCCGCGCGAACCACCAACCCCTCGTCGGTGCTGTCGGCCGCGGCCGAATCGAGTAGATCGCGGTGTTCCGGTCGGACCCGCTGGGCGTGGCTGTGAGCGACGGTGGGAAACAACAGGAAACGGGAAGCCGCTACGGCGAAGCGCTTTTCGTGGATGCCACCTTTACGCAGCAGGACGGTCTGCCTGCCGTCGAGTAGCGCGTGCACCGCGGCGCTCCACTCCTTGAGCGCCGGCTCGGTCATGTCACGTTGAGCCGCGCGCGCACCTCGGGACGGCGCAACGGCGGCACGGTCTTCGGCGGTTGCCGTCGCGGCGCCAGGCTGGCCAGCAGCCGGGCGGTGACGTCGGCGACTTCGGCGACCGCTGTCTCGAAGGGCTCGACGTTGGCGCCCGTCGGGCGGGTCATACCGCTGACCTTGCGGACATACTGCCGCGCGGCGGCCTCGATCTCCTCGGCGGTGGCCGCCGGTTGCAGGCCGCGTAGCTCGGTGATGTTTCGGCACATACTGCCACGATAGGTTTGCTTCATGACGAGGCCCAATAGCAATGAGATCCTGCTCATCGAAACCGAAGACCGGGTTCGCACCTTGACGCTGAACCGGCCGCAGTCACGCAATGCGTTGTCGGCGGAGCTTCGCAGGTGCTTCTTCGCCGCGCTGCGCGACGCGGAGGCCGACGCGGACGTCGACGTCGTGATCGTGACCGGCGCCGACCCGGTGTTCTGCGCGGGGCTCGACCTCAAGGAACTGGGCGACACGTCGCAGCTGCCGGACATTTCGCCGCAGTGGCCGCCGATGACGAAGCCGGTGATCGGCGCGATCAACGGCGCGGCGGTGACGGGCGGGCTGGAGATTGCGTTGTACTGCGACATCCTGATCGCCTCTGAGCAGGCCCGGTTCGCCGATACGCACGCTCGTGTCGGGCTGCTGCCCACGTGGGGGTTGAGCGTGCGGCTGCCGCAGAAGGTGGGCGTCGGGCTGGCCCGCCGCATGAGCCTGACCGGTGACTATTTGTCGGCCGACGACGCGTTGCGGGCGGGACTGGTCACCGAGGTGGTGGCACACGACGAGTTGCTGCCTGCGGCGCGTCGGGTCGCCGGGTCCATTGCAGGCAACAACCAGAAGGCCGTCCGGGCGCTGTTGGCGTCCTATCACCGCATTGACGACGCGTCGACCGGGCCGGGTCTGTGGATCGAGGCGGTGTCGGCCAAGCAGTGGATGAACTCGGCGACCGGTGACGACATCGCCGCCAACCGGGACGCCGTGCTGCAGCGCGGAAGGGCGCAAATCCGATGAACAAGGCACACGAGGCGTGTGGCAGCGACGAATGGCGCCAAGCGATCCGGGAGGACATCCTGCCGTGGGCGTTGGGTGGGACGGATCTCGGCGACAACGTGCTCGAGGTCGGGCCCGGCTACGGTGCGAGCACCGATGTGCTCAGCAAGACGGTGCCTCGACTCACCGCAGTGGAGATCGACGACGAACTGGCGGCGATGCTGACGGGCCGGTTCGCGGACGTCCCGTCCGTGCAGATCGTGCACGGCGATGCGACCGCGCTGGAATACCCCGACGACAGCTTCTCGGGCGCGGCGTGTTTCACGATGCTGCACCACGTCCCAACGGCCGAACTGCAGGATCGGTTGTTCGCCGAAGTGGCGAGGGTGCTGCAACCGGGCGCCGCGCTGGTGGCCAGTGACAGCCTCGCCAGCGAGGACTTGAGGGCCCACCACGAGGACGACACCTATAACCCGGTCGATCCGGCATCCCTGCCGGACCGATTGGCGGGGGCAGGGTTCGGCCACGTCCAGGTGAAGACCAACGAATTCGGCTGGGCGGTGATCGCCCGACTCGGCTAGCAGAACCCGCCGCCGGGCGGCTAAGAGCCTCAACCAGGGCGGCGCGACGACCGTCAGCCGGTGCCCGGTACCAGCCAGTGACCGGAGAACGCACGCCATCCGACAAAAGCCAGCCTCAGCACCATGAAACTGCTGAGGCCAGACCAGATTCCGAGCAGGCCCCAGCCGAACGCAAGCGACAGCCAGATCAACGGCAGGAACCCGACCAATGCGCTGATCAGGGTGGCGTTGCGCATGAATTTCGCATCACCGGCGCCGAGCAGCACCCCGTCAAGTGCGAAAACGATTCCGGCAACCGGTAATTGGGCCACCATGAACCACCACGGCACCCCGATCGCATCGAGCACGGATCTGTCGTCGGTGAACACGCTCGGGAACACCGACGCCCCGACCGCGAACACGATGGCAAGCACCGCCGCGGCCAGCGTCGAAAAGATCGTCACCCGCCATGCGACGGACTTCGCATGCGCCAACTGGCCCGCACCCAGTGCCGCGCCGACCAATGACTGCGCGGCGATCGCCAGCGAATCAAGCACCAGCGCAAGGAAATTCCACAGTTGCAGCACCACTTGGTGCGCAGCGACGGCGGCCGCGCCGAACCGGGCGGCCACCGCGCCCGCCGACACGAAACAGGCCTGGAAAGCCAACGTTCGCAGCACCAGGTCGCGGCCCATCACCACCTGCGCACGCAACACCGCCGGATGAATACGCAACGACACCCGCTCGACGAGCAGCGAGCGCATGAAGAGCACGGCGGCCACCCACTGCCCCACCAGGTTGGCCACGGCCGACCCGGCCAGCTCCCACCGTGGCATGCCGAGCCAGCCGTACACCAACAGTGGACACAACACCGCGGACACCGCGAAGCCGGTGACCACGTAGCGCAGCGGCCGTACGGTGTCCTGCACTCCGCGCATCCAGCCGTTGCCGGCCGCCGAGACCAGGATCGCGGGCACGCCGACGATCGCGATGCGGACCCACGGCATTGCCTCACTGGCGATCTCGCCGCCGGCCGCCAACACCGACACCAGCGGCTTCGCGACGGCCTGCACCACGACGACGATCGTGGCGCCCAACCCCAGCGCCAGCCAGGTGGCCTGCACACCCTCCGCGACTGCGGCGGCGCGGTCGCCCGCGCCGAAGAACCGCGCCGAGCGCGCGGTGGTCCCGTAGGACAGGAAGGTCATCTGCGAGCTGACCGTGCTCAGGATCAGCGCGCCGATCGCGAGGCCGGCCAGCGCCAGGGCGCCGAGTCGGCCGACCACGGCGAGGTCGAAGAGCAGATAGATCGGCTCGGCCGCCAGCACCCCGAGCGCGGGAAATGCCAGTGCGGCGATCCGCCGACCGCTGGCGGGGGCCAGGGGCTGCGGTTCAGCCAAGGGCGTTATACAGCGCCTGAACGACGTCGTCGACAGACCCGGTGGCCGAGTAGCCCGCCGCATGCGGATGGCCTCCGCCGCCGAACGCGCTCGCCACCCCCGTGAGGTTGAAGGACTTGGCCCGCATCGACACCGACCAGTGGTCGGGTTCGATCTCCTTGAACACCGCGGCCACCTCCGCTTGCTGCGTGGTGCGCACGATGTCGACGATGCTCTCGACTTCCTCGGGCCGCGCGTCGGCCCACTCCTCGTGTCGCACAACGGCATACACCAGTCCACGGCCCCCGGCCGCGTCGGGAAGAAGCTCCGCGGAGGCCAGCACACGCGACAACATGGGCAGCCACGCGAACGGATGCGTGTCGAGCAGGGTGCGGCTGATCGACGCGTTGTCCACCCCGAGCTCCACCAGCCGGGCCGCCAGCCGATGCGCGTGGGCGCTGGCCCAGCGGAACGACCCGGTGTCGGTGGTCAGTCCGGCATACAGGCAGTGCGCGACACCGATGTCGATCGGCTTGCCCCAGGCGTCGAGCATCTCGGCGACCAGCATCGTGGTCGAGTCGGCCGACGGGTCGACATAGTTGGCGGTACCGAACAGCTGGTTGGAGGCGTGGTGGTCGATGACGAGCACTTCGCGGCCTGGGTCGGCGAGTTCGCCGAGGGTGCCGAGCCGATTCACGCTCGGGATGTCGACAGTGACGATGAGTTCGGCGTCACGACGCATCTCGTCCGGCCCGACCAGCAGGTGGCCACCGGGCAGCGACTGCAACGATTCGGGCAGCAGTGCAGGCGCGGCGAAACTCACTTCGACCGCCTTGCCCGCCTTTTCGAGCACCAACGCGAGAGCCAGCCCTGCTCCGATGGTGTCGGCATCGGGATACACATGGCAGACCACGCTGATGGTGGTGGCCGCATCGAGCAGATCGGCCGCCGCTCTGGCGTCGACGCGCAGGCCTGTGAGAGCAGGGGCGTCAGTCATCTTGTCGGTTGCGGTCACCGGTGTCCTCAGCATCAAGCCCGTCGTCCAAGTCCCCGCCCGAACCCTCGGCCCCGACCTTACGGTACGGGTCCTCGTCGCCCGCGTGCTTGGCACCCTGCCGAACTCTAGCCAAATCCTCATCTGCGGCGCGCGCGCGAGCCAGCAGATCCTCCATCCGGTGTGCCGCATCCGGCACGGTGTCGCGTTCGAACGCCAGCGTCGGGGTGAACCGCACCCCGAGCGCCGCGCCCACCTTCGTCCGCAGGACGCCCTTCGCCTTTTCCAGCGCGGCAGCCGCGCCCGCGTAGTCCGGCTCGTCCTCGAGACTGCGACCGATCACCGTGTAGTACAGCGTGGCGTCGTGCAGATCGCCGGTCATCTTGGCGTCGGTGATCGTGACACCCGCCAGCCGGGGATCTTTGATCTCGTACTCGATCGCCGTGGCGACGAGGGTTGAGATGCGCTTGGCCAACCGCTTTGCCCGTGCGGGGTCAGCCATTGATATCGACGCTCCTACACACGCGCTTTTTCAACCAACTCGTATGTCTCGATGATGTCGCCTTCCTTGATGTCGGAGTAGGTCAGCGTCAAACCGCACTCGTAGCCTTCGCGGACCTCGGTGACATCGTCCTTCTCGCGACGCAGCGACGACACGGTGAGGTTCTCGGCGACCACCACGCTGTCACGCAACAACCGGGCCTTGGCGTTACGGCGGATGATGCCCGACTGGACGAGGCAACCCGCGATGTTGCCGACCTTCGACGACCGGAAGATGGCGCGGATCTCGGCACGGCCGAGTTCGCGCTCCTCGTACACCGGCTTGAGCATGCCCTTCAGCGCGCTCTCGATCTCATCGATGGCCTGGTAGATCACCGAGTAGTAGCGGATCTCCACACCCTCACGGTTGGCCAGTTCGGTGGCCTTGCCCTCGGCGCGGACGTTGAAGCCGATGATGATCGCGTCCGAGGCCGACGCCAGGTTGACGTTGGTCTCGGTGACGCCACCGACGCCGCGGTCGATGACGCGCAGTTCGACCTCGTCGTCGACCTGGATGCCCAGCAGGGCCTCCTCGAGCGCCTCGACCGTACCGGCGTTGTCGCCCTTGAGGATCAGGTTCAGCTGGCTGGTTTCCTTCAGCGCCGAATCCAGGTCCTCCAGGCTGATCCGCTTGCGACTGCGGGCGGCCAGCGCGTTGCGCTTGCGCGCGCTGCGCCGGTCGGCGATCTGGCGGGCGATGCGGTCCTCGTCGACGACGAGGAAGTTGTCACCGGCGCCAGGCACCGACGTGAACCCGATGACCTGCACGGGCCGCGACGGCAGCGCCGCCTCCACATCCTCGCCGTGCTCGTCGACCATGCGGCGCACGCGACCGTAGGCGTCGCCTGCCACCACCGAGTCGCCGACGTGCAGCGTGCCGCGCTGGATCAGCACGGTGGCCACCGGGCCGCGACCGCGGTCCAGGTGCGCTTCGATCGCCACACCCTGAGCCTCCATATCGGGGTTGGCCCGCAGGTCCAGCGATGCGTCGGCCGTCAGCACGACCGCCTCGAGCAGGGCCTCGATATTGGTGCCCGCCTTGGCGGAGATGTCGACGAACATCGTGTCGCCGCCGTACTCCTCGGGGATCAGACCGTATTCGGTGAGCTGCCCGCGGATCTTCTGCGGATCGGCACCTTCCTTGTCGATCTTGTTGACCGCAACCACGATCGGCACCTCCGCCGCCTGCGCGTGGTTGAGCGCCTCCACCGTCTGCGGCATCACGCCGTCGTCGGCCGCGACCACCAGGATCGCGATGTCGGTGGCCTTCGCGCCGCGGGCACGCATGGCGGTGAACGCCTCGTGACCCGGGGTGTCGATGAAGGTGATCGGCCGGATCGTGCCGTCGAGGTCGACCTCGACCTGGTAGGCGCCGATGTGCTGGGTGATGCCGCCGGCTTCGCCCTCGCGGACAGTGGCGTTTCGGATCGTGTCGAGCAGTCGGGTCTTGCCGTGGTCGACGTGGCCCATGACCGTGACGACCGGCGGACGGACCTCGAGGTCGTCCTCGCCGCCCTCGTCCTCGCCGTAGGTGAGGTCGAACGACTCGAGCAGTTCGCGGTCCTCGTCCTCCGGGGACACGACCTGCACCTTGTAGTTCATCTCGCTGCCGAGCAGCTCGAGGGTGTCGTCACCGACCGACTGCGTCGCGGTCACCATCTCGCCGAGGTTGAACAGCGCCTGCACCAGCGCGGCCGGATTGGCGTCGATCTTCTCGGCGAAGTCGCTCAGCGAGGCGCCGCGGGCCAACCGGATGGTTTCGCCGTTGCCGTGCGGCAGCCGCACGCCGCCGACGACCGGGGCCTGCATGTTCTCGTATTCGGCGCGTTTCGCCCGCTTCGACTTGCGGCCACGCTTCGGCGCGCCGCCGGGACGACCGAATGCGCCCGCCGCTCCGCCGCGCTGACCTGGGCGTCCACCACCGCCGGGGCGGCCGCGGTAACCGCCGCCTGCAGGAGCGCCTCCTCCGCCACCGGCGCCGCCGCCGCGGTAGTTACCGCCGCCGCCACCACCACCGCCAGGACGACCACCGGTGCCCGCACCGGGGCCACGGCCGCCGGGGCCTGGACGCGGTCCACCGGGACGCCCGCCGGGAGCCGGGCGGGCTCCGCCGGGACGCGGCGGCATGTTGCCCGGCGACATGCCGGGGCGAGGGGCGCCCGGCCGTGGGGCACCGGGACGCGGTGCCTGCGGGCGAGGAATCGGCCGGTCGACCGGCTGCTGCGAGGAGAACGGGTTGTTACCCACCCGCGGAGTGCGCGCCGCCGGCTTGGGTGCGCCCGGTGTCGGGCCGGGCCGAGGACCTGGGGTCGCGCCGGGAGTCGGGGCCGGTCGGGCCGGCGTTGGTGCCGCAGGCGGGGCCGCTGCAGCGGCCGCTGCCGGGGGCGCAGCCACGGGCTCTGCCGGGGCCGCGGGCGGCGCGGGTTTGGGGGCGGCCGGCTTCGCGGGCGCCTTCGGCTCTGCGGCCTTGGCCGGCGCGCCGTTACCCGCGGCCGCGGCCTTTTCGGCGGCAGGCTTCGCGCCACCGAACGATTCGCGCAGTCGACGCGCGACGGGTGCCTCCACTGTGGAGGACGCGGATTTGACGAATTCGCCCTGTTCGCTCAGCCGGGCGAGTACTTCCTTGCTGGTGACACCGAGTTCCTTGGCCAACTCGTGTACACGGGCCTTACCTGCCACTACATCTCCTGTCTGAGAGGCGACAGCGGTGGTAGGCGCCGCGCCTCGGGTTAGCTATGACGCATGGTCATCGGGACTTCACGGTGTGCTCATGTTCTTCGCTACCTGTTCTCTTGCCGGGTGTATCAAGCCCTTCACCTGCTTTGAAGTGCTCTACCACCGCAGTGATGTCCGGTGAACCGGCGATCCGCAGCGCTCGGACGAAAGCTCGCCGCCGAATTGCCGCGTCTAGGCACGCCTGCTCGGGATGCAGCCACGCACCCCGCCCCGGCAACTTTCTCGCTGGGTCAACGGTCACGGTGTGTTCACCATTCCCGTCAACGGCGACTACCCGAAGCAGTTCGACGGCCAGCTCTCGCTTTCGGCAGCCGATGCAAGTCCGCACCGGTCCCCTGGGGGCGTCGGCGGCGGCGCGGGCATCAGTAGCCGAAGTCTCGCGCTGGGTCACAGCTGAGTCTACCGTCCCACCGGTCGCAAACGACAAACGGCAGTGCTGGTCTGACGGCGTTTACCGGTCGCGGGCCGCTCCATGGGCCGGATCCGGCTTTGAAGTCGGCCTATCGGCTGGAACAGCGTCGCTTCGGATGTCGATCCGCCAGCCGGTCAACCTGGCGGCCAACCGCGCGTTCTGGCCCTCCTTCCCGATCGCCAGCGACAGCTGGAAATCAGGCACCACGACACGGGCGGCGCGCGCCGCCTCGTCGATGACGGTCACCGACACCACCTTGGCGGGCGACAGCGCGTTGGCCACAAACCGGGCCGGGTCCTCGTCGTAGTCGATGATGTCGATCTTCTCGCCGGACAACTCACTCATCACATTGCGCACCCGCTGCCCCATCGGGCCGATGCACGCACCCTTGGCGTTGAGGCCGGGCACCCGCGACGTCACCGCGATCTTGGAGCGGTGGCCCGCCTCGCGCGCCACCGCGACGATCTCGACGGACCCGTCGGCGATCTCGGGAACCTCAAGCGAGAACAGCTTGCGCACGAGGTTGGGATGGGTGCGCGACAACGTGATCAACGGCTCGCGGGCACCGCGGGTGACGCCGACGACGTAGCACCGCAACCGGTCGCCGTGCTCATACCGCTCACCGGGCACCTGCTCGGCGGCGGGAATCACACCCTCGGATCCCTTGGTCTCACTGCCCATTCGGACCACGACCAACCCGCGGGCGTTCGCGCGCGCGTCGCGCTGGATGACGCCGCCGACGATGTCGCCCTCGCGGGCCGAGAATTCGCCGTAGTTCTTCTCGTTTTCCGCGTCACGCAACCGCTGCAGGATCACCTGGCGGGCGGTCGTCGCGGCGATGCGGCCGAAACCCTCAGGGGTGTCGTCCCATTCGTGGATGACGTTGCCGTCGTCGTCGGTCTGACGCGCCAGCACCTTGACCACGCCGGTCTTGCGGTCGATGTCGATGCGGGCGTCGGCCTCATGGCCCTCGGTGTGCCGATAGGCGGTCAGCAGCGCCGACTTGATGGTTTCCACGACGACGTCGACGGAGATGCCCTTGTCGGCCTCGATGGCGTGCAACGCCGCCATGTCGATGTTCACGCTGAAGCCTCCTTCCCCCGTTGGCCCGCCAGCTCCAGCTCGCGCTGGCTTGGCGGCGAAAACTCAACCTGCACAACGGCTTTGGTAATCGCGTCGACTGGAAGTTCACGGACCGAAAAGTCCGCTCTGGCACCTTCGCGAACCACGAGTCGCACAGTGCCGTCACGGATTTCGCCGAGCCGTCCGATCAGTTGCGAGCCGTCGGAGAGCGTGAGGTCGACCTTGCGCCCGCGGGCGCGCCGGAAGTGTTTCTCGGTGGTCAGCGGTCGGTCGACGCCAGGCGAGGTGACTTCAAGGACATACGGCGCAGTTTCGATGCGGTCGAGCACATCGGAGGCCGAGCGCGACAGCGCAGCAATCGAATCAAGATCGAGTGGTTGGTCGCCGTCGGCGACGACGGTGATCCGGGGTGGGCGCGCGGCGGTGTCGATCACCACGTCTTCGATCTCGTAGCCCGCCCGCGCGAACTCTCCGTCGAGTAGCTCGAGCACCTGTTTCTGCGACGGTAATCCCGCAGACCACTCCGTCACGGCGAGCTCCTCATCTTGAATTGTCCGGACACGATTCCGCGCGGCGCAGCTTGGAACCGTCTATCAACGATACGCCAGCGCGGCCGCCGCAAGCCGCAAACGCGCACCGGCGTCCAGCGAATACGCAGCCCGCGCGCAATGGCAGGATGTTGCACGTGCCGAGCTTGCCGCCGACCGTGAGCAGACGACAAATATTGTTCTCAGCCACAGTGTTGGCCCTGCTCGGCGGTGCTGCCGCGGGGTGCGGAGAGCCTCCGCCGCCACCCGAGGTCGGCGAACTCGCCGCGCAACTCGACCGTGCGCGCGCCGACAGTCAACTGGCCAGCGACGCCGCATCGGCCACGCCGCCGCCGCCGACAGCTCAAGCGTTGACCGCGGTGGCTTCCGAGCGGGCGGCCCATGCGCAGGCGTTGTCCGACGAACTCGTGCGGATGGCGGGCAGCAAGGCGCCGACGGCGACGTCGACCACCACCACCGCACCGGCCGCCAAACCGCCCACCACGGCGGACGTGATAGCGGCGCTGCGTCAGTCCGCCGACACCGCTACCGAATTGGCGACCACACAGTCCGGCTATCGCGCAGGCCTGCTGGGCTCCATCGCCGCCTCGTGCATCGCGGCCTACACCGTCGCGCTGGCCCCGGCAAAGGCCGCGCAATGACGTCGCCACAGCCCTCCCCCGACAGGCCGGCCAATGCAGCGGACGGCGCACTGTTCGACGCGATCGCCGCCGAGCACGCGACCATATACGGCTATGGGTTGGTGTCGGCGCATTCGACGCCGGACGTCAACGACCTGGTGTCGGCCGCGATGGCCGAGCACCGGGACCGACGAGAAGCGGCCATCGCGCTGCTCGAGGCACGCTCGATCGACCCGCCGCTGCCTGCCGCCGGCTATCAGTTGCCGACCAAGGTGGGCAATCCGACCGCGGCCGCCAACCTCGCGGTGCGCATGGAACAGGACGACGCCGTCGCGTGGCGCGCCGTGATCGAGCAGGCAGGCGACGACAAGACCAGATCCTTCGCGGTGACCGCGCTGGCGCAATGCGCGGTGCGGGCGGCCCAGTGGAGCAAGGTGCTCGGCATTTCGCCGATCACCGTGGCGTTTCCCGGCGGCAGCGAATAGCCGCTACGCGGCGAGCGCCGCCGAGATGTCGGCCGCCGCGTTGGCGACCGGGATCTCGCGCGTCTCGCCGGTGAACCGGTTACGCAGCTCGACGACGCCGTCAGCCCAGCCGCGGCCCACGACGATGATCCACGGCACGCCGAGCAGCTCGGCGTCCTTGAACTTCACCCCGGGGGATGCCTGCCTGTCGTCGAGCAGGATCTCGACGCCCAGCCGGTCCAACGCTGCGGCGAGTTCGGCGGCGCCGGCGCGCGCGGCCTCGTCCTTGTTGGCGATCACCACATGAGCGTGGAACGGCGATACCGACGATGGCCACCGAAGGCCCAGCTCATCGTGGTGCTGTTCGGCGATGACGGCCACCAGCCGGGACACGCCGATCCCGTAGGAACCCATGGTCAGCCGGACCGGCTTGCCGTCCTCGCCGAGCACGTCGACCTCGAACGCGTTGGTGTATTTGCGGCCGAGTTGGAAGATGTGGCCGATCTCGATGCCGCGGGCCGAGACGAGCGGTCCTGCGCCATCGGGCGACAGATCGCCGTCGCGCACCTCGGCCGCCTCGATCGTGCCGTCGGCGATGAAGTCGCGTCCCGCGACCAGGCCCACCACATGCTTGCCGGGCTCGTCGGCGCCGGTGATCCATGACGTGCCGACCACCACCCGCGGGTCGACGAGGTAACGAACTCCGTTGGCCATCAACCCCTTCGGCCCGATGTAGCCCTTCGCCAGGAACGGATACTTCGGCCAGTCGGCATCCTCGAGCAGCGCGTACTCAGCGGGATCCAGCGCGGCAGCCAACCGCTTCTCGTCGACCTCGCGATCACCGGGCACCCCGACTGCGAGCAGCTCCCAGTCGCCGCCGGGCCTTCGCGTCTTGAGCACCACGTTCTTCAGGGTGTCCGCAGCGGTCACCTCGCGGTCCAACACGGAATTGGCCCAGGCCACGAGCGTGGCGATCGTCGGGGTGCCAGGGGTGTCGTACACCTTGGCTTCGGGCTGCCCTTCGACCGGCAACGGTTCGGGCACGGCGGTCACGACGGCCTCGACGTTGGCGGCATATCCCGATTCCAGGCACCGCACGAAGGTGTCCTCGCCGATTTCGCTTTCCGCGAGGAACTCCTCGGATGCGCTGCCGCCCATCGCGCCCGACACCGCGGAGACGATCACGTAACGGATGCCCAGCGCGGTGAAGATCCGCTGGTATGCCTCCCGGTGCCGCAGGTATACCGCCTCGAGCCCGGCGTCGTCGACGTCGAAGGAATACGAATCCTTCATCACGAACTCGCGGCCGCGCAGGATGCCCGCGCGCGGCCTGGCTTCGTCGCGGTATTTCGTCTGAATCTGATACAGCAGCACAGGAAAGTCCTTGTAACTGCTGTACTCGCCCTTGACCGTCAGCGCGAACAGCTCTTCGTGCGTCGGGCCAAGCAGGTAGTCGTTCTTGCGCCGGTCCTGAAGGCGGAACACGCCGTCGCCGTATTCGGTCCACCGATTGGTCACTTCGTACGGCCCCTTGGGCAACAGCGCGGGAAACAGAATTTCCTGTCCGCCGATGGCATTCATTTCAGCGCGCACGATCCTCTCGATCTTGCGCAGTACGCGCAGGCCGAGCGGCAGCCAGCTGTAAAGCCCAGGACCGATCGGGCGGACATAGCCGGCCCGGATCAGCAGCTTGTGGCTGGGCACCTCTGCGTCGGCGGGGTCGTCACGCAGGGTGCGCAGGAACAGCTCGGACATGCGGGTGATCACAGCGGGTCAGCTTACTGACGTGGGTGCTTGACGACCGCCGAGCCCACCAGCGTCAGCGTCGCACCGCCGATGATCCACACCGCGAGCACGACGATCGGATGGGTGAGGCCGTGCGCGTCGAAATAGACGATGCGCCGAATGGCGTCGGTGCCCGCGCCGTTGGGCAGGTAACTGCTGATCGCCCGCCAGAGCGGCGGCAGCAACGGTGCCTGGTACGCACCGCCTGCCGACGGGTTGCCGAGGATCACGAAGATCACCGCGGTCAGCGCGATGCCGATGACTCCGAACAGCGTCTGCAGCGCGATCGTCACCGTGGCAGCCGAAAGTGTCACCAGCACACCGATTACGGCGACCGGCCAGAAGTGGCCGTCGAGCGCGCCGAGCATCGGTCCGGCGATCGTCGCGCCGCCAAGACCGGAGACCAGCGCATACGGCAGTGTCGCGCCCAGCCGCCATCGCGCCCGCGGCAGCGCGGCCGGACGCGAGCCCTTGGCGACACCGAGCATGGCCGCGAACAGGCAGCCACCGACAGCCCAGCCGATGACGAGGTAGAAGCCGGACAACCCACGCACATCCCCGCGGCTGAGCGGCACGAGGTCTTGCACGGCCACGGTGCGGCCGTGCTGTTGTGCGGCGAGGGTGAACAACTGCTCGGCGGCGGTCGCGACGGACGTCCCGCCGCCGGATGCGACCAGCAGCGAATCACGGGTTCCCGCGCGGCTGACCACGTAGACCGCGGAGGTCTCGCCACGGCGCAGTGCCTGCCTCGCCTCGATCTCGTGGTTCGACGCGGTGGCATGCACCGGTTCACCGGACACCGCGTTGAGTTGGTCGACCAGCTGATCGGCGACCTGCGGCGGCGCCACGACGGTCACCGGAATCCGGTGCGGCTGCGGCGAGTGGAAGGCGCCGAGGTAGGACAGGATGAACGCGAACTGCAACACCAGCACGCCGACACCAAGCAGCAGCGTGCGCGGCGTGATGGCGTCGCGGAGGCGGTCGGCCACAGCCACGTCAATCGCGGCCCTGCCATGTGCACACGCATGCCTCGTTGCCCTCGGGATCGGCGAGCACCCAGAACGCGGGCGCGGCGGCGTCGGACAACAGCCTGCCGCCCGCGGCGATCGCCGCATCGACGCGCGCCCTGGCCGCCCGGTGCGGCACGTCGACGTCCAGGTGAATCCGATTGCGTTGCGGTCGAGGCGTTTTCATCTGCTGGAACCAAATCGCGGGTGCCAGCCCGGCGGGGTCGATCAGCGCCGCGTTCAGTTCGGAACCCGGTTCGTCGACGTACCCGGTGACCGCCTTCCAGAACGGCCGGACCAGTGGTATGTCGATGGCGTCGATCGCGATCTCGAGTGCCTGCACGGTGCCGGGCCCTGGCCGCCACCCCCGCGACTCCAGTACGCCCGACACCTGGTGGGCCAACCTGATGTCGCGGCCGGTGACCCGGCAGCCATCGGCGGACTGCAGGCGCAGCACGGCGCGATCCGCGCGGATGTCGACGGTCAGATGCCCTTGGCCGTCGCGGCCTGCGGCCGAAACCGCAAGTGCCGCAACCTCCGTCGCCTCGGCCAGCGTCGAGGCGGGCACCTCTGCGCAGATGGCGCCGAGGATCAGGCACCAGCCTGCCGGGTCGACCGCGGCGGAGATCTGCTGCCGCGTCGGTCTCGCGTCGTCGTCGATCACAGCTCACCGGCTTCCACCGCGTCGCGGGTGTGCTGCGCGGTGGCGATCTGGCGCGCGGAAAAGCCGATCCAGAACGCGGCGACACCGACGATGACCGCGATGCCCGCCACCCACAGCAGCGAGTAGGTGTAGCCGTGACCCAGCGCGTCCAACTGCGCGGGCGTCATGTCCTTGACCGGTCCGGTCGTTCCACCCAGCCACAAAGTGCGCGACGTCTGCACGGCCTGGATCACCACCAACACCAGCGGTCCGCCGAGGTTCTGCACCATCAGCGTGATCGATGACACCGGGCCGATCTCGCGCGGACCGACCTCGGCCACCGCGCACAGCGGCAGGATCACCGCGATCATCCCGATGCCGAATCCGCCGACGACGATCGGGGCGAACAGGTCAGGGAAATACGGGATGCTGCGATCGAGCGTCGAACCGTAGAGCATTGCGCCGAGAACGAAGATCCCGCCGCCGATGATCAGCCAGCGCGGCGCGACGTGCGGGGCCAGTCGGGCCGCCGCAGCGCTGCCGATGCCGAACGCGATCGCGAACGGGATGAAGCCGACGCCCGCCTTCAGCGCCGAATAGCCGAGCACGTCCTGCACCAGAAGTCCGATCATCACGGTCAGCGTCAGCAGTACCCCGCCTGCCAAGAACAGCGAGACGAACGTCATCACCCGGTTGCGGTTGTCGAACACCGAGAACGGCACGATCGGGTGCTCGGCCGTGCGCTCGACGATCAGGAACGCGATGAAGAACGCCGCCGAGGCGATCCCCGCGCCGATCACCCACGGGTCGACCCAGGCGCGCGGCGGCCCCTGCGTGAACACGAACACCGCCGATGTGCAGCCCAGCGTGGCCAGCAGCGCACCGGTGACGTCGAGCTTGAGTCGTTCGTGATACGTCTCACCCAACCGGAACACCGCGATCGCGATTATCGCGATGCCGATCGGCACGTTGATGAGGAAGGCCAACCGCCACGAGATCACCGTGAGCGCACCGCCGAGCACAAGGCCGAGCACCGAACCGATGCCCTGCATCGCCGCCGACACCGCGAGGGCTCTGTTGCGGGCTTCGCCGACGGCGTATGTCGTCGCGATCAGGGCCAGGCCGGTGGGCGCCGCCACCGCCGCGCCCGCCCCCTGCACAGCGCGGGCCGCGATCAGCGTGGCCGGGTCGATGGCCAGCCCGCAGACCAGCGAGGCGATCGTGAACACTCCGACGCCGGACAGGAACGCCCGTTTGTGGCCGATCGCGTCGCCCACGCGACCGCCGAGCAGCAGCAGCCCGCCGAACGTCAGGACGTAGGAGGTGATGACCCAGCTCTTGGTCGCGTCGGAGAGGTCCAACTCGGCCTGCATGCGCGGCAGCGCGACGATGACGATGGTGCCGTCGAGCGTGGACATCAGCTGCATGCCGGTGATCGCGATGATCGCGACGCCGAGCACCGACGACGAGAGTGGTTGCGCAGCGGGCGCCGCGGAGCGCTCAGTCGACTCCCCGGCAGACATGGCTTGCCAGCCTACCGAGGCTCAAATCGATAAAGCTCGCTCACACCCAATGTCGAGCTAAAGCTCTCCGCTGTCGATCGCGTCCTTGACTTCCTGCGCGTGCGCCACCTGCTCGGAGGTGTAGCCGATGAACAGCGCCACCGCGCCGACGATCACCGCGACCGCGGCCACCCACAGCAGCCCGTAGGTATAGCCCTGGTCGAGGGCGTGCAACTGCGTGCTGTCCATGTTCTTGACCGGCCCGGTGGTGCCACCGAGGTACAGCGTGCGCGACGTGATGACCGCCTGGATCACGGCCAGCACCACCGGCCCGCCGAGGTTCTGCAACATCAGCGCGATCGCCGACACCGGTCCGATCTGGTCGAAGCCCACTCCCGCGATCGCGGACACGGTCAGCGGAACGACGATCATGCCGATGCCGAAACCACCGACCGTGATGGGCAGCACCAGGTTCGGGAAGTACGGGATGCCGCCGTTGAGCGTCGAGCCGTAGAGCATCGCCCCGAGCACCAGCACGCCACCGGCGATGACCAGCACCCTTGGCGGGAACAGCGACACCAGATGCGACGACAGGCCGAGGCCGACGCCGAGCGCGATGACGAACGGGATGAAGCCGACACCCGCCCGCAACGCGCTGTAGCCCATGATGTCCTGCACGTACAGGCCGATGAGCACCGTCAGCGTGAACATCACGCCGCCGGCGAGGAAGACCGCGGCGAAGGTCGCCACCCGGTTGCGCTCTTTGAAGAGTTCGAAAGGCACGACGGGGTTTTCCGCGGTGCGCTCGACGTAGAGGAACGCGATGAAGAAGGCGAGCGCGGCCACTCCTGACCCGACCGTCAACGGCTTGAGCCAGCCATGTTCGGGGCCCATCGAGAAGCCGAACACCGCGAACGTGCACGCCAGCGTCGCAAGAATCGCGCCGGCCGCGTCGAGCTTCAGCCGCTCCCGGTGCGTCTCGCGAAGCGTGGTGCGTGCCAGCTGGATCATCAGCAGGCCGATCGGGATGTTGATCAAGAACGCCCACCGCCAGGACACCTCGGTCAGTGCGCCCCCGACGATCAGGCCCATCACCGAGCCGACACCGGTCATCGCGGCGAAGATCGCGGTGGCGGCGTTGCGCGCAGGTCCCTTCGGGAACGTGGTGGCGATCAGCGCCAGCGCCGTCGGCGATGCGATCGCCGCGCCGACCCCCTGCAGCAGTCGCGCGGTGACCAGTGTCGCCTCGTTCCACGCCAGCCCGCACAGGATCGAGGCGATGGTGAACAGCGCGACACCGGCGATGAAGGTGCGCTTGCGGCCGATGGTGTCGCCGAGCCGACCGCCGAGCAGCATCAGGCCGCCGAAGGTGAGCACGTAGGCGGTGATCACCCAGCTGCGACCGGCGTCGGTCAGGCTGAGCTCATCCTGGATCTTAGGAAGCGCGACGATGGCGACAGTGCTGTCCATGGTGGCGAGCAGCTGCATGCCGCCGATGGCGATCACCGCGGCGACGAACCGTCGCGACGGCAGCCAGGCTGGGGACCTGCCCGTTTGCCCCATTCCCGTGTGCTCCACGTGCAATGGACGCCCCCTGTTAGCCCCGCCCTCGGCATCGCGGCGGATGGCAGCTCGCTCTGCGTCGTTGAGAGCCGTCATAGCTGGTTACCTTACAGTAATCTTAAGAATCCTTTAACCGGCGAAGGCCGCTACAGACCCGATCACGATGATCGCGGGCGGCCTGATGCCCTCCTCACGAATGCGATCAGACGCGTCGGCGAGCGTGGCGCGCAAAGTTCGCTGTGCGGACGTCGAGCCGTGCTGCACGACGAGCACCGGCGTATCCGCAGGTCGACCGCCCTCGAGCAACGCCTTGGCGAACAGTTCGATGCGCTCGACGGCCATCAGCAACACGATCGTGCCTGACATCGCAGCCAGCGCATTCCAATTCACTAACGATTCGGGGTGGTCGGGCGCAACGTGGCCGCTGACCACCACGAATTCATGCGTGACATGCCGATGGGTGACCGGAACGCCGGCCAGCGCGGGAACTGCTATGGCACTTGTCACACCCGGCACCACGGTGACGGGAATCCCGGCGTCGGCACACGCGATCACCTCTTCGTACCCGCGCGCGAACACGAACGGATCGCCGCCTTTGAGCCGGACGACGAACTTGCCTTCCTTGGCCCGGTCGATCATCACTTCGTTGATCGCGTCCTGGGCCATCGCGCGGCCGTACGGGATTTTTGCCGCATCGATGACCTCGACGTGCGGCGGCAGTTCGGCCAACAGTTCCTGGGGTGCCAGCCGGTCGGCGACGACGACGTCGGCATGCGCCAGCAGCCGCCTGCCTCGCACGGTGATCAGCTCAGGGTCGCCGGGTCCCCCGCCGACCAGCGCGACGCCGCCCTGCACCACCCCCGGCGTCTCCGCCGTGATGACACCCTGTTGCAGCGCCTCGTGGATGGCCGATCGGATGGCCGCCGACCGGCGGTGCTCACCGCCGGCCAGCACTCCGACGGACAGCCCTTCGTATTCGAATGAGGCCGGTGTGACCGCAGTGCCCTCGCGGGCGATGTCGGCGCGCACACAGAAGATGTGCCTGCGATCGGCCTCGGCGACGACGGCGGCGTTGACGGCCGGGTCGTCGGTGGCCGCGATCACATACCAGGCGTCGTCGAGGTCACCGTCGCGAAACTCCCTCAGCGTCAACGTGATTCCTGGCATGCCTTCGACGGCAGGGGTGGCGCTGCGGGTGATCACGTGCACATCGGCACCGTTGGCGATCAGCAGCGGCAGACGGCGCTGCGCAACGGTGCCACCGCCGACGACGACGACCTTCTTGCCGGCCAGGCGCAGGCCGACGAGGTAGGCGTTCTCCGAGGTCGTTTCGCCCCTCGCGTGCGCGGAAGTCACCCGGCGAGCTTAGAGGCTGCGGCCGTGGTGACGAAGCGGGAGATCGCCTGCGGATGCGCGGCCGGGTGGGTGTGCAGATACGACGCGTGCACGCCACGGTCGACGGCGCCGTCGCGGACTCCCCCGGCGAACATCCATGCGGGCGGGTAATCCTCGGCGAACGAGACTGTGGTGCGGTGAAATTCGTGACCCATGGCGCGGTCACCGACGGCGTGCAGCGAGGATTCGGCCACCGCGACGACCTCCCGGTAGCCCAGCGCCAGCCGATCGGTGAACCGGGCGGATCCGGACAGCACACCGCACATCGGATGCCCGTCGAGGTCGTCGACCAGATACGTCAATCCCGCGCATTCCGCCTGGATCGGGGCGCCGCGGGCAGCCAGCTGATGGATCTGCTGGCGGACAACGTCGTTGGCCGAAAGGTCGACGCCGAACTGTTCGGGGAATCCGCCGGGTATCACGATCGCATCGGTCGACTGCGGCAGCGGAGCGGTCAGCGGGTCGAATTCGACGACGTCGGCGCCCGCCGCGCACAGCAGTTCCCGGTGTTCGGTGTAGCCGAACGAGAATGCCTTGCCTGCCGCCATGGCGACCGTGACGTTCGCGGCCACGGGTTCGGCGACGGCGGGCTGCCATGGCTCGTCGGCCACCCTGCTGCCCGCCACGGCCGCAATGCCCGCGAGATCGACGTGCCTGCTCACCAATTCGGTCATCGCGTCGACGGCGGCTCTGGCCTGTTCGCCGTGCTCGACAGCGGTGACAAGGCCGAGATGCCGGGACGGCACGGCCAGCGCGTCGGCGCGCGGGATGGCACCGAACACCGGCACGCCCGCGTGCCCGCAGGCCTGCCGCAGCACCTCCTCGTGCCGCGCCGAGCCGACGCGGTTGAGGATGACCCCGGCAATGCGCACCGACTGATCGAACGTCGAAAAGCCATGCAGCAGAGCCGCAATGCTGTGGCTCTGCCCCCTGGCGTCGACCACCAGGACCACCGGGGCGCCCAGCAGCGCGGCGACATGTGCCGTGGAACCCTCGGCCGTCACACTGTCGGTGATGCGGCCGTCGAACAACCCCATCACGCCCTCGACGACAGCAATGTCCGCATCCGCGCTGCCGTGCCGGTACAGCGGGCCGATCAGTGAATCGCCCACCAGCACCGGGTCCAGGTTGCGGCCGGGCCGCAGCGCGGCGAGCGCGTGATAACCGGGGTCGATGAAGTCCGGGCCTATCTTGAACGGCGCGACACGCCGCCCCGCGCGCCGCAATGCACCCATCAAACCCGTTGCGACAGTGGTCTTTCCACTTCCCGACGCAGGAGCGGCAACGACCACCGCAGGCGTACTCACGTCACCCCTGCCCGCGAGTGACCGTGTCTGCACGCCGACACGCCGCAATTGTTGGCAATTCGAGGTCGTCCCCTACTCACGTGTGGGCCCTCGCGCCGGTCGACCTCACCACTCGATGCCCTTCTGGCCCTTGCGGCCCACGTCCATCGGGTGCTTGACCTTCGTCATCTCGGTCACCAGGTCGGCCGCGTCGAGCAACTGCTGCGGCGCATCGCGCCCAGTGATCACCACGTGCTGCGTACCTGGCCGGTCGGCCAACGTTGCGACTACCTCATCGACGTCGATCCAGCCCCACTTCAACGGATAGGTGAACTCGTCGAGCACATAGAAGCCATGCCGCTGCTCGGCCAGCCTGCGCGCGATCTCGGCCCAGCCGTCGGCGGCGGCCGACGCGTGGTCGACCTCGCTGCCCTGCTTGCGCGACCATGACCACCCCGAACCCATCTTGTGCCACTCGACCGGCCCACCCGCTCCGTGCTCGTCGTGCAACCGTCCGAGTGCACCGAATGCGGCCTCCTCGCCGACTTTCCACTTCGCGCTCTTGACGAACTGGAACACCGCGATGTCGAAGCCCTGATTCCAGGCCCGCAGCGCCATGCCGAACGCCGCAGTCGACTTGCCCTTGCCTGCGCCCGTGTGCACTGCGAGCAGCGGCGCGTTGCGACGGGCACGCGTGGTCAGGCCGTCGTCGGGGACGATGAGCGGTTGACCCTGTGGCATCACGGCCTCCTTACGCGGCGGTGCGCACGACGTCGGTGAGTGCGTCGGCCCGCAGATGCGCCAACCGCACCGCGGGGGCGCCCAGCTGGACGGCCAACTGCTCGGCCAAACCCAAACGGACATACGACGTTTCGCAATCCACGACGACAGCCGCTGCGCCCTCTGCGACCAGTAGTCCTGCGGCGGTTCGCGCGCGGCCCAGCGGGTCGGGGCCACCGGTCGCGCGCCCGTCGGTGAGCACGACGACCAGGCTGCGGCGCGCTCTGTCACGCGCCTTCTCCCGCACCACCACATCGCGGGCGGCCAGCAACCCTTGCGCGAGAGGCGTTTTCCCACCGGTGTCGAAGCGCGTAAGCCGTCTGCTCGCGATGTGCACCGACGACGTCGGCGGCAACAGCAACCGGGCCTCCTGCTGCCGGAACGTGATCACCGCGACCTTGTCGCGGCGCTGGTACGCGTCGCGCAGCAACGACAGTGTCGCACCGCCGACCGCAGACATCCGGTCACGCGCCGCCATCGAACCTGAGGCATCGACGACGAAGATGACCAAATTGCCTTCGCGCCCTTCCCTTATCGATCGCCGCACATCGCGTGCTTCTGGACGCGGCCGTCCTGCCCGCTGCTGACGGCCCGCGGCGGCCAGCAGTGTCCCGAATACATGCACGCCGTGGCCCGCATCCCAGTCCTGCGTCGCCGAGATCGCCTTTCCGGTGCGGTTGCGGGCCCGCGACCGGCGACCCGGCGCGCCTTCGCCAACGCCGGGTACCACAAGCGCGCGAGTCCGGAACACCGGTGAGGGCGCCGCGCTCGGCCGCGACTGTGAACCCGAATCACGTTGCGGCATCGAGTTTTCTGTGCCAGTTTCTGATCCGCCCCCGCCCGGTGGATCCGGATCGGGCTCCGGCTCGTCGGCCGATTCGCCTGCTCGGACCATCGCGTCGTCCAGCTGTTGCTCATCCAGCCCAGGGTCGTCGAACGGATCGCGCCGCCGCCTGTGCGGCAGCGCCAGTTCGGCGGCCACCCGAATGTCCTCTTCGGTCACCGTGTCGGCGCCGCGCCAGGCCGCGTGCGCGACCGCGGTCCGCGCAACCACAAGGTCGGCCCGCATACCGTCGACGTCGAACGCCGCGCACAGCGCCGCAATGCGACGTAACTCGTTGTCCGGCAACTCCACTGTCCCCACCAACGCACGCGCGCCCGCCACCCGGCGGGCCACCTCGGCGTCCGCCTCGGCATACCGGTCGGCGAACCCGGCCGGGTCGGCCTCGAACGCCATCCGCTGCCGAATCACCTCCGCGCGCACCTCGACGTCGCGGGAGGCCTGCACGTCGACGGTCAGCCCGAACCTGTCGAGGAGCTGCGGGCGCAGTTCGCCTTCTTCGGGATTCATCGTGCCGATCAGCACGAAACGCGCTTCGTGACTGTGTGAAACGCCGTCGCGCTCAACGTGCACCATGCCCATCGCGGCGGCGTCGAGGATCACGTCGACCAGATGATCGTGCAGCAGGTTGACTTCGTCGACATACAGCACGCCACCGTGCGCGCGGGCCAACAGGCCCGGCGAGAATGCGTGCTCCCCGTCACGAAGGACCTTCTGCAGATCCAGCGAGCCGACCACCCTGTCCTCGGTCGCACCTATCGGCAACTCGACCAGTGCCGCTCCGTCGATTTCGTCGAGCACATGCGCCAACGCGCGGACCGCTGTCGACTTCGCGGTGCCCTTCTCCCCGCGGATCAGCACGCC
Organism: Mycobacterium sp. NPDC048908; assembly: GCF_043197955.1. Lineage (NCBI taxonomy): Bacteria > Bacillati > Actinomycetota > Actinomycetes > Mycobacteriales > Mycobacteriaceae > Mycobacterium > Mycobacterium sp. NPDC048908. The sequence goes on along the minus strand of NZ_JBICUE010000001.1, from coordinate 710,835 downwards.
GCCGATCTCCGGCCGCACCGCGCACAGCAGCAGCGCCAACCGCAGCCGCTCATGGCCGACGATCGCGCTGAACGGATAGCTCGGTGTCACGTGTGCGCGCCCGCCTTGATCATCGGCACGTGAGGGATGCCGTCGTCGAGGAACTCCTCGCCGTCACGGACGAAGCCGTGCCTGCTGTACATCTCCGCGAGGTAGGTCTGCGAGTTGATCCGGCAGGGATAGTCGCCGACTTCTGCCAACGCGGCCTGCAGTAGCCGGTTGGCGTGGCCGTGGCCGCGGGCGCTGCGTTTGGTGCAGACCCGGCCGATGCGGAAGCCCTTGTGCCCTCCGGGATGTTCCTCCATCAGCCGCAGCGTCGAGATCACTTCGCCGTCGGGACCTTCCAGCCAGAAGTGGCGGGTCTCGGCGTCCAGGTCACGACCGTCCAGCTCCGGATACGGGGTGGCCTGCTCGACCACGAACACCTCGACACGCAACTTGAGCAGCTCATAGAGCGTCGCGGCGTCGAGGTCCTTGGCCCAACTGCGGCGCAGCGCGACGGTCACTGCGCGGCCACCGGCGTGTTGCTGACGGAATCCAATTGCTTATCCAACCCCAGTACCTTGGTGCCCCACGACCAGACCTCCTCGAACAGCGACGGTTCCTTCGACAATTCGGTGCCAAGCGAGGGCACCATCTCTTGAAGCTTGGGCGACCACGTCGGATAGCGGTCGGGAAAACAGCGCGCCATGACGTCGAGCATCGCAGGCACCGCTGTCGATGCGCCCGGCGAGGCACCCAGCAGACCGGCGATCGTTCCGTCGCCGGCGGCCAGCACCGACGTGCCGAAGTCGAGCACTCCGCCGCGGCCCTTGACCCGGCGGATCACCTGCACCCGCTGCCCGGCGACGTCCAGCTCCCAGTCGGATTCGACTGCGGTGGGCAGGAATTCGCGCAACGCGTGCACCCGTTCGGAGTGTGACTGCACGAGCTGACCGACCAGGTATGTCACGAACCTCGCCTGCGACGTCGCGGTCGTGACCATCGGCAACAGGTTGTTGGGCCGCACCGACGACGGCAGATCGGTGACGCTGCCGTGCTTCAGGAATTTGGGCGACCACCCGGCGAACGGCCCGAACAGTAGCCATGGTTTGCCGTTGATCACCCGGGCGTCCAGGTGCGAACCGGCCATCGGCGGTGCACCCGGCGGCGGCAAGCCGTACACCTTGGCGCGGTGCGCCGTGGTCAGCTCGGGCTCGTCGCTTCGCAGGAACGCGCCGCCGACCGGAAAACCGCCGAATCCGTTGGCCTCGGGAATCCCCGACTTCTGCAACAGCGGAATGGTGCCGCCACCGGCACCGACGAACACGAACTTCGCCGTCAGCTTGCGCTTTTCCCCGGTGCGGCGGTTGGCGACCGACAGAGTCCAGCTGCCGTCCGATTGCTTGGTGAGATTTCGCACTTCGTGGCCGAACAGGGTGGCCATGCCCCGCGCGGCGCCGTAGCCGATCAGTTGCGCTGACAGCGCCCCGAAGTCGACGTCGGTGCCGTCCTGCGCCCACGCCAGCGCGACCGGTTCGGACGGATCGCGCCCGCCGGCCATCAGCGGTAGCCGCCGCGCGAATTCGTCGCTGTCCTCGATCAACTCCATCGAGGCGAACAGCGGATTGCCGACGAGCGCGTCGTGCCTGCGTTTCAGATAGCCGACCGGCCCAGCCCCCCGCACGAAACTGACGTGCGGAATCGGATGCAGGAAACTGCGGACGTCGGGCAACAGCCCATTTTCGACGGCGTACGCCCAGAACTGCCGGGTCACTTGAAATTGCTCGTTGACCTGGACCGCCTTGCTGATCTCGATAGAGCCGTCGGGGCGCTGCGGCGTGTAATTCAGCTCGCACAGCCCAGCGTGGCCGGTCCCGGCGTTGTTCCACGCATAACTGCTCTCGGCCGCCACCCCGTCCAAGCGCTCGATCAGCGTGATCGACCAGTCCGGCTCCACCTGCCGCAGCAGCGCACCCAGCGTGGCGCTCATGATGCCGGCGCCTACCAGCACGACGTCGGCCTGCGCGGTCTTCGGGTCAGACATCGCTGTTCAGGCTATCCCGCCGGGGTCGGATCCTGATCGGCCCGGGTCGCGGTTCGGCACGCCATTAAGGTGGCTGTTGTGCCTGGATGGGAGCCCGACGTGCTGCCTGGATATTGGCAGCAGACGTTTAGCCTCGGCCCGGATCCCGACGGCGAAGGTGCCCTGGTCGCCACGCTGGTGCGCCGCGGCGAGGCCGATCCGTCGGCGAAACACGCCGTGCTACTGGTGCACGGGTTCACCGACTACTTCTTCAACACCGACCAGGCCGACCACGCCGCGGCCAGGGGCTTCGCCGTCTACGCGCTCGACCTGAACAAGTGCGGACGGTCCTGGCGAGAGGGGCAGACGCCGCATTTCACCAGCGACCTTGCCCGTTACGACACCGAATTGGAGCGGACGCTCGACGTGATCGCGGAGGAGGTTCCGAAGGCCGCCATCCTGGTCAACGGCCACTCCACCGGCGGCCTCGTGGTTGCGCTGTGGCTGGACCGGGTGCGCCGCCGCGGTGACACCGCGAGGCGCCGCATCGCAGGTCTGGTCCTCAACAGCCCGTGGCTGGATCTGCAGGGGCCCGCGATCCTGCGCACCGCTCCGACTGGCGCACTGATCGGCGCGGTCTCCCGGGTCCGCAAGACGCGAGTGTTGCGGACACCGGCCGAAGGCGGTTACGGCGCCACCCTGCACAGGGAGTACGGCGGCGACTTCGACTACAACCTGGCGTGGAAGCCGATCGGCGGATTCCCGGTCACTTTCGGTTGGCTGCACGCGATCCGGCGCGCACACGCCAAGCTGCATCGCGGTCTCGACGTCGGCGTGCCCAACCTGATCCTGAGGTCGGACCACAGCGTGCGAGAGGGCAGGGATCCGAACAAGATTCAACGCGGCGACGCCGTGCTCGACGTCAAGCAGATCGCGCGCTGGGCCGGCTGCATCGGCAACCACACGACGATCGTGCCGATCGCCGACGCCAAGCACGATGTGTTCCTGTCGGTGCCCGAGGCGCGCCAAGCTGCGTATCGGGCGCTCGACCACTGGCTGGATTGGTATCTGGCCGAAACCACTGATGCGGCAATACAGACCGAGCGAGGGTGATGACATGAGCCATTTCGACATCGCGATCATCGGCACTGGCTCCGGTAACTCGATCCTCGACGAGCGCTACGCCGACAAGCGGGTGGCGATCTGCGAGCACGGTACCTTCGGCGGCACGTGCCTCAACGTCGGTTGCATCCCGACGAAGATGTTCGTCTACGCCGGCGATGTCGCCCAAACCGTGCAGGACTCAGCACGATTCGGCGTCGACGCGCACCTCGACGGGGTGCGGTGGACCGATATCGTCTCGCGGGTGTTCGGGCGTATCGACCCGATCGCGCTCGGTGGTGAGAACTACCGCCGCTCCTCACCCAATGTGCAGGTGTTCGCCAGCCACACCCGGTTCCGGCCGACGCTTCCCGACGGTCGCTACGTGCTGCGCACCGACGACGGCGACGAGTTCACCGCCGATCAGGTGGTGATCGCCGCCGGGGCGCGCGCGGTGGTGCCGGACGCGGTGGCCGAATGCGGTGTGCCGCATCACACCAGCGACACCATCATGCGTATCGCCGAGGTGCCTGAGCATCTCATCATCATCGGCGGCGGATTCGTGGCATGTGAGTTCGCCCATGTCTTTTCGTCGCTCGGCAGTCGGGTGACGATGCTGATCCGCGGCAGTTCGCTGCTCCGCGGCCACGACGACGACATCACGATGCGCTTCACCGACATCGCGAGCAAGAAGTGGGAACTCCGCAACCACCACGAGTTGGCCGACGCACGTGCCGTCGGCGACGGGGTGGAGATCCATTGCACGGACGGTTCGATCGTGCGCGGCGATGTGCTGCTGGTGGCGACCGGGCGGGTGCCCAACGGCGACCTTCTCGACGCCGAACACGCGGGCGTGAAGGTCAACGCCAGCGGGCAGGTGGTGGTCGATCAGTTCCAGCGCACCTCGGCACGCAACGTCTTCGCGCTTGGCGACGTGTCGTCGGACTATCAGCTCAAGCACGTAGCCAACCACGAGGCCCGCGTGGTCAAGCACAACCTGTTGCAGGACTGGGACGACACCGAGGCGCTGATGTCGTCCAACCACCGGTATGTGCCGTCGGCGGTGTTCACCGACCCGCAGATCGCCAGCGTCGGCCTCACCGAAAACGAGGCGCGGGCAAAGGGATTCAAAATCAAGGTGAAGATCCAGGACTTCGGCGACGTGGCTTACGGGTGGGCCATGGAGGACACCACCGGCATCGCGAAGATCGTCGTCGACGAGGACAGCGGGCTGATACTGGGCGCCCACATCATGGGTCACCAGGCGGCGTCGCTGATTCAGCCGTTGATTCAGGCGATGTCGTTCGACCTGCGGGCGCAGGACATGGCCCGTGGTCAGTACTGGATCCACCCGGCACTGCCAGAAGTGGTCGAGAACGCGTTGTTGTCGCTATGCGGCGAACCGCCGTGGCCGCCGTCCAAACGGCACTAGTCCAGACCGCGCTACGGCGCGTCGACGGCAGGCGCCCACCGCTTCTCGACCTGCCCGAACCGCCAGACCGCGACGGCGATCAACCACGCCGCGATGAACAAACCGACGATCATGAACCCGACGAACTCCAGGTTGGCCGACGCGATCGCGGCCAGTGGACCCGAATGGATGCCGAGGCGGTCGGCCACCAGACCGGAGAGCACGATGACGCCGATCACCAGCGCGACGATCACCGACAGCACCGTCACCGTGAGGTTGTAGTAGACCTTGCGAACCGGTTGCAGAAACGCCCAGCCATAAGCCCTCGACATCAGGATGCCGTCGAGCGCGTCGAACAGGCTCATCCCCGCGGCGAACAGCACGGGCAGCACCAGGATCGCGTACCAGGGCAGCGTGAAGGCCGCCGTTCCCGCGGCGAGCACCAGCAGCGCCACCTGTGTCGCGGTGTCGAAGCCAAGGCCCATCAGCAGCCCGACCGGGTAGAGGTGCCACGGCTTGCTGACCCGGCGCATCACCCTGGCGAAGATCCTCGCCAGGAATCCCCTGCTCTCGAGTTGCCGCTCGAGTTCGGCCTCGTCGAGTTCGCCGGAGCGCATCCGGCGGAACACCTTGGCGATGCCCACCGCGGCGAACAGGTTCGACAACCCGATCAGGATCAGAAACGTCCCCGCCACCAACGAGCCGATCAGGCCGAGGGTCTGCAGCAGCGGCGAACCCTCGTCCTGCACCGGGCCCACCACCGCACGCACGCCGATCGCCAGCAGAAACGCCAGCCCGAACACCACACTGGAATGTCCGAGCGAGAACCAGAATCCGGCCGATAGCGACCTGGTGCCCTCACCGACCAGCTTGCGGGTGGTGTTGTCGATGACGGCGATGTGATCGGCGTCGAACGCGTGGCGCACCCCGAGCAGGTAGGCGGTCACGCCGAGCCCGATGCCGAACACACCGGCCGATCCGAGGGTGATGTGCTGCGGTGCCACCCCGAAGACCAGCGCACCCCAGCCGAAGAGGTGCAGCGCCACGACCACGCCGGCCATCGCGGCGATCGTCGTCCAGTCCGTGCGGTCGAATTGCCGGTTGAATTGCTTGGAAACCTTCGCTTCGGGCTGTTCGGCGATGGTCATCTGGCGAGCCTATGCCGCCGCCCGCTCATCTGTCTAGATGTTCAGATGATCATGCCAATGTTTTAACGCTTGGTGGCGGTCACCAACAGATACTCGGCGTCCCAGACTCCGTCCCGTTGCCACTGTGTCAGAAACGTCAGGAAGTCGCGATCCAGGGCTTCGACTCGTTCCTCGTTGTCCTCGTTGAACCGGTAGGCCGCGATGGTCGGGCCGTAGTTGCGCTTCCAGTACTCGCGAAACTCCACCGCGTCGGCGCAGTGGTCAAGGCGCACGGTCTGCCGCCGCGTCGTCAGGTGGGTAACCCGTTCGCCGAACAGTGTCCGCACGTGATCCTCGTCGCCCCACAGTGGCGCGGGACTGGCGCCGGGCGGCGGCGGGGGCGCATACGGCTTGATGGTGGCGAACAGGTTGCCGAGAAAGCCCTCGGGTGTCCAATTGATCAAGCTGATGGTGCCGCCCGGCCTGCAGACCCGAATCAACTCGTCGGCGGCGGCCTGGTGGTGCGGCGCGAACATCACGCCGACGCACGACATCACAACGTCGAAACTGTTGTCCGCGAACGGCATCGCCTCCGCGTCGGCCTCGACCCACTCCAGTTGGACGCCACGCGCTGCCGCGTTCCGCCTGCCGACGTCAAACATCTCGGGTGTCAGGTCACTGGCGGTGACCACCGCGCCCGCCGCCGCGGCGGGTATGGCGGCGTTGCCCGACCCTGCTGCCACGTCGAGGACCCGGACGCCGGGTGTGACTGCGCTGGCCCGCACGAGTTCGGGCCCGAGTTCGGGGATCAACTCCGCGGCGACGGCGGGGTAGTCGCCCGACGCCCACAACGCACGATGTTTGGCCTTCAGCGCACGGTCGGCTTCGTAGTCATACAGCCGTTCTTGTTCAGCGGTGCTCATGTCGTCCTCCTCGGATCTGCTGATCGGTTCACGCTGACAATGGCCTGCGCGCGTTCGGCGACGGTTCGGCAATTGTGAAATCGCCTGGTCACCGCGGGTTCAGCCGAAGCGGCGCAGGCCGGCGAGCGCCATGGCGACAGCCTGCGCACCGGTCAACCCCGCGCCGCCCGCCTGCTGGTCGCGCAGTGGTGAGGCCTTACCCGCCGAAACCAGGGCACGGTGCAGCGTGGCGGCGTCGTCGTGGGCGCCAAGGCGCTTCAGCAATCGCGTGACGTACCGCAGGTTGAGCCATTGCTGACTCCAGTCGCCCACCCGATCCCAGTGGTCGAGCACATCGATGAAAAGCCGTGCCGCCGTTGCGGGATCGCCGTGTACCGCGCGGGTTGCCGCAGCCTCCATCAGCGCGATGCCGTGCCACCAGAAATTCTGGACGGACGCGGCCAGCTCCGCCGCCTCGTCGAACAGGGCGAGTGCGCGCTCCGGCTCGGACTTCTTCAGCACAAGGCCGAGCGCGTACCGTGCCATCGACCGCGCAGTCGGATTGGCCGTGCTGTCGGCGACACGGACCGATTCCTCGGCGGCGGGTAAGCCGGCGGCGGGATCGCGCAACACGGCATGGCAGATCGCCAGATAGAACAACGTCCACACCAACCGAACCGGGTCCTCGTCGCCTCGCGCACGCGCCGCCTCGGCCTCATAGTGCCTCAACGCGGCGTGCGGATCACCTTCGTAGAGAGCCAGATCCGCGAGCACGTCGCCCGGGTACCCGACGCGACCGGTGCCGCGGCCGGGGTTACGTCCATGCGCTTTGGTCGCCAGAGCCCGCGCCCGAGCGAAATCGCCGCGGTTCCATGCCCCGCGCGCGGCGAATCCGACAGTTGCGGCGAACAGAGGGTGATCGGAGTCCGTCACCTCGATCAGATGTTCGGCCCAGCCCGACGCCTCGTAGCCAACGCGCAGATGCGCGAGTTCGACCATCGACGTGACCAGTCGCAGCGCGAGGTCGATATCGCCTGTCGCGAGGGCGTGTTCGTATGCGGCGCGCAGGTTGTCGTAGTCGGGGGTCATCCGCTCCACCCACCCGCGTTCATCGGCGGTGTGCATACCCGCGGCCGCCCGCTCGGCAAGCTCGGTGTAGTAGGCCGCGTGCCGCGCCGCGTAGGTGTCCCCAAGGCCGTTGTGGCGCAATCGATTGCGACCGTATGCCCGTAGCGTCTCCAGTAGGCCGAATCGTGACCGGTCGGTTCCGCCGCGCAAAGTCACCATCGACTTCTCGACGAGCCCGGTCAGCGACTCGAGCGTGTCGTGTTCGTCAGCGCCGCTGTCGGCGCATACCCCGTGCGCCGCGTCGAGGTCGAATCCGCCGGCAAACACCGACAACCGCATGAACAGCGACTGCTCTGGCCCCGTGAGCAGGTGGTAGGACCAGTCAATGGTCGCGACAAGGCTCTGCTGCCGGGGATGCGCGCTTCTGGAACCCCCGCTGAGCAGGCGAAGCCCGTCAAGTCGCCGCGCCACGTCAAGGCTGCTCATCACGCGCATCCTCGCCGCTGCCAATTCGATTGCGAGCGGCAGCCCGTCGAGTCGCCTGCAGATCTCGGCGACCGCACCGACGGGTTCGTGCTCGAGGTCGAAGTCGGGCCTGCCGGCTTTGGCGCGGTCGGCGAACAGTTGGGCGGCTTCGGCATCGGTCAGCGGCGAGACACCAAGCAGCCGTTCGCCTTCCACTCCGAGCGCCGCCCTGCTGGTGGCCAGCACCGACACCGTGGCGCAGTGCCGCGCGATCCGGTCGAGTATCGCCGCGGCGGCGTCGAGCACGTGTTCGCAATTGTCGACGACCAGCAGCAGTTCACGAGAGCGCAGATACTCGATGAGCGTGTCCTCGACGCCGAGGCCCTGCTGTTGCTGCAACCGCAAGGTGGCCGCCAACGCGTGGCTGACCGCGCCGCTCTCGACGGGCGCCAGTTCGCAGAACCACACGCCGTCGGCGTAGCGGTCCGTTGCAGCGCTGGCTGTTTCGAGCGCGAGGCGGGTCTTGCCGACGCCACCCACACCGGTCAGCGTGACCAGTGCCGCGTCCTGTAGGGCCGCGGTCACTCGCCGCACCTCTTGTGCGCGGCCGATGAAAGTGGTTGTCCGGCGTGGCAAATCGGACTGTGGGCGGCTGACAGGCGCTGGCTTCTGCGCGGGTTCGCCTACCAGGATCGTCTGATACACCTCCCGCAGCGACGGGCTCGGATCGACGCCCAGTTCGTCGGCGAGTCGGTCGCGGACACGGGTGAAGGTGGCCAGAGCGTCGGCCTGTCGGCCGCTGCGGTACTGCGCCAGCATCAACTGCGCGGCGAGCCGCTCGTCGAGCGGCTGGGTTTGCACCGCCGCGGTGAGCTCGCCGAGCAATTCGGTATGCCTGCCTGCGCGCAGCGCGGCATCGTTGCGGTCCAGCTGCGCCGAAAGCCGTTCGGACTCAAGCGCAGTCCGGACGTCGTTGACCCACGGCGTGTCGATCGACGCGAATGGCTCACCGCGCCACAGGTTCAGTCCGGCTTCGAACTTGGCCGCCGCTTCGACTGGTTCCGCGGTCGCGCGGGCCTGCGTGATCGCGTGCCGGAACTGGTGCAGGTCGACCGACAGCGGGTCGGCTGTCAGTTTGTATCCGCCGGGTTCGCGGACGATCTGAACGTCCGGTGCATCGGCGAAGAGGTGGCGAAGCCTCGAGAGGTAGGCCGCCAGCGCGTTGCGCTCCTTGTGCGGCGGGTCGTTGGCCCATACGCGGTCGATGAGCTGATCGGCGGAGACAGGTTGGTTGACGTTCACCAGCAGGGCGACCAGAACGCACCGCTGACGGACGTGACCGATTTCCAGGCGCTGCCCGTCGACTCGGGCCTCCACGTCGCCGAGCAGTCGGAATTCGGTCGCCACGGGCTACAGCTTTCCGCAGCTGAGGTCCGGCTAGGGGCGAATGCGCGCGTTCGTCGGATCGTAAAGCGGCTTGGTCGACACAGCGACCGGATACAACTGTCCGCCGACGTTCACCTCGTAGCTGCCCGCGGTCACCCAGTCGACGTCGATGACCGAGTTGTCGGCAGCGCGCACATACGCCAGCCCGACGCAGGACCCGGTCGCCTCGCCCCATGCCGCGGAGGTCACCTGGCCGGCGACGACGCCGTCACGGGTGAGCAATTCGCCACCCCACAACATCGGGTCGGGCGAATCCACTTTGAACCCCACGAGCTTCTTACGCGGGCCTTCGGCCTTTGCCTTCTCGACGGCTTCACGACCGAGGAACGCGATATCTGTTTTCAACTTGCACGCGAACAACAAGCCGGCTTCGACGGGATTCTCACTCGGGGACAGCTCGCGGCCGAACGCGCGGTACCCCTTTTCCAGTCTCAACGAGTCGATCGTGTAGTAGCCGCCGGGTCCGACGCCGAACTGCGCGCCCACCGCCATCAGATCCTGGTAGACGCCGACGGCGAACTCGGCGGGAACGTAGAGTTCCCAACCCAATTCGCCGACATAGGTGATTCGGGTGGCACGCACGGTGGCATATCCGATGGGGATCTGTTGGCTGGTGGCGAACGGGAACGCGTCGTCGGAAAGGTCGGCCGATGTCAGCGCGGACAACAGGTCGCGAGACTTCGGGCCCATCACCCCGAACACCGCATACGCCGAGGTCACGTCGACCAGTGCGGCACTCGCTCCGTCGGGCAGATTCTTCCGGATGTGGTCTTTGTCGCGCTCAGTGGTGGCCGCGCTGCTGACGATCAAGAATTCGTCGACACCGGTGCGGGTGACCGTGACGTCGGATTCGTAGGTGCCGCGCGCGTTGAGCATTCCGGTGTAGACCGAGGCGCCGATCGCAACGGCCACGTCGGCGGTGCACAGCCACTGCAGCGCTGCCTCGGCGTCGCGGCCGACGAGCAGGTACTTGGAGAACGAGGTCTGGTCGAACACCGTGACACCCGTGCGGGTGTTGATCTGTTCCGCGGCCGACCATGGCAGCCAGTTAGGCTTGCCCCAGGTGTATTCGATCGTCGGCGCGACCCCGTCGGGGGCGAAGAAGTTGGCCCGTTCCCAGCCCATCTTGCTGCCGAAGTTCGCCCCAGCGGCTTGCAGCAAGTGATGCACGGGTGACCGGCGGAACGGCCGCGCCGTTGTCATCTCGCGGTTGGGCCATGGGATTTCGTAGTGGATGCCGAGCACCTCGGCGACCCGGTCCCGCAGCCACCGGTTGTTGCCGTTGAACGGCGCGAACCGGCGGATGTCGACGCTGGTCAGATCGCTGGTCGCCGCGCCGTTGACAATCCACTCGGCCAGTGCCCGGCCCGCGCCCCCCGCGGTCGCGATGCCGACCGAATTGAACCCAGCGCCGACGAAGAAGTTGGCCACCTCCGGTGCTTCGCCGAGGAGGAACTGGTTGTCGGGCGTGAAGCTCTCGGGCCCGTTGTAGAACTTCTTGATTCCCGTCGTCTCGAGCGCGGGGATGCGCAGCAGCGCATTGTTCATCAGGATCTCGAAGTGGTCCCAATCCTCGTCGAGGAGTTGGAACTCGAACGGGTAGGGAATCTCGTCGGGCGCGACCCAGGGCTTGGCCTCGGGCTCGAAGCCGCCGATGACCAGGCCGCCGACCTCCTCCTTGAAATACGTGTAACCGTCGGGATCTCGCAGGATCGGCAGGTCGGGATGCACGCCGTCGATGTGCTCGCTGACCACGTAGAAGTGCTCGGCGGAGTGCAACGGCACGTTGACTGAAGCCATCGCGCCCACCTGCTTGGCCCATTGGCCCGCACAGTTGACGACGATTTCCGCCTCGATGTCGCCATGGTCCGTGCGTACCCCCGCCGCCCGGCCGTCGCGGGTGACAACACCGGTGACCCGGACCTTTTCGGTGATGCGGGCTCCGCGCATCCTGGCCCCTTTGGCCAGCGCGAAGGTCAAGTCCGTCGGGTTGGCCTTGCCGTCACCGGGCAGCCAGATCGCTCCGACGAGGTCGTCGACACGCATCACCGGATAGTGCTCCAGCGCTTCGTCGCCGGTGAGCAGTTCGCATTCCATGTTGAAGGCGGCGGCGTTGGCGGCGGTGCGCCGCAACTGGATCATCCGGTCCTCGGTCCGCGCGACCGTCACTCCCCCGCACTGCTTGTAGCCTGCGGACAGTCCGGTCTCGGCCTCGAGTTCGGCGTACAACTGTGTCGAATACTGCACCAGCCGGGTCGCGCTCTCGGACGCCCGCAGCTGACCGACCAGCCCTGCGGCGTGCCAGGTTGTGCCGCAGGACAATTGGCCCTGTTCGAGCAGGACGACATCGGCCAAGCCGAGCTTGGTCAGATGATAGGCGACACTGGTGCCGATGACACCGCCACCAATGATGACGACGTGGGCGCGGTCGGGAACCGAACTGGTGGCCATGTAGCTTCTCAATCCTTCGCGTGGATGTCTTCGAGGAGCCGCTCGAAGTGCGGGCTGTTGAACTCGGCAACGGCGGCTTGGTAACGCTCCATCCCCCAGGTCCAGAAATCGAACTCGATTGCGCTCGAGGCACTTTGGATGCAGCCCCACAGCGTCCAGCCGTATTTGGCGACGATGCCCTGCAGGTGTGCCCGCGCGATCTTGTGACGCAACGGCCTGCCGTAGTAGGCGGTCACCAGTTCGGCGAGCTGGTCGGTGGTCAGGCCGCACTCACTCCAGATGTTGCCGAGCTCGAAGCACGGATCGTTGTTGCCGGAGTACTCGTAGTCGATGATCCAGACCCGCTCGCCGTCTTCGATGAAGTTCTCCGCAAGCAGATCGTTGTTGCACGGCACGGTGGTGCGATCGGCGCCGCTCAGCGCATCGCGGATGCTGTCGAAGGTATCGGCGTAGTCGAGATAGTCCGCAGGCATTCTGAAGCCGTTGTCCAACACCGTTCTCAGATATGACGGCTGACGCTCGAACATGTCGAAGCGGTTGCGGAATCGGGGACCGGAGTGCAGGGCCAGGCAGCCCACCGCCACCTTGGCCAGTATCTCGTGTCGTTGAAAGTCCCTGTTTGACAACGTCTTTCCATTGAGGTAGCCCAGCAGCAGGATGCCCAGGTCGGGGCGGTAATCGATCACTGGGGCGCCGACGCCGGCACGCTCTGCGGCCACGGAGTTGTGGTACTCGTCGTCGCGGTCGATGGCCAGGTAGTTGTTGGAGGTATCGACGCAGCGGGCGACGTAGACCCCGTCCGGGGTGGTGACTTTGATGTTGCAGTTCGTCAGCCCGCCCGACAACTCCTCCAGTTGCCGCGGCCGTCCAGCAAGTGCGGGGATCTCGTCCAGCAGCGCGTTGAGTTGCGCGTCGGTCGCGGGCAACGGCATCGGTTAACTGTAACGCCGTGTTGGTTAAAGGTCTAGACTATTGCCCATGCCGTCTGCCGCAGAGGTGATCGAAGCGTGGTTGGGCAGCGACCGGCCCGCAGTGGTGTTCGACTTCAACGGCACGCTTTCCGATGACGAGCACATCCTGTTCGACATCTTCCGCGACCTGTTTGGAGTCCATCTCAACTGGGCGATGACGGCCGAGGACTACCGCCGCGACCTGCTGGGGCGCAGCGACAGGGAGATCATCGAGCGCGCCGTGGCGCTGCACGGCCGCGGCACCGACGCCGAGGTCACCGAGTTGCTGCGGTTGCGCCAAGGCGTCTACAAACAGAAGGTGGCCGAGCACAACCCGATCGGCTCCGCCACCGCCGAGCTGGTGAAGCTCTTGGCCGACAACGGGATTCCCGTCGGCATCGTCACCGGTGCACAGCGCGACGACGTCCTGGCCGTGCTCGACGGCAGCCCGACCGGCGAGTTGATCAGCTTCCTGATCGCCGAGGAAGACGTCAGCAACGGTAAACCGCATCCCGAAGGCTTTCTTTCCGCAGCGGCCGAACTCGGTCGCCGCCCCCGCGATGTGCTCGTCTTCGAAGACTCGGTGCCGGGCGTAGAGGCGGCGGTGGCGGCGGGCATGCATTGCATCGCGGTGTGTGCGACCGACCCCGGGCCCGAGTTGACTTCGGCGGCGCCTGCCATCGTCACCGCGCTGTCCCCCACCCTGGTCGACGCGCCGCTCAGCCGCTGGCGTCGCGCGCGGGCGAAACCGGTTCCACCCGCGTCTTGATGCGGATCCGGACGCGGTCGGAGCGGTGGAAGTCGCGGGAGAATTCGACCGCGACACCGTCTTCGGTGAACGACGTCCTGGTGATCAACAACAACGGGCTGCCAGGTGCGACGCCGAGGATCTCGGCCTGCTGATCGTTGGCCTGCGTCGCCTCGAGTTCCTCATCGGCCGAGCGCGGGGACGCGCCATAGTTCCGCATCGCGGCGTACAGCGATCCGGTCAGATCCGCGGTCAGCAGACCGGGAAAGACGGCGGCGGGCAGGTACGCCTCCTCCAGCACGATCGGCTCGCCGTTGGCCAGCCGGGCGCGCAGCACTTCGTGCACCTGTGCGCCGCGGGGCAGCCCCAGCGCGTGCCGGACATCAGCGGCGGGGTGCTGGGTCGTTGCCCGTAATACCTGCGCTCCCGCCTGGACGCGGATCCGGCGCATCTGTTCGGTGAATCCGGGCAGGCTGGCATGGTCGAACTCGAATCGTGGTGCGGCAACGAAGTTTCCGCCGAACCGGCCGCGCCTGCGATCGATGAGGCCCTTGGCCTCGATGGCACTGAGCGCTTGGCGCAGCGTCATCCGGCTGACGCCAAGCGCGTTGGCGATCTCCACCTCGGAAGGAAGCTTGTCGCCCGGCGCCAGCCTGCGGGACACGATCAGCTTTTCGAGCCAGCCGCCGATGCGGGTATGGGCCGGTTCACCGGACTCGGCCAAGTCGGGGCGCTCGGCCAGCAGGGGGTCGTCCATCGTCAACACGCGCATAACGCAAGCCCTCAGCCGTGCCGGGCGCCGATCCGGTGCAGCAGGTCGTGCACGATTTCGTCTTCGAGCCGGTAACTGACGAGCCGGCCCACCCTCGTCGAGGACACCCAGCCCTGCTGCCTCAGCACCCGCAACGCCTGGGAGACGGCGTTCTCCGACCGGCCCAGCGCCGCCGCCAGATCACCGACGCAGATGCCGGGTGCGCGATGCAGGACCAGCAGAATTTCCAGCCGGTTGGGGTCGGAAAGCAGATCGAACCGTTGCGCCCATCCGGAGCTGTCGACGTCGGCGAGAGCCGACGATGCGCGCCGCACCGCCGTCTGATCACCGGATTGCGTCATTGGACAAGGCTAATCCCTCGACCAGGCCGGGCGAGGGAACTACGAGCCAAGCCGTCGGATGGCTAGGCTTGATGATCGGCTCGGCATCGGGAGAAGCTCGTGGTCACACTGGACCGCCTGGTCAACGTGCTCGGAAACTACGGCGTTCGCTTGCGGTTCTGCCCGATACCCCGCACCACGGAACTGCGCAGTGTCGTCTTGCACGAGCGCACCGAGGACCGCGTCGTCGTCGGTGACGTGCTGTTGGGTGTCGGCGCCCGCTCCGTGAAGGAGGCGGTGCGTTGGGCGGCAGCGGCGCGCGCGGTGGTCGTGTTGTTTCGCGGCGGCGAAGAGGACAGCACCTTCGAAGGTCTTGCCGAGGGTGTGGCGGTGATGCTGGTTGACAAGGCGATGTCGTGGAGTGAGTTGTCCGCCGTCGTCTACGGCCTGGTGCTAGAGGGCCGGGAAACCGAATCCGGCCGTGGCCCAACAGATCTGTTCGCCCTTGCCGACAGCCTTGCCGAGGCCACCGGCGGTGCGGTGACCATCGAGGACAGGCTGACAAGGGTGCTGGCGTATTCACGGCTGCAGCACCACGCCGACCCGGCGCGGGTGCAGACGATCCTGGATCGCCAGGCGCCCCCCGGGTTGCGCGAATTCTTCGATGAGCGAAGCGTTTTCACGCATCTGTCCAATTCGGACCAGCCGCTGTTCGTCGCACCGGATTCCGACCATGGCATGACCGGGCGCATGGTGGTGGCGGTGCGGTCGGGGCGCGAACTGATCGGGTCGGTGTGGGTGGCATGCGCGGCGCCGCTGAGAGGTGCGGCCCTCACCGCGTTGGCCGATGGTGCGCGCACCGTGGCTTTGCACCTGTTGCGGTCGCGGGCGAGCGCGGATCTGGAGCGCCAGGTGGAGTCCGAACTGGTGATCCGGTTGTTGGAGGGCAGCGCGGACGCCGCCACCGTCGCCAGCCGACTGGGGGTTCGGCGGGGTCCGCTGCGGGTCATCGCGCTGCAGGCGGTCATCGGGACCAACCGGGATGCCGCCCTGTTGCTGGCCTTCGAACGCGCCACCGCCGGCTTCGGTTGGTCGCGGCCTGGCCGCAGCGCGCTGGCCGGTAACACCGTCTACACCCTGTTGCCCGGCCAGCAGTCCGCGGCGGCACGCCGCTGGGTCGCCGGTCTGCAGGCCGCGCTGCCAGATGGCGCGACGGTGCTGGCCGGCATCAGCGCCCCCGTCGACGTGGCCGACCTCGCCGCGGCCCGCCAGGAGGCCGACGAATGTCTGGCGTTACATGAAGGGTGCTCGCCCGGCACACCGCCGCCGGCCTACGACGAATCCTGGGACGACATCTTGTTGCAGCGCCTGCGCACGGCGGCCCGCTCCGGACGCACACCCGACCGCGGCCCCGTCGCCGAATTGCGCCGCCACGACCGCGACAACGCCACCGAGTACGTGGGGACCCTGCGGGCGTGGCTGGAGGCCCAGGGTGACCCCGCCGCGGCAGGCAAACGGTTGGGGGTGCACGAGAACACCGTCCGGTACCGGCTGCGCAAGATGGCTGAAATCACCAACCTTCCACTCGACGACGCCAAGAAACGCCTGGCGGTGATGATCGAACTGGCGGCTGCCGACGCCGATTAGCGGGCGTTGTCGGAATCGAACAAAGCGCGGCGGCCGCGTTGTCCGGCGCAGGCAAGCTCGACGGACCCCATCACTCCCACCATGGAATCAAGACGAAATGTGGAGGGAGTTTTCTGTGGTGGCTCGAGGCAAGTCGCGGATCGGGTTGGCCGCGGTCGTCGTCGGAGCGGGCGCCGTCGTAACGGCAATCACGACGAGTTCCACGCCGCTGGGTGGAGGCATCGCAGTCGGTTTCGCCGCGTTCATCGCGTTCTTCGGGATGTTGGCCGTGTTGACCCGCGACCGCCGATCCGATCACTGGGGCCTGGTCATCGTCGGCCTGGCCATGGTGACGGTTCCGTTCCTCGGCAACGGCCCCCAAGCCGATCCGGGCGCGTCATGGACGTGCTGGGCGGCCGGCGGCTTGGCGATGGTGCTCGGTGCCGCCGGGTTGACGACGCTCAAGACATCAATCGACAACGGCCACAACAGAATCGGTGGCGGCGAGGCCCGCCGCAGCGTGGTGAGCACATGGATCGGGCGGGCGACGCTGGCGATCGGGCTGGTCACCGTTGCCCGGGGAGTTGCCTTGCCGGGTGCGACCATCGGAACCGCGGTGCTGATCGGGCTGGGCGGACTGGCTGCCGTGATCGCGCTCTGGTCACTGCTCGCGGTGGACCCGACCTACGACTTCTTGGCCCTGGCGATCACCGGATTCGCGCTGTTCCTCTCGCCATGGGTCGGTGGATTCATCGCAGACAACGCGGCCATGACCGCGTGGGTCGTCGGCGCGTTGACCACGACCCTCGGCGTCGTCGGCTATCTGCGAGGCGACCAGGTCGACTCGGCGATGACCGCGCACAGCGACGCGTCCGCGCACATGACACGCGATTTCGGCTGGCCCGACAGTAGTCCGGACAGCACAGATGAATTGTCAATGAAGTTCAACGAGGGAGGTTTGTGATGGCCGGCGTCGAGCGCCTTGACGGCGGACCGCGATCGGTGATCGTGATCGGTGCGGGCATTGTCGGGTTGTCGACGGCATGGTTCTTGCAGGAGCGCGGAATCGATGTCACGGTCGTCGACCGCAGCGGAGTGGCCGCGGGCGCGTCGTGGGGTAACGCCGGTTGGATTGCGCCTGCCCTGACGATTCCACTGAATTCCCCTGCGGTGCTGCGCTACGGACTGCGCTCGCTGGGCGATCCGTCCTCCCCGCTGCACATCCCGTTCACCACCGACTCGTCGTTGGCCGTGTTCCTGATGCAATTCGCCGCCAACTGCAGGCGGTCGTCGTGGAACCGGGCGGTGCGGGCCAACGTCCCGCTCAACGAAGAATGCATCGAGGCCTTCGACGTCCTCGTGGCCAATGGTGTCGACGCGCCGGTGACCGATGCCCCGATCACCGCCTTGTTCCGCACCACCGACGAGGCCGACAAGATGATGCGTGAGTTCCGTCAACTCGAAAAGGCCGGGCAGGCAATGGATGTCACCGGCCTGTCCGGGGAAGCGCTGCGCGACCACGTGCCACTGGCATCGCCAGCGATCACCGCCGGGTTGAACATCAACGGTCAGCGCTTCGTCGATCCCGGCCGATTCGTGCGCGCCCTTGGCCGTGCCGTCGCGGGGCGGGGAGCAACGATCCGAACGCTGGAGGTCGACGGGGTCTTCAGCTCAGGCAACGGTGTCTCGGTGCATCCGCGCGGCGGCGCGCCGCTGACCGCCGACGCCGCCGTGATCGCCACCGGCGCATGGCTGCCGAGGTTGGTGGCCGGCCGGGTCCGGGTGCCCGTGGCTGCGGGCCGCGGCTATTCGTTCACCGTGCCCGTGGACCGACCCATTCTCGGACCCATCTACCTGCCGGACGTTCGGGTGGCGTGTACGCCGTACAACGGTGCTCTGCGCGTGGCGGGCACCATGGAATTCCGCGACCCGGCCCAGCCGGTGATCCCCGAGCGGGTGGGCGCGATCGTCGCCTCGGCCAGTCCGTTGCTGGACGGCGTGCGTTGGGACGAGCGCAGCGACATCTGGGTGGGTCCTCGCCCGGTCACCCCCGACGGCAGGCCACTGATCGGCGAAGTTTCGCGCGGGGTTTATGTGGCAGGCGGACACGGCATGTGGGGACTTGCGCAGGGCCCGGTGACGGGACGGCTGCTGGCCGAACAGATCTGCACCGGCAAGCAGCCGGAGGCGTTACGCGAATTCGACCCGCTGCGCCGGGTCGGCCGCTGACCACTTCACAACCTGACCCCCGTAAGGGGGTTCGCGAGTCGTCAGGGGCGGCGCTGAAACCGTGGCCCGCCCCTGGCGACAACCCTGACCTTTGAAAGGAAACGCATAATGACTGCGACGCAACGTGTCTGGATCTCGCCGCAGGCCTACGAGCGGCTACATCGGGAGCTGGCCACCCTGCGGCAGTTGTCTGCAGGCGGCGTCAATGACGACACCGACGAGAACGCCGCCGCCGTGCGGCGTAGTTGGCAGGCCCGGATCCAACAGATTCACGATCTGTTGATCAATGCTGTCGTCGGCGAGGATCCACCGGACGACGGGATCGCCGAACCCGGGATGGTCGTCACCATCCGCTACGACGACACCGGTGATACCGAGACCTTCCTGCTCGGTGTGCGCGGCGCCGAGTACGGCGACATGGAGGTGTACTCCGTCCGATCGCCGCTCGGGGCGGCGATCGCGGGCGCACGGGTCGGTCAGCGCTGTGCCTACACATTGCCCAACGGGGTGACCCTGACGGTCACGCTGCTCAGTGCTGTGCCGTACGGCGTTCACAGCCTGGAGGTGAACTGATGCCTGTTGAACATGTTGCGCTGCAGCGGTGGGAATCGGAGGGAGGAGCGGTGCCCTCACGATCAGCCATCCCGCGGCTTGGTTTCACCCACAGATCGGCGGTGGCCGATGGCGCGGCTCGAGTTGATGAGCACGGCGCCCGCTACGCCGCCGACCCATCACCGTTCTAACACAATCACTCACTCGTCAAAACTGCCATTTCGTCCATGCCGCGCACACGTAGGCCGAAAATGGCGACATGAGTGCCTATCAGACGCTGGTGGTCGGCACGGACGGCTCGGACACGTCGTTGCGTGCCGTGGACCGCGCGGCCGCGCTCGCCGCGGAAAACAATGCGAAGTTGATCATCGCGATGGCGCACTTGCCAACCGGGGACAAGGGCGGCTGGGGACGACCAGCCCGGCCGGATCGCGTGATGGATCCCGGCGCCGAGGTCAGCCTCGGCGGCGAGGGGGACTACAAGGTGCACGGAGAGGCGCCCGTATACGCGATCCTGCGGGAGGCACGCGACCGGGCCACCACGGCCGGTGCGAAGGATGTCGAAATGCGGCCGGTCCTTGGCAATCCGGTACGTGCGCTCTCCCGCCTCGCCAAGGAGGTACACGCCGATCTGTTGGTGGTTGGCAATGTCGGCCTGTCCACGCGTAGTGGCAAGTGGCTTGGCTCCGTGCCCGGAAACGTCTTGGCCAGGGCCAAGAAGACCGCCGATGTGCTGATCGTCCACACCACCGACTGAGGCAGGGCTGCCGACCGGTCAAGGTGCGGCGTAGGCCTCCTTGATCTCCTTGGGGCCGAACGGCCACGTGCGCTCGGCCCTGGCGTAAATCAGGAATGCGATGGCGCCAACGACGATCCAGCCGATCGACAGGCCGATCGACAGCCAACTTGCCGACACGTAGATGTACACCCAGCCGATCAGCGCGACGATCGTCGGCAACGGGTAGAGCCATTGGCGGTACGGGCGCGGCAGATTCGGCTGCCGACGGCGCAACACGATGATTGCCGCCACCTGCGCCAGCGACTGAATGATCACCAGCGTCGCCACCGCCGCGTTGATGATGGTGGTCAGCGTGAACAGCGAACCGATCATCGTGATCACTCCCATGGTGAGAACCCCGGCGGTCGGCAGTTTCAGCTTGGGATGCAAGTTCCCGTACACCGGTAGGAACACCTTGTCGCGCGCGGCCTCGAACGGGACGCGGGACCCGCCGAGCAGTCCGGCGAACACCGACCCGATGGCCGCCACCACGATCAGCACGGTGATCACCCGGG
Organism: Mycobacterium sp. NPDC048908; assembly: GCF_043197955.1. Lineage (NCBI taxonomy): Bacteria > Bacillati > Actinomycetota > Actinomycetes > Mycobacteriales > Mycobacteriaceae > Mycobacterium > Mycobacterium sp. NPDC048908. Next base: position 690,330 of record NZ_JBICUE010000001.1, on the reverse strand, counting down.
CGGTACCCGACCCCCACGCCTGTTCCAACACGGTGGAGGCGACGGAGGTCGCGGTCTTCACTTCGTCCAGCGGCACCGAGCCCAGCACGCCGATCTGCAGCAGGAAGTACAGGCTCATGATGCCAAGAATCGACAAGACGATCGAGCGGGGAATGGTGCGGCCCGGATCGCGCACCTCCCCGCCGAGGTAAGCCGTGGTGTTGTAGCCGAGGTAGTCGTAGATCGCGATGATCAGACCCGCGCCGAGGCCGGCCCAGAACGTGCCGTGGGCGCCGAAGGCTCCCGGCGTGAAAGCGAACGCCTGCGCGCTGTTGAAATGAGTCAACGCGGCGACGATCGTGCTGAGCACCGCGATCAGCATCACCACGAACAGGCCCGTGGTGAGCTTGCCGATCTGGCCGATCTTGCGGAACAACGCCACCATGATGATCAGCGTGATGCCGACGCCGATGATCTTGCCAAGGCCCGTGTTGCCGTTGGCGTCCGTAACGCCAGGGACCAGGTAACCCAGGTACTGCACCAGCCCGATCACACCTGTCGACATGATGAGCGGTATGAAAAGCACTGCGCTCCAGACGAATAGGAACGGCATCAACCGCCCCGTGCGGTACTGGAACGCCTCGCGCAAGTAGATGTAGGTGCCCCCGGCACCCGGCATGGCCGCGCCCAACTCGGCCCAGATGAGACCGTCCGCGAGAGCCACGATCGCGCCGATGACCCACCCGAACATCGCTTCGGGCCCGCCGAAAGTCGCGACCATCGCGGGGATGGTGACGAACGGACCGATTCCGCACATCTGCGTCATGTTGATGGCCGTGGCTTGTACCGGGCCGATCTTGCGTTCCAGCGTCGGCTGCTGAGACACCGTCGCTGAGCTAGAGGATGAAGAACTCACGACGCCTCCTTAGTTTGTTAGGAAAGTTTCTTAACATACAATCGCCGAGTCTGGAAGTGTTGCGGGTGAATTCCGTGCGACTGGAACGGAGAGGGACACGGTGGTGGGTCGAGCGACGCCGCGGGCGGGCACCCCGGCAAGCATGCGTGCGCTGAACCAGCGCTTGGTGTTGGAGCGGCTTCGCGGCCACGGCGAGGCCACCCGCCCCCAGATCGCCAACGACACCGGACTGTCGAAACCGACGGTGGGCCAAGCACTGCTGGATTTGGAGCAGCACGGCCTGGTGCGCGCGATCGGGCGCAGCGCGTCCGGACCTGGCCGCGCGGCCGTCGTCTATCAAACCGCTCCCGACGCCGGCCACATCGTCGGTGTCGACATCGGACGCCGCATGATTCGCGTCGCGGTCGCAGACCTTGACGGGTCGGTCGTGAGCCGTGTCGACCAGCCGAACAAGAGTCGCTCGGGCACCATGTTGCTGCGCAGCGCGTGCAGATCTGTCGAACACGCCGTCGCGGAGGCCGGCCTGAACCCGCACGACATCGTGGTCACTGTGGTTGGTACGCCGGGGATTCCCGATCCGGCGACAGGATCCGTGCACCGCTCGCCGAACCTGCCCGGCTGGGAGCGCAGGGGGCTGCTCGGAACGTTGGTCGACGCCTTGGGTGCCGGCGGTTCAGAAGTGATTGTCGAGAACGACGCGAACCTCACCGTGGTCGGTGAGCACGCCCGCGGCGCGGCGCAGGGGGTCGACGTGGTCGCCTGCCTGACGGTCGGCACGGGCGTCGGAATGGGGGTGCTGCTCAACGGCAAACTGTTCCGGGGGGCACACGGCGCGGCAGGCGAAATCGCCGATCTGCCCTTCGACCGGGTGCCCGCGGGAGTGGCCCGGCACCGCCCGGGACCGGTGGAGACGGCGGCCGCAGCCGAGGCGGTGGTGTCCGCCGCCAACGACGCCGGACTGCGCGAAGTGCGTTCCGCCAAGGCGGTTTTCGACCTTGCGAGACAAGGCGATGGGCTGGCCCTGCAAGTCGTCGCCGACGAGGCTTCCAAGCTGACCCATGTGGTTTCGATCGCCACCGCCGTACTCGACCCCGGCATGATCGTGTTGGCGGGCGGCATCGGACGCAACGCCGACCTGCTTGCCGAGCCGATCCGCCGCGAATTGGCAACCACCATTCCGGTGGTACCGGAAATCGTCGGCGGGCATCTCGGTGAGGACGCCGTTTTGGTCGGCGCAATCACATCGGCCAGGGACACCGCGTGGGATCTGGTCTTCGACCGGCTCGTGCGTCGAACGGCGAGTGAGGCGTAGGTGGAAGTCGTTATTCGCCAACACGAACAGCAGTGCGGCGTCACCGCGGCGGATATCTTCGCCGACGCGGTGCGCGCTGGCGCCACCACGCTCGGACTGGCGACGGGCTCCTCGCCGTTGTCCGTCTACCGGGAACTGATTCGCAGGCATCGCAAAGAGGGACTCTCCTTCGCCGAGGTCCAGGTGTTTCTGCTCGACGAATACGTCGGATTGCCGCCGAGCCACCCACAGTCCTACGCACATGTAATCCGTGACGAGTTCACCCGCCACATCGATATCGTCGACGATCGCGTACACAGCCCCGACGGTGCCGCCGACGACATTTTCGCCGCCGCAGCGGAATACGACATGCGGATCACTCAAGCGGGTCCCGTCGACATCCAACTACTGGGCATCGGCGGCAACGGCCACATCGGGTTCAACGAACCAGGCTCGTCGCTGGGTTCACGCACCAGGGTCAAGACGCTGACCGAGCAGACGCGGCACGACAACGCGCGGTTCTTCGCAGGCATCGACGAGGTTCCCCGGCACGTGATCACGCAGGGGCTCGGCACCATCTGCGAAGCCCGGCACCTCGTGCTCATTGCGTCCGGTGGCCATAAGGCAGACGCGATCGCGGCAGCCGTCGAAGGCCCGCTGACGGCAAGCTGCCCCGCCTCGGTCCTACAGCTTCACCCGCACGTCACGGTGGTGATCGACGAAGCGGCCGCTGCCGACCTGAAGAATGCGGACTTCTACCGATACGCGCTGAAACACAAACCACCCCAGCAGAAGTACTGAGCTCACTCCGCGAGCAGACGCAAAAGTGACTCGAAAGCGCGAGTTTTCGGCAGTTTTACGTCTGTTCGCGGGCAGGGGCAACACCGGCGGACGGCCGGATCAGTCCAGGAAGCCGTGCAGCAGCGCGGCCGAGCCGGCCACGTGTGCGCGCATCGCCGCCGCCGCCCCGTCGCCGTCGGCGGCCAGGATCGCGACCACGATGGCCTCGTGCTGATCGTCGGAGTGCGCGATGTTGCGCGGTAGCAACGGTATCTGGTCGAGCAGCGCATTGAGCCGCATCCGGTTCTCGGCCACCAACGGAACCAGTGACGGTGAGCCCGCCGCCTCAGCGATCGCCAGATGCAGCCGTGAGTCCAGCCGTCGATAGTCGTCCGGCGGCGCGCCACGCACATCGGCCAGCCGCGCCCACAACACCTCCCGCTCCGCCGCGGTCAGCGTGCGACTGGCGGCCATCCGGGCCGCGCCCACCTCGAGGATCTCGCGCAGCCGCAGTGCGTCGTCGATCTCCTCGCGGGTGACGCGCGGAGCGTCGGTGTGCCGGGGCAGTTCGTCGGCGAGGAACGTGCCGCCGTACCTCCCGCGCCGCGACACCAGATATCCGGCGTCGGCCAGTGACTTGATGGCCTCGCGCACCGTGTCGCGGCTGACGCCGAGCTTGGCCGCCAATTCGCGTTCCGGCGGCAGCGATTCACCCGGCGCCAACACACCGAGCCTGATGGTCTGCAGCAACCGTTCCACAGTGTCCTCGAACGGATTACCCGGCCGCACCGGGCGCAGCAATGCTTCAGCCGCCGCCTTCGCGGCGAATTCAGCCTGCGCCAGTGGGGTGTCCGGGTCGGCCGACATTAGATCGGCGTGACGTAGTGGCCGCTGATGCCGCCGTCGACCAGGAAGGTCGCGCCGGTGATGAACGACGAGTCGTCGCTGGCCAGGAACGCCACCGCCGCCGCGAGTTCCTCCGGTTCGGCGAACCGCCCCATCGGCACGTGTACCAGGCGACGCGCCGCACGTTCGGGGTCCTTGGCGAACAACTCCTGCAGCAGCGGGGTGTTGACCGGTCCGGGGCACAGCGCATTCACCCGAATTCCGCTGCGCGCGTATTGAACTCCGAGCTCGCGTGACATCGCCAGCACGCCGCCCTTGGATGCCGTATAGGAGATCTGCGATGTCGCCGAGCCCATCACCGCCACGAACGAGGCGGTGTTGATGATCGAACCCTTCTTGGCGGGCACCATGTGCCGCAACGCTGCGCGGCAGGACAGGTACACCGACTTCAGATTGATGTCTTGCACCTTCTGCCAAGCGGGCAACTCGGTGGTCTCGATGACATCGTCCTCGGGCGGCGAGATACCCGCGTTGTTGAACGCGATGTCGACGGACCCGTACGTGTCGGCGGCGGTGTCGAACAGGTTGTCGACGGCCGCTTCATCCGAAACATCAACGGGCACAAACAATCCGTCGAGTTCGTGGGCTGCCGCCTTGCCGGCCGTCGGATCGATGTCGCCGACCACGATCGTCGCGCCCTCGGCATGCATGCGCCTGCCTGTCGCCAGTCCGATTCCACTGCCGCCGCCGGTGACGACCGCGACCTTGCCGGCCAGTCGTTGGGTCAGATCCATCAGGCATCTCCGATCGCGTAGAAGACGTTCTTGGTTTCGGTGAAGGACAGTGGGGCGTCGGGACCCAGTTCGCGACCGAGTCCCGACTGCTTGAATCCGCCGAACGGCGTGTTGTAGCGCACCGACGAATGCGAATTCACCGATAGGTTGCCCGATTCCACCGCACGTGATACCCGCAGCGCCCGGGACAGGTTGTCGGTCCAGATAGAACCGGACAGTCCGTAGGGCGTGTCGTTGGCCAGTGCGATCGCGTCGGCCTCGTCGTCGAACGGCAGCACCGTGACCACCGGACCGAAGATCTCCTCGGTGACGGTGCGGTCGGCGCGCGACGGGGTCAGCACGGTCGGCGGGAACCAATAGCCCGCACCCGACGGCGCGTCACCGCGGAACGCGACAGGCGCGTCGTCGGGTACGTACGACGCCACCGTCTCCCAGTGCGGCTTCGACACCAGCGGCCCCATCTCGGTGTCCTTGTTTCTCGGATCACCGACCACGACACCCTTGACGGCGGGCTCGAGCAATTCCATGAACCGGTCATATACGCTGCGCTGCACCAGGATCCGGCTGCGCGCGCAGCAGTCCTGGCCTGCGTTGTCGAACACGCCGTACGGCGCGGTCGCCGCGGCCTTCTCCAGGTCGCAGTCATCGAACACGATGTTGGCACTCTTACCGCCCAGCTCCAGCGTGACGCGCTTGACCTGGGCGGCCGCACCGGCCATCACCCTGGTGCCCACCTCGGTGGATCCGGTGAACACGATTTTGCGCACGTCGGGGTGGCTGACGAAGCGCTCCCCGACCACCGATCCCTTACCGGGCAATACCTGGAACAGGTCGGCTGGCAGGCCGGCGTCGACCGCGAGCTCGCCGAGCCGGATCGTCGTCAGCGGCGTCCACTCGGCCGGTTTGACCAGCACCGCGTTTCCTGCCGCCAACGCGGGTGCGAAACCCCACGACGCGATCGTCATCGGAAAGTTCCACGGCGTGATGACGCCGACCACACCGAGCGGTTCGTTGAACGTGACGTCCAGGCCGCCGGCGACCGGGATCTGCTTGCCGGACAACCGTTCCGGGGCGGCGGAGTAATACTGCAGCACATCGCGGACGTGGCCTGCCTCCCACTCCGCATTGCCGATCGGATGCCCCGAGTTGGCGACTTCCAACGCCGCGAGTTCACCGACATGAGCGTCGACTGTCGCGGCGAACGCCCGCAGCGCGGCCGCCCGCTCGGCGGGTGCGCGTCGCGCCCATTCGCGTTGTGCGTCCTTCGCGCGTCCGATCGCATCGTCGACGCCCGCCTCGGAAGTCTGCTCGACGGTGCGCAGCACTTCTTCGGTGGCCGGGTTGATCAATTCCGATGCAGTCACGCGTTCACCTTCTCCTTTGCATATGCTGCCGCCGCCTCCACCACCGCGGCGAACAGCCGCAGGTCATCCAGCCGCTCCTCGGGGTGCCACTGCACCGCCAAGACGAAGTTGTCGCCCGGCATTTCGATGCCTTCGATCACGCCGTCGCTGTCCTGCGCACTGACCGTCAAGCCGTCGCCGAGCCGGTCGATGGCCTGATGGTGGTAGCACTGCGCATCCGAGGATTCGCCAATCACCGACGCCAGCCGGGTGCCGGGCACCGTACGCACCGCCGACGTGGAGAACACCGCGTTGCCCATCTGGTGATGGGTGTGCCCGATGACGTCGGGCAGGTGTTGATGCAGCGTTCCGCCGAGCGCGACATTGATCACCTGGGCGCCGCGGCAGATGCCCAGCAGCGGCATGCCTCGCCGGATCGCCCCGTCGACCAACGCGAACTCCAGGGCGTCGCGCTGCCGGTTGTCGGCCACCGCCTCGTCGGTGGCCGGGTGCGGTTGGGCTCCATAACTTTCCGGGATCACGTCCCTGCCGCCGGTGATGATCAAACCGTCCAGCCCGTCGAGGATCCGCGAGGCGATCTCCTGGTCCGCAGGTTGCGGCGGCAGCAGCGTGGCGACGCCACCCGCCAGATTGACTCCTTCGATGTAGATCGCCGGCAGAAAGCTGGCCCGCACATCCCACACCCCGGTCTGCGCCTGCTGCAGATAGGTCGTCAGGCCGATCACTGGGCGAGCTGGGCCCCCGCGAGCAGACGCAAAACTGCCCATTTCGGCGGATTTTTGGGCAGTTTTGTGTCTGCTCGCGCCGGAACTAGAGCCGTTCAAAGCCGCGCACCCTTTCCCAGTCCGTCACCGCCGCGTTGTATGCGTCCAGTTCCACCCGCGCGTTGTTGAGGTAGTGCTCGACCACGTCGTCGCCGAACGCCTCGCGCGCCACCTCCGACTTGCCGAACAGTGCCGCCGCTTCCGCCAGCGTGGTCGGCAGCCGCTCCGCACCGGAGGTGTAGGCGTTGCCCTCCAACGCTTCCGGCAATTCCAATTCGCGTTCGATGCCGTAGAGTCCGCCGGCGATCAACGCGGACACCGCGAGGTACTGGTTCACATCGCCGCCCGGCGCCCGATTCTCCATCCGCATCCCGTGCCCGCGCCCGACGACCCGCAACGCGCACGTGCGGTTGTCGAGGCCCCATGCGATGGCTGTCGGCGCGAAACTGCCCTCGACAAACCGCTTGTAGGAGTTGATGTTCGGCGCATAGAACAACGTGAGTTCGCGCATGGTGGCCAGCTGGCCCGCGATGAAGCTGCGGAACATGGGCGACATCCCGAGTTCGTCATCGTCGTCGGCGAACACCGGGGAGCCGTCGTCACCGCGCAGCGAGATGTGGATGTGGCAGCTGTTGCCCTCGCGCTCGTCGAACTTCGCCATGAACGTCAGGCTCTTGCCGTGCTTGTCGGCGATTTCCTTGGCGCCGTTCTTGTAGATGGTGTGGTTGTCACATGTCAGACGGGCATGGTCGTACCGGAAGGCGATCTCCTGCTGGCCGAAGTTGCACTCGCCTTTCACCCCTTCGCAATACATGCCCGCGCCCTCCATGCCGAGCCGGATGTCGCGCAGCAGCGGCTCCATCCGGGTCGAGGCCAGCATCGCGTAGTCGACGTTGTAGTCGGTCGCCGGTGTCAGCCCGCGGTAGCCCTTCGACCACGCCTCGCGGTAGCCGTCGTCGAACACCATGAATTCCAGTTCGGTGCCGACGTAGGGCACCAGCCCCTTCTCGGCCAGCCGGTCGATCTGGCGGTTGAGGATGGACCGTGGCGCCTGAGTAACCGGCCTGCCGTCGGTCCACGACAGGTCCGCCATCACCAGCGCGGTGCCGGGCAGCCAGGGCAGCAGCCGCAGGGTGGCGAAGTCGGGCGTCATCACCATGTCGCCGTAGCCGGTCTCCCAGCTCGAGATGGCATATCCGTCGACGGTGTTCATGTCGACGTCCACGGCGAGCAGGTAGTTACAACACTCGCAGCCATGGGCGGCGACGTCCTCGACGAACAACCGGGCCGACACCCGTTTGCCCGTCAGCCTGCCCTGCATATCGCAGAACGCGACGATAACGGTGTCGATGTCGCCGGCCGCTACCAACGACTCGAGCTCTGATTGCGACAGCATGCCGGTCATGACGAGAAGTCAACCATTGGAAACCGCCTCCCGCCTGCCTGACCTTGGAGATTTACCGAATTCTCACTCTAAAGGTAGGTTACCCGACCAATAGAAATCTGCCTACGCCGTAGAGGCGGGCAGCGCGTGCAGGGCGTTCGCCTTGCGGTTGATCCTGACGTCGAAGGCTTCGGACACGTGCCACTCCCGCGACAGCATCACCGGGGTGCCGTCGCGGCCGTAGTCGATCTCCTCGATGTACAGCAGTGGCCTGCCCCGCCGGATGCCGAGCACCTTGGCGGTATGGCTGGTGCTGGCGACCGCCCGCAGCGTCGCGGTCGCGTGGTCGGCGGCGTGGCCAGAGGAGCTCAACAACGCGAACAACGACGGGTCAAGCTTGTCGAGATCGAAGTCGGCGCGCAGCAACCGTGCCGGTATCCGATCGAGTGAATAGATCACCGGTTGGTCGTCGGCCGTCCGCACCCGTTCGACCGCTAGCACGGTGTCGCCCGGTTTGAGCTGCAGCGGCGCGTCGTCCTGGCAGTACGGTTCGAAGGCGGCCGCGAGCACGCGCAAACCCGCGTGCGCGCCGGCCGTCTCGATCATCGCGAGATAACTCAGCGTCGAGTCCAGCCCGTGTGGCATCCTGCGCCGCTCGGTGACGTAGCTGCCCGAACCACGACGACGGGTGACGTACCCGGCTTCCACCAACGCGCGCACCGCTTCTCGCACCGTCGCACGAGATACGTTGAACCGCTTGGCGAGTTCGCCTTCGGTCGGCAGCTTGGCCCCCGGCTGCAGCTGCGCATCGGAGATCTCCGCCAGCAGCTCGTCACGCAGTTGGTCAGCGAGCAGGGTTCTGCCGGTCACGCTGAAGAGCCTACGTCCGGCTTTCCCTGGCGGCGTCAGCGGTTGCCGCCGCGAGGACGCTACGAACCTGATCGGCTATCGATGGTGCGCCGGGCAGCAGGCCGTCGAAAATCGCGCTGCCGATGGTGAACCCCCACGCCCCGGTTTCGCCGACGGTGAGCACGCGGTCGATACTCGCGATCGACCCGGCCACGATGACCGGACCCCGTGAGCGCGCGACGACCTCGCGGATCAACGCCTGGTGGTCGGCGGTCGGATGGCGATACGCCAGCAGGTCCACCCCACTGACATGGTCTAGCGCAGTGAGCCTTTCGGCGTCCGCCGCGATTTCCTCGACGCTGCCAAGCAGCACGCTCGGATGGTCGACGACCCTTCCTGGGAACGGGCAGTACTGCACGCTTCTCGGCAGGATGTTTGCCCCGTCGGAGGCGTGCGTGCCGCCGAGCACCCAGTCGACACCGGCCGCCGCCGCCGCACGCAGGGACGCCAACTCCTCCTCGCTACTGGTCGACACGACTTCGAGCATCACCTCGAAACCGGCATCATGGGCCAGCGCCGTCAACGCGCGCTGTCGCGAGGCGTCCGCGCCGACGTCCTTGAACCCGATGTACCGCAGCCCGGTGCCTGCCAAATCCGGCACGACGTCGGCGGCGTGCTCGATAGTTCTGTCGCCGTGGGTGAGCATGAACACGAAGTTGGACACGGCAGAACTCCTATTCCTTTACCTTGGCTTCTTTTTCCCTGGCGGCGTCGACCACGATCGATCGCGCCGTATCGTCCGTCCACACGCCGAGCAGGTCGGCGAGGTCGGTGATGGAAATGCGTTCGCGCAGCAGGTGGGAATTTCGCAGCGCCCAGAACAGAAGGGCATCGTCGTAGTCGTCGCCGAGATCGCGTGCCAGGCGCGGTAATCCACTGGCGATGCCGATCTCGTCGAACTCCGCGGGCGATGTCAGTGACAGCGAACGCGAGAAGGCGTCCCACTCGCAGATCAACGCCTCGACAGCGGCTTGATGCGTGACAAGCCAGTCACGCTTGGCCGAATACGCCGCCCAACATTCCTCGGCGGTCTGCCGGTCGAAGTCGGCGAATGCGTGTGCGACGGCGTCGCGGCTCGCCGCCTCATCGGGTACCCGCACCTTCGCGTCTCCCGAGCGGATGGTGGCGTCCACCAATCGCCAGACCCGCAGAGCCAGCCGGGTCGCGACGGTGACCTGCATGCCGTGCGCCGCAGCGGGTCTGCCCTGGCGGCTGCGCGCCATCTCCATCAGGTGCGACACCGCATGTTCGGTGCCCGACGCGGGCGCCGTCGAACCGACGATGCCCATCGACAGTCCGCTGACCGCCAGCAGCCGGGCCAGGTCAGCGATTCCGTCGGGTTCGAAGGCGCGGGCCGCACGCGCGAGTGCGGGCAGGGCAGGCCCCGCGGCGAGCACGTCTTCGACGACGGCCGCGGCGTACGGCGGTCCGTGCCCGAGCCGGGCAGCCAGCCGCCACTCGGCCACCGCGTTCGGGACTGTCGAAAGATCGCCCACCCCGGCCAGATTCAACCGGACCGGGGCCGACGCGAGGATGTCGGTGTCGGCGACCAGCATGTCGGGCCACCTCGACTGCACTGTTCGCTTCGCGCCCGCAATGACCAGAACGCTGCGATCAGCGATGAAACCATTGATACTGCAGGCGGTTTGGACTGCGACGTGGTGGTTTCCGGTGCGCTGTGCTGTGACTTTCGCGATGTCGGTGAGCGTGCCGGAGCCGACGGAGATCAGCAGCCGGTGCTCACCCACCTCGGCGACCGCGGTGTCGACGGTCTCTTCGTCGGCCCTGACCGTCCCCCTGCCGAGTTGCACCACCGGGCAGCCGAGCCGGCCCGCGAGTCGATCCACCACAGCCCCGTCCGGTGTGCAGTACGGTCCGCCGTCGCTGAGGATCAGCGGCTCCCGTCCGACGAATTTGTCGATGCTGTCGGCAATCGCACTGTCCAACACCGATTTTCCGATGCGGACATCTACCTGGGGCAGCCCGTCGATTCCGGCGGCGCGCAGGTTCGACAGCAGCGTCGCCGGATCCGGAACGGTGATCATCCCAACGCCGATTCGACGGCATCGAACGCGGCGAGGTAGCGGCAGTAGGCTTCGGCGTAGGTCTTGGTCGCCTCGGGATCCGGCTCAATGGCGGTCGGGGCAAGTCGGACGGCAGTCAATGCGGCGGCGAAGTCGGCGAAGAAGCCGGTGCCGACACCCGCGACCATGGCCGCGCCGACAGCGGTGGCCTCCTCGGTCAGCACCCGCCGCACGGGCCGCCCCAGCACGCTGGCTTTGATGGCCGCCCACAGGTTGTCGCGCGCACCGCCACCGACGATGCGGACTTCACCCCGTCCGAGGCCCATCGCGTCGAGTCGTTCGACGATGTCGCGCAACGCAAATGCGCAGCCTTCCAGCACCGCCCTTGCGATGTGGGCCGGGGTGTGGTTCATCGCGAGGCCGAGCAGGCCGCCGCGCATGCTGTCGTTCCACCGCGGTGCCGTCGCCCCTGACAGCGCGGGGATGAACAACACGCCTTCACTGGCCGCAGGCGCTGTGCAAGCCAACGGAAACACCTCAGCCTGCGGCAGTCCGAGCAACCTCGCAAGCCACAGAGTGCTTCCGCCGCTGACGAACCCTGGGTTCTCGATCAGCCAGGCGCCCGGAACCGCGTGGCCGTGCGTCTCGACGAGGCCCACGGGGTCGCGCACCGGCGCTTCGGAGGCCGTCGTCACCGGTTCCGCGGTGCCGGTGACGTCGACGACAACGCCCGCCTCGATCGCGCCCGCACCCACCGACGCGGCATGCTCGTCACCGGTGCCGACGACGACCGCGCAATCGGGAGCGAGACCGAGTTGCGCGGCGACGTCGGGCCGCAACGTGCCTACCACGTCGGTGGAGCGGCGCACCGGCGCGAACATCGACGGATCCAAATCAGCTGCGCTGCAGAGCGATTCGTCGAAGTTCCCGCGGCACACGTCGTACACCATCGTCGACGACGCGTTCGCGGCGTCCTGGGCGTGCGCGCCGGTCAGATGATGTAGCAGATACGACCCGACGGGCGCCAACGTCGACGTCCGCCGCCAGACCGACGGTTCGTGGTCGCGAATCCACATCATCTTCGGTGCGCTGTGTGACGCATCGGCGACCAGACCTGTCCGCTCGGCCAGCGCCTCCTGCCCGACCGCAGCCACCAGTCGGTCGCACTGCTCGGTGGCGCGTTTGTCCAGCCAGATGATCGCTGGTCGCAACGGTGCGCCGTCGGCGTCGCAAGCGACGACGCCGTCGACCTGACTGCCAAGGCCGACCGCCACCACCCGGGAAGGATCGATGTCGGCCGTCGCCACCCTGATGGCGTCTCGCAATGCGGCGCAATAAGTTTGCGGATCCTGCTCGGCCCAGCCGTCGTGCGCATGGGTCATGCTCAGCGCGGCCGCACCGGTGGAGACCACATCGCCCCCCTCGTCGACGAGGACGACCTTGATGCTCTGCGAGCCGACGTCGACCCCCAGGACAACAGACACGGCGGTCCTCAGCTCACGCCGAGGTGGTCTTCGTGTCGTCGGTCGCAATCTCCGTGGCGGACATCGCGCCGTAGCCCTCCTTCTCCAGGTTCACCCCGTACTGCCCATGCGACAGCGCGAACTCCTCTTCAGGCGAGAGCACCAGCTTGTGCCTGCCGACGATTGCGAAGTAGAGCAAACCGATCACGAAGTAGACAAGTGTTCCGACCACACCAGGCCGGTAGTCGGCGTTGAAGAACAGCGAGACCAGCGCGACGAGCGCGATGAAGCCCGCAACGGCCGCGCCGCCAATGCCCCACGGACTGCGGTACGGCCGTTCGATGTTCGGCAGTTTGCGCCGCAGCATGATGAACGACATGCACTGCATGAAGTAGGAGATCACCGCTCCGAACACGGCCATGTACAGCAGCGCCCCCACGATCTTTCCCGCGAGCGCGTTCTCGCTCTGGCCGAGCAGATACATCAGCCACACCAGTAGGAACCCGATCACCGCGCCTGCGATCAGCGCGACGTACGGGGTGTGGCGCTTCGGATGGGTGATCGAAAGCACCTGCGGGAAATAGCCTGCGCGGGAAAGCGAATACGTGTTGCGGCCGTAGGCGTAGATGATCGTGAAGAAGCTCGCGATCAACCCGATCAGCCCGATGGTGGCAAGCACCGCGGCGCCTGTGCCGTCGCCGAACACCGCCTTGAAGCCGTCGAACAACGGGGTGGCCGACGTGCCGATCGCCTGCGCGCCGCCGCCGACACCCGTGTTCAGGAACAGCGTCAGCACCGCGAACAGCACCAGCGTGTTGAGACCCCAGATGGTGGCACGCGGGATGTCGCGCTTCGGATCATGCGACTCCTCCGCCGCCAGCGGCAACTCCTCGATCGCCAGGTAGAACCAGATCGCGAAAGGCAAGGCGGGGAAGATTCCGGCGATGCCCTTCGGCAGGAAGCTGCTGCCACCCTCCTCCGGTGGGATGTTGGTCAGCAGGCTGAAGTCGAACTTGCCGGAGAAAAGCACTGCGAGGAAGAAGAACCCAAGGATGCCGAGCGCCAGCAGAGTGATCACCACGGTGAACCGCATGGTGATCTCGATACCCATGATGTTGATTCCGACGAAGATGATGTAGAAGACCGCCGCCCACAGCACGGGGCTGTTCCACCATCCGTCCGCTGCCGTGAGTTCGACGACGATGTCGTGGGACAGAAATCCCATCGCGCTGACCACCACCGCGGGTGTGATGACGTACTCCATGTTCTCGGCGAGGCCGGTGACGAAGCCGCCCCACGGCCCCATCGCCGACCGCGAGAACGAATAGGCACCGCCCGTGTGCGGCAGCGCCGGGGACATCTCGGCGATGCTGTAGCACAGGCCGTAGTACATCACCGTGATGATGACACCCGCGATCAGCAGACCGCCGAAGCCGCCGGCATCCAGGCCGACGTTCCAGCCGTAGAAGTCTCCCGAGATGACCGCGCCAACGCCGAGCGCCCACAGTGACCAGAACGCGGCGTGCCTGCGCAGCTTGCGCCGCTCGAAATAACCGTGTTCTGCGTCCCGATAGGTGACCGATCCGACTGCCCGCTTGTTCTCCGCCATGGCGCCCTCCTTGGCAATTTGGCGCAAGTTGTCAGACAACTTGGACAATAATGAGGGCGAATGCGCACGTCAATATCGAGTCGGAGACAGTTCGGAAACACCAGAAACGCCAGCTAGTCGACCCGCGGGGTGCTCTCGTGGGCAAGTTTTACGCGGCCGTCATCTCCAAAGGTAGGACGCCAGACCAATAGCGGCCTATTGTCCCTAGGGAACCTTGCTCGCCTCCGATCCCCGAAGGAGAACCGTCGTGCCAGAGGCCCATGAGCATTTGAATGAAGACGAGCGGCATCTCGCCAGGCTCGGCTATGTGCAGGAGTTGCAGCGGTCCTGGTCCGGCTTCTCCAACTTCGCCATTTCGTTTTCGATCATCTCGATCCTCGCGGGCTGTTTCACCTCGTTCGGGCTGGGCTGGAACAACGGCGGCCCCGCCGCGATCGCATGGGGCTGGCCGCTGATCTCCGTCTTCATCCTGATCACCGGCCTGTGCATGTCCGAACTCGTGTCGGCATTTCCCACCTCAGGCGGAATCTATTGGTGGGCAAGCAAATTGGGCGGGGTGAAGGCCGGCTTCTACACCGGCTGGCTGAACCTGATCGGGCTGATCGCGATCCTTGCCTCGGTGGCCTACGGCTGCGCGACGTTTTTGGACCTGACCCTCGGGACCTTCAGTGAGACCTGGCTGGCCGGCTACAGCTTGACCCGGACGTTCTATCTGTTCGTGGCCATCCTGGCCATATCCGCCATCATCAACATCTTCTCCAGCCACCTGCTGGCCATCATCAACAACATCTCGGTGTGGTGGCACGTCGCGGGCGCGGCGGTGGTGATCCTGTTGCTGTGGGTGCTGCCCGAACAACATGCCAGCCTCGGTGACGTGTTCGCCAGGACGATCAACAACAGCGGCATGTTCGGCGGCTCGACATCGGGTTGGGGCTTCCTGTTCTTCGTGCTCCCGATCGCCGCGATCCTGACGCAGTACACGATCACCGGATACGACGCGTCAGCGCATCTGTCCGAGGAGACCAAGAGCGCCGCCAACGCGGCGGCCAAGGGCATCTGGCAGTCGATCTTCTACTCGGCGATCGGCGGCTGGATCCTGTTGCTGAGCTTCCTGTTCGCAGTGCAGGACGCCGACGGTGTATCCAAGGGCGGCGGCGCGGTAGTCACCATTTTCACGCAGGCGATGAGCTCGAAGTGGGTGGTGCTGATTCTGTTCATCTCCACCGCGGGCCAATTCTTCTGCACCACCGCGTGCCAGACGAGCGCCTCCAGAATGTTGTTCGCATTCAGCCGCGACCGCGCGGTGCCCGGCCACCAACTCTGGTCGGCGGTCAACAAGAACCGGGTGCCCGCCAACGGTGTGATCGTCACCGCTGTGCTGGCGGCCGTCATCACGCTGCCCGCTCTGGTCAAGGTCGACGTCAACGGCGCACCCGTTCCCGTCGCGTTCTTCGCGGTGGTGTCGATCGGCGTCGTCGGGTTGTACCTGTGCTTCGCGGTGCCGATCTATTACCGCTGGAAGGCGGGCGACGCGTTCGAGCAGGGCAGCTGGAATCTGGGCCGCCACTGGAAGTGGATGGCGCCGGTCTCCATTGCCGAGATCCTCATCACGTCGGCAATCGCGATGTTCCCGACGTCGTCGGGTGGCGTGCCGTGGGGTGACGCCTTCGAGTGGAAGTACGTGAACTACACCCCGCTTCTGGTCGGCGGTGTGGTGCTCCTGCTGTGGATCTACTGGCACGCCTCGGTGAAGAACTGGTTCACCGGGCCGATCAAGCAGGTCGACGAAACCGGCGAAGAATTGGAAGGCGTTTCCTAGCCGGCTCACAGGCGGGACGTTTAGCCCACCGTTGAAGTGGGTAGGGTGGGCTGAGTGTGTGGAGCCACCGGCGAAGTGCGTCTTGATGGCCTGACACCCGACGTCAGCGCGGTATCGGCGATGGCCGAAGCGATGGCGCCGCGGGGTCCCGACGCCGCGGGCGTGTGGTCCCAGGGCAGGGTTGCCCTGGGCCATCGACGCCTCAAGATCATCGATCTGTCGGAAGCGGGCGCGCAGCCCATGATCGATTCCGAGCTTGGGCTCGCCGTCGCCTGGAACGGCTGCATCTACAACTACAAGCAGTTGCGACGCGAACTGACCGACCACGGCTACCGGTTCTTCTCGCACAGCGACACCGAGGTACTGCTCAAGGCCTACCACCGGTGGGGCGACCGCTTCGTCGACCGTCTCTACGGCATGTTCGCGTTCGCGATCGTGGAGCGCGACAGTGGCCGGGTGTTGCTGGGGCGCGACCGGCTTGGCATCAAGCCGCTGTATCTGACCCAGGACGCCAAGCGGATCCGGTTCGCGTCGTCACTGCCCGCGCTGCTGGCGGGCGCCAGCAGGGACAACTCGATCGACACCCGCATCGATCCGGTCGCGCTGCACCACTACATGACGTTCCACTCCGTCGTGCCCGCGCCGCGCACGATCCTGCGCGGCGTCACCAAAGTGCCGCCCGCCACGCTCGTCGCGATCGAAGCCGACGGTCGCGTTACGTCCACCACGTACTGGACGCCCGACTTCAGCAGGCGCGACGACCGCGCCGACTGGTCCGAACGCGATTGGGAGGACGCGGTTCTGGAATCTCTGCGGTTAGCCGTTGACCGACGCCTGGTCGCCGACGTGCCCGTCGGATGCCTGCTGTCCGGCGGTGTGGATTCCAGCCTGATCGTCGGACTGCTGGCCGAGGCCGGCCAGCACGGCCTCGCGACGTTCTCGATCGGGTTCGAATCCGTCGGCGGCGTGCAGGGCGATGAGTTCAAGTACTCCGACATCATCGCCGAGCGTTTCGACACCGATCACCACCAGATCCGCATCGGCACCGACCGGATGCTGCCCGCGCTCGACGGCGCCATCGGCGCGATGAGTGAGCCGATGGTCAGCCACGACTGCGTCGCCTTCTACCTGCTCAGCCAGGAAGTCGCCAAACACGTCAAGGTCGTCCAGTCCGGTCAGGGCGCCGACGAGGTGTTCGCCGGCTACCACTGGTATCCCCCGATGGCGGAGGCCACCACGGTCGCAGAGTCGGTGGCCGGCTACCGCAAGGCGTTCTTCGACAGGGACCCGTCGGGTTACGCGGCCATCGTGGCGCCGGGCTATCTGACGGAGGCGGTACGTCGCCGACCAGACGGCTCCGACGGTGATCCCAGCGAGGAGTTCGTCACCGAGCATTTCGCCCGGGCGGGCGCGGCCACCGGTGTCGACCGCGCGCTGCGGCTGGACACGACCGTGATGCTGGTCGACGATCCGGTCAAACGCGTCGACAACATGACCATGGCATGGGGGCTGGAAGGCAGGGTGCCGTTCCTCGACCACGACCTGGTTGAACTGGCCGCCACCTGCCCGCCGAAACTGAAGACCGCGCACGACGGCAAGGGTGTGCTGAAGCAGGCCGCGCGCAAGGTGATTCCTGCCGACGTCATCGACCGGCCGAAGGGTTACTTCCCTGTGCCCGCGTTGACGCATCTGGAAGGTCCCTACCTCGACCTGGTCCGCGACGCGCTGTACGCGCCCGCGGCCAAGGAGCGGGGCCTGTTCCGCCCGGAGGCGGTCGAGCGGCTGCTCGCCGACCCCAACGGCAGGCTGACCCCGCTGCGCGGTAATGAGTTGTGGCAGATCGCGCTGCTGGAACTGTGGTTGCAGCGGCACGGCATCACGGGTGCGGCAGCATGACTGCCGGAGCGGCCCGGCCGGCGACATCCGGCCCCGTCGATCGCGACCAGGAAGCCATCACCCTCGGCTTGCATGACGCCTCGCCGCAGCACATGGTCGACGCGATGGCCGACGATGTCGTCATCGAATTGGGTTGGGGCCGGCTGGTTTTCGGCCAGACCTTCGCTGACCCGGAGAAGCTCGCGGAGGTGCTGCGGCACGAGGGGCGGGGCAGGCGCGACATCTGCATGTACGCCCGCGAACCGCAGGTTCTCGTCGCGCTCGCGCCCGCCGAACTGTTCATCGACCCGAGCCACACCTACCGACTGCGCTTCTCAGAGGAACTGCAGTCGGTCTCCCCCACCGGGTTCACGGTGCGCGCCCTTGACAGTGCCGACGACGCCGACGCGATGAACCGGGTATATCTGCGCTGCGGAATGGTGTCCGCACCCGTCGACGTCATCTGGGACAACCATCTTCATCGCGATGCGGTCGACTACCTGGTCGCCGTGCGCGACGACGACGGCACCGTCGTCGGCACCGTCACCGGCGTCGACCACAAGCGGTTGTTCTCCGACCCGGAGAACGGTTCGAGCCTCTGGACGCTCGCCGTCGACCCGACGTCCAGCCTTCCTGGCGTCGGCGCGGCCCTCACCAGTGCGCTGGCCGCGATCTACCGCGACCGCGGCCGCGCTTACATGGATCTGTCGGTGGCGCATGACAACGTCGCCGCGATCGGGCTGTACGAGAAGCTCGGCTTCACTCGGGTCCCCGTGATGGCGGTCAAACGCAAGAACGCGATCAACGAGCCGTTGTACACCCATCCGCCGGAGACCGTCGACGACCTCAATCCGTACGCACGCATCATCGCCGACGAAGCCATGCGCCGTGGCATCTGGGTCGAGGTGCTCGACGCCGAGGCCGGTGAGATGCGGTTGACGCACGGCGGGCGCAGCGTGGTGACTCGAGAGTCGTTGTCGGAGTTCACCTCAGCGGTGGCAATGGCGCGGTGCGATGACAAGCGGCTGACCCGTCGCCTCGTCGCCGAAGCCGGAATCGCCGTCGCCAAAGGCCGACTGGCCACCTTCGACGAAGAGGACTACGCGTTCCTCGAGGAGGTGGGCGATGTCGTGGTCAAGCCCACCAGAGGCGAGCAGGGCAAGGGCATCACGGTCGGCATCGACAGCCATAAGGAACTCGATGCGGCGCTGGCACGAGCGCGCGAGCAGCATCCCGACGTCCTCATCGAGCAACGCGCGAGCGGCGATGATCTTCGACTGGTGGTGATCGACCGCAAGGTGGTCGCCGCAGCCCTGCGGAAGCCCGCGGAAGTGATCGGCACCGGGCACCACACCGTTCGCGAACTGATCGACGCCCAGAGCAGGCGCCGCGCGGCGGCCACCGGAGGCGAATCGCGGATCCCGATCGACGAGGTGACCGAGGCGACGGTGGCCGAAGCTGGTTGGTCGTTTTCGGACGTGCTGCCCGAGGGCAGGCGGGTGCGCGTTCGGCGCACCGCGAACCTGCACCAGGGCGGCACCATCCACGACGTCACCGCCGAGGTGAACCCCGAGTTGTGCGCGGTCGCGGTGACCGCCGCGGAGGCGATTGGGATACCGGTGACGGGCGTCGACCTGCTCGTTCCCGACGTCACCGGCACCGAGTATGTGTTCATCGAAGCCAATGAGCGGCCGGGGCTGGCCAATCACGAGCCGCAGCCGACCGCACAAGCATTCATCGACTTCTTGTTCCCGCAGAGTCCTGGCCTGCCGCAGGCATGGACACCCGACCAGCCGCAGCAGTAGCCGGCTACCAGATGCTGGTGCGCATCACGATCTCTGCGGCCAGCTGAGCCGTTGACTCCTGCGCGTTACGCCTGCCGAGGAGATCGACCAGCCGGAAGTCGCCGTATACGTAGCGTTGACTGGCCTTGGCGACCGCCCGCGCGGCGGGTGTGCTGACCAGCGCTGTGGTGTTCATCTCGACCGGCGGGCAGTGCTCGTCACGGATCACCCCGGTGAGGTCGGCGACGCGGGGATGACCACGGTCGATCACCACTAGCCCGATGAACCGGTCCAGCCGGGTGGCGGCCAGCTCCCAGGCCAGTTCCCCACCGATGCGGTCGCCGACCAGCAGCGCCCAGCGGACGTCGAGGGTGTCCAGGATGCCGACCACCGATTTCGCGGTCAGCCGCGGATCCGGGCCGATCACGATCGTTCGCAGCGACGCGGTGTGCAGCCGCTCGCAGACCGCGTCATAGGCGGACGGGGCGTGATGCGCCGCGCCGAGCACCACCACAACGGACCCTTTGTCGGGGCCCGCGACGCCGATCGGCACGCCGAAGCCGTCGACGGTGACCATGGTGGAGGGCATTCGGCCACGCTACAGCGACGGGACCAATCGGTGGGCGGATTTTCCAGCTGTCAACGGGTTGCGGCACGCTCGCCCTGTTTTGCTGCGATGTCCATAAATGTCTGCGGCAGCGCGGCTTTGACGGCGATCGACGGATTCGGCGTCGGGAACGCGAGCCCGAATACCCCCATCTGCCCGATGTTCTCGAATGAGAAGTACGCACTGCTGGATTCGTTGCCCAGCCGCATGGTCTGCTCGTAGAGCAGCGCGTCGGGGCGCGGTGTTTCCAGTCGCGTGGTCGTCATCGGGATGCCGGGCATCGCGGTATCGAAGAACGTCTGAAAGTAGGCACAGCGTTCGGCGGTGGCGGCCAGTCGGGGAAGGTCGAGCGGCCACGTGAGCACCGTCATCACGATGCGCGCCCCGTCGTAGGCGACCACGTACTCGGCGGCGCTGCCAGGCCCGCGCTCGGCCGAATCGGCGATGGCCCGGGTGAGCCCGTCCGAACAACCCTCGGGATCGGACATCATCGCGGGCGGCCCACTCTCGCCGTCCCCTTCCGGCCGGGCGATGCGATCGAACTGCACGCCGGGCGGGAAGTCCGCCGCGGTCAGCACCGCCTTGTCCAGCCTGGCGCCGGGCCACGTCGCCGTGCCGGTGATCGTCTGCGCGCATCCGGTCAGCACCGCGGCGAGAAGCACCGCCAGCACCACAACCGTCTGCCGCCTGGTCATACCGCCAGGTTACCGACGCTAACGGCAGGTGTACCCCCCGTCGACCGGCAAACAGACCCCGGTGATCATCGCGGCGTCGTCGCCGAGTAGAAAACAAATCGGGCCGGCGATCTCGTCTTCGGTCGCCCACCGGCCCAACGGCATCTGCTCCAGAAAAGGCCCTCCGACGTCGGGGCGGCCCCAGTACGGGGCCGACATGTCGGTCATCACCACGGTCGGATTGACCGAGTTGACGCGGATGTTGTGTTTGCCGAGTTCCAGTGCGGCGACCCGGGTGATGTTGTCGAGCGCCGCCTTCGACGAGCCGTACGAGATGTGCCCAGGCAGCGCGACGAGGCCCGCCTGGCTGGAGACGTTGACGATCGACCCGCCCGCACCGCGCTCGATCATTCCGGGGGTCACATGCTTGATGACCAGCAGGCTGCCGCGGGCGTTGACCGCGATCACCTTGTCGAACACCGCGATGTCGGTGTCCTGCGGTGTGGCGATCTCACCGCCGAAGCCGCCGCAGTTCACCACGCCCCACAAGTCGAGACCCGCTAAGGCCGCCTGGATCTCGTCCTCCGACGCCAGGTCGAAGACGACCGGCAACGCACCCGTCTCGTCGGCCAGGTCCGCCAGCTTGTCGGCATCGCGGCCGCCCGCATACACCGTCGCGCCCCGACTCGCGAGTCTGCGCACAGTCGCGGCACCGATCCCGCCACTGGCGCCCGTCACGAGGACGGCGCGACCGGCGAAGTCGGTCATCGGAAAACTCGATGCCATAGCCTGCTGTCCGTGGCCGTGAGTCTTTCCGTCGACGGACTGCTGCTCGACTGCGACGGCGTGCTGGTCGATTCCCATGACGCTGCCGCCGTCGCCTGGAACCGGTGGGCCGAACGCTGGGCCCCCGGCTTCGACTTCCACCGCGATGTCGAGCACGGTCGGCGGATCGCCGACCTCGTCGGCGACTTGGTAAGCACGCCACGCGATGTCGCTGAAGCGACGGCCGAGCTGATCCAGCAGGAGCTGGACCTTGCCACCGAGGTGGTGGCGTTGCCTGGCGCACGCGAACTTCTCGAGACGGCGCCGACGGGACGGTGGGCGGTCGTCACGTCGGGCGGTCGCGCGATCGCCACCGCGCGGATGGCGTCGGCGGGTCTGGTTGCGGCGCACGTCCTCGTCACCGGTGAGGACGTCGAACGCGGAAAGCCCTGCCCCGACTCGTATCTGCTGGCCGCGCGACGTCTTGGCCTATCCCCCGCGCGGTGTGCGGTGTTCGAAGATGCGCCGGCGGGCATCGCGTCGGCGCGCGCCGCCGGCGTCGAGGTGATCATCGGTGTCGGCCGCGGCGTCGCAACCGAGAACGTCACCGCCTCCGTTGCCGATCTGCGCGGCGTGCGGTTCGACGGACGGTGGTTGCTCATCGACGGTTAGGTCAGCAACTCGACTTGTACGCCGCCGCAGCGCCGTCGCCGTTCAGGTTCTCCTGCGTGATGACCGTGAAGCCGGTCTGCACCTTCTTGGTGTTCTGACCGCCGTCGAGAGCGCTGACCGCCTCGTCAACACCGTATTTGCCGATAATTCCCGGCTCCTGCGCGACCAGCGCCTGCACGGTGCCCTCTTTCAGCGCCTGCATCTGGTTCGGGCCCGCGTCGAACCCGACGATCTTCACCTGGCCGCTCTTACCCGCCTGCTTGACGCCGGTGGCCGAGCCCTCGGCGGCGAACAGGTTGGTAGCGAAGACGCCGACCAGATCGGGGTCCTTCTGCAGCTGGGCGCCGATGAGCTGGGCCGCGGTCGCCGGATCGTCGTGGCTGTACTGCACACCCACGTAGGTGAATTTGCCGTCGGCCTTGACCGCGTCCTCGAAACCCTTCGCCCTGGCGTCGGTGGTCGAGATGCCGGGATCGACGTTCATCACCATCACCTTGCCGCCCTCGGGGTGCAACTGCTTGATGGCGTCGAACGCCGCCTTCCCGCCGCCCTCGTTGTCGCTGGCGATCGACGACACTGCATACGACGGGTCGTTCGTCGTGGTGTCGACGAGCACCACCTTGATGCCCGCGGCGGCGGCCTGCTCGAGAGGCTGCTGCATGGCCTGCACGTCGGTGGGAGCCACCAGTAGCGCGTCCGGTTTGGCCGCCACGATGGAGTCGAGGATCGGCTTCTGCAGTGTCGGATCGAACTTCTGCGGGCCCTGCGTGTTCAGCGTGACGCCCAGCTTCGCCGCCTCCTCCTGCGCGCCGCATTGCATTGTGATGTAGAACTGGTCGCCGACGACACCGGCCAACAGCTGGATCTTGTAGTCCTTACTGGCTTTGGCGGGGGCGGTCACGGTGGTCGCGGCCGCGGCGGGCGTTGCGCCGTTCGATGTTTCGCCGGAGCCGCTCGACTGCGGCTTGGACGACGTGCAACTCGTCATCGACAGCGTCAGCACCACCGCTGTCAGAGCAGCGCACGTGACGCCGTTGCGTGGCTTGCGGTTGTCTTGCTTCATATCGCTCCTTTGCGTGTGAACAGACGGCGCGACCGTGCGCTGCGCATGGCAGCGGCGCGGCGGCTTTGGTCGACGTAGACGGCGGCGATGAGCACCGAACCGACCGCGACGCCCTGCCAGAACGGCTGGACGCCGATGATGACGAACCCGGACTGCAGCACGGCGGGGATGAATAGACCGACCACGGTGCCGAAGATCGTGCCGAAGCCGCCGAAGATCGAGGTGCCGCCGATCACCACCGCGGCGATGACGTTGAGGTTGGTCAACGACTGGCCTGCGATGGTCGTGGTGCCGTACTGGGCCAGCGACAGCAGCGCACCGAGTCCCGCCAGGGTGCCCGCCAATGCGTAGACGAGGACCAGGTGCCGCGACACCTTGATGCCGGTGCGACGGGCGGCCTCCTCGTTGCTGCCGATCGCGTAGGTGTAGCGGCCGAACCTGGTCTTGTGCAACAGAATGCCGCCGACGACGATCACCACAAGCGCGATGAACGGCAGCCCAGGAATCCCCAAAACCTTTGTGTAGGCGCTGAAGTCGGTCAGCTCGCTGGGCACCGAGCGAATGTCGATACCGCCGGTGAGCACCTGTGCCAGACCGAGCGCAACCGACAGCGTGCCCAGGGTGACGATCAGCGCGGGTACTTTGGCGACGGCGACCAGCGCGCCGTTGACGACGCCCCACGCCATGCCGGACAGGATGGCGGCGACGATCCCGGCCGCAGCCACGCCCAATCCGCTGCCGCCCATCGCCTCCATCACTTTGGCCGCCACCACCGACGAGAACACCAGCACCGAACCCACGGACAGGTCGATGCCCGAGGTGATGATCACGAACGTCATCCCGACCCCGAGCACCGCCCAGACGGCGACGTTCTGCGAGATGAGCGAGAAGTTGCCCGCCGAAAGAAACCGGTCACCCGCGATGATCGTGAAGAACGCGCAGATGACGATCAGCACCCCGAGGATCCAGAATGCCTGAAGTCCCACAACGCGTTTCAACCACGATTGGGTGCCGTCGAAGCCGTCCTGCCCGTCGGGGACGGCGGTCTGCTGGTTGGCCAGCGTGCTCACGCGGCGCCGTCCTTCGCATCAAGGGCACCGGTCATGGCACCGACCAGCGTCTCCACCGATGTGGTTCGACCGGGGAACGTGGCCACCCGTCTGCCGAGCCGCAGCACCTGGATGCGGTCACAGACCTCGAGCACATGTGGCATCGAGTGGCTGATGAACACCACGGCAATCCCTTTGTCGCGCACCCGCTTCACCGACTCCAACACGTTCTGGGTCTGGACCACCCCGAGCGCAGCGGTCGGCTCGTCGAGAATGACCACCTTGTCCGCCCACGCGATGGCGCGTGCGATCGCGATGCCCTGCCGCTGGCCACCCGACATCGAACCGACCGGCGAGTTGAGCGACCGCACCGTCGCGCCGAGTTCTCTGAAGGAGGCGGCCGCTTGTTTGCGCATCTGTTTCTCGTCCATGAAGCCGAGCAGGCCCAGAACACCCTTGCGTGGAATTTCCCTGCCAAGGAACACATTCTGGACGGGGTCGAGATGGGGGGCGAGTGCCAAATCCTGATAGACCACCTCGATGCCGAGGTCGTTCGCCTGCCGAGGCGACGACAGCCGCACCGGCTTACCGTCGAAGTAGATCTCCCCCTCGTCGAGTTCCAGGCTGCCCGACAACGCCTTGATGAGCGTCGACTTGCCAGCCCCGTTGTCACCGATCAGACCGACTACCTCACCCGCATTGACGTCGAAGTCCGCGCGGTCGAGGGCGCGGACGTGACCAAAACTGCGCGAGACGGCACGCGCCTCCAGCAGCGCGGTCATCCGTTGCCTCCCTTGATGTTCGGCGGCCAGGTGGTGCCAGGCCGGCAGACCAACAACCGCACGTCACCTTCGACGCCCCAGTCTCCGCAACCCGCAGGCACCACCAGCGTCTGGCCGCGTTCGATGCCGACGGACACGGCGTCCTTGGCTGTCAGCGCGCCGGTACCGGACAGCACGACGGCCACCGCGAATCCGGCGGGCACTTCGACACCGGCGGTGAGTAGCTCCATGCGGAAGTAGGGCGCAGCCGTTTCAGGCAACACCTCAACGAGCCCGGCCACGTGCGAGCCCGCGTGCCGTCGCAGTGCGGCGATATCGGTGACGGCCGCGCTCTCGACGGCGGACAGTGCCACCTCGCGGGACAGACCGAGGAACACTTCCTCGTCCGAGGCGTTGGTGTTGGTGCGCTCCAACAGGATTGACTGATCTGTTGGCTCCTGAGCCTCGATCAGCAAAATGCCTGCCCCGATCGCGTGCGGCGTACCGCCCGGCACCAGCACGCCGTCTCCGGGTCGTACCGGCACGCGGTGCATGAGCTCCAGCATCGCATCGGCGTCCTGGTTGTCGACCAGCTCGGTCAGCCGGTCCGGGCTGACCTCCTCACGCCAGCCGACCCACACCGCGGCGTCGTCATCGGCTTCGAGGATGTACCACGCCTCGGTCTTTCCGTACCCGCAGCCAAGGTGGTGCGTGGCGTACGCGCGGGTGGGATGCACGTGCACCGGAAGCCGCTGCCCTGCGTCCAGCAGCTTGACCAGCACACCGACATCGCCTGGCTCTCCGTCGTCGCGGCCCACCCAGCCGAGCGGATCGGCGGACACCGCGTCGCGCAGCAGCGTGCCGTCGGCCAGTCGGGCAGGCCCCAGCTCAGGCTCGCCGAACCGGGCCACGGTCGCGCCCACCCATTCCTCCGGCGAGTGATCGCCGACCGGCGGCAGCCCGCGCCATGCGGCCAGCGCGGGTCCGCCGGCGTACCAATGCCGTACCACGTTGGGCGGCAGCAGCTGTGGTCGCACGATAGCGGTGGCCCTTTCGCGTCGGTGTTAGGTGAGTCACGCCGGACAGTACGCCATCTTCCCGGCTATGTCACCGGTGTCAGAGAATCAACACTCCCGCTCTGACAACGGTGACATACTGGCCGCTGACGGACCGCGAAAGGATGCTCGATGGCGACCATGCGCGACGTTGCCGACCGGGCGGGCGTGAGCACCAAGACGGTGTCGCGCGTGGTCAACAACGACCGCTATGTCTCCGCCGATGTCCGGGAACGCGTCGAGCGGGCCATCGATGAACTCCAGTACGTGCCCAACATGCTCGCCGTCACCTTCCGAAGCGGTCGCGACGCCGCGATCGGCGTCGCGGTGCCCGGCGTGGCGGACCCGTTCTTCGCCAGCATCATCGGCGCCATCGAGCGCGAAGCGAGCCGCCGAGGTGTCGCCGTGATTGTGACCGGCGTCGGATGGGAACCCTCACACGAACAGCAGTCGATCGAATCCCTGTTGAAGCGACAGGTGGCGGGCATGATCATCTGCCCGGTCGGCCGCGACATGTCCTACCTTCGGCCGTGGCAGCAGCGCACCCCGCTGGTGTTCGTCGATCGCGAGCCCGGCAAGTTGAGCGCCGATACGGTGCTGCAAGACGACGTCGGAGGTGGATACGGCGCGACACGGCACCTGATTTCGCACGGCCACCGCGGCATCGCGTTCATGGGCGACGACACCGTGACCGGACGATTGCGGCTCAAGGGATTGCAGCGGGCGCTGGACGACGCCGGACTGCCGCAGCGCAGCGAACTGGTGCACATCGGTGCGATCGACGAAGCGACACTGACGGCCGAGCTGCGTCGGGTGCTCGCGGTCCCCGACCCGCCGAGCGCGGTGTTCTCCTCAAACGCGCGGATCAGCATCGCGGTCGTGACGGCTCTGCAAGCTCTGCGGCGCAGCGACATTGGACTCGTGGGTTTCGGCGACTTCCCCACGGCCGCTGTGTTGAACCCGGCTGTCACGGTGATCCATCAGGACGGCGACGAGATGGGTCGCTTCGCCGCCGATCGGCTCTTCACGCGGCTGGACCATCCGGCCAAGCGGCTGCGCCGCCGCACCGTGCTGCCCGTGTCGTTGGTGACGCGGGCGTCGTGCGCCCTTCCGGGCGAGAAGGTGCGCGCCGGGCACGGCGACGTGGTCAGCCCCGCAGCGTCGTGACGATGGTCGGCCGCGGCGGCGGCCCGTTGTCGAGCAGCGTCAGGACGGCGTCGACGTCGATGTGAGCGGTGAGCAGATCGGCCATCAGGTCGAGTTGCCCGTCGCGGCGGGCCATCACGTCGACGTCGTCGGCAACCACGAAACCGCGCTTTCCGATTTCGGTCAGCCACGTGCGGCGCACGTCGTCGTTGTCCAACAACCCGTGCCAGTGCGTGCCGTAGACGTGACCGCGCCTGATGCCGACCGACAGCCAGTCGTCCTCGGTGTGGCGCTCGAGTTGGCCGTGGTGAATCTCGTAGCCGTGCAGCGGGGAATCCCAGTGCCGCAACGTTTTCTGCGGTGCGAACGTGATGTCGGCGTCGAGCAGACCGAGGCCCTCGACCACGCCCGACTTGGACTCCACCCGGTCGTCGATGCGCGCGCAGAGCATCTGGAAGCCGCCGCAGATACCGAGGACCGATTTGCCTTGTGCGGCGTGCTCACGAATCCGCTCGGCGAGACCGCGTTGCTTCAGCCATGCCAGATCGGCAACGGTGGCCTTGCTGCCAGGAAGTACCACCGCGTCGGCGTCGGCGAGGTCGGCCGGATCGGTCACCCACCGCACCAGCACACCGGGCTCGCAGGCCAACGCCTCCACATCGGTGGAGTTGGAGATACGCGGGAACCGGACAGCGGCCACACGCAGCCATTCGGTGCCGCGCGGCGGTTGAGCCACACCGAGCGCGCCGTGCACCGACAGCGAGTCCTCGGTGTCCAGCCACAGCCCGTCGGTGTGAGGGATGACGCCGTAGGTGGGCCTGCCGGTCAGCCGCTGCAACGCCTCGAGGCCGGGTGCCAGCAGCGTCGGGTCGCCTCGGAACTTGTTCACCACGAACCCGGCGATGAGCCGCTGATCGTCCGGTTCGAGGATCGCGACGGTGCCGTACAGATGTGCCAGCAGCCCGCCGCGGTCGATGTCGCCGACCAGGACGACGGGCAGGTCCGCGGCACGCGCCAATCCCATATTGGCCAGATCGGTCGCGCGCAGGTTGATCTCGGCAGGCGAGCCAGCGCCCTCACAGATCACGGCGTCGAATTCGGTTCGCAGCGAATGCAATTCCGCCGCCACCACCGCGGACAATCGGTCACGGTGGCGGAAGTAGTCGCCGGCGCTGACCGTGTCGGCGACCTGACCGCGCAGCACCAGTTGGGAGGTGCGGTCACTACCGGGCTTGAGCAGGATCGGGTTGAATCTGACGCTGGGCGCCAAACCGGCGGCGCGGGCCTGCACGGCTTGCGCACGGCCGATCTCGCCGCCTTCGACGGCGACCGCCGAGTTGTTGGACATGTTCTGCGCCTTGAACGGCGCGACGCGAATACCCTTGCGCGCCAACAACCGACACAGCCCGGCCACGACCATGGACTTGCCCGCGTCGGACGTGGTGCCCGCGACCAGCAGCGCGCCGCTCATGTCCCTCCCGCGAGTGTGAAACCACTGCGAGATTTCGACGGATTTCTCCCAGTGAGTTCACACTCGAGGCCCATCAGGCGACCGTCAGGATTTCCGCGCCGTCGTCGGTGACCACCAGCGTGTGCTCGAACTGCGCGGTCCACTTCTTGTCCTTGGTGGCGACGGTCCAACCGTCGTCCCAGATCTCGTAGTCCAGCGCGCCGAGATTGATCATCGGCTCGATGGTGAACGTCATCCCCGGCTCCAGCACGGTCTCGACGGCGGGTTGGTCGTAGTGCAGCACCACCAACCCGTTGTGGAAGGTGGTACCGATGCCGTGCCCGGTGAAATCGCGAACGACGTTGTAGCCGAACCGGTTTGCATACGACTCGATGACCCTGCCGATGACCGACAGCTGCCTGCCGGGTTTGACGGCCTTGATCGCGCGCATCGTCGCTTCACGGGTGCGCTCGACCAGCAGCCGGTGCTCCTCGGACACGTTGCCCGCCAAGAACGTGGCGTTGGTGTCGCCGTGCACGCCGTCGATGTAGGCGGTGACGTCGATGTTGACGATGTCGCCGTCTTCGATGACCGTCGAGTCCGGGATGCCGTGGCAGATGATCTCGTTGAGCGAGGTGCAGCACGACTTCGGGAAGTCCTTGTAGCCAAGCGTGGACGGGTAGGCGCCGTGGTCGACCATGTACTCATGCGCGATGCGGTCCAGGTGGTCGGTGGTGACACCTGGCGCGACGGCCTTGCCTGCCTCGGCGAGCGCGCCCGCCGCGATGCGGCCCGCGACGCGCATCTTCTCGATCACCTCCGGCGTCTGCACCCACGGTTCGCTGCCTTCTCGCACGGTCGCCTTCCACACGTACTCGGGCGGTTCGATCGAGCGCGGCACCGGCAGCGTCGGTGACAGCACGCCGGGGCGAAGTGCAGTGCGAACAGGCATGACGCCAGGGTAGCTGGACCGGCTAGCTAGATTCAGGCCATGACCATCGATGAGGTTGATCAGCAGTTCGCGACCGAGTTCGCCGAGCGGTTCGCCGACACCTGGCGGACGCCGGACCTGGCCAAGCACGAGGCGTTGTGGAGCGACGACATCGTGCTCGTGCAGCCGATGATGGGCACCCTGCGCGGCAAGCAGGCCTGCCGGGAATCGTTTCAGCGATTGTTCGCGCTGGTGCCCGACCTGCACGCCGACGTGCACCGCGTCGGGTTCGGCACGCACGAGGTGTTCATCGAGTTCACGTTGAGCGGGACATACGGTGGCAAGCCCATCGCGTGGGATGCGGTCGACCGCTTCACGTTCACCAACGGCCTGATCGCGGAGCGGGTTTCGTACTTCGATTCCACCCCGCTGCTCGGCAAACTGGTCGCCCGGCCAGCGGGCTGGGACCGGCTGGTCCGCATCGGGTCTCAGCTGTTTCGGCGCTAACGACGATCGAAGGGCCGCCATGACCGGCGGGGTCCGCGGATCGAGACGCTGCCGCAGACCACCTTGCCGGTGAGAATGACGTGCGGAGTGCCCTCGGCGGGGGCGTCCTTGCGGTGGTCGTGCGCGCTACCGACGTTCACCTCGACGTCGTCGATCGACGCGCTCGCGCCGTCGGGCAACCGGATATCCAGCCCGCCGAATCTCAAGTCCAACTCGATGACCACGATCGGGCCCGCGAAACGGGCCCGCGTCAAGTCCAGATCGACCGAGCCCATCCGGCGCCGCAGGGCCAGCCGGGTCGGCACGATCCACTCGCCCTGACGTTTCAGCGAGCCCAGCACGCCGCGCAACTCGACTCGGTCGGTGGCGGTGGTGACGATCGCGCCGGGCCCAGGCAGGTCGCCGACGAGCGCGTCGAGATCGGTCCGCAATCGCGCCTTCGACACCAGCGCGGAGCGCTCCTCGAACTCCTCGATGTCGATCAGGCCGAGCGCGACGGCGTTGTGCAGCCTGCGCAGCGTACCGTTGCGATCCGCATCCGAGATGCGCATCGTGTATTCACCGTTGATCTCCGTCATAGCCGCTACCAACGGTACCGCCGGGTGTCACGCCAGGTAGTCGGGCGGCAGCTGGTCGAACATGCCCTTGAGCATCCGCACCGCGTACTCCGACGACCCGCCGCCGACGATGAGCGCCGCGAACGCCATGTCGCCGCGGTAGCCGGCGAACCATGAGTGCGAACCGCCATTGAATTCGGCCTCACCCGTCTTGCCGCGCACATCGCCCGAACCCGCCAGATCCTTGGCGGTGCCGTTGGTCACCACCAGTCGCATCATCGGTCGCAGCCCGTCGAGCATCTTCTGCGAAATCTGCGTGTGGTCGCCGGTGACCACCGTCTGCCGCCCTTCAATCAGTTGGGGCACAGGCGTTTTGCCTGCCGCCACCGTCGCGGCCGCCAGGGCCATCCCGAACGGCGTCACCAACACCTTGCCCTGACCGAAGCCGTCCTCCGTGCGCTCCGCGAGGTTCACCGTGGGCGGCACCGAACCGGTGAGCGTGTCGATGCCCTCGATCTGATAGTCGGCGCCGAGCCCGTACTGGGCCGCGGCCATCGTCAAGCCGCGCGGGGGCATCCTGCTCGCCAATTCGGCGAATGTGGTGTTGCAAGAACTCGCGAAGGCCCGCGACATCGGCACGACGCCGAGGTCGAATCCGCCGTAGTTGGGCACGGTGCGGTGGCCGATGTCCATGGTGCCCGGGCAGCCGAGCAACGTGTTCGGCGTGGCCATATCGCGGTCGATCGCAGCGCCCGCGGTGACGATCTTGAAGGTCGATCCCGGCGGATACAGCCCGGTGGTGGCCAGT
The DNA here is from genome assembly GCF_043197955.1 of Mycobacterium sp. NPDC048908. Taxonomy (NCBI): domain Bacteria; kingdom Bacillati; phylum Actinomycetota; class Actinomycetes; order Mycobacteriales; family Mycobacteriaceae; genus Mycobacterium; species Mycobacterium sp. NPDC048908. Next base: position 658,684 of record NZ_JBICUE010000001.1, on the reverse strand, counting down.
GGTCCCTCGGCGTCGGCGGACGAGTTCTGCGCGACGGCAAGGATCTCGCCGGTCGACGGCTTGATCACCACGATCATCGCCTTCTTACCGGTCGTGTTGACCGCGTTCTGCGCCGCGTTCTGCACCGATCGGTCCAGGCTGATCGTGACCGACGGCGCCGGAGCACCCTGCACCTCGTTCAGCACGTCGACGTCCACGCCGTTCTGGTTGACGCTGACGATGCGCCATCCGGCCTCGCCGTCGAGTTCGTCGACCACCGCCTTTTTGACCTGACTGACGATGTCGGGTGCGAACGTGTCGTCGGTGGGCAGCAGCTCGGCCTGCGGGGTGACTACGACACCAGGCAACGCGTCGATCGCGCCCGCCACCCTGTCGTGATCGGACTGGCGCAGCGTGATCAGGCTCATCGACTCCTTCGAGGAGCTGGCCTGCTCGGCGAGCCGCTGGGGGTCTAACGTGTTGTCGAACTGCCGCAGCGCGTCAACGACGGCCCGCGCGGTCGGCATCAGCGCAGCGCCTGCCGATTTCGCGTCCAGCGCATAGTGATACAGGTTGCCGGGCACCAGTACATCGGTGCCGCCGCGCTCATTGACCGACGCTCTGCGGGGCGGGTCGGCGCGCAGCGCGAAGGTCTGGTGCTCACCGAGTCGCGGATGCAATCCGGTGGCGCTCCAGCGCACCTCCCACTTCCCTTCGTCGCGGACCATGTTCAGCTGCCCGTCGTAGGTCCACGTCCGGTTCTTCGGCAGATGCCATGTGTAGCGGTAGGTGATGCTGCCGGTGTCGTCGGCGTACTTCGAGCCGAGGATCTGCGCATCCAGGCGCTGGGCCTGCAGCCCGGCCCATGCCTCGTTCAAAGCGGCACGTGCGTCAGCGGGTTTATCGGCCAGGTCGGCGGCGGCCGCGGTGTCGCCGGTCGCGAGTGCGGCAAAGAACTTCTGCGCCGTCGGTTCCGGTCCGTTCGGTTTCGGGGTGCACGCGTTCAGCGAGGCGATCAGAGCAGACGCAGTCAGCAGACCCGCCAAGCGTGTTGCAGATGAGAGCCAAGTTGCCATTGGGGCTGATGTTACGAATTCGACACCTCGATGCCGTGGAGGCGCACCGTGACGTTCAGGACAGGAATCCGATGTCGCGGCGCCCGGCGCCGATCACCGGCACCGGATCGGTGTTGACCGTGTGCACCAACAACTCGTGATACACGTCGCGGAAATCGGTCGTGCCCTTCAGGTCGCCGTCGTCGAGATCCGAGAGGCTGGGCTGCTCGCCGTAGAAGCCGCCGTTGACCGGTTGCCCAGCGATCAACACCGGACCCGCGGTGCCGTGGTCGGTGCCTTGCGACGCATTGGCCGCGACCCGCCGACCGAACTCCGAATAGACCATCACGACAACGTCCTTGCCGTGCTCGGTGGTGCTCATCGCCTTGAGGAACGGCGTCAGCGCGTTGTCGACGACCCGCAGCAACTTCTGCTGTGCCCCACGTTCGTCGGCGTGCGTGTCGAAGCCACCGAGCGCGACCATGTACACCCGGGCAGGCACGGCCGCCTTGATGCACGTGCTCACGACGTTCAGTTGCGCCGACAACGGATTACCGCGATCCATGTTCGGCGCGGTCAGGCCGCCTGCACTAGGGACGAGCGACAGCGCCGACGCGCCATCGCCGAGCACGGGCGCAATCGACGCGTTGAAAGCCCGACTGGAGCGGTAGGCGGCGCGAATCGCTGACATCGGCTTGGTATCGCGCGGATCGTCGACGCCCACGGTGTCGAGCGTGCCGGCGACCTCGGCGGACATCGGCGCGAAGTCGCCGGCCAGCGCGGAGGCGGTGCGCTTTTGCCCCACCGCCATCGGCGGGAGTACCGCACCGATGTTGATGGCCCGCATCGGATCGTCACCGGTCGCGTCGAGCCAGCGGCCGATCCAACCGGTGGGCACCGGCGATTGCGGCGATGCGGTCTGCCAGATGTCCATCGAGCGGAAGTGACTGCGATCGGGCTTCGGGTAACTCACGCCGCGCACGATCGCCAGCTTCCGTTCTGTCCACAACTCGTGCAATCCCGTCAGTGCAGGGTTGAGGCCTAGTTCGGTGTCGAGTGGCAGCACATCGCGTGGGGCGTAAGCCAAATCGGGACGGGCGTCGTGATAAGCGTTGTCCGCGAACGGGATAACGGTGCTGAGTCCGTCATTGCCACCGTAAAGTGTGACGATCACCAGCACGCCTTGTCCGTCTGCCAGCTTCGCGCGCTGGGTCGCGTCGTGCAGATCGGCCATGCTGCAGGACGCCACGCCGGCCAGCAGTCCTGCCGCCCCGACGCCGACGCTGGCGGTCAGGAACTTGCGGCGATTCATTTCAGGCACGTCAAAACCATTACGTCGTAAGGTATTCGGGCGAATTGACGGCCGCGGTGAAGAGCCCCTTGGCATTCTTGGTGAACGGTTTCAGCGCCGCGACCGTCTGATCCGTCCATGCGCCGACGCCGATCAGGTAACCGGTAGCGTCGATACGCTCGCTGACGGCTGCGTCGTCGATCACCGAGATGTCACCGCGTTCGGCGAGCTGGTGGGCGACATAGGCCTGCGTGCTGATGCTTGCCGTCGACACCCACGCCCTGCCGTGTGGCCATCCCGCGACATCCGGCGGGTACAGCGGTCGTTGCCCGAGCGTCGTCAGGATGTCGAGGGCTACCCGCCGCAGTCCGGGGGTGTCGAGCGCCAACCCGAGCGTGCGGGCCAGGCCGAGCAGCCACTCCACCGGGCCGTTCACCGACGCACCTTTGACGAACTCGGGATCGAGCAGAATCGCTTTCGTCAATGCCTTCAGGTTGCGCGTCGGGCCGTACGCCGTGACAAGCCGTCCCAACGCCTGCGGCGACGGCTGGATGTCGGAGGCCAGCTGCTGCCATAGCCTGCCCGCCACATGCGGCGCCGACGCCGGGTGGTTCACCACGGCGTTGCAGAACGCGGCGGCGTCCAGGTCTCCCGACTTCTCGAGCACCGACTTGTGCCTGCCGTCGTGCCTTTCCTCCAGCACGCTGGTTCGGCCGTCGGGCGCGATGGTCCACCCGGTCAGCGCCCTGGCGCCCTCCTTGACGTCGGCCTCGGTGTAGCCGTTGCCCTGGCCAAGCGCGAACAGCTCCATGAATTCACGCGACAGATTCTCATTGGGCGACGACGCTACATTGTCCTCGCCGTCCAGCCAGGACAGCATGGCGGCGTCGGTCAGCATCGCGTACGCGAGCACGCGGAAGTCGCCGAGTTTGAGTGCGCGCAACTTTCGATTCTGGGCGCCCATGTAGGTGGAGAACTGAACCTTCGCCGCGGACGTCGCAAAGTGGTTGTGCCAAATCAGCGTGAGCTTTTCGTGGATTGGTTCGTGCACCGCGACGATGCGGCCGACCCACCACTCGGCTAGCTCCTCCGCTTGCTCGGACACCAGGTCGTTCCACCGCTGTACCGCAGCGGCGAAGTCCTCGCCGTCGTTCCACTTCGGGTATTCAGGGACCGACGACACGATTGGCATCGGTGTGGCGCGGGCGCCGGGATCGGCGTCGGGGTCGGAATCGAGCACCTCATCGAGATACGTCGACCAGTCCTTGCCGACGACCGCGTCGACCCGCGGCCCGGTCGTGCCAAACCCTGTGCGTCGCAACAGACGGGCGGTGGCAATCCACCGCGAAGACTGTGCTGACATACCCGACCCCCAGTCGCTGCGGGCAGGTTAGCAAATGCGTCGCGACGACGTAGCGCGAGCGCGGGAGCTCATTGCAAAGGCAATGACAATTGCCGGATCAGGGCCCGGCGGCGGGCGCGCGCACCACCAGCGGGACCGCCGGGAAGTAGGCGGCCATCTCAGAGCGCGACTTGCGCAGCGCCGCCGTGCCGTAACCCTGCTTGCGGTAGCCGGGATGGATCCAGATTCGGACGTTCACTTCGCCGCCGGACAATTCGCCGAACACCATGCCGACCTTCTCCGAGCCGTCGACGGCCACCAACCAGGCCGCCTCCTCTGCATCGACCCGGTCGAGGGCGGCGCGGATCTCGTCGTCGAGGTCACCGGGCGGAGCGCCCGACCCGTCACCCGCGGCGCGCACGTCGCCAGTACGGGCGGCGAAGATATCGCGGTCCTTCTCCGCGGCGAACGGCCGCAGCACCAGGTTCTGTCCCGCGCTGACGGGCTGCTCGGCGATGAACGTCAGCTGACCGTTCAGATCCTCGAGTTCCGCGGCGATCCTGTCCCGGGACACCTTCGTCAGCCGGTCGAACGACAACCTCAGCACCGCCTCGGCCGCCACCGGCGTGGTGGGGACCAACCGGGCGATCGCCTCGATGGCGGCGTCGTAGTCCTCCGATTCGACGACCGCGTCGAGCAGTTCGTGCCGGCGGTCGAGCGCACGGACCATCGCACGGGCGATCTCTCTGCGTTGGATCTTGTCGTCGTGGTCGGTCATAGCGCCAGACGCTAGTCCAGTAGGACGGTGGCGAAGGTGCCGACCTGTTGAAAACCGATGCGCGCGTAGGTCGCGCGGGCGACGGTGTTGAAGTCGTTGACATACAAGCTCGCGACGCGGCCGCTGCGCACCACAGCCGAGGCCAGCGTCGCGGTGCCCGCGGTGCCAAGCCCGTGGCCGCGGTAGTCGGGATGCACCCAGACGCCCTGAATCTGCCCGACAGACGGCGACTGCGATCCGACCTCCGCCTTGAACACCACCTGGCCGCGCTCGAACCGGGCCCACGCCCGGCCCGCGGCGATCAGGCCCGCGACGCGACGCCGGTAGCCGCGCCCGCCGTCGCCGATGCGCGGATCGACGCCGACCTCGCCGATGAACATGTCGATGGCCGCCACCAGATAGGCGTCAAGCTCGTCGACGCGAACCGGGCGGACGGCCGGGTCCATCGGCGACTGCGGCGTCGATGCCAATGCCATCAACGGCTGCTGCTCTCGCACATCGCGTGCGGGTCCCCAGGCCTGCTCGAGGCGGCGCCACATCGGCATCACGAACTCGGCGCGGCCAACCAGTGAGGAGCAGCGACGCGCGGTGCTCATCGCCTTGTCTGCGAAGGCATTCAGGTCGGTCAGCTGACCGCGCAGCGGAATCAGGTTCGCGCCTGCGTAGCACAGCGACTCGCTGACCCGCCGACGCGTCCACAGCTCACCGCCGATGGCCGACGGCTCGACACCGTGTTCGGCGACACGCGACGCCACCATGCAGGAACCCACCGGATCGTCGTCGAGCACCTGGCGCACCGCCGCGGCGTCATGGACCACCGATACCCGTCGGTCGTCGACGAGGCGAAATAGCGGCGGAGCCGACATGAAGACTCTTTCTGACCGATCCCGGGGCTGGGTGACCCCGCTCACAGGGTCATGCTCAGCTTACGGTGACAACCGGCGAACCGCTCGCAGATGTTTCCTCGCCACGTTCTTCCGCGATTCGCATCGCTTCTTCGATCAACGTCTCGACGATCTGGGCTTCGGGCACGGTCTTGATCACCTCGCCCTTGACGAAGATCTGTCCCTTGCCGTTTCCGGACGCGACGCCAAGGTCCGCCTCGCGCGCCTCGCCGGGACCGTTGACGACGCAACCCATCACGGCGACGCGCAGTGGGACGTCCATGCCCTCCAGGCCGGCGCTGACTTCGTTGGCCAGAGTGTAGACGTCGACCTGCGCGCGACCGCAGGACGGGCACGAGACGATCTCGAGCGACCGCGGGCGCAGGTTCAGCGACTCCAGGATCTGGTTGCCGACCTTGACCTCTTCGATCGGCGGCGCCGACAACGACACCCGGATGGTGTCGCCGATGCCCCGCGACAACAATGCGCCGAACGCCACCGCTGATTTGATGGTGCCCTGGAACGCCGGGCCCGCCTCGGTGACGCCGAGGTGCAGCGGGTAGTCGCACTGCGCGGCCAATTGTTCGTAAGCCGCGACCATGACCACCGGGTCGTTGTGCTTCACGCTGATCTTGATGTCGCCGAAGCCGTGCTCCTCGAACAGCGACGCTTCCCACAGCGCCGATTCGACGAGCGCCTCAGGGGTGGCCTTGCCGTACTTCTCCATGAACCGCTTGTCCAGACTTCCGGCGTTGACGCCGATCCGGATCGGGATGCGCGCGTCGCCGGCGGCCTTGGCCACTTCGGCGACCCTGCCGTCGAATTCCTTGATGTTGCCGGGGTTCACCCGCACCGCGGCGCAGCCCGCGTCGATGGCGGCGAAGATGTACTTCGGCTGGAAGTGGATGTCGGCGATCACCGGGATCTGGCTGTGCTTGGCGATCTCGGGCAGCGCGTCGGCATCTTCCTGGCGTGGACAGGCGACCCGCACGATGTCGCAGCCCGACGCGGTCAATTCGGCGATCTGCTGAAGCGTGGAGTTGACGTCGTGGGTCTTGGTGGTGCACATGGACTGCACCGCGATCGGATGGTCGCTGCCGATGCCGACGTTGCCGACCATCAACTGGCGGGTCTTGCGGCGCGGCGCGAGCGTGGGAGCAGGCGGGGCCGGCATACCCAGCCCGATTGCCTGGCCTGTCATGGGTTCTCCTACTGGAATGGTCTGATCGGATTGACGAAGTCAGCGGTCACCGTGAGCGCCATGTAGCCGATGACGAAGACCAGGATGACGTACGTGGCCGGCATGAGTTTGAGGTAGTTGACCGGCGGCGCCGCGTCGATGCGGCGCGCTTTGCGAATCATATTGCGGATCTTCTCGAACACCGCAATCGCGATGTGGCCGCCGTCGAACGGCAACAGCGGCACCAGGTTGATGGCACCGAGCACGAAGTTCAACTGGGCCAGGAAGAACCAGAACGCCATGAAATAGCCGTGTTCGAATGCGTCACCGCCGATGATCGAGGCGCCGACCACACTGATCGGAGTCTCCGGATCGCGTTCGCCGCCGCCGATGCTGTGCACCAGCGCGCCGATCTTGGTGGGGATCTTCGCCAGTGACTTGCCCAGTTCGACGGCGAGGTCACCGGTGAACGCGGCCGTGCCGGGAACGGCGGTCAGCGCGTTGAAGTGCTGGTATTTGATGGGGCCGAACTCCGACGCGGAGATGCCCACCGCCGAGACCGTGGTGGGTGCGGTGGCGTCTTTGGAGGTCCAGCGCGCAGTGCGGGTGACGTCGACCATGGTGGTGAACTTGCTGCCGTCGCGCTCGATGACGAACTGCGTCGGGCCGGTCAGCGCGCGTACCGCGGCCACCATCTCGTCGGGGTTCGACACGTCCTTGTCGCCCACCTTGACGATGACGTCGCCCGCCTTGATACCCGCGGCGGCCGCAGGCCCGATTCCCTCACACTTGCCCATCTGGTCTTTGCTGAGTTGCGGTGCGACACAAGAAGTTTCGGCAACGTAGGCGGCTGGCTGGGGATGCAGGTTCGGCAGCCCCCAGATCAACGCCATCCCGTAGATCAGCACCAGGCCGATGACGAAGTTCATGCCGGGGCCGGCGAACAGCACCAGCACCCGCTTCCAAGTCTTCTGCTTGTACATCGCGTAGGGCTCATCTTGCGGCGCGATCTCGTCGATCGCGGTCATGCCCGCGATATCGCAGAAACCCCCGAGCGGGACGGCCTTGACGCCGTATTCGGTGTGACCGAGTTTGTTCGGCCTGCGCGTCGACCACAGCGTGGGGCCGAACCCGACGAAATAGCGGCGCACCTTCATCCCGGTCGCGCGCGCCGCCCACATGTGGCCGCATTCGTGCAGCGCCACCGACACCAGAATGAAGAGCGCGAACAGCGCGACGCCGATGATCCACATCATCATTTGGTGGTGACGACCTCCCGGGAAACTGCGCGCTTTGCCCGCTCGCGGGCCCAGCGTTGCGCATCGAGTACGTCTTCCACGGTAGCGGGTTCGGCCGCCCACTGGTCGGCAGCGCGCAGGACCTCGGCGATCGTTCGCACAATCGCCGGGAACCGGATCCTGCCATCCAGGAAGGCCTCGGCGGCTTGTTCGTTGGCGGCGTTGTAGACCGCGGTCAGGCAGCCACCCTTCGTGCCCGCTTCCTTCGCCAACTCGACGGCCGGGAACACCGTGTTGTCGAGCGGCTCGAAATCCCAGCTCGACGCGGTGGAGAAATCGCAGGCCAGGGCCGCGTCGGCCACCCGCGACGGCCAGCCAAGCGCCAGCGCGATAGGCAGCTTCATGTCCGGCGGGCTGGCCTGGGCCAGCGTCGAGCCGTCGGTGAACGTGACCATCGAGTGCACGATCGACTGCGGGTGCACCACGACGTCGATGCGGTCGTACGGGATGTCGAACAGCAGGTGGGTTTCGATCAACTCCAGGCCCTTGTTGACCAGTGACGCCGAGTTCAGCGTGTTCATCGGGCCCATCGACCAGGTGGGGTGCGCGCCCGCCTGCTCGGGGGTGACGTCCTCCAGTCGCTCGGCGGACCAGCCGCGGAACGGCCCGCCGGACGCGGTCAGCACGATCTTGGCGACCTCGTCGGCGGTGCCGCCGCGCAGGCACTGAGCCATCGCGGAGTGCTCCGAGTCCACCGGCACGATCTGGCCCGGCTTGGCGGCCTTGAGCACCAGCGGGCCGCCCGCGACCAGCGACTCTTTGTTGGCCAGTGCGAGCCGCGCGCCGGACCCCAGCGCGGCCAGGGTGGGCTTCAGCCCCAGGGCGCCGACGAGGGCGTTGAGCACGACGTCGGTCTGGGTGTTCTCGACGAGTTGGGTGGCGGCGTCCGTCCCGGCATAGGTGACCTCGCCGAGCTTGGCGGCAGCGGCGTCGTCCGCAACGGCGATGTTCGTCACGCCCGTCTCGGCGCGCTGCTGGGCCAGCAGGTCGGGGTTGCCGCCGCCCGCCGCCAGCCCGACGATCTCGAACCGGTCGGGGTTGGCGGCGATGACCTCCAGCGCCTGGGTGCCGATCGAGCCGGTGCTGCCGAGTATCAACACTCGGGTTCTGCTCACCGACCTATTGTCGCGCACTCGCCACTCCCGCGAACCCACGTTCGTGCTGAGGGAAAAGTGACGCAAATATGACGTGACCCATCCGTGACGGGCCTCACTCCGAATACCCGGTGTCAGAGCAAAGCGCGGGCACCACGCCCGTCACGACAAGGGAGTCACAGCGTCATGAAACTTTTTCACCCTCAGGCGATCTCGGTGGCGGGCTTGGCCGCGGTCGCGGTCCTCGGGCTGTCGGCGTGTTCCAACGACACGTCCACCGCCGCTCCGGCGCCGACCGCTTCGTCCTCGCTGATGGACGCCACCAGCGCCGCGCCGAAGCCGATGGACCAGCCGGTCGATGCAGGCTCCGGGCTGGTCGGGCCGGGTTGCGCCGACTACGCCGCGCAGAACCCGACCGGGCCCGCTTCGGTGACCGGTATGGCGCAGGATCCGGTGGCGGTGGCGGCGTCGAACAACCCGCTGCTCACCACGCTGACCGCCGCGCTATCAGGCAAGCTGAATCCGAACGTGAACCTGGTGGACACCCTCAACGGCGGCGAGTTCACCGTGTTCGCCCCGACCGATGCGGCGTTCGCGAAGATCGACCCGGCCACAATCGACAAATTGAAGACCGACTCCAACCTGCTCAGCAGCATCCTCACCTACCACGTGGTGCCCGGCCAGGCGAGCCCCGGACAGGTCGTCGGCATGCACAAGACCGTGCAGGGCGGCCAGGTCGACGTGACCGGCATGGGCGACAACCTGAAGGTCAACAACGCAGGCGTGGTGTGCGGCGGGGTCCGTACCGCCAACGCGACCGTGTACCTGATCGACACGGTCCTGATGCCCCCGGCCGCGTAGGCCACCGATCCCCCACCAGACGAGGCGGCCCGCCCCCACCGGGCCGCCTCGTCGTGTGCCCTCATCACCAATCAACGACGTTGTCTCACAACGACGCCCGCTTCGACCCAGGCTACGAAGTGCAGACATGACGCCCCTCATCGCAATCGGCTTCATCGGCGGACTGATCACCGGCATCTCGCCGCCATTGACGTCTGGGCGTACTCCTGCATCAACTGTGAGCCCACGATCCCCATGTCGTTGCCGAAAGGGCTGCAGGTGTTTTCGTTCACCTACGGATGACGAACGCACTGTCATAGTTTGGTAAGCAATGTCCCGACAGTTTGAGCCGTCGGCGTCACTAGCCTGAACCCGTGAGCGTCAAAGCGGGCACAGTCCTGACACTGTTCGTGGCATTGGGCGCCGCGCTGTTCGCTGTGCACCTGGGTATCGAACCGGCCCCACGTGCCAACGCCTCGGTAGCGGTTCCGAATCCGGCGATCGACGAGCCCGTGGGTGAACCCGGTACGACCGAGACCGCTTTGCTTGCGGGCGGCTGCTTCTGGGGCGTTCAGGGCGTCTTCCAACATGTGAAGGGCGTATCGGCGGCGGTCTCCGGCTACGCGGGCGGCGACGCGTCGACGGCCCAGTACCAGACGGTGGAAACAGGCACCACCGGGCATGCCGAATCCGTGCGCATCTCTTACGATCCCAGCCAGGTGACGTTCGGCCAACTGCTGCGCGTGTTCTTCGCGGTCGTACACGACCCGACGGAAGTGAACCGGCAGGGACCAGACGTCGGCGAACAGTATCGCTCGGCGATCTTTCCCCAAAACGACATGCAGCAGCGGATCGCCGACGCCTACATCGCGCAACTCAATCAACGGAACGTCTTCGACGCTCCGATCGTCACACAGACGAAGAAGGACTCCGGCTTCTTCCCTGCGGAGGACTACCACCAGGACTACCTGAACTCACATCCGACAGCGCAGTACATCGCGACCTACGACATGCCGAAGCTCGACGAAGTCCAGCATCAGTTCCCGAACCTCTATCGCGCACAACCCGTTCTGGTTCATCCGGTCAACCGCGGCTAGCCGCGGACGGATCGACGGTGGCCTCGATCTTCACGACCCGACCGTCGATCACTGTCAGCATCAGCACCACGGACAGCTCCCGGCCCGCGAACCCGAGCACCTCCCCCTCGGGCCCGGTGACCAGAGTCAAGCTGCCGCCGAGGAAGCGAAGGAGGTTGGGCGCCACCGCATCCCGGCCATGGTTGAGCTGCGGCGGTCCGCCTCCGACGAACGTGGCCACACCCCACACCGTCGGGTCCAGCACCGCGGCCAGGGACTCCAGATCGCCGTTCGCGCACGCGGTGATGAACTTCTCGGTGACGATCCTGTGCTCGACATCCGGCACCTCCGACGGCCCTGACTTTGCGGAGTCGGCGAACTTGGCCCTGGCCCGCCGCGCCAGCTGACGACACGTACCGACAGGCCTGCCCACCGTCTCGGCAATCTGCTCGAACGGCATTCCGAACACGTCGTGCAGGATGAACGCCACCCGCTCTCCGGGGCTCAATCGCTGTAACACTTCCAGCAGCGCGGTACGCACCTCATCGTCGAGCGTGACGCGATCGACGGGGTCCGCGTTTCGCGCAGGGACGACATCGAGAGCGCCTGAATCATCAACCTGTTCGTGCCGAGCCCGCGCTGACCGCAAATGATCCAGGCAGAGTCGCCCCGCGACAACCGTCAGCCAGGCGCGGACGTCGTCAACATCGGAAGCACGCGACAGTCGGAGAAACGCCTCCTGCGCGACGTCCTCAGCCTCCCCCACATCGCTGAGCATCTGATACGCGAGGTTCACCAGATACGGGCGATGGCTGCGTACCGCGGCGTCTACTGGAGTCATGAAGTGATGACGACGCGCGGGTTCGAAAAGTTACGTCGGCCGTTCGGTAACTTTTCACCGCGGGCCGCCGTCCTTGCCTTCATGAACACAATTCTCGTCACCGGCGCAACCGGCAACGTCGGTCGCCCACTGGTCAATGAACTCGCAGCAGCAGGCGTCGGGGTGCGCGCCGTGACCCGGCAGCCCGACGTGCGCTTCCCCGACGGCGTCACGGTCGTCCGCACCGCAGAGGAAGGCTTACCGGGCGCCACGGCGGTGTTCCTGAACTCGCGCGCGCTCGGCGACCGACTCGAGCCACTCATCCACGACGCCCGCAAAGCCGGCGTCACGCGTCTTGTCGCCTTATCGGCCATCAACGCCGACGACGACTTCTCACGCCAGCCGTCGCGGGTCCGCGGTGACCGCAACAGAGAGGTCGAACAACTCGCCGTCGACTCTGGCCTGGAATGGGTGAGCCTGCGCCCCACGGTGTTCATCACCAACTTCTTCGGCATGTGGGCGCCGCAGATACAAGCCGGCGATGTGGTCAGCGGACCGTATGCAACCGCGTCCACCGCACCGATCGTCGACCGTGACATCTCGGCTGTCGCGGCCACGGCACTGCTCACCGACGACCTCGTCGGCCGCAAGATTCCGATGACCGGGCCGAATGCGTACACCAACACCGAGATGGTGGAGATCATCGGCGCCGTCCTCGGGCGGCGGCTGCGCTACCAGGAGGTGCCCCCCGAGCTCGTGCGTCAGCGATTCAGTGGGATCGGCTTCTCCTCCGAGTTCGCCGACGCCTACCTCGCGTTCCTCGAGGCCACCGTCGACAAGCCCGCTCTCGTTACCCACGAGGTGGAGAAGATCCTCGGTAGGCCAGCCGAGACCTTCGCGGACGCGGTTTCCGCACACCAACACCTATTCACCAAATAGCCCGGGAGACAATCAATGTCAGAGTTGCGCCCACCGCGGTATCTGAAGCCGATGAACAAGTTCATGATGGCCGTGCAGAAGCTCGGCCTACCCACCGGCCCGGCGATGGTGCTCACGGTGCCTGGCCGCAAGACCGGTAAGCCGCGCAGCACGCCGATGACGCCGTTCGAGCACGACGGCGGCCTCTACGTGGTGGCTGGTTACCCGGGGGCCGACTGGGCATCCAACGCAAGGGCGGCCGGAGCGGGCGTCCTCTCGCGCGGACGCAAATCGCGCCGCGTGAAAATCGTCGAACTCGACGCGGCGCAATCGCGTCCCGTGCTGCGGGCATTCGCGGTCAAGGTGCCCGTCGGGGTCGGCTTCGCCAAGCGCGCGGGTCTGGTCCGCGACGGCGCGCCGCACGAGTTCGCGGCACTGGCAGGCAAACTCACGGTGTTTCGGTTCGACCCCGGCGACTAGCCGTGCGAACGCGCGTCCACGGAGGCCCGCTGCACGACGACGTCCCCAGAGGCGGTTTGGGCGTGGACGACGAGCGTCTCGTCACCCGGTGACGGGCCGTCCGACTGAGTCAACGAGTTGTGCACCGCCCCTGACCTGGTGTGCACGTCGAGCTTCGCCGCGGTTCCCTCGGCGATTCCGACCATGACGTCGCCGCTCGCGGTCTGCGCCGAGACGCCGCCGCTGACAGCGCTCGCGACAGTGACATCGCCGGAGGCGGTCCGCGTGTTGAGCTGCCCGCGTAGCCGCTTGACCACCACTGAGCCACTCGCCGCGCGGAACTTCAGATCTCCGTCGAGAGTTCCGATCACGGCGTCACCTGACGCCGTCGACACCGATGCCGAGCCGCTGACGTCGGCCACTGTGATACCGCCGGATGCACTGTCCGCCTTGAGGTTTCCCAACACCGAACCGACCTCGACATCGCCGCTCGCCGACGCGAACACGCAGTCGGCGTAGGACCCGTCGGCGGTGATGTCCGCAGACGCTGCTGCCGTATTCAGCCGTGAACCGGATGGCAGCGCGATGTCGACGATGACCGCACCCCTGCGCGGGAACGAGAATCCGCGCCGACTCGACACCAGCAGACCGCCGTTGTTGAACTCGACACGCACCTGCTCGGCGGCTCTGACGTCGTGGCTGCATGATTCGTCACGCGGCCGCACGTCGACCACGGTGTCGTCGCGGTCGCTGGCGATCATCCGTACGGATCCGGCCGAGATCTCCGCGGTCGCTGTAATGGGTTGTGGGGTATCGAATTTCGGCATCACTTCTCCTCATCGGTCTGGTGGGACTAGCGGACCCAGCCGCTGAAGTGCTTGCCGGTACCCCCGCGGGGGCGCCGCGGCCCACCGAGCGCGGCGGTGACCGCGCGAACCAGCCACGCGTTCACCGACACCCCGTCGCCGCGTGCTGCCGCGTCGACGCGAGCGCGCAACTGCTCCGGCATGCGCAGCGTGACCCGCCACGTGCCGCGGTCGTCGTCGGACTCCGGCGTGACGAAAGAGTCGCTGGATTCGGCCGTCCCCACTTCCAAGCCCGACGACACGGTGAATTCCGGGTCGCGGCCGCGTAACCGAACGTCGACCGAACCCGGCGCGAGCTCGCGGGTGATCTGCTCGGCCGCCTCGGACAGTGCCTCGAGCAGTGCCAGCCGGACGGCCGATTCCAGCGGCGCGGTCAGCCGATCGGCAAGCGCCTCGGCATCGGGGCCGCCGGCCGCGGCCGCCACCGATAGCTCGTGACGCACCGCGGCCACGTACGGCTGCAGCTCCATGATGTCATGGTGACACCACTATGGTGTCACCGCAAGCTTCAGGTTGACGCACCGCTTCTGAGCTGCTCCATCAGCCCATGCAAATCGAGTTGGCCGCGGTGGGCGACCAGCATGTCGCCCTGGAAGCGGTCGATGTGGATGCCCGCGATGCACACCTTGGCGCCAGTGGGCGCCACCCCGCGGAACTCTCCGGTGTGGGTGCCGGTGAACCGGCATCGCGAAATCCCGTGAGACCCGTCGACGAGCACTTCCTCGATGACGTGATGGCCGTCCGGAAATGCGCGGATGAACTCCTCCAGATGGGCGCGCCACTCGTCCCAGCCCAACGGCTGCGAGCTGCCCACCTCGACCCCCAACCGGGGCGACACCAACGCTTCTACTGTCGACCAATCACGCCGGTCGACCGCCGCGTACAAACACGCCACCAGCTCCCGCACCGCCTCATCTGACGAATGTGCCACAAAGCCAACGATATTTATCCGCGCACCTTCGCGATGATCGTTTCGGCGAAGCGCGGTCAGCTTCTGCACGAGCCGACCGCATCGTCCCAGGCATAGGCGTAACCGATCCAGCCGTCGCACAGCCGCGCCGCACGCCGTAGCGCCGCTTCGGATTCGCCGCCGCAGAGAATGGGCACCGGCGCGTCGGGGTGCGGCTCGATCATCAGCTCGGGGACGTGGTAGTGCTCGCCGCTCCAGGACACCCAGCCGCCCCGCCACAGCTGCCGCAGCGCCGGAAGCATCTCGTTGAGCCGCTTGCCGCGAGTGTCGAAGTCCTGGCCGAGCAGCTCATACTCCTCGCGCATCCAGCCGACTCCGACGCCGAGCGACACCCGGCCCTCTGACAGCACCGCCGCCGTCGCGACTTGCTTGGCCACCTCGATCAACGGACGCGCAGGCGCGACGTAGACGGCGTTGGAGAATCTCAGCCGTTGCGTCACCGCCGCCATCGCACCGATCAGCACCCCACTGTCGGGCCATGGGGTTTCAGGCGCCCACCCGGGCCGACCCGTCGGCGAATCGGGATAGGGAGAGAACAGCTCGCGCGGATAGATCAGGTGGTCGGAACAGATCAGCCCGTCATAGCCCGCCTTGTCGAACATCCGCGCCACCGCGAGAATCTCCGTGGTCTGCATGAACGGGGTGCCGCTCCAAAACTGCATCCTGTTTCTTTGGCGCGAATTTTGGGCAGCATCAATGGATGCCCACACTGTTGTGGTTCCGACGCGATCTTCGGCTGTACGACATGCCGGCGTTGCTCGACGCGGCGGCCGCCGATGGCGAGGTACTCGCCTGCTACGTGCTTGACCCGCGGCTGGAAGCGTCGTCCGGTCCGCGCCGACTGCAATACCTGTACGAAGCGCTGCGCGACGTGCGTGACCGCCTGGACGGCAGGTTGTTGCTCACCCGTGGCCGCCCAGAACAACGGATTCCTCAGGTGGCCAAGCAGATCGGCGCGACGTCGGTGCACGTGTCGGCGGACTATTCACCGTTTGGCCGGCGACGCGACGACGCGGTTCGCGATGCGCTGGGCGATGTCGCGCTGGAGGAGTCGGGTTCGCCGTACCTGGTGTCACCGGGCCGGGTGACCAAGGGCGACGGCACGCCGTACAAGGTGTTCACGCCGTTCTACGACGCGTGGCGGCGGCACGGTTGGCGTACTCCAGCGGACTCGGGTGCCGAGTCCGCGCGCTGGATCGATCCGGCGAACGTGCCCGGCGGCGTCGACATCCCTGACGCGGGAGTGCAGTTGGACCTGCCCGCCGGCGAGGCAGCCGCTCGTCGGCAGTGGGCGAAATTCGTTACCGGCGGCCTGGATACGTACGCCGAGGATCGCAACCGACCCGACCTCGACGCCACCAGCCGGATGTCGGCACACCTGAAGTTCGGCGCCATCCACCCCCGCACCATGGCCGTCGATCTGGGCCGCGGCAAGGGTGCGCAGGCGTACCTGCGGGAGTTGGCGTTTCGCGACTTCTACGCCGCGGTGCTGCACGACCGACCCGACAGCGCGTGGTGGAACTGGAACAGATCGTTCGACGCCATCCAAGTCGACGAGGACGAAGCGCTCTTCGCGGCGTGGAAGGAGGGCAGGACGGGTTATCCGATCGTCGACGCAGGCATGCGACAGCTGGCCGAGACCGGCTGGATGCACAACCGCGTGCGGATGATCGTGGCGTCGTTTCTGGTGAAGGACCTGCACCTGCCGTGGCAGTGGGGCGCGCGGTGGTTCCTCGAGCAGTTGGTGGACGGCGACATGGCCAACAACCAACACGGTTGGCAGTGGGCCGCCGGCTGTGGCACCGACGCGGCACCGTACTTCCGCGTGTTCAACCCGACGACCCAGGGGGACAAGTTCGACCCGGACGGAGCCTATGTTCGGCGCTGGGTGCCCGAGGTCGACGACGCCGACTATCCCGAACCGATCGTCGACCACGCCGCCGAACGCAAGGAGGCGTTGCGCCGCTACACCGAAATCGGGTAGTCACTTGGCGGTGAGACCGGCGTCGACCGGCAACTGGATGCCCGTGATGTAGCGGCCGGAATCTGCGCACAGATACAGCATCGCCTCGCTGATGTCGGCGGCATCGATCAACTCGACGGGCAGCAAGTTGTCGAATGCGGCCAGTGCCTCGGGATGCTTGCCGAAGTACTGCTCCGCGTACGCGTTGATCAGCATCGGTGTCGCCACCCCGGTCGGGTGCACGGTGTTGACTCGAATGTTCATCTCGGCGAGCGCCTTTGCGTAGTACCGCATCAGCCCGATGACGCCGTGTTTGGCGGCTTGATATCCCGCCAGGCCATGGTTGAGAAGTTCGTAACTGGCACATAGGCCGTTGAGACCGGCTGTCGAACTGGTGATGACAATGGCACCGCCGTCACCATGGCCGACGAGCGCGGGCAGCGCCGCTTCGATGGTGTAGTACACACCGTTGAGCAGGACGTCGACCGCATCGACGTAACACGCGACGGCGTTGAGTTCGTCGTCGGTGGCGGGCAGGATCCCGGCGTTTGCGAGCACGAAGTCGAGCCGACCGAATTCCGCGACGCCGCTGGCGACCACGGCCTTGAGCCGCTCGAAGTCGCGGACGTCGCCCGGCTCTGCGACGATCCGCCTACCCGTCTTCTCGACCAGGTTGACCGTCTCGTCGAGATCTTCTGGAGTGGCCATGGGATACGGCACGCTGGGTATCTGGTTGCACAGATCGAACGCGATGATGTCGGCGCCCTCTTCGGCGAACCTGACCGCGTGCGAGCGGCCTTGACCTCGTGCCGCGCCGGTGATGAACGCGACCTTGCCTTCCAACCGCCCCGCCATGGCCATCCCCCTTCGGCGCGCAAACGACGCTACGCCCCGCACCACCACGAGGTCAGCAAACCGAGAAACGTGAGCAGGACGGGTCTACGGCCGCCCGTAGTAGCCCTGTGCCAGAATGTCTGCAGATTCGCCCCCGATCGTGAGGAGCAGCCGTGGCCAGCACCGAGGTGGAACGACACACCGGCGTCGACGTCGAAGATGTGCCCTCCGCGGCGTGGGGTTGGTCGAAGGAGAACCACAAGTTGATCCACATCGGCGGACTGCTGTCGGCCGTGTTCATGCTCGCGATGCTGCGCGGCAATCATGTCGGCCACGTCGAGGACGGCTTCCTCATCGGGTTTGCGATCCTGATTCTCGTCGTGGTCGCGCGTGACTGGTGGCTGCGCCGCCGGGGCTGGACCCGGTAACCACCTCAGACCGAGTGCAGCGGGCGGATCGATTTCGTCTCGACCCGAAACAGCTCTTCGGTCGCGCCGCCCGCATCTGTGACGACGAGGCCCGCGGCCAGCAGGGCGTGCGATTTGAACGCCCGTGCGGCCGTGCTGACCCGGTGCGTCACCGTGTCCGCCGCCCTGCCGAGGCCGGTCGGCCACCGCCTGCCCCACACGATGACCTCGGTGGCTCCTCGCCCCAACACACGGCTCACCTCGGCGCGCACATCCGCATCGCTGGCGAGGACGTCCGCGCCGACGGCCAGCGTTCCGCCTGGCGCCGAGTTCCTGACCGTCGACAGCAAACCCTCCTCCACGTCGAGTGGTGTGACTCCCAGGATCGTCAGCGGGCGGGCGTCCCCCGCCGCCACCGTCACGTTGACATCCCATCCGGCGCGCGCGCGGTCGC
Source organism: Mycobacterium sp. NPDC048908 (assembly GCF_043197955.1). Taxonomy (NCBI): domain Bacteria; kingdom Bacillati; phylum Actinomycetota; class Actinomycetes; order Mycobacteriales; family Mycobacteriaceae; genus Mycobacterium; species Mycobacterium sp. NPDC048908. Next base: position 640,176 of record NZ_JBICUE010000001.1, on the reverse strand, counting down.
ACAACCATCCGCCCGCGGATTGCGGCACGTCCTGTGCGGTGGTGGCGACGACATTGAGTTGATACCGCAGCAGCGCGCCCGCGCCTGACGGCACGGAGTCGGCGGGCAGGACACCCGCGGTGGTCTTGTCGTCAGCGATGTAGGAGCGGGTTGCCATCTCTAGAGCGTGACAGTTTGGCCATGATCTGTAAAGGTTCGATTTTCAGCTGGAACGGGCCCCGCCGACCGTTACGTCCATGGCGATCACCGGGCGCGCGAGTGAGACGCGGGTAGGTGGCTGAGTTCGGCCGCGACGTCACGGTGGCTTGTCATCTGTAGGAATTTCGTCATCGCCCGCGTCGCAAGGGAATCCGGAATCCGCCCTGCCAGCCGCAGCACCGGTTCACTCTGCGGTTGCTGACGCGACGTCACCCACGACACTGCGGCAAGTGGCCGCCGCCGGGTCCGCTCATACCACCGCAGCGCGCCACACAAATCGAACCTGCTGGTGACCGACAGCGCCTTGCGCAGCACCATCGTGTCGAGCAGCGCCTGATTCGTTCCCTGCGCGAGGATGGGCGGCATCGTATGTGCGGCGTCACCCAGCAGCGTCACTGCGCCGCGCCGACTCGGCCGCCGTATCTGGTGCCGGAAATGAGGGAAGGGCGAGTCAGCCAGGTCATCGTCGGTCAACGTGGCGAGTACCCGATCGACCGCGTCGGACCATCCGCCGAAGTTCGCGCGAATCATCTCGATGGGGCGGGCCGGTCTGACGAAATCCCGCGACCAGGGCATCTCGAACCACCACTGCACATCTGAGCCGCCCGCGGGCCACAGGCCCACGTTGCCGCATGCGCCGATCATCTGCACGGCGACGTCCTGGTCGACCACGCCAGGCAACGTGCTCATCCCCTGCCAACTGCACCAGCCGGTCGGCTTCGCAGTTCGCCCACCGATGACGTCCCGAACCATCGAGTGCAGCCCGTCGGCGCCGATCACCAGGTCAGCGCCGACGCTGCTGCCGTCCTCGAAGCGCACCTGCACTCCGGTGGCGCGATCCAGCACTTCGACAGCGCGGGCATTGCAGCGAATGCGGTCGCCGGGAAAGCCGTCCAGCAGGCGGTCGAGCAGCACGCGCCGGGGCACCTGCCGGACGGCCCCGCCGAGCCGATCCGCCACCGACGCGAGGTCGATGGTCATCACGCTGCGGCCGGTCGATGTGGCGATCCGAGCCGAAGACAGCGGCTGCCCAACCCCTTCCATGTCGACGCCCAGCTGCGCCAGCACCGTCGACCCGGTGGGCCAGATCGTCACCGAGCCACCACCCGGCCGCATGTCTCGGCGGCGTTCGACAACGGTGACGTCGTGCCCGTCGCTCAACAATGCCCGCGCGACGGAAACACCGCCCACGCCGGCGCCGATGACCAGGACCCGAAGCGCCGTCATCGCGGTGCTCCAGCGTGGGCGTTCAACACGGCCGGCGGCAAAACCATTGCGTCTCCTTGTGATTCATGCGGCAGTGAGGCTGGTCCGGCGGCGTCGGTCAATAGTTGTGGCAGGTCGACCATTTCCGGCCCACCCAGCTCAACAGCCGCGGGTAGATGATCAGGTATCGAAGCGGTGCGATCGCCGCCAGATAAGCGCGGCCGAGTAATCCGTTGGGTTTGACCAACATCGCTATCTGACCGTGGTAGCCGCCCGGCCCGTGCTGCGTCCAGCCGACGTGGACGACGCCGTGCACGGTCTTGTTGATCAGTTCGGCCGCCCACTCGCTGTCCGTCTGGTACAGCGGCACAAGACCCATCGGCAGGGTCACCGGCGGCGCGTCGTCTGCCAACTCCTCGGGCAGCCGTCGACGCAGACTCGGTCTGCCGCTGCCGGCGAGTTTGCCGTCCCAGCCGAACATTCGGCCGACGGTCTCGCGTATCGCGAACAGTGTGCCGACCAGTGAACCCGGTCTGCGGGCCTCGTCGAAGCCGGTCAAGATCCGCACCAACCGCGGAAAGTCGTCCTTGCCGCCAGGTGTCGGCAGGGCCCACACCCCCTCGAACCGAAAGTCGCGTGTGACGCCGTGGATCAGCCACTGTTGCGTAAAGTGCTCGCTGTCAGGAAGTTTCATCGGATCGCCGCCAAGTCACTCATCGCGCAACGCTGTCGCGGGTGCCGCCTGAGTGTTCTTCCAGGCGGGCACGACCGCCGCGACGACTGCGGCGGCCGCGGCGAACACGGAGTACTTGATCGCTTCCGGCCACGGAAAGCTCAACGGGCTCAGTGACCCCACGACGACGACGGCCGCCCGCCGCACCGCCTCGGTGATGGCGACGGAGAGCACCGCGCCGAAGCCGGCACCCACCGCGCCTGCGATGATCGCTTCTACCGTGGTGATGGCGAAGATCTTCGACTTGGTTGCGCCGAGCGCCTGAATGAGCGCCATCTCACGCTGTCTGCGCAATCCGACGAGCAACAGCGTCGCCGACACCGAGACGAAGGCGATGGCGAGAAGCCCGTATTCGAGCGCGTTCAGCGGCACCAGGAAATTGTTGGCGCCGTCGGCTATCTCGTTGCGGTAGCTGGCCGAATTCACCACTTTGACAGGTTGAGTGAAGGTCGCCGAGTGGATCTCGTTTGCAATCTGCTCGACCGGAACGCCGTGGTCCGGCACGACGCGAACCAGCCCGGCCGGGTGGGAGCCGTAGATCGCCTGTGCCGTCGGGAACGGCATGTAGATTCGTCGACCACCGAGTTCCGGGGTGGCGACTATGGTGCCGACGACCATCGTGCGCGCACGGGTGCCTGTCCCGAGACGCATCGAGTCACCGACGCGAAGGTGCTCGTCGCGCGCGAGCGTGCTGCCGACGATGAGCTCGTCGGCGTGCATTGTGTCCTGCTGGGGCTGTCCTGCCACCACGGGAAACGGCAAAGCCGTATCATCCTCGGCGCGCACGTACGCCGATGCGCCGTCGGCCAGGGACACCTGGATCTCCACCATCCGCTCGACATGCCCGACGCCCGGCAGCGACGCCAACTTGGTGATCGTTTCCGGGGAGAACCCGGAGTCCAGGCCCTGCCAATTGTTGAATCGTGACGTGGTGGCGACCAGCCGACCGGTGGCCTGCGCCTTGGCGAGGACCTCGGAACTGCTGCTGATTCCGACGAGAAACGACGACAGTACCGATGCGATGACGACCGGCACTGCGACAGCGCCCGCCATCGCCGTGGTGCGTGACGCATCGGCGCGAAGACCGGTGAGCGCCACCCGCACCGTGGCGCCGCGCGCCCGGTTCTGCGGAATCCGTAACAGGGTTATCAGCTGGGCACTCAAATATGCTGCGGCCGAGAGAAATCCGACGATGGCCAAGACGACCGCGATGCTGGCGACGACAGCCTGCCATTGCTGCAGGCCACCCGACCGCGTCGTGATCTCGGTAGCGGCGACGCCGGCGCCGCCGACGATCAGCAGCCCCGCCGCTTTGGGCCAGATTCTGCGGGATTCCATGTTCGTCTGCGGCGCACGACCGGAGAGTTCGGATGCGATCGCGGTTTTCAGCACCGACAAGCCGGGCAGCGTGGCGGCCAGGACGGCCAACAGCACTCCGATCGCCACTCCGACGGCGGGGATCCACGGGTGGACCACCACCGAGACGTTCACCCCGAGAAAGATCTGTGTCAGCTCGCTGGCATGCGCGACCACGGGATGGGCGATGGCGACGCCTGCAAGCACCCCGAGGGTCGATCCGATCGCCCCGAGCACGGCGGCTTCGGCGAGGAATCCGGTCACCGTGGCCAGCGGTGAGGCGCCGTGGGCCGCGGCCACAGCGACCTCGTGTCGGCGCTCCTCGACCGAAAGCCGGGTGATCTGCGCGATCAGGATGACGCCCACTCCCACCGCGATCAGCGCGAAGATCGCCAGCAACGGCAGCAGCGCGGCGTTCACGTCGATTCCGGCGTCGGGGTCGCTTCGGGTCAGGACGCTGTAACCCGGTCCGAGCGCGGCGCGGATCTGCGCCTGAATCTGTGGTGCCTTCGAATCGTCGACCAAGGTGACATAAAGCAGGTCGGCCCGATCGCCCCTGGCGAATTGCGCCTTGGCGGTGCTCAGCGGGAGCACCACGGCGAGGCCGTTGTTGACGGTGTCGAGTTGGGACGTGTGCAGTACCCCGGTCAGCGGCAGCTGCCCCTCGTCGGTCACCAGTGTCGTCGGCTGACCGGCCCCTGTCGCGAAAATCGTTGAGGTGGCGGGCACGGGCGGTTCCTGTCGGCCTGGTGGACAGACGGCGGGGTCGATGATCCACCGCGCGGTGCAGTCGAGTCCGAGGGTCAGCACGTAGTCCTCACGGTCCGCGGTGCGCGCCAGAGTCACCGCGCGAACGATGGGGGCCGCCGCCGAAACGCCTTCTACCTGGCGCACTTTCGCTATCGCCTGCGCGTCGATGCCGCCTTCAGCGGCCGCACCGACGACCCGCAGCGGCGCGGGCCCGCCGATCTGGTAGCCCACGTTGTGGACGGCGTCGCTGACGCTGGTGGCCTCGATCATCACGGCGACGACGACGGCCACCCCGCCGCCGAGCGACACGGCGGCCAACAGCGCGCGAAAGCTGTGCCGGCGCAGCGCCCGCAGATTGATGATGCGAAGGACGCTCAGTGTCGCAGCCAGCGGTCGACGCGCCACGCTATGGCCCGATCCGCTCGGTCGATACTATCTGGGCGGCGTTGCGCGACGTGATGTCGCTTTCGATGCGACCGTCCCGGAACGAGATGAGCCTGGGCGCCTTCTCGGCAATCGAGAGGTCGTGGGTGACCAGGATGATGGTCTGCCCCTCGCGATTCAGCTTCTCGAGAACATCGATGACGTTGCGTCCGTTTCGGGTGTCCAGGTTCCCTGTGGGTTCGTCAGCGAGTATGACGTCGGGCTTGGAGAACAACGCCCGCGCGATCGCCACCCGCTGCTGCTCCCCTCCGGACAGCTCGGCGGGCACCCGTTTGGCCTTGCCTGCCAACCCGAACTGATCCAGCAGTTCGATCGCACGTCGGTGTTGCGCGGATCCGGAGTGGCCGGTGAGCAGACCGCTCAGCATCACGTTCTCGGCGACGGACAGTCCTGCCAGAAGGTTGAACGACTGGAAGACATATCCGAGCTTGGTGCCCCGAAGGCGGGCCAGTTGTCGCCGCGAAAGCTGCGTCACGCTGCGCCCGTTGACCAGAACGTCGCCGCTGGACGGTGGTTCGAGCAGGCCCAGAATGCTGAGCAGCGTCGACTTTCCCGACCCGGACGGGCCGATCAACACCACGAACTCGCCTGCGAGAATTTGCAGGTCGATGCCTTTGAGGATCTGTGTCTCGGCGTCATTGCGGCCGAACGACTTTCGCAGGTCGCGTACCTCGATGACAGCGCGTGCAGACACGCCGTTCCCGTTTGTGCCCGGCCGTGGACCGATCGGCGGCGAAGTGCCTGTTGGAGTGGATCGCGTCACTGGAACCTCAGAACCGGTACGTGGTGCAGCCGACCTGCAGGCCCGAACCGACGGTCACGATCAGACCGATGTCACCCGGTTGCGCCAGTCGTTGGCGCACCGCACGATCGATGCCCAGCGGCACTGATGATGTGAAAGGATCGGCCTCACCGTCGAATTCGACGAACCGCCCGATGTCGATACCGATGCGGTGCGCCAACTCCGCGCGGTCATCTGCCGGCAGGAACGGCGGCACCACCACCTTGATATCCGAGCAGTGCAGGTTCTCCATTCCAAGCAGTTCTTCGACAGCGGCGGGCACCATGTCCAGGTAGTGGGTGGCGAGTTTGGGTTCACGGTCGATCTGCAACCAGGTCCGGCCGCCAGCCTGCCGAGTGTAAGTGGTCAGCGCATCGGCGTGTTCGGGATCGTAGTGGAACACGAACCTGCCGAACCCGACCGAGTCGTCGCTTTTCCTGAGTACAACGGCTGACCCGGTTTGTTGAACGCCCAGCAGTGGGTGTTCACCTGCTGAGGCATTGTTCTCCGTCTCCGAGGTCACCACCATCGCGTTCTCGACTTTTCCTCCGCCGATCATCTGAGTGGCGACCTGGCAGGCGTTGAGGAACCCGACTGCACCGTTCAACACGTCGAAAGCCAGAGTCTTTGTGCCGTCTGCGGATCGGATGTCGTCGTTGGCGCCGATGTCGCCGGCGATGAACGTCGCGATGGCCGGTTCGCCGATGAACTCGTCCCGGTACACCCCTGCGTGTATCAGCAGGCCGAGCTGTGACGGCTCGAGACGGGCGTTGCCGAGGCACGACTTGGCGGCGCGTACCGCGTTCTGCACCGAGCCCGTTCCCGCCACATCCGCGGGAACGGTGCCCACCCCCGCGATCCGCACCCGTGGTGTGGCCTTGACATCGGCACTTTTCAATGCCGTAACACCCTGTGCCCGGCGGCTTGTGCGGCCATGGCGCAGGCGGTCGGGTAGATCGTCGAAGGTGTACAGTGCGGCGCCGACGGTCTGCCCGGAGCCGCTGATACCGAACACTGTGCGATCTCCTGATTGGATGCGGTTGTTGAGCATGTGATCCTTGAGCGCCACCCAGTGTGATGTGCTTGCGGTGTTACCACGCTCAGTCAGGTTGAAGATCGTGTTACCCGGATGGGCGGCGGTCTTCCCGAACTCCCTGTTGATCGCGAGCATCGCATCCTTGAGGGACGATTCAGATGTCTGGTGGATCAGAAGGTGGTCCGAAGTCTGCGGCCGCCATCCGTGCCGTCGCATCACCGCGGCGACGTAGGGTACCGCCGCCTTGACCGCGACGACCGTCGCCGCGATGGAATCGGTGACCATCACCGCTCCCCCGTGCTGCTCCTCGGTTGGTTTCGCGACGCAAAGCCTGCTGTACGCGCCCAGCGTGGCCATGTCGATGTCGTGGAACCCGATGCGGTCGTTGGCACTACGCTCCAGAATCACCGCTGCGCCTGCGTCGCCGAGGGTGAGGCACGCCAGACGCGGGTCCATCGGGCCTTCGATCTCCTTCTGCGCCGTCTCGGCAAGCAGGCTGATGTACTCGCCGCTGACCACCATCGCGCGCCGAATCTGGCCGGTCCGCAGATACGCGTCGGCAACGGTGATGCCGGTCCACATCCCGGCACAGGCGTTGCTGATGTCGAAGGCCAGCGCGTTGGTCAGGCCGCAGCGGTCTCGCAGTCGCACCGCGGTGCCTGGCTCGAATACCAGCTTGAATTCCGGCCCGTCGTATCGAGAGGTGTTGCACGCGATGATCAGATCGATGTCGTCCGGTTCGTGACTCGAACGCGCCATGCAGTCATCGATGGCCTGTCGGGCGAGGTCGATCGCATATTCGCCGGGCCCGACGACGCGCCTGTTCAAGATGCCGGTCAGGCGCCCCAGCGGGATACCGACCTCGGCCGTGCACCCCGCGACAACCGCGTCTGTCGAGACGACCTCGGCCGGTAGGTACGTGCCGATGCTCTCGATCACCGTGCTGCCACCCTGCTGCGTAGGTTTTTCGTCGCCGCCGTCAGTGGTTTCCTCTGACCCGCCTTCGTGTTGGGCGGCCAGTTCGGCGATCGTGCCACACACGAACACCGCTTCCGGCGTCAGCGGGATGCCCGCCGCCTTGGCCTTGACGGTGACCTCCATGCTGTGGGTCGAGCAGCCGCCGAGCGCGAAGAAATCGTCGTGTATGCCAACGCTTTCCACTTCGAGCACCTCGGACCAGATCTCCGCCAGGGTCTTCTCGGCCGGTGTGCGTGGGGCGACGAACTCGCGGTCGGGGGTCGGCGCGGCGGCGGCGGCCGCCATCAACGCGCGGCGATCCACCTTTCCGCTCGGGGTCTGCGGCAGCGCCTCGGTGAAACAGAACACCGCAGGCACCATTGATGCCGGCAACTGGTCGCGCAGGAACAGGCGCATCTCAGTGGTGCCGGGCCGATCCTGGCCGCCCGTGACCAGATGTGCGACCAGTCGCGTGTTCCCGCGGTCGTCAGGCCCCGCCACCACTGCGGCGTCCCGGATAGCGGGGTGCTTGACCAGTGCGGCCTCGATCTCCCCCAGTTCGATTCGTACGCCGCGAACCTTCACCTGATTGTCGCGGCGTCCGACATACTCGATGTTGCCGTCGGGCCGATACCGCGCCAGGTCGCCGGTGCGATACATGAGCTGACCCTCTGCGAACGGGTCGGGCGAGAAGCTCGCGGACGTTGCGTCCGGTCGATTGAGGTAACCGCGCCCGACGCCTGCGCCGCCGATGTAGAGGTCACCGACGACACCAACAGGCACCGGTTGCCGTTGTGCGTCAAGCAGATAGACGCGGACATTGGCGATCGGCCTGCCGATCGGAACCGATGGCCCCGACGCACCCCGCTTGCAGTGGAAATAGGTGGCCGTGACGGCGGCCTCGGCAGGGCCGTATTCGTTCCACAACTCGGCGTTCAGAGTGGCGTGGAATCGCTGCGTGAGTTCGTAGGGCACGATGTCGCCGCCGCACGACACGTGGCGCAGCGCGACGCAGTCCTTCGCCGCCGGTTGGGCGAGGAACGACCGCAACGTAGTGGGTACGAAAAAGGCTGCGGTGACCTGGTTTTCAGCGATGCTGTTGGCGATGTACTCGACATCTGTGTGTCCGTCGGGTTTCGCGACGACGATCTGCGCACCGGCGATCAGCGGCCAGAAAATCTCAAGCACCGAAACATCGAAGGCCACCGGAGTTTGGTGTAGTACACGGTCACCGACACCGAGTGGGTCGGTCTGCTGCATCCACAGCAGCCGGTTTCGGATGCCGCCGTGGGTGTTCAGCGCACCCTTGGGCGTGCCGGTAGACCCCGAGGTGTGCACGACGTAGGCGAGGTTGCGCGCTGTCACGCCGACCGAGGACGGGCTGGCGTGCTCGACCAGAGACGGTGAAGGAGCATCGAGGCACACCGGCTCACCGGTGAATCCGGTCAGCCTGTCGAGATGGCGTTGGTGTGTGAGGCAGACCGGTGCGCCGGGCACGCCCGACAGCATGGTGGCAATGCGATTCGCCGGCTGCGCCGGATCGAGGGGCATGAACGCGCCGCCGGCCTTGAGCGCGGCGAGCAGGGCGATGACCAGATCCTCCGAGCGGTCGAGGAGGACCGGAACGAGGGTGTCAGACCCGACGCCCAGGGTCTGAAGCCGGTGCGCCAGCGCGTCGGCGCGCCGGTCGAGTTCGCCGTACGTCAGTTGCCGGTCCTCGAAGGACACCGCCACCGCAGCGGGATGGCGTTGGGCCGTTTGCGCGACCAACTCGTGTAAGCATTCGGGAGCGTCGTAAGTTACCTGCGTTTGATTCCATGCCTTCTGCTCCCGCGACTCGTCGTCCGTGAGCACCGGCAACTGGGACAACCGCTTGTCGGGGTCGGCCACGACACCATGTAGCAGCGTGAGGAAGTGTCCGGACATTCGCTCGATGGTGGCCTGGTCGAAGAGGTCGGTGTTGTACTGCAATGCGCCGATCAGCCGTCCGTCCAATTCGCCCATCATCATCATCAGGTCGCTCAGCGCGCCGCCCTGGCCGATGTGCACCGACGTCAGGTTCAGCGAGTTCACGCCGGCCGCTGCAGAACTGCCCGCATCGCGGAAACGACGGACCTGCTCCCACGCGAAGCTGACCTGGAACAGCGGTGCGTGACTCGGATCCCGGACCGGATGCAGCCGCTCCACAAGCAGGCTGAACGGATATTCCTGATGTTCCAGTGCCCCAAGCACTGTCTGCTTGATGCGCCCCAGCAGGGCGGCGAACGTGGGGTCGCCGCTCATATCGACGCGCAGGACCAACGGGTTGGCAAGGTATCCGACGAGTTCCTGGATCGCCGCGGATTCCCGGCAGGCGAACGGTGATCCGATCGGCAGGTCGGATTGGCCGTTGTAGCGGTGCAGCAGAGCGGCGTACGCGGCGAGCAGGGTCATGTACGGCGTCGCTCCCGCACGACGGCCGATCTCCTTGCACTCGGCGGTGAGTTCGGCGTCGATCGTGAAATGATGTACCGCACCGCGATAGGTCTGCGCCTGCCGTCGCGGGCGGTCGATCGGCAGGTTGGTGACGGGCAATTCACCGGAAAGCTGCTCACGCCAATACTTCCAGAGGCGGTCCCCGTACTCACCTTCCAGCGCGAGGTTCTGCCTGCGGGCATGCTCGACATAGGTGTCCGCGCACCCGTCGGGCGCCTCTGCGCCGAACTGCGCGGCGTAGAGCAGGCGAAGCTCGTCGAGAAGGATATCGAGCGACCAGAAGTCTACTGCGATGTGATGGATGGCCAGGACCAGTACGTGGTCCTGCGGTCCGCGCCTCAGCAGGGTGAGCCGGAATACCGGCCCGGTTTCGAGGTCGAAGGGGCGGCTCGACTCCCGACGCAGCCAGTCCTGCAGTCCGTACTCGCCGGGGTCGAGGTCGTGTCGAGCCATCCTCAACCGCCAACGTGGGTGCACCCGCTGTATCGGTTGGCCGTCGCGGACGCCATAAGTGGTGCGCAAGACGGCATTTCGATCGACAAGAGCCTGAGCGGCGCGTTCCAGCGCATTTACGTCGAGTTCGCCGCTGATCAAACCCGCATACGTGATGATGTGTGCGGGGCTGCCTGGCGAGAGATTCTCCATGAGCCACAGTGATCGCTGCCCGAAGGACAGCCGATGCGTTGACGCGGAAGACTCCGCCTTTTCGCGCAGCAACCGCGACAGCAGTGCCCGCTTTTCGTCAGCGGACAGGCCCGCGATGTCCGCAATGTCTACGTCACGACCAATGGTCTCTGTCATTAGCAGCCTCACCAACATTCAATATTTCGCGGAGTAGAGCATCGACGTCGTCGTCCGACACTTCCTCCACCTGCGTGAGCAAATCGCTCCACCGTGCATTGCCGAAATCATCTGTCCCCGCGTTCGAGTCGGCCGCGACCACACTTCGGTCGGTAGACCCCCTCGCAGTCGATTCGTGCCTGCCCGACTCGGAGAACGCGGCGGCGAGCCAATTGGCCAGCCCGACGACGCTTGGCCCGTCCAACAGCGTGGTGAGAGGCACCACGATGCCGGTGTCGCACTCGACTTGTGCGCGCAGTTCCGCCGCGATCAGAGAGTCGATCCCGAAGCTGATCAGTGGCAGTTCGACGTCGAGGCGCGACGGCGCCATGTCGATTCTGGCCGCGACATGATCACGCAGATACTCCGTCAGGAGCTGTTGGCGCTCCCGCTGATTGGCACGGCTCAGTGCGGCCATCAAGCCGACTTCCGGCTCCAGGACCTCCTCGTCGGGCGTGCTCGCCGCTGCGTCGCCCAGCCAGAAACGTTCCCGCTGCCACGGGTAGGTCGGCGCGACGACCGGTCGGCAGCCCGATGGGTGAAGCGGTTCCCAGGTCACTGCGTGTCCGGCGGTGTACAGGTTGGCAAGCGATGTCAGCATGGCCGCGCGTTCGGATTCGCCGGAGCGAATGGACGGCAACAGAACCCCCGCAGGCACAGCCGCGTCTTCGCCGATGGACGGGTGCGGGCTGATCTCCACGAACGTGTCGTGACCGCGTTCGGCCAGCCGACGGATTGCTGACGAAATACGCATCGGTGAACGGAGATTCGCCATCCAGTGAGCATCGTGCCGAAGCTGGCCGTCCAGCGCGTCTCCGGTCACGGTGGAGTACACCGGGACCTTCGCGGGCTGCGGCGAAAGGTCGTCGAGTACCTCGTTGAGTTCGGCGCGCGCCGCCCGATCACTCGTGCGCCGGACCAGACGCGTGCGCACACAGATCAGGCGGGCGGCGTCCTCCAGGCTCAGCACGCCGGCCACGTGTGCCGCGGCTACCTCGCCGATGCTGTGGCCGATTACGGCCGTGGGCTCGATCCCCCACGACCGCCACAGAGACGTCAAGGCCACCTGCATCGCGAAGACCGCCGCTCCGGCGATGTCGACGTCGTCGAGATAACCGTCGGGACGATCGGCGAGCAACTCGGTGAGCACGGAGCGGGTGAGGTGGGGGCGTAAAGCGCGGTCGGTCGTCGTCAGCGCATCCCTGAAGGCGGGTTCTTGCGCATACAGCTGTCGGCCCATTCCGCACCACTCGGATCCCTCGCCGCCGAACACGAACACTGTGTTCGGTCGCCGGTCCGGACGTCGTCGCCCGATCGACACAGCGGGATGTGGCTGCCCGTTTCGGTGCGCAGCCAGTGCTTCCAACAGTTCGTCGCGCGTCCGGCCGACCACAGCCAGTCGGTGATCGTGGTGGGCGCGGCGGACGCCGGCGGTGTAGCAGAGGCCAGCGACGGGAGCCCCGTCAGCGAGGGCTGATGCGTAGCGCTCCGCCAATTCGACGAGGGCCTCGGGCGAACGGGCCGACAGCGGCAGCAACTGGATGTCGTCATCGGTGCCGTCGTCCGCCGTGCCCGTGGCTGAGAGCTGCGGCGCCTCGGCCAGCACGACGTGCGCATTGGTGCCACCGAAGCCGAATGCGCTGACGCCCGCGACTCCCCGGCCGCTGCCCTGCCACGGTGTCAGGCGCTCGGCAACCCGCAATGGCAGCCTGTCGAAGGGGATGTTCGGGTTGGGCCGCGCGAAGTTCAGGGTCGGCGGAACTGTCCGATGCTGCAGGGCCAGAGCAACTTTGATCAGCCCCGCGATTCCCGAGGCGGCTTCCAGGTGACCGATGTTCGTCTTGACCGAGCCGATCATGCAGGGTTCGTTCGGCGCCCTATCCTCGGCCAACACCGCGCCAAGGGCGTCCGCCTCGACGGCGTCACCGAGGAGGGTGCCCGTGCCCTGTGCTTCCACGTACTGCACCACGCCCGGCGACAAGCCTGCGCGTCGGTAGGCGTCGGTGAGGACGCTTTCCTGCGACTGCCTGCTGGGCGCCATCAAACCATTCGTCCGCCCGTCCTGATTGACCGCACTACCGCGTATCACCGCGTAGATCGAATCCCCGTCGGCCAACGCGGAACTCAACCGTTTGAGGACGACGACGCCTGCCCCTTCGCCACGCACCCAGCCATCGGCGCGGGAGTCGAATGTCTTGCAGCGCCCGTCTGTCGCCAGCACGCCGGTCTTCAAGAAACTGACGTTCGGTTCACGGGTCAGCATGACGTTCACGCCGCCGGCCAGCGAGAGGGTTGACTCGCCGTCGCGCAGACTGCGGCACGCGAGGTGAACGGCGACCAGCGATGACGAACACGCGGTGTCGATCGACATACTCGGCCCGCGGAAGTCGAAGGTGTAGGAGAGCCGGTTGGCGGCGATGCTGATCGCGGTGCCGGTCCCGCTGTAGGCGTCAGCAAGATCCGGGCGGAGCATCGAGAGGTGCTGGTACTCGTTGGTGGAGATGCCGGTGAACACACCGACGCGGCCGCCTGCCAATTCGTCCGGCACCTGCCCGGCGTCCTCGAGCGCCTCCCACGCCACTTCCAGCAGCAGGCGCTGCTGCGGATCCATGCGGGCGGCTTCGCGTGGGGAGATACCGAAGAATGCGGCATCGAACTGGTCGACCTGGTCGAGAAAACCGCCAAATTCCTGTGCGTCAGCCGTGAGACCGGTTTCTTTCCAACGGCTTTCAGGTGCCTTCTGCACTGCGTCCACGCCGTCGCACAGCATCCGCCAATACGCCGATGGCCCATCCGCTCCCGGGAAACGACAACCGATTCCGATGATCGCGATGGGTTCGTCGGCGTCGAGGGTGGGCGAAGGCTCATTAGGCGCCTGCTCGGCGCGCCGCGCATCGGAGGCCAGGTGATCGGCGAGTATCTCGATCGTCGGATAGGAGTAGGCGAGCGTCGGTGACAGCTCGCGCCCGATCCACGATTCCAGCGCCTTCATCAGCTGAATCGACCGCACCGAGTCGAGACCGTATGCCGCGAATGGTTGGGTGATGTCGATCTCGGTGGCTACCAGTCCGAGATCAGCGGCGAGTTGCTCCACGAACCAGGCTTGAATTTCCTCAGCGCTGCGCCCGGCATGCGCGAGTGGTTCAGCCGTCGCTGCCGTGACCAGCTGCCGGTTGCCGACCTCCGGCGCCTGCCACTGCGCGAACGCTTCGAGCCGGCCGTCAACGAACTCCCGCTTGCAGGTGCTGCGGCGAATCTTCCCGCTCGATGTGGTCGGGATTCTCAGCACGTCCACCAAAAGTATTGTGTGCGGCTTGATTTGGTGTTCGTCGGTGATGGCGGTGCGGATCGCGGCGATCACCTTGTCGGTGTCGGGATCGGCGATCTGTTGGCGATCGACCTCCTGCACGACGACAAGCTGCTCGGGCCCCGACTCCCCGGCGACCGAGAACACAGCGCCACGGCCGTTCATCAGACCCGAATGCGTCTGCTGCACAGTGAGTTCGATGTCGGTGGGGTGGTAGTTGCGCCCGCGGATGATCACCACATCTTTGAGCCGGCCCGTGACGAACAGCTCTTCATCGGCGGCCAGGAATCCCAAATCTCCCGTGCGCAAAAAAGGCCCCTCGTCCGTGTCGGCCGTTCGCGCCTTGAACGTCTCCTCTGTCTCGGGCTCCTTGCCCCAGTAGCCATTCGCGACATTCGGGCCCGCGATCCAGATCTCCCCCACTTCGTCTGGGGCGCGCCGGGTGCCGGTGTCAGGGTCGACGATGATGATCTCTTGGCTTGCATCCGCACGCCCGCAACCCACGATCGACATGGCGCTCACGTGATCGGATGGCACCGAGGTGATTCGGTTGTCCCGCAGCGCGGTTTTGTCGATGTGTCGCACGGTCGGCGCCACATCACGGTCCGGTTCGCCGGACACCAGCAGGGTGGCCTCCGCCAAGCCGTAAACCGGGCTGAACGCCTGCTGCCGGAAACCCGCAGGGGCGAAGGCTTCCGTGAAGCGCTGCATCGTCGCCGCGCGGACCGGTTCTGCGCCACTGAGTGCAGCGGTCCAGTGGGACAGGTCGAGCTTGGCCCTCTCCTCGGCGGTGCTGCGTTCAACGCACAGGTCGTAGGCGAAGTTGGGGGCCACGCTGATGTCGGCGCGATAGCGGGAGATCATCTCGAGCCAGCGCATCGGGCGCTGAATGAAAGCCGACGGCGGCATGAGGAAGGCGGTGCCCCCGGCG
This sequence comes from Mycobacterium sp. NPDC048908, assembly GCF_043197955.1. NCBI lineage: Bacteria > Bacillati > Actinomycetota > Actinomycetes > Mycobacteriales > Mycobacteriaceae > Mycobacterium > Mycobacterium sp. NPDC048908. The sequence goes on along the minus strand of NZ_JBICUE010000001.1, from coordinate 625,162 downwards.
TAGATCACTTCGAGGGTTGCACCGATGAGACCCATGTCGTGATGCATTGGCAGCCAACTCACCAACCGTACATCGTCGCCGCGTACCAATCTGTGCATGTCCTTGAGATTGGCCAGCAGGTTGCCGTGAGTCAGCTGGACACCCTTGGGGGTGCCCGTCGAGCCGGAGGTGTACTGGACGAACGCCGTTGCCTGCGCGTCGGTCTCAGGCAGGGCCAAATCCCCGGCGTTGCGATAGGCCACGTCCGTGTCGACGGCACACCATTGCAGAGTTGCGCCATCGGGCATCTCGTCGATGACAGGCTTCAGCTCGCTTTGCACCTCCGCCGTCGTGAGCACGAAGCCGGCGTGGGCGTCAGCCATGATGGAGGCGACCCGCGTCATCAGCCGGGTATGGACCGGCGGATGCAGCGGTATCGCAACCGTCCCTGCGTAGAAGCAGCCGAAGATGGCGGCGATGAAGTCGAGGCCGGAGGGGCACAGCACCAGGGCTGTGCCCGTGGCCGTATCGCGGTGAAGCAACGTGGATCCGATCGCTCGCGCCCTAGCGTCGAGCTGCCGATACGTGATGCGCGCAGTCTCCTCTTCACCATCGCGGCTGTAGACGAATGCAATTTTGTCGCCGTAGCGCCTCGCGGCGTTGGCCAGCACATCCGCCAAGGATCCTGGTGGTGTTTGCGATTCCTGCGCCTGCATATTTCTCTCAATCGGTCTGCTAGTCGTGGTTGACGTTCACCCACCTGAGCTGGAGCGGACGAACCCCTTACTGCCTCACAGCGCACCGCGATGGAAATGAATCCCACTGGCAGACAGGCAATTTTGGCGTGGCGTCAAAAGGTCCCACCTCATCTCAAACGCTTTCGCACGTGTTCATGGTTGCGTGACAAATGTCACCGGGCGGCCGTCAGGTCGGCGATCGGCCGGTTGGGTGTCACGATTGGTCGGCGTTGACCGATCAGCAGTCGCAGGATCATCCCAGGGTGCAGTAACCGCACCGGGGAGTCGACCATCCCGGCAACCCTCAGAAATTGTGCGGTGACCGCCGGGTCGGATTCGGCTGCGGTCAGCAGGCGCTCGAGGTATGCGTTCGTCAATCGCATCCACAGTGGTCGCGGGCCGGTGACGCCCGGCAGGCTCAAATCCGACGACACCGCGGTCCGCCAGGCGGCACCGACCAGCTTCCCAGTCGCGCGAAAATATCGTTGCGGCAATCGCGACCGGCCCCGTCGCAGACAGTCCCTGAGCGTGACGGCTTCCAACGCTGCGATGGTCATACCTTGGCCATAGACGGGGTTGAAACTGCAGAACGCGTCCCCGATCACGACGAACCCCTCCGGGATGCTCCGCATCTTGTCGTATCGGCGCCACCGGTTCGACGGCACCCGATGCTTGCTCACCCCGCCGAGCGGCTGCGCGGCGCGAAGCACCCTCAACACGTCGGGCGGAGCGATGTCCTCGATGAACGAGAGGAGGGCGGCGCAATCCTCGGCCGGCTCGTTGGGCCCGGTCGACCCGACAGACAGCCCCCATCGGTCCCCCTCGTTCTCCAGCAGGGCGAACCCGCTGGTATGACCGGGCTCCGGAAAGACACCGGCGACGTCGACGGGCATGGTTCCGTGCGGGATTTGGAACCATTGACTGGTGTAGGTGAGGCGAATCATCAACTCGTCTTCGGCAGGTCTTCCATAACCGAGCTGTTCGAGGAACACCGGGGTCCGCGACCCGCGCCCGGTCGCATCGACGACCAGATCTGCCGCAATTGTCGACGTTTCGTCGGCAGCGCGGTTGGCGACTATGGCACCGGTCACGCAACCGTTGTCTGCGGTCGAGGTCAACGAGACGACTTCGTGGCGTTCGAGAAACCTGACATTCGCGATGGCGCCAACACGACGACGGACGACATCGTCCAACAGCGGACGGCTCGGGCGATAGTCGCGCAACGGACGGCGCATTCGCCCATGCCTGCTCAGCTGGCGGCCGCCTACCCGGATATCCCGCCGCGACAGATCCCCGTCATCCCACTTGGGCACACCGGCTTCCTCGAGCTCGTCGAGCAGCCCAGGGAACAGGTCCGCCAGAACCTCGACGCCGCGGGTGAGCAGGACGTGCGCGTGGCTGGCCTGCGGCACACCCCTGCGCATCTCCGGCCCCACGGGTAGCGCATCGCGCTCGACCACCACCACGGTGTCGTAGAAGTCGGAAAGTACTCGGGCGGCGAGTAATCCGCTCATGCTCGCCCCCAACACCAATGCGCCTGTCATAACGGGGCTAACGCACGGCACGACCATACTCTTCGGTCGCGTGCTGGAAAGGGGGGTATGTCACATGAGCGTGCATACCCGGCCGACCGCGGTCGGCCCATGCGCCGAAGGTGTGAGCGTCGAATGCGTTGGCGTCTCATCAGAGCCGATGCATCTCTCGCGCCATGCAGGTGTCTTGCATGAACCACTCTGTGCGCAGCGAGATTTGGGGCTTACTGGTGCGTATTGTCCGCTGCGGCACCATGGCGCTGAACCAGCTGCGGTAACGAATCCACCAGCTCCGATGCGCAACCCGCGGGCGGGCAATTGTCGAGTCAGCCAGATCAATGCTTGTAGTAACAATCGCTATGTTATCCACCTTGGCATAAACGGTTGCAGCGCCCGGATTATTCAACGTTCCACCGTGGCCCAGCAGGCGGCGTGAACTGCGATCACGCTCGATCGGAGAATCTCCAGAAGATTGACATTCCGGTGTCAGGCAGTCATAAGGATCGGACCGTGACGCCTCCCGCCGACCAGCCGGAAAGTGTTTGGTTCTCATAGGATTACGACTGCCGCCTCAGGGCAGGCGAATGCGACCACGGACCAAGCGCAATACACGGTGAAGTACAGCCCGACAACGTCATTCGCCGTCCGAGCGGCAATCGACTCCGGCATCCACAGATCTCTTGCAGCGTTGCCGGCAACCCAATCCGGGCCGTTGCCGAGATCGCACCGAAATATCCGTGCCGTCCCCGGCGTGCGGTTGACGGATACAGGCCGGGGAACGGTACTTGCTAATACGCCTCGCTCTGCGCAGATCTTCCATGAAGCAAACCGACATGTTTTCAAATGAACTGTGTGGGTTCGACGTTCACCAACGACTCCTCATCGCATCGAGTTGTGTTGGCACCCGCACCGCTTGGTGTCTCCGGGCTGGGCGGGCTGGCGAGTCCAGGCTGGAATCGCTGAGCCAGAAATAGGCACTTTCACGCCGTTGTTGTGTCGCAGGTGTTTTGCACCGTAGGTCGCCCGTAGTGACGTAATTTGAGGGCATGAGTCTCGTCGCAGGCCGCGGCCCCCTCAGCGAGGACCCCGCAGGCTGGTTCTCCTCACCGCTGCCCGACGATGTCGTGTTCGTCGAACCCCATCCGCGACGCGTACAGGCCATCCGCGCCGGACAGACGGTGATCGACACCGAGCGGGCGTTGTTGGTGCACCGACGCGGCCACCCACTCAGCTACGTGTTCCCCGCAGACGGCGTCGGCGACCTCGCCGGGCGCCCCGAACCGCACGCGCCGGGCTATGTCCACGTGCCGTGGGACGCCGTCGACACCTGGTTGGAGGAAGGGCGTCGACTCGTCCACTACCCGCCGAATCCGTACCACCGGGTCGACTGCCGCCCCACCAAGCGGCGACTGCGGGTCACCGCGGCAGGCGCGGCACTGGTCGACACGACCGACACGGTGATCGTGTTCGAGACCGCGCTGGATCCCCGCCTCTATGTAAATCCCACCCTGGTTCGCACCGACTTGTTGCGACGAACCGCGACGAGCAGCTACTGCAACTACAAGGGATACGCGACGTACTGGGCGGCGGTGGTCGGCGACACGGTGATCGAGGATGTGGCGTGGAGCTACCAAGATCCCCCGCCGGAAAGCCTGCCGATCGCGGGATTCCTCAGCTTCGACAGCGCCCGCGCGGACGTGATGGCCGAGCTGCCGGGGTTCGGTGTGACGCCTGTCACACATCGACGTCCGACCTCATACCCTACGGTTCCGTCACCGTAGGTTGCGCCTGGTTACGGTTGCGTACGTTTTCCCCGCTCAGCCACACTTTGCACAGCTTGCCGAGCGGAAGGAATCGCGTGGGCCACTACATCGCCAACGTCCGTGACATCGAGTTCAACCTGTTCGAGGTGCTGCGCATCGGCGACGTGCTCGCCGGTGACGGCTACGGCGATCTCGATGCCGACACGGTTCGCACGATGCTCGACGAGGTCGCGCGGCTTGCAGAGGGTCCGGTGGCCGAATCGTTCGCCGCGGCCGACCGGAATCCGCCCGTCTTCGATACTGAGCACCACACCATCAGCGTGCCTGGCGAATTGGCGAAGTCGGTGCAGGCGATCAAGGATTCGGACTGGTGGCGCGTCAGCATTCCCGAAGAGATCGGCGGGATCGCCGCGCCGGCGCCCGTGGTGTGGGCGATCAACGAGATCCTGGTGTGCGCCAACCCGTCCGCCGCGTTCTGGTGGGCGCTGGGCCCTGCGATGGCGCGGGCGCTGTTCGTCGAAGGCAACGACGAGCAGAAGCGTTGGGCGGCAATGGGTATCGAACGTGGCTGGGCGGCAACCATGGTGTTGACCGAGCCCGACGCGGGCTCCGACGTCGGCGCGGGCCGCGCCAAGGCCATCGCGCAACCCGACGGCACCTGGCACATCGAAGGTGTCAAGCGATTCATCTCCGGTGGCGATGTCGGCGACACCGCCGAGAACATCTTTCACTTGGTGCTGGCCCGTCCAGAGGGCGCGGGTCCAGGCACCAAGGGGTTGAGCCTGTTCTACGTGCCGAAGTTCTTGTTCGACCCCGAGACCTTCGAACTCGGTCCGCGTAACGGCGTCTTCGCGACGGGCCTCGAACACAAGATGGGACTGAAGTCCTCCCCCACATGCGAATTGACGTTCGGCGCGCACGGCATTCCGGCCGTCGGCTATCTGGTCGGCGACGTGCACAACGGCATCGCGCAGATGTTCACCGTCATCGAGAACGCGCGGATGACCATCGGCGTCAAGGCGGCGGGCACGCTGTCAACCGGCTACCTCAATGCGTTGGCATTCGCGAAAGAACGGGTGCAGGGTGCCGATTTGACCCAGATGACCGACAAGACGGCGCCGCGGGTGACGATCATCCACCACCCCGATGTGCGCCGCAGTTTGATGACGCAGAAGGCGTACGCCGAGGGATTGCGGGCGCTGTACTTCTACGCCGCAGCCCACCAGAACGACGATGTGGCTCAACTGGTGTCGGGAGCCACCCCCGATATGGCGCATCGGGTGGACGATCTGCTGCTGCCGATCGTCAAGGGCGTGGGCTCGGAACGGGCCTACGAGCTGCTGACCGAGTCGCTGCAGACACTCGGCGGTTCGGGCTTTCTTCAGGACTATCCGATCGAGCAGTACATCCGCGACGCCAAGATCGACTCGCTGTATGAGGGCACCACCGCGATCCAGGCGCTGGACCTGTTCTTCCGCAAAATCGTTCGCGACCGCGGCGAGTCGCTCGCCCACGTGGCGGCCCAGATCACCAACACGATCGACACCTGCGACGCCGAGCTGAAGACTCAGGGCGCGCAACTGCGCACCGCGCTGGAACACGTCCAGGCGATGACCGCCACCATGACCGGCTACCTGATGGCGGCGGCTGAACAGCCAACGGATATCTACAAAGTCGGCCTCGCCTCGGTGCGGTACCTGCTCGCCGTCGGTGACCTGATCATCGGGTGGCGCCTGCTGGCCCAGGCCAATGTGGCCCACGCCGCGCTGACGGCGGCCACGGGCGACGAGGCGTTTTATCGGGGCAAGATCGCGACCGCGAGGTTCTTCGCCGCCAACATGCTGCCCAACCTGGCGGCGGTCCGCAGCATCGTCGAGAACCTCGATGACGACCTCATGACGCTGCCCGAGGCCGCCTTCTGACCCACCCGCTTTCGCCCAGACTGCGGTGAGATCTCGATTTCCGCCGAAACCGCGATCTGACCGCAGTTTCGGCGCGCTTGTGCGCATACAAGCGCTATAGCAAGACGGTTCCGTAGGTGCCGATCTGCCCGACCAATGCCCGAAGGTGATCGTCGGTGGTGCCCAACGTGTTTCCAATCGCAGTGAGCCGGGCGGCGTAGTGGCCGACAGGGTATTCGGCCGTCATCCCGATGCCGCCGTGCAGTTGAATCGCTTCCTGCGCGATGTGTCGTCCGGACCGCCCGATCTGCAGCTTGGCCCTCGCCGCGATCACCGGGTCGAAGGTGCCGTCGGCGATCGACATCGCGGCATAGAAGTTCATGCTGCGGGCCAACTCGAGTGAGACGTACATGTCCGCGGCGCGTTGCGTCAACGTCTGGAATTTACTCAGCGTCACCCCGAATTGCTTTCGGCTGGTGAGGTATTCGGTGGTCAGCCGCAGCGCCTCCTCCATCGCGCCGACCGCTTCGGCGCACAGGGTCGACTGATAGCGGATCACCGCCCGCGCGATGTGCTCGGTGGCGTCGCCGCCGTCGCCGAGTGGTTCGGCGACAACGGAATCGAGATGGATGTCAGCGCCGCGCTGGCCGTCGAAGGTACGGTACGCCCGCCGTTCGGTGGCGGATCCGTCGACGAGGAAAAGGCCGACACCACCGTCGGGCAGCTTCGCGCTGACGATCACGGCATCTGCGGAATCGCCTGCGAGGACGGGGTTCTTGCGACCTGTGACCGACCATCCCTGTCCATGGTGTGCGGTGGTGGCGATGTCGTCAGACGGCCGGCGCATCCCCGGCTCCAGATGCGCGAACGCCAACAATCTGCTGCCCGAGGCGACGTCGTCGAGCACCTGCTTCTGTTGCTCGTTGCCCAGTTCAGCGATGAGTGTCCCAGGTATCAGGGCGGCGTGGGCCACCGGTTCAGGAGCCAGCCGCCTGCCGATCTCGGTGGCTACCACCATGACCTCGATCGGGCCTGCCTCGCCGGGGTCGAAGCCCAGGCCGAGAATCCCCACTTCCGCAAGTTGATTCCACACCTCACGGCTCCAGCCCAGCTCACTGTCGGTCACCTTGTTGAGGCGCTCGATATCGTAGCTGCGCGAAAGCAATTCACGAGTCGTGTCACGCAACAGCTGCTGTTCTACGGTCAGGTCGAAGTCCATGTCCGGCTCACAATCCCAGAATCGTCGACGCGATGATGGTGCGCTGCACTTCGTTTGTGCCGCCGTAAATCGACGTCTTGCGGAAATTGAGGTACCTCGGCGCGGATTCTTGCGCCCACACCGGTGTGTCGATGTCCTCACCCGCTGCAAACGGCAGCGCGTCCGGCCCCGCCACTTCGACGAGCAACTCCATCGCCGCCTGCTGCAGTTGGCTGCCGCACAATTTGAGGATCGACGACGCAGGGTTCGGCTTGCCGTCGGCCGCCGTGCGTGTGACACGCATCTGTGTCAACTCCAATGCCAAGAGTTGGTTCTCCACTTCGGCGACGCGTGCAGCGAAGATCGGGTCGGCGAGCAGGTCGCCAGCTCGTTCTTTCACCTGCGCCAACCACACCTTCGTGGTGCCGATGCGCGCGATACCCGTGCGTTCGTTGCCGAGCAGAAATTTCGCGTACGTCCAGCCCTGGTTCTCCTCACCGACCAGCTGGTCGGCGGGAACACGGACGTCTTCGAAGAAGACCTCGTTGACCTCGTAGCTGCCGTCGATCAGCTTGATCGGCCGCAGCGTGATGCCTGGCGTGGACATCTCGGCCAGCAGGAACGAAATGCCTGCCTGCTTCTTCGGCGCGTTCGGGTCGGTCCTGGCAAGCAGGAAGATCCAGTTCGCGTACTGGCCCAGCGTCGTCCAGGTCTTCTGGCCGTTGATGACGTACGTGTCCCCGTCGCGCACCGCGGTGGTACGCAGCGAGGCAAGATCCGAACCCGCCTCCGGCTCGGAAAAGCCCTGACACCACCAGATGTCCAGATTGGCGGTCGACGGCAGGAACCGCTGCTTGAGTTCATCGGAGCCGAACTGGGCGATCACCGGGCCGACCATCTTGGCGTTGAACGCCAGCGGTTCGGGCACACACGCCAGTTGCAGCTCATCCATCCAGATCTGCCGCTGCAGCGGCGTCCAATCCTTGCCGCCCCACTCCACCGGCCAGTTCGGCACGGCCAGACCGCGCGCGTTGAGGATGCGCTGGCTGGTCATCATGTCGTCGGGAAATTGGGGGTGGCCGGCCCGCACGCGGTCGCGGATCTCGGCCGGTATCTGCGTGGTGAAGAGTTCACGCAACTCCTCGCGGAACGCGGCATCCTCACTGCTCAACGCCAATTTCAAGGTCAACCCCGATCTATCGCGGACGTGCTGGGCGTTATCGACGATTGTGCCGGGCCTGCCCATGGGAGTTGCGCCGGGCTAGGCCGGAGTTCCCACGGCGGTGAAAAGGAAACGTCGGAGTCCGCTCAGCGTGTCAGTGCGATGACCGATTCGCCGAAGCGTTCGATCGTTTCCAGCACATGCGCCACGTTGTCACCCGGCAGGCTGACCTGCAGCCAGGTAACTCCCAGTGCTGCAAGCTTTTCCACACCGCTGAGGTAGGCGTGGGCGTTGAAGTCGTCGGCGCCGGGGCTTCCGCCCTCGGCGTTGGTGAAGCTGATGTCGAGAGTCGATGGATTCCGGCCCGCCGCCTCGAGTCGACGTTGCAGATCGTCGATGCCCTCGGCAAGGCTTTCCGAGTCCATCTGGGCGGTGCGCGCCGTCTGTGCCAGCGTGGCGGGCGCCGGGAACGGGCACCATCCGTCGCCGTGTGTGGCCACCCGCCTGCGTGCGGCGGCGGTGTTGCCGCCGATCCAGATCGGCGGGTGCGGATCGCTCACCGGTCGCGGATGCGCGGTGATGCCGCTGGCAGTGAAATGCTTCCCCTCGTAGGAGAAGTCGTCGGTGGTCCAGATGCCGCGGATCACCTCGAGTGCCTCGTCGAACAACTCGGCGCGCTCGTCGAACTCCACGCCGAGCGCGGCAAATTCGCGTTTGAGGTAACCGACGCCGACGCCGAGGGTGAACCGCCCATCCGACAGCAGATCCAGCGTCGCCGCCGACTTGGCCACCACGAATGGGTTGCGGTACGGCAAGACCACGATGTTCGGGATCAACCGCAGGGTCGTCGTGTGTGCCGCGGCAAAACCCATCGCCACAAAGGGGTCGAGCGCGTCGTGTCCGCCGGCCTCCAACCACCGCTGTGTCGGCGCCGGATGATCGGTGAAGCCGAATCCGTCGAACCCCGCCGCCTGCGCGGCGGCCGCGACCGTCGCGATGCCAGACCCCGTCAACAACTCGGGGTTGTACGGATGGCTGTGCATCGGGTGGGTGACCGTGTATTTCATCTGGATGCTTGCCTCAGAACATTCTTCTCGATTTGTGAGAATGTCGTTACCATGCGAACCACAGAAAGTACAGAGGTCGGGCATGAGCGAGGTGGTGCCGCCGCCGAAGCGGCACGGCCGCCATCAGCCATGAAGAATGGACTGCGGTCATGAGCAAGCCGGAGATCGGCGTCTACCTACCTCAGATGGGCTTCACCTACGAGCAGATCCTGCACCGGGCCCGACGATGCGACGAACTCGGCATCGACTCCCTGTGGCTCTACGATCACCTCTACGGGCCCGGCGCTCCGGATTACCCGTCGATGGAAGCGTGGACATTGGCCACGGCGCTGCTGAGCCGCACCGAACACATTCACGTCGGACACATGGTGTTGTGCAACCAGTTTCGTCATCCCGCAGTCCTGGCGAAGATGGCCACGACGCTCGACCAGATCTCGGCGGGCCGGCTTCGACTCGGCATCGGGAGCGGGTCGATCGAGGACGAGCACGACAGGGCCGGGCTGCAATGGGCAACGTTTCGTGAGCGCTCCGAAAAGCTGGGCGAAACGCTGGAAATCCTGCACCAGGCGTTCACCGACGAGGTCATCGACTTCACCGGCAAGCATTTCGCGGTCCGGGACATGCCGATCAAGCCTGGCGCGGTGCGGCAACCGAGGCCTCCGATCGTCGTCGGCGGGGTCGGCGAGAAGTACACGCTGCCGCTGGTGGCGCGTTACGCCGACGTGTGGAACGTGCCCACCTACGCGCTGGGTGACCTGGAGCACAAGGTGTCGGTGCTGCGCTCACTCTGCGACGAGGTCGGTCGCGATCCGTCGAACATCGTGCTGTCGGTGGAGGCGGTGATGGCCCTGGCTCCCGACGACGCGTCACTGCCCGCCGTGCTGGCTTCGGCCGAGAAGCGGTTCGGCGCAGCCGCATTCGGCCTCGAGGAAGGCGGGCTGATCGGCACGCCGGGCGCCATCGTCGACCGGCTGCACGAGTTGCGGCGGCTGGGCTTCGGCCAGATCGTGCTGTTCACCCACGACCGCGGATCCGACGAAACGCTCGAACTGCTGGCGTCCGAGGTGATCGCTCAGCTGTAGCGCGGCCGAAACTGTATTCCAGCAGGCGCTTACTCGCACTTCTCCTGGATGATTACAGTTTCGACGATGTGGGCGTGTAGCGCGGCCGGCCCAACCCGAGTGCGTGTTGGGCGATCATGTTGCGGAATACCTCAAGGGTGCCGCCGTAAATACCCGTCGGCCCGGCCAGTCGGAAGATGTACTCGGCGCGCTCGTTTGACAACGCCGCCGCCGTGCCCATGATGTCCATCAATTCCGGCGCGACGTCGCGCATGGTCTGGGCGATGGCCACCCTGCCGAACATGTCCGGACTGCTCATCGCGGCCTCCATCCTGGCGATGCTGCGGCCAAGACGGTACTTCACCGAGTCGTCGTCGCTGACCAGGGCCGCCACCTCATCCACGGCCTCGGCCAACAACAGCAGATGTTCGGTCATCGCGGCGAGTTTCTGCAGACCGTCGTCCTGCCGTTCGACCGTGCCGTGCTCATCGTTGAGCGCATCGCGCAGTACAGTCCACCCGCTGTTGACGTCGCCGACGCGATACCTGTCCTCGATGTGGACGTCGCTGTAGTAGGTGATGTTGGTGCGGTCGCCGTCGACCGTGCGGATCGGCTGGATCTCGACGCCCGGCCTGTCGAGCGGGACCAGAAACATCGTGAGGCTCTTGTGCTTCGGCGCGTCCGGATCGGTGTTGGTGATCAGATAGACGTACTGCGCGTTCTGGGCGTTCGACGTGAACATCTTGGAACCATTGATAATCCAGCCGTCGCCGTCGCGCACCGCGCGTGTCTTGCACGTCGCGACGTCCGATCCACCCTCAGGTTCGGTATAGCCAAGGCAGAGCCGGATGTGCCCCGACAACACCCCCGGCAGCACCTCGGCCTTGAGCTCTGCCGAGCCGAACTGTTCGACGGCCCGCGCCACCATCGCCGTCGTTCCCCAATGGAACCACGGGGTGTGCGCCCGACCGATCTCCAGATTCCAGATGCGGCGGCGCAGCCTGCTGAAGCCGCCGTGGTCCTCGTCCTTGAAGTCGGCGGCCAAGTAGCCCTTCGCGCCGAGCGCCAGGTGCACACCTTCGTCGAAGTTCTCGCCGGTTTCCCGGTCACGGTCGATCACCTCCTGGGTGACCAGGGTCTGCAGGCACGCTCGCAGTTCGTCGCGGAACGCCTGGTCCTCATCGGAGAGCGCTACGCGGGAGAAGTCCAATTTGTCCGCCTTTCCATCGTGTCATCGTCCGACTCGTGGAGCGCTCGGCGCAACGCGGCGCCCTGCAAGTCGAACAGCTGCTGGCTGGTCTCCCACTCCGGGATCAGCGAGTCGAAGCCATGGCACGTGCCAGGGAAGACGTGAAGTTCGCTGCCCACACCGGCCCACATCAGCCTCAGGGCATAGTCGATGGCCTCGTCACGCAGCGGGTCGAGTTCTGCGCTTGAGATGAAAGCCTCTGGTAGACCGCCTAACTCGGCACTGCGAGCCGGTACGGCGTCCGCGGGTGCCCCGCCGTCGGCGAGGTAGTGCCGCCACATCTGACCCACTGCGGGACCGTCGAAGCCCGGGGTGGTGACGAACTCGTCCTTCGACGGCGTCGGGCGGTCGTCGAGCACCGGCTGGTGTAGCAGTTGGAACACCACCGGCGGCGCCGCGCCGCGAGCCGCCCGCTGTGCCAGAAGCGCCGCCAGCGCTGCCCCTGCGCTGCTGCCCGCGACCGCAAGTCGGGCGGTGTCGATGCCGAGGTTCGCGCCGTTGTCAGCGACCCACAGCAGTGCGGCGGCCGCGTCGTCGAGTCCGGCCGGATACGGGTGCTCAGGAGCCAACCGGTAGTCGACCGAGATCACTGCGCAGTGCCCGCGGCGGGCCAACTCGACGCACTGCCGATGATCGGTGTCGAGGTTGCCGAGAACGAACGCACCGGCGTGGCAATAGATCACCGCTGGCGCGGGTGGCGCTGCCCCGCGATAGATGCGTACCGGGATGGAGCCCGCCTCGCGGTTTTCGATCTCCACTCCGACCGTGTTGACCTCGCTGCTGGCCTGGGCGCGGCGCTGGTTGAGCGAATCTCGGACGACCCCGAGGACGCTGGCCGACAGGTCTGTGCGCGCCGCCGCGAACTGCCGCAGAGCCGGGGCTAACCGCTCCGCGACCATGCGGCATTCACCTGCTCTCCTGCCTCGCTCGCGGTGCCGGGGGTGAAGACGTAGTCGGCGGCCTTGAAGCGGCGCGCCATCCGCCAAAATGCGCTGGCGCTGCGCGGCCACTGCGTGACCACCCGGCCGTTGGGGGCGCGAAAGTAATTGCTGCACCGTGTCAACCACACGGTGTCCGCCATCCAGCCGTCGATCTTCGCGGTGAAGTCGGCCATCACGGCGCGCCGCACCGCGATGTACGGCTTGCCCCGGCGCCGCATGTGTTTCAGCGAGCGCACGATGTAGCGGGCCTGCGCTTCCAGCATGAGAATCACGCTGTTCGACCCGACGTTGGTGTTCGGGCCGTACAGCATGAAGAAGTTGGGGAACCCGGGCACCGTCATGCCCAGGTAGGCGTACGCGCCGTCGCTCCACGTCTCCTGCAACGTCACCCCCTGTTCGCCGGTCACGTCGATCTGGCCGAGATAGTCGGCCGCGGCATAGCCGGTGGCGCACACCACCACATCGACATCCAGTTCAGTGCCGTCCTCGGTCACCAGCGACCGGGCGCGTAGCGTCCGCGCGGGACTCGACACCACCTCGACGTGCGGCTGCGTCAACGCCTGTAGATAGTCGGTCGCGAAGACCAGTCGCTTGCAGCCGAACGGGTGATCGGGAGTCAGCTTGCGGCGCAACTGTTCGTCGCGCACGGCCGCCTCGAGGGCGCGCAGCGCGACGCCCTTGAACTCCTGCGTCTTGGCGCTACCGTTCTCGATGACCGCGATGTTGGACTCGCTTCGCAGCCACAACCGCGTCCGGTAGACCTTCTTCGCGAACGGCACGTGGGCGAATATCCACTTCTCCCGACCGGTGTACGCCCGGTCGGGTTTCGGCAGGATCCAGGTGGGCGATCGCTGCACGGAGTACACCCGCTTGGCCACCTTGGCGACCTCCGGCACCAACTGCGCCGCGGTTGACCCCGTGCCGAGGACCGCGACGCGGGCATCGTGCAGATCGACGTTGTGGTCCCAGCGCGCCGTGTGCATGACCGTTCCGCAGAACCGTTCCTGCTCAACGAGGTCCGGCAGCACGGGCTGGATGTACTCGAGATAACCGGGCCGGGCGTTGGCGACCTCTACCCCGGTACCGGGCTGGGCAAGGCTGCCTGCGTTGACGGTGGCCAGCACGTCGGGGGCGAGATCGCCTGGCAGGCCCAACAATTCGCAGACGACCGATGCGGCGACGATCCCGCCGTACTCCTGTGTCAGGTCGAACGCACCACGTGGCAGCAGTTCATCGAGGCGTTGGTTGGCCAGCTCACGGATCCGGTCAGCCAGCGCGGACACCGACTGCGGCCGGAACGGCGCCGATGTGCAGCGGCGCACATTGTCGTAGATCGGTGTGTCGAAGTTAGCGTGGAACGGCATCGGATGCAGGGGCGGATCGGGCGCGGCACCGTCGTTGCGCCGTTCCAAAACCGCTGCGGCGGGCAGCGTTCCCTCGGATGCCACGAACGTACCGTCATTGACCTCGAGTACCTGCCAGATGGCGGAGAATCGGGAAAGGGCGTACGTGTCCCACTTGTCGATGTAGTAGACCGGATGTTCGTCGCGCAGCACCCGGTAGTACGGCAGCGGGTCGGCCATCACGGCCGGATCGAACGGATCGTACGAAAACTTCTGAAGTAGCCGTGTGTTCATTGCAGCGGTGATGGCGGCAGGGCTCGCAGGATGGAGTCCTCCCAGCCGTCGCGCAGAGCGGGCGCGACGCTCATCCAGGTGACGATCTCGGCCGGCGGGCTGTCTTTCCATGACGGATAGTGGTTTTCGAAGCAGCCCCAGTCGCCGTCAAGCGCCCAGTAATGGATCAACCTCGTTGAACCGGAAGGTCGTGATGAAGGAACCGAGCCAGCGCTTGCCGGTGCGCTCCGACCACGGCACGTAGAGCCGCTCGAGTTCGCGGATGTAGTCGTCCTGGCGACCCGGTTTGGTCTGCATGACCTCCTGGATCACCAGCCCCGCGGAAAAGTTCGTCTCCTTCAGTTGAGCGAGCGTCTTGTTGGTCGCACCGGCGTACATGATCCTGCCCTCCCCCGAGGCGCCGATATCGGACAACAACGCCGCCCGTTTCGCCGCGGTTTCTGCGTGGCTGCCGCCACGCGCCTGTGCTCGCCCGATGCGGGCATAGTCGGCGAACGCGTCGATCTCCCAGATGATCGTCACCTGCGGCCAATGCCCGTTGTAGGGCGTAGTCTCCCAGATGGCGAACAGCCGCACCCCGAGGTCTTCCATCATCGGGTGGTAGACGTCACTGAACAGCTCGGTGAATTGCTCGCCGCCCCCGGAGCCCAGGTCGATGGTCTCGTGCAAGTAGAGCAGCGTGTGGCTGTGGTAACGCTTCATCGTCGCCGAACGCCGCACCTGGTTGACAGTGGCACCTAGCGAGCGTGACACTTACGGCGTGATTTGTAAAGGTGCGACATTGACCCCGCTGGCCAACGGTTTCAGCTTCGGTGAGGGGCCCCGATGGTTCGAGGGGCTGCTGTGGTTCTCCGACATGCTCGGTGAGGCGGTGCACACGGTCAACCTGCATGGCGACATGACCAAACTTCCGCTCCCTGGGCACGCTCCTTCGGGTTTGGGTTTTCGTCAGGACGGGTCGTTGTTGATCGCGTCGACAGAGAAACGCCAGGTACTGCGTTATGACGGCGAGACCGTGGCGACCGTCGCCGACCTGTCCGATGTCGTGTCCGCGAACCTCGGCGACATGGTCGTCGACGACGACGGCAACGCATACCTCGGATCGCAGGCGCGCGCGGACGGCGCGATCGTGCGGTTGGGTGCCGGCGGCGATGTCTCCGTCATCGCCCGCGGCCTCGACTTCCCCAACGGCATGGTCATCACGCCGGATGGCAACACACTGATCGTCGCGGAGTCGACGGGCCGACGCCTGACGGCATTCACCATCGCCTGTGACGGATCCCTCTGCGATCGAAGGACTTTCGCCGATGGCCTGGACGGACCACCCGACGGCATCTGCCTCGACGCCGAAGGCGGCGTGTGGACGGCGATGACGCTGGCCCACCAATTCGACCGGATCGTCGACGGCGGCGAGGTCACCGATCGCATCCCCATCGGCGACCGGACCGCGATCGCGTGCATGCTCGGCGGCCCACAACGCCGAACGCTTTTCATGCTGTCGAGCACCAGCGCATACCCCGAGCGACTGGTCGGCACGAGGCTGTCGCGACTCGATGCGACCACCGTCGACATTCCGGGAGCCGGCCTGCCGTGAGCGACTCGTATTACGAATTGATCGATGCGACAGGCAACCTCGGCGAGAAGTTTCATAGCGACGGATCTGGTGCGCAGCACCTGGTCTGCAGCGATCCAGCACGGAGCACCGGTATCAGCGTTGCTGGTGCGCGCGCTGCCGCATTGAGCGTCGAAACTGTATTCCAGCACGCCTCTACTCGAACTTTGTCTGCTGGAATACAGTTTCGGCGCTCAATCAGCCAACCGCAAAGCCGCTGCGGGACACTGTGTTACCGCTTGCTGCATGCGCGCACGGTCCGATTCCGGGCGCTCGCTGTCGTGAATCGGCACGGTGCCGTCGCTTTGCACCTCCAACACGTCATCGGCGATCGATTCGCAGATCCCGTGTCCCGTGCACTTGTCGAGGTCGACTTCGACCCGCATGATGCCTCCTATTGGACGAACGCGGCGACGCGCTTGACGCCGTGCACAAAGCTGCTGTGCAGCAGTTCCGGCTCACCGAACTCGACCGTCGTCAGCCGGGTGAGCAACTCGCCGAACAGGTTTCGCAGTTCGGTCTTGGCGAGCTGATTACCAAGACAGAAATGCGGACCGCCCCCGCCGAAGCCGAGATGCGGATTGGGTGAGCGCTGCAGGCTGAACCTGCCGGGCTCGTCGAACACCGTCTCATCCCGATTCGCCGAACAGTAGAACAAGCCGACCTTGTCGCCCGCGCTGACCGGCTGTCCGTTGATCTCGGTGTCCTGGGTGACGAAGCGTGCGAACTGCAGAACCGGAGAGGAGTAGCGCACGAATTCCTCGACGGCCTGCCCGATCCGGTTATCGAAGTCAGCCATCAGCCAATCGCGTTGATCGGGATTCTCGGCCAACGCCATCATCGCGTGCGTGGTGGTCTGTTTGGTGGTGTCATTACCCGCCGACGCCAGCAGAATCAGGAACGCGCCGATCTCTTCGTCGGTGAGCCGGTGCCCGTCCACTTCGGCGTTGACGATGCTCGTCATCAGGTCGTCGCCCTGGTTGGCCCGCCGGAACTTCGCCAACTCCTGACCTGTGGTGTTGAGCAGCATGATCTCGTTGATGGTGTCCTGCGCGCGCTCCTCGATCGAGCTGTACTCGTCATCGCTGAGGCCGAACAGCTTCTCGGCGGCCTTCGCCACCGCCGGCTGATCAGCTTTGGGCACGCCGAGCATCTCCATGATCGTCAGCATCGGCAGCCGCGCGGAGCACGCCTCGACGAAGTCGACATTGCCCGCACCGACGAGATCGTCGACGATGGCGACCGCGTTCGCGTGTATCTGCTCTTCGATTCGACGCACGTTGCGCGGTGTGAACGCCGAACTGATCAGCCGCCGATAGGTGGTGTGCTGGGGCGGATCCATGGTCAAGAAGAACGACGCGAAGTGCTGGATCTCGGCGGGCATGGGGTCCAGCGCCACGCCGTCGGCCGACGTGAACAAGTCGGGGTGCTGGCTGACGAACGTGATGTCGGCGCGTCGCGTAAGTGCCCAGTAGCCTGGCTCCTCCATCGGGAACAGCGACGGAAACGGTCGGTGCCAGGACAGGCCCTCGCCGGCTCGAAGCTGGGCGAACTTTTCGTCACGCTGCGCGAACGGCTGGCTCCAGAAGTCGTGCGACGTGATGTCGATCGGGCTGTAATCGCGCGCATGCATCGTTGCCGCTGTCACCGAAACAGCGTGACACTTCGCCAAAATTTTGTAAAGCTGTGACGGTGCCGTCGGCCGACAATTCGAGCCGCGAGCGGATCCTTGCCGCTACCGCGGAGGTGCTCGGCCGCAACGGCATGGCAAAGCTGAGCCTGTCCGAGGTGGCGCTGCAGGCGCAGGTGTCCCGGCCGACGCTGTACCGCTGGTTCGCCTCCAAGAAGGAGTTGCTCGATGCGTTCGTGGTGTGGGAGCGGCAGTACTACGAACGCGCAGTCGCCGACGCGACCGCCGGTCTGCCCAAGGCGGAGAAGTTGGACGCGGCACTGCGGGTCATCGCCGGATACCAGCAGTCCTACCCTGGGCTGCGGATGATCGACATCGAACCGGCCCTGGTTACCCGGCGGTTGGCCCGCGTCATTCCTCTGATGCGCTCACGCCTGGAGCGGCTCGCGACAGGACCCGACGCCGCGGTTGCCGTCGCAACCGCCGTCCGTGTGGCGGTCTCGCACTATCTGGTGCGCAGCGACGACGAAAAGGATTTCCTACAACAGCTTCGGCACGCGGCGCGCGTCAAGCATCACGCGCCTTGAGTTCGGCGAGCACTTGGTCGGTGTGTTCACCGAGTCGAGGCGCCACAAATCGCGGCGCGCAGGGCGTGCCGTGGAAGTCGGCGGGCGTCGCGACCATCGGCATGCCGGCTTCTCCGTCGGGAACATAGACGATGCCTCCGGCGGCGTGGAATTGTTCATCGGCCACCACATCTTCGATGGAGTTGATCGGCGACCAGAAGAACTCCGGTTCTGCGGCAAAGACTTTGGCCCATTCCTCGAGCGGCTTGGTTGCAAAGATCTCGTCGAGTTCGCCCACGAGTTCGCCTGCGTTCGCGGCGCGCGCATGCGCTGATGCGAAGCGTGGATCCGTCAGCCAGTCGGACCGCCCGACCGCGCGGCACAGTGCCGGCCAGTGCCGACTGCCCTGCAGGCCGACGATCCAGAACCGTCGCCCGTCGCCTGCCGTGTAGTTGTTCATACACGGGTTGGCCATGGTCTCGCGCTGGCCGATCGCGATGGGATGCCCTGTCATCAAAAAGGTGTTGAGATCGAAGCTGATGGTGTACGCACCCTGCCGGTACAGCGATGTGCTGACCAATTGCCCCTTCTGAGTCCGCGTTCGCGCGATCAGCGCGGCACACACCGCGGCCGCGAGCGTCATGCCTGCCGAGTGGTCGCCCATACCGCCGCGCTGAAACGGCGGGGTGTCACCTGGGCGAGTCAGCAAGTGGGCCAACCCGGCTCGCGCCCAGAAGGCGGCGACGTCAAAGGCTGCCCGGTCGGCATCGGGGCCGCTTTCGCCGTAGCCGGTGATCAGGCCGTAGACCAATCCGGGATTGCGTGCGGCGACCGTGTCGAAGTCGAGTCCGATCCTCTTCAATGCGCCGGGACGGATGTTGGTCAGGAAAACGTCTGCGTCGCTGAGCAATTCGAATGCCGTGGCGCGGCCGTCGTCGCTGCCGAGCTCGAGCACGATGCCGCGCTTGGAGCGGTTGTCCATTTCGAATGGCGGGCTGGTGCCATCTTCGATACCGAGCATCCGCCCGAATGTGCGTGCGGGATCACCGTCGGGTGGTTCGATCTTGATGACGTCGGCGCCCCAGTCGGCAAGTATTCCGCCTGCCGCAGGGCCGGCCACCCAGACGCCGAGTTCGACGACCTTGACGCCCTCCAGCGGTCCGGACACGGTGTACAACGTATCGCCACCGACGCGCTTGTCGACCGCATTCGCTCATTGCCGGTGATCGACCATCTAGGATCATCTCGAAAAACCGATTGAGGTCTTGTGAACGAACCGCTACCCGACGCATCCGGCGCCGCTGAGGACACCTCGACGCGGCACCGGATTCTCGTCGCGACCGCGGAAGTGCTCGGCCGCAGCGGTCAGACGAAGCTGAGCCTCTCGGAGGTGGCGCTGCAGGCGGGCGTCTCGCGGCCGACGTTGTACCGGTGGTTCGCGTCCAAGGGTGAGCTGCTCGACGCATTCGGTGTGTTCGAGCGGGAGATGTTCGACGGTGGCATCAGCCGGGCCACGTCGGGGCTACGGGGCACCGAGAAGCTGGACGCCGCGCTGCGGTTCATCGTCGAGTATCAGCAGTCGTACTCCGGCGTGCGGTTGGTCGACATCGAACCCGAGGTCGTCATCGCCCAGCTGGGCAGGATCCTTCCAGTGATGCGGGCGCGCCTGCAGAAGCTGATGCCGGGCCCGAACGGAGCGGTGAAGGCCGCCACGGCGATCCGGGTGGCGGTCTCGCACTACATCGTGCGCAGTGATGATGGCGACCAATTCCTTGCGCAGCTGCGCCACGCCGCGGGGATCAAGCAGCAGGCCTGATTGCTTCGCCCTCGCCGAAGTGGTGACACTTTGCCAATAATTTGTAAAGCTGTCTGCCATGTCGGGAGTGCAGACAGAGTCCGGTGTGCTCGCCGGTGACGAGCGGATGCTCATCGACGGTGAATTGCAGATCACAAGCAGCAAAGCGACATTTGACGTCATCCATCCGGCCTCCGAGGAGGTGGCAGGCAGGGCGACCGATGGAACGGTCGAGGACATGGCGCGTGCGGTCGGGGCGGCCAGGCGCGCGTTCGACGTGACCGACTGGTCGCGCGACCTGGACTTCCGCTATCACTGCCTGACACAGCTGCACGAAGCGCTGGAGCGCAACAAGGAGCGGCTGCGCCGGGTGCTCATCACCGAGGTCGGCTGTCCCGTCACGGTATCGGGCAGCCAGGTAGAGAGTCCGATTGCAGAGGTCGCGCACTGGACCGAGCACGGAAGAGCGTTCGAGTACCTGGTCGACAACGGGGTGCACGAGACGCCGTTGGGTCCCGCGCGACGCAAGATCCACTACGAGCCGGTGGGTGTCGTCGGCGCGATCACACCGTGGAATGTGCCCTTTTACCTCAACGTGGCCGAGACCGTCCCCGCACTGATGGCAGGCAACACGGTGGTGCTCAAGCCGGCGCAGCTCACCCCGTGGTCGGGCAGCGAGTACGGCAGGATCGTGGCCGAGGAGACCGACATCCCGGCGGGGGTGTTCAACGTGGTGGTGTCGAATGCAAACGAGGTGGGCGCGGCGTTGTCGGCCGACCCGCGCGTCGACATGATCACGTTCACGGGGTCGACGGCGACCGGACGGGCGATCCTGGCCGCGGCAGCGTCGACGGTGAAGAAGACATTGCTGGAGTTGGGCGGGAAGTCGGCGCACATCGTGCTCGACGATGCGGACTTCAATTCCGCGCTGCCGATGGCGGCGATGATGGCGTGCGTGATGTCGGGTCAGAGTTGTATTCTGCCGAGTCGAATCCTGTTGCCGCGCAGTCGCTATGAGGAAGGTCTGGCGATACTCAAGGGCGCGATGGAGAACTTCCCTGTCGGCGACCCGTGGACGCCAGGCAACATGCAGGGGCCGCAGATCAGCCAGATGCAACGGCAGAAGGTGCTCGGGCTGATCCGCAGTGGCCTGGATTCGGGCGCACGGCTGGTGACGGGTGGCGGCATTCCTGAAGACCTGCCAACGGGTTATTACGTGCAGCCGACGCTGTTGGCCGACGTCGATCCGGATTCGCAAGTGGCGCAGGAGGAGATCTTCGGCCCGGTGCTCACGGTGACGCCGTACGACAGCGACGATGAGGCGATCGCGATCGCCAACAACACGATCTACGGACTCTCGGGCGAGGTCAGCAGTGCCGACGTGGACCGGGCGTTCGAGGTGGCCAAGGCGATGCGGACGGGCAACGTCACGATCAATGGAAAGAGCCACTTCGGTATTGGCAGTCCCTTCGGCGGGATCAAGCAAAGTGGGCTGGGCTATCGCAACGGCGAGGAAGGGTACAAGGAGTACCTGGAGGCCAAGACGATCGGCATGCCGAATTGACGGACGAGGTCGAGATCGCCGGTTTGTTGTACCGGTACGCGAGGGCGGTCGACAGCAAAGACTGGGAGTTGTATCGGTCGGTGTTCACCGAGGACGCGTACATCGACTATTCGTCGGCGGGCGCGGCGGTCGGCAATCGCGACGAGGTGGTCGATTGGTTCGCGGCGAACTTCGGCGTCATCCCGTGGAGCATGCACTACATCACCAACATCGAAAGCGATATCGACGGTGACACGGCGAAGGTGCGGGCGATGTTCTACAACCCGATGCAGTTGCCGGGACGGGCATCGATGAGTTCGTGCGGCGGCTATTACCACCACGAATTGGTGCGCACACCGGACGGGTGGCGCAGCAGGCATCTCCGCGAGGAGAACGTGTGGTTCGTCAACGCGCCTATTCGGTAACGCCGAAACTGCGGTGAGATCGCGTTTCCACGCGAGATCGCGATCTCCCAGGGCCTACGCGAAGCCGGGGACAGTCTCGGCGAACCAGTTACCCCTCGGCCGCCAATTGCCCGCAGGCGGCGGCGATTTCGCGGCCACGGGTGTCGCGCACCGTGCAAGAGACGCCGCGCTCCCGGACCCGCTTCACGAACTCGCGTTCGGCCGGTTTCGGGCTGGCATCCCATTCGCTGCCCGGCGTCGGGTTCAACGGAATCACGTTGACGTGTGCCAGCGGGCCCAGCGCCCCGTGCAGCCGTTTGCCCAAAAGGTCTGCCCGCCATGGCTGGTCGTTGACGTCGCGGATCAACGCGTATTCGATGGATACCCGCCGCCCCGTCACGTCGGCGTAATACCGCGCCGCTTCCAGCGCTTCGGAAACCTTCCATCGATTGTTGACCGGCACCAGCGTGTCGCGCAGTTCGTCGTCCGGCGCGTGCAGCGACAACGCCAGCGTCACGCCGAGCCGTTCGTCGGCCAGCTTGCGGATCGCAGGCGCCAGACCCACCGTCGACACGGTCACCGACCGCGCCGAGATCCCGAAGCCCTGTGGCGGTGCCTCCACGATTCTGCGCACCGCCCCAATCACTCGGTTGTAGTTGGCCAGCGGCTCCCCCATGCCCATGAACACGATGTTCGACAGCCTGCCACCGCGCGCTGGGCGCGCGATCCCATCCCCGTCGCGGTCGCGCAACTCCACCGCCGCGGCCCGCACCTGCTCGAGGATCTCCGCCGTCGATAGATTGCGCGTCAACCCACCCTGGCCCGTCGCGCAGAATGGGCATGCCATGCCGCAGCCCGCCTGCGAGGAGATGCACACCGTGTTGCGCTGCGGATAACGCATCAGCACCGATTCGAATGTCGTGCCGTCGACCGCCCGCCACAGCATCTTTCGCGTCTCGCCCGCGTCGCACTCGATCTCCCGCACGGCGTCCAGCAACCGCGGAAACAACGCCGAGGCGACCTGATCGCGCACCCCTGCCGGCAGGTCCGTCATCTGATGTGGATCGGCGATCAGCCTCCCATAGTACTGATTCGCAAGCTGCTTGCCCCGAAACGCAGGCAGGCCCAACTCCGCGACAGCTGCCGCGCGGCCCGCCTCATCGAGGTCAGCGAAGTGCCGCGGCGGCATCGCACGTCGCGGGGCATCGAAGACCAGGGGCAAAGACATGTCCTGCCAGTATCTCACCTGCGGTCGGTTGAAATTGATTGGCGGTGACAGGCGTTGATCGCAACCATGGGAACCATGACCCTGCCCCCAATGCCGCTGCGCGCCGCGTCGAACCTGACGTTCTTCTACGCACTGGGCTATCCCATTGGTGCACTTGCTGTTTCAGCGATGTCGCCGATGGCCGTGCTGGTGTTCCGGTTCGGACTGGCGGGCGCCATCCTCGCGGCATGGGCATTGCTTTCGCGTGTGACATGGCCCACTGGGCGCACTCTCGTGCACGTGCTGATCACCGGATTGCTCACCAACGCGCTGCAGTTCATCTGCCTGTATCTGGCCCTGATGCACGGCGCGCCCGCGGTGCTCGGCGCCGTCGTCATCTCGATGAACCCCGTCGTCACCGCCGTGCTCGCGACGCTGTTCCTGGGTGAAGGCCTGTCGTGGGCACGGGCAAGCGCGCTGGTCCTCGGCGTCCTCGCGGTATTGGCCGCCTGCGCGGGACGGCTGATCACCATCGGCGGCGTCGACACCGTCGTGCTGCTGCTCCTCGTCGCGCTGCTCAGCCTCGCCGCAGGCGGGGTCTACCAGCAGCGCTTCTGTACCGGAGTGGATTTCCGTGCCACCGCCGCCCTCCAAAATGGTGTCGCGCTGCTACCCGTCGCGGTGCTGGCCATCGTCATGCCCTTCTCGGTCACCGACCCGTGGAAGGCCGCAGGCGCGGTCGCGGCCGTCGTCCTCCTCAACGCGACCCTCTGCATGACGCTTTACGTGCGTGCCATCAACAACTACGGTGCCGCCGCGGTGGCGATGCTGTTCGCGGTCATTCCCGCCGTCGCGGGCCTGCTGTCCTGGCTGATGCTCGGCCAACGGCCGGATATCGGAATCGCCGTGGGCCTGGTGGTAGGCGCCGCCGCGTGCTGGCTGAACGCCCGGGTGTCACGCCAGCAGCGTCAAGACGATCCAGCCGGCGACAGCGGACGGCAGCATCGCGTCGATCCGGTCCATGATGCCTCCGTGACCGGGTAACAGCGTGCCCATGTCCTTGATGCCGAGATCGCGCTTGACCTGAGACTCGACCAGATCGCCGAGCACACCGGTGATCACCAGCATCAACCCCAGCGGCACACCGACCCACGCGGGCTTGTCGAGTAGGAACGCCACCGACAAGACCGCGGCGGTGACGCCGAATACCAGCGAGCCGCCAAGCCCCTCGAACGACTTTTTCGGGCTGATCGCAGGCGCCATCAAGTGCTTGCCGAACAACACTCCGGCCACATAGCCGCCGATATCGGCGAACACCACGGTCGCGATCACCGTGAACGTTCGGAAACCCCCGTGATCCTGGAAGATCAACAGCGCACTGAAGCTGGCGAACAGCGGCACCCACGTCGCGATCAGCACGGTGGCCGAGATGTCGCGCAGATAGTTCACCGGCTGCTCGCCGAGCCCCTCGCCGATCAGGCGCCACACCATGCATACGACGATCGTTCCGCCGTAGGCGCCGACCAGTCCGGCGGGGCCGAAGGGCCACGTCAGCCAGATCATGGCAAGGCCGCCGATCAGCAGCGGTATCACCGGAAGCGCGTAGCCTGCCTCTCGCAGCCGCCGCACCACCTCATGCATGGCAATCGGAATGAACACCGACAGCACCGGCAGCCAGCCGATCGGGGCGAAGAACAGCACCGCGATCGCCATCCCGCCGAGGACGACGCCGACGCCGATCGCCGCGGGCAGGTCGCGGCCCGCGCGGGATGTCTTCTTGGGCGGCTCGGTCGGGCCGGCGTCAGTGTCTGCCACGGGGGTCGCGTGCTGTTCGGTCACTAGACCTCCAGCAGCTCGCCTTCTTTGTGCTTGACCAGCTCGTCGATCTGGGTGGTGTAGGTGTGCGTGGTCTTGTCGAGATCCTTCTCGGCCCGCGAGACCTCGTCCTCGCCCGCTTCGCCGTCCTTCTTGATGCGGTGCAGTTCCTCCATCGCCTTGCGACGGATGTTGCGCACGGTGACCCTGGCGTCCTCGCCCTTGGCCTTGGCCTGCTTGACCAGTTCGCGTCGGCGTTCCTCGGTGAGCTGGGGAATCGCGACCCGGATGACGTTGCCGTCGTTGGTCGGATTCACCCCGAGATCGGAGTTGCGGATCGCGTCCTCGATGTGGCGCAACTGATTCGCCTCATACGGCTTGATGACGACGAGGCGAGCCTCGGGCACGTTGATGCTCGACAGCTGGGTGATCGGCGTCATCGAGCCGTAGTAGTCGACGTTGACGCGGGCGAACATGCCAGGGTTGGCTCGGCCGGTGCGGATCGACGACAGGTCGTCGCGCGCCACCGCCACCGCCTTCTCCATCTTCTCCTCGGCGTCGAAGAGGGTTTCGTCGATCAACGTGACTCCTTGTCAGGTGGTGACCAGTGTTCCGATCTTCTCACCTGCCACCGCCCGCGCGATATTCCCGTCGGTAAGCAGGTTGAACACCAGGATCGGCATGCCGTTGTCCATGCACAGGCTGAACGCGGTGGCGTCGGCCACCTTCAGCCCCTTGTCGATGACTTCGCGGTGGCTGATCGCGGTCAGCAACTGCGCGTCGGGGTCGACCCGGGGGTCCGCGGTGAAGACGCCGTCGACCGCCTTGGCCATCAGCACCACCTCGGCACCGATCTCGAGCGCACGCTGCGCGGCCGTGGTGTCGGTCGAGAAGTACGGCAGCCCCATGCCTGCGCCGAAGATCACCACCCGGCCCTTCTCGAGGTGCCTGCGGGCGCGCAACGGAATGTAGGGCTCGGCGACCTGGCCCATGGTGATCGCCGTCTGCACCCGCGTAGCGATGCCTTCCTTCTCCAGAAAGTCTTGCAGCGCAAGACTGTTCATCACCGTGCCGAGCATGCCCATGTAGTCGCTGCGGCTGCGCTCCATGCCGCGCTGCTGCAACTGCGCACCGCGGAAGAAGTTGCCGCCACCGATGACGACCGCCACTTGCACCCCGCTGCGGACCACTTCGGCGATCTGCCGGGCCACCTGGTGGACGACGTCGGGGTCCAAACCAACCTCGCCGCCGCCGAACATCTCGCCGCCGAGCTTGAGCAGCACGCGGGAGTACATCGGCCGGATCAGTGATGGTTCGTTGCCGTTGGGGCTAGTCGGGTCCGCCATCCGACTCCTTCGAGGTCCTCGGCTGTGATCGCACCTAATCCTGCCCCATAACGGCCGAAAAGCCGCTATGGGGTCAGGGGTGCGTGGCGGATCAGCTCGCGGGTAGGTGCGCGGTCAACAGGTGGGCTGGCACCGACTTGCGGCCATTGCCCTCGTCGCGGACGTCGCCGAACGGCATCGGCGCGGTCGCGATGTCCGGCAAATTGGCGTGGATGCGCGCGGGCCGGATCTCATCGATGATCCAGTACTTCGACACCACCTCGCGCAATTCGTCCGCTGTGACGGGGTTGGCCGGACCGTCGGGCAGACCGGCGCGGTCGAACACCAGGATGAAGTAGGACGCTTTCGGCGCGGCGGCACGGACGATGGACTGCTGGTAACCCTCGCGGGCCTCGACCGGAATCGAGTGGAACAGCGTCGAGTCGACGATGGTGCCGAACCGGTCGTCGTAACCGCCGAACGCGCTGATATCCGCGACCTCGAAGCTGGCGTTGGTCAGCCCGCGCCTGGCCGCCTCGGCCTTGGCCAGCGCGATGGCTGTCGGCGACAGGTCCAGGCCGACCGTGGTGAAGCCGCGCTCCGCCAGATGCAGGTCGACGGCCGCCTCGCCGCAGCCGACGTCGAGCACGTCACCGTGAAACTTGCCCTGTTCGATCAGGGCCGCGATTTCCGGCTGGGGCTCGCCGATGCTCCACGGCGGTTTGGTGCCGAGCCCAAGCTCCTCGGCCTCACCCCGGTATGCGGTCTCGAACAGATCTTGTGTGGGTTGGGTCATACCTCCGGTATATCAATGTGCTTGATATGTGTCAATATAGTTGATATGGATGACAACCTCGAGGACGAGCCACTCGGTTACCTGCTACACCGGGTGCTGCTCCCGTTGAAGACAGATGTGACGGCAACCGTCCTCGATCCCCTGGAGGTGGCGTTCCCGGAGTACCTGTGCATGCGGGTGCTCTCGAAATATCCAGGGCATTCCAATGCCGAGTTGGCCCGCGCGCTGAACGTGTCGCCGCAGGCGATGAACATGGTGCTGCGGGGTCTCGAAGACCGCGGACTGGTCAGCAGGCCGGCCAGCGTGTCGTCTGGGCGGTCGCTGCCCGCGCGGCTGACCCGCGACGGCGAGGACCTGCTCAAGCGCACCGACGACGGGGTGCGTGCGGCCGAGGGTCGCTTGATGACCAATCTGAGCGACGAAGAACGGCGCGAGTTCAAGCGAATCCTCGCCACGCTCGGCTCCGACCCGATCTAGGACAACGATGATCTACGTCTCCCGGCTGTTGACCGATCGCGCGATGGCCCATCTTCGCTCGCGCGGGCATGAATTGCGGGTGGGCAACGAAGATCCGCCGAGCCGCGCCGAATTGGCGGCGGGCATCGCCGGGGCCGGCGCCGCCGTTGTCACGCTCACCGAGCGAGTGGACGCCGAACTGCTCGCGGCGGCGGGAAAGCAGTTGAAGGTCATCGCGAATGTCGCTGTGGGATATGACAACATCGACGTCGCCGCCGCGCAGGCGGCCGGCGTCACAGTCACGAACACGCCCGGCGTACTTGATCGCGCCACCGCCGATCACACCTTCGCCCTCATCCTCGCCGCCACTCGGCGCGTGGTCGAGGGCGATCGATTCCTCCGCTCCGGACAGTCGTGGGTGTGGGGACCGCGGATGCTCGTCGGCCTCGACATCAGTGCCGACGCAACGTTGGGCATCCTGGGCTACGGCCGCATCGGCCGGGCTGTCGCGCAGCGCGCCAAGGCATTTGACATGACGGTCATTGCGTCGGCGCGCAGCCGCCAACCCGGGACCGAGGAGGACGGCGTCGCCTTCGTCGACAACCCGACCCTGCTTGCCGACAGCGATGTCGTCAGCGTGCTCACCCCGCTCACCTCGCAGACGCGACACCTGATCGACGCCGCGGCCTTGTCGGCGATGAAACCCACCGCCTATCTGGTCAATACGGCCCGCGGCGGCGTCGTCGACGAAGCGGCGCTCATCGATGCACTGACAGCCGGCCAGATCGCAGGCGCGGCACTCGACGTCTTCGAGGGCGAACCACACGTCAACCCTGCGTTGCTCGAAGCGCCGAATCTCGTTGTCACGCCGCATATCGCGAGTGCAGGCGAGGCGACACGCGACGCGATGGGCATTCTGGCCATCGACAACGCGGCGGCGGTCCTCGCAGGCAAGCCGCCGCTGACCCCGGTGAGTTGAGTCAGGCTCTGCGGCCGATCCCGGCGATCATCATCGGGGTGAGCATCCGGCGGTCCTCTGCGAAGAAGCTCCCCGCGGCCTCGGCTTGGCCGGCAGAGAGTCGTCCAGACTTCACGACGGCTTCACGAAGGCTTTCGAACGTCAACCGGAAGAAGTCGAAGCCCGGTGATGTCGATTCGATGAACCTGGCGCGGCCCTCGCCACGCATATCGGTGAGCCCCGCGGCTTCCATGTCGCCGACCAGTCGGCGTCCGTAGTCGCGCTCGAATCCGGCTGCCGTCATGAAATCGACGATGGCGTCGCCGATCTCGCTGAACTCCCGGGTGCCGTCCTCGAATCCGTAGTTGGTCCAGTCGTAGTCCTCCATGACCATCCACCCGCCGGGTTTCAGTGCGGCGACCAATCGGTCGAGAATCTGTTTGCGATCGGCGAGATGTTCGAGCACCAGCCGCGAGTGGACCAGGTCGTAGGCGGACTCGGGCAGGTCACCGCAACGAAGATCGAAGCGGCACACCGTGATCGAATCCGACGCCAGGTGGTCGATGAAGCGAGTGTCGATATCGATCGCTGTCACGTGGGCGCCGCGAGAAGCCATCCACTCGACCATCGATCCACCACCCGCACCGACCTCGAGGCATGTCCAACCCGGGCCGACGCCGAGTTCGTCGAGCAGCGCCTGGCTGCCCGGGTCCCACAGCGCCTCCATCCCCGCCAGCCTGGCGCGCTCCTCGCCGAAACCAGGGTCCAGGACGTAGTCGCGCGTCATGACTGGATTTTGGCCCAGGGCCGCGCCTCCTCGAGCTCATATGCCAATTTCAGGAGTCGCGCTTCGCCGCCCCATACCGTCGAGAGCATCATGCCGACCGGCATGCCCGAAGCGGACTCCCCAAGAGGCAGCGATATCGCAGGATCGCCGGTCGCGTTCTGCAACGGGGTGAACGCCACCCATTCCAGAAGCCGGTTCATGATCTGGTCGTAGTCCGCAGTCGGATCGAGATATCCGACCGGTGGGGTGTCCTCGGCCAGCGTCGGCATCAGCACCGCGTCGAACTCGCCGGACAACCGTTCGGTGAGGCGGCGCGAGCGAGCAAGTCGCGCGATGGCCAGGGGCACCCGGTGCAAATTCCTGGCCGCCATGCGATCGAGGCCGAGCGTCAGGTTGTCCAGCTTGCCGCGGTCGAAGCTCGGGCCGAACATCCGTCGGCCACTGCGCACGATCGAGAATGCCAGGAACGACCAGTAGGTCAGGAAGTCGTCCTTGAACCGCTCCGGCACGGGATTGTCGATCTCGGTCACCTGGTGGCCGAGCTCCTCCAGAAGCGCGGCCGTCTTCAGCGTCAGCTCGCGCATCTCGGCACTGGCTTCTCGCATGATCGATTTCGTGCAGAACGCGATTCGTAGCCGCGGCGATCCCGGCGCTGTGACGTCGCCGATCGCGGGCAGCTTCGGGTTGCGATGGATGCGTTCGGCTTCCCGCAGGAACGCCGCAGTGTCGCGCACCGAGCGAGTCACCACCCCGTTCGCGACGATGTGCAGCGGCATCCTGGCGGTCTCCTTGTCCAGCGGCAGCCGTCCGCGAGTCGGCTTCAAGCCGACCAATCCGTTGCAGGACGCCGGGATTCGAATGGAGCCGCCGCCGTCGTTGGCGTGAGCGATCGGCACCACACCCGCGGCGACGAACGCCGCCGACCCCGACGATGAGGCACCCGCGGTGCGCTCCGTATTCCACGGATTGCGCACCGGCCCGATCCGCGGATGCTCGGCCGCGCCGCTGAAGCCGAACTCCGACATCTGCGTCTTGCCCAGCGGGACAAGGCCGGTGCCGAGGAACACCTTCGCCCATGCACCGTCGGCCGGAAGCGGGCGCGGCTCCCAGGCGTCAGAGCCCTGCATCGTCGGCATGCCCTCGACGGCCACGTTGTCCTTGATGAAAGACGGCACTCCGTCGAAGTAGCCGCCGTACTGACGCCGGGCGTCGGCCCTGGCCATGGCCCGGCCGTAGGCCTCGAACGCAAGACCGTTGAGTGTTGGATTGACGGCTTCGGTGCGCGCGATGGCGGCCTCGACCAACTCCCGCGGCGACACCTCGCGTGCGCGGAGTTGCTCGACGAGACCGACAGCGTCGTGATCGCCGAGGGCGTCATCGCCGAAGGCGTGGATGCGAACCATGGCCCAGACGGTACCAAGTCGTACCGCGTGCATGGTTGCCGACGCAAAGGGCCCCTGGAATCCCAGGGGCCCTCGCGTGTGGTTTCGCGGCGTTACGCCTGGCCGACCTCGAACCGCACAAAGCGGGTGACGGTCACGCCTGCCTCGTCGAGCAGCGCCTTGACGGTCTTCTTGTTGTCGAACACCGACGGCTGATCGAGCAGCACGACGTCCTTGTAGAAGCCGGTCACGCGGCCCTCGACGATCTTGGGCAGCGCCTGCTCGGGCTTGCCCTCGTTACGGGCGGTCTCCTCGGCGATGCGGCGCTCATTGGCGACGATGTCCTCCGGCACATCCTCACGCGTCAGGTACTTGGCCTTCAGCGCGGAGATCTGCAGCGCGACCGCGTGCGCGGCCTCCTTGTCGGAGCCTTCGTACTCGACGAGAACACCCACAGCGGGCGGCAGGTCCGAAGCCCGCTTGTGCAGGTAGGTCTCCACGGTGCCGTCGAAGTA
Source organism: Mycobacterium sp. NPDC048908 (assembly GCF_043197955.1). Taxonomy (NCBI): domain Bacteria; kingdom Bacillati; phylum Actinomycetota; class Actinomycetes; order Mycobacteriales; family Mycobacteriaceae; genus Mycobacterium; species Mycobacterium sp. NPDC048908. Next base: position 594,144 of record NZ_JBICUE010000001.1, on the reverse strand, counting down.
GGCGACGCGACGCAGTTCCAGCTTCTCGCCGATCTTCGCGCTCAAGTCCGCGATGACCTGCTCGACCGTGGTGTCGCCGGCCCCGCCAACAACCCGAGCCGCCTTCAGCGCGTCGATGTCGGTCGCCTTGGCAGCGGCGGCCGCCGCGACGATCTGATCCGCAACCGCCTGGAATTCGGCGTTCTTGGCGACGAAGTCGGTCTCGGAGTTCAGCTCGATCAGCGCACCGTCCTTGGCGGCCACCAGGCCCTCGGCGGTCGCGCGCTCGGCGCGCTTGCCGACGTCCTTGGCGCCCTTGATGCGCAGCAGTTCGACGGCCTTGTCGAAGTCGCCGTCGGCCTCAACCAGCGCGTTCTTGGAGTCGAGCATTCCGGCGCCGGTCAGCTCCCGAAGTCGCTTGACGTCGGCAGCGGTGTAGTTCGCCATCTCAGCCTTCCGTGATCTTGGGTTCGGTTTGAGTCTCGGCCCCGGCCGTCTCCGTCGACGCCGTGGCGCCTGCCAGCAGCTCCTGCTCCCACTCGGCGAGCGGTTCGGCGGAATCGGCCTCGGGCTTGTCGCCGTCACGGCCCACGTTGGCACGGGCCTGCAAGCCCTCAGCGACCGCCGAGGCGACGACCTTGGTCAGCAGCGCGGCCGACCGGATGGCGTCGTCGTTGCCCGGGATCGGGTAGTCGACCTGGTCGGGATCGCAGTTGGTGTCGAGGATCGCGATCACCGGGATGCCCAGCTTGCGGGCTTCACCGACGGCGATGTGCTCCTTGTTGGTGTCGACCACCCAGATGGCCGACGGCACCTTCTGCATGTCGCGAATACCGCCGAGGCTGCGCTCGAGCTTGTTCTTCTCGCGGGTCAGCATCAAGATTTCCTTTTTGGTGCGACCCTCGAAGCCACCGGTCTGCTCCATGGCCTCGAGTTCCTTGAGGCGCTGCAGACGCTTGTGCACGGTCGAGAAGTTCGTGAGCATGCCGCCAAGCCAGCGCTGGTTCACGTACGGCATGCCGACGCGGGTCGCCTCCTCGGCGATCGATTCCTGCGCCTGCTTCTTGGTGCCGACGAACATGATGCTGCCGCCGTGCGCCACCGTCTCCTTGACGAACTCGTACGCCTTGTCGATGTAGGTCAGCGTCTGCTGCAGATCGATGATGTAGATGCCGTTGCGGTCGGTGAAGATGAACCGCTTCATCTTGGGATTCCAGCGCCGGGTCTGATGCCCGAAGTGGGTGCCGCTGTCGAGCAGCTGCTTCATGGTTACAACAGCCATGAGTCCATGGTTCCTTTTCGTCGGTTGACGCGCGGCGCCGGTTGGCGCCGAGCCCTGGTGTCTGCTCAGATGCCGAACCCTCCGGAGAAGGGACCGACGACATCCGGATATGACCTTGACGAACCGGGTCATGTGTAGACACGCGAAGTCAGCCCGCTCTGCGAGCTGCGGTTAGCAGTTTACACGCTGGACAGGGGTGCTTTTTCCACAGTGGCCCGGCGCTGCACAGATCGTCCCAGCGCACTGGCGCAAACCGGCCGCGCCCCGCTGAGCTGGTCAGATGCGATGGATCACGGTGGTCATGGTCATGGTCATGGTCGCTGCCGCACCGGCAGCAGCCGACGACGGCAGGCTGGATTGGCCGCTGCGGCCGCGACCACCTGTTCTGCGGATGTTCGACGCACCGTCGCCGAACTGGAACCGCGGCCATCGCGGCGTCGACCTCGCGGCCAGGCCGGGCCAGCCCGTCCATGCGGCCGCCACGGGCACGGTGGTATTCGCCGCGGAGCTGGCGGGCCGGCCGCTCGTCTCGATCGCGCACCCCGGCGGACTGCGGACCACCTATGAGCCGGTGCGCGCGACGGTACGGCCGGGCCAACGGGTCGACGCCGGCGCGGTCGTCGGCAGGCTCGAGCCGGGCCATGCCGGTTGTGTTGCCGCCGCGTGTCTGCACTGGGGCGCGATGTGGGGTGCGGCGTCGCGAGCGGACTACGTCGACCCGCTGGGCCTGGTGCTCGGCACCCCGGTCAGGTTGAAGCCGCTGCACGGCTGATGCGCCTACCGTCGTCCTGATGACCACCGACGCTCATCGCTCACGCCCGCTTCGCTTCGGTCTGCACACCGCGCTGCCCCGTGGCACCGACTTCGGCGCATTCGCGAACTCGGTGCAAGACGCCGGGTTCGATGTGCTGACCATCCCCGATCATCTCGTCGCATCGATGTCGCCATTCGCAGGAGCGACGGGCGCCGCCGCGGCCACGAACCGTCTGCACATCGGGACTCTGGTGCTCAACAACGATTTTCGCCATCCGGTCGAGACCGCACGCGAAGCCGCGACCGTGGCCGCCCTCTCCGGTGGCCGCTTCGAGTTGGGTCTCGGCGCCGGGCACATGAAGTCCGAATACGACGCCGCAGGACTGCGATTCGACTCGGGTGGCACACGCGTCGACCGGCTCATTGAGGCGGTCGACGTCATTCGCCCGCTGCTTGACGGCGAGGCCGTCGACGTCGACGGCGCGCATTACTGCGTGCGCGCGGCGGCAGGCGAACTGGTTGCCGCGCCGGGTGTGCCGGTCCCTCTGCTGATCGGCGGCAATGGCACACGCGTGCTGCAACTTGCGGGCAGAGCGGCCGACATCGCCGGGCTGGCGGGTTTCACCCACAACCGCGACGCGACGAAGGTCAGTCTCACCCACTTCGACGCGGGCGGACTCTTGGACCGCATCGCCGTGGTCCGTGAGGCCGCGGGTGACCGATTCGACGCCGTCGAGCTCAACGTGCTGATCCAGTTCGTGGTGCACACCGACGACCGTGACGCATCAGCAGCAGAACTGGCCGCGGTGTTCGGCGGCATCTCGCCGGAGTTCGTGCTCGATTCCCCCTTCGTCCTGCTTGGCACGCACGAGCAGATGGCCGAGGCGCTTGTCGAGCGTCAACAACGGTTCGGAGTCAGCTACTGGACGGTGTTCGACGAATGGATCGGACGCGAGTCGGCGATGCCGGATATCGCGAAAGTCATTGCGCTGCTTCGTTAGCGATTCCGGGATCACGCCCGTGGGTGGGCCTGGTCGTGGACGGCTCGTAGGCGAGCGACCGTGACGTGGGTGTACAGCTGCGTGGTGGCCAACGTCGAATGGCCGAGAAGTTCCTGCACGACCCGCAAGTCTGCGCCACCTTCAAGTAGATGCGTTGCGGCGCTGTGCCGCAGCCCATGTGGGCCGATGTCGGGCGCGCCGTCGACCGCGGCGACGGTCTGATGCACGACGGTGCGGGCCTGCCGCGGATCCAGTCGGCGGCCGCGCGCGCCGAGCAGCAGCGCGGGCCCGGAATCCGCGGTGACCAGTTCCGGGCGCCCATCGGCCAGCCACGCCGTCAACGCGGCCTGCGCCGGCTCACCGAACGGCACCGTCCGCTGTTTGTTGCCCTTGCCGAGGACGCGCAACAGGCGGCGGGACTGGTCGACGTCGTCGATGTCTAGCCCGCACAGCTCGCTGACACGAATACCGGTCGCGTACAACAACTCGACGATCAGCTGGTCTCGTAGCGCGAGCGGATCGCCTTGCTGTGCACCGGATTTCGCCGCAGCCATGGCATCCATCACCTGATCCTGCCGCAACACCGACGGCAGGGTGCGTCGCGCCCTCGGGATCTGCAGCTTGGTGGCCGGATCGCTCGCCAGCAGCCCGCGCCGCATCGCCCACGCCGTGAAGGTCTTGACCGCCGACGTCCGTCTCGCCAGCGTGGTGCGCGCTGCGCCTGCGGACGCCTGCGCGGCGAGCCACGACCGCAACAACGCAAGGCTCAGCCTGTCCAAGTCCCCGCCAGGAATTCGCTCGGCGACAAAGTCGAACAGCGAGCGCAGATCACCCAGATACGCCCGGCGCGTGTGCTCGGAGCGGCCACGTTGCAACGCGAGATACTCGTCGAACTCTTCGAGCAGTGCCTCCACTCCCCTACGGTCGCAGAACCTGCCGCCGAGTCTCAGGTGACGCGCCGCAGCACGTCGGGTGTCAGATCCTTCAGCGTCGGATAACCGTCGACGGCCATGATGAGGTCCGCCTCGGCCAACAGCGAACGCAACACGTGCACCACGCCGTCCTCGCCGCCGATCGCCAACCCGTATGCGAACGGGCGCCCGACACCGACCGCCGTCGCACCCAGCGCCAGTGCCTTGACGATGTCGGCACCGCTGCGGATGCCTGAGTCGAACAGCACGGGCAGTCCGTCGGCGGCCGCGACCACGCCGGGGAGGCAGTCGATGGCCGGTATCCCGCCGTTGGCCTGACGGCCGCCGTGGTTGGAGCAGTAGATCCCGTCCACCCCACCGTCGCGCGCGCGACGGGCATCGTCGGGATGGCAGATGCCCTTGACGATCAGCGGCAGGTCGGTGAGCGAGCGCAGCCATGGGAGGTCGTCCCATGTCAGCAGATTGCCGAACAGCGACACCCAGCGCAGCACCGCGGCTTGCGGGTTCTCTTCGGGTGTCTGTTGCAGGCCGGCCAGAAACACCGGATCGCTGGTGTAGTTCGCCAGACAGCGACCGCGAAGTTGCGGGAAGTTCGACGTGGACAGATCACGCGGGCGCCAGCCAGGCACCCAGGTGTCGAGCGTGACGATGATGCCCTTGTATCCGGCGGCCTCGGCGCGCTGCACGAAGCTGGCCGCCAAGTCACGATCGGTGGGTGTGTAAAGCTGGAAAAACCCTGGGGTGTCGCCGAATTCGGCGGCAATATCTTCCAGAGGGTCCTCGGTCAGCGTCGAGATGACCATCGGCACGCCGGTGCGGGCGGCAGCCCGCGCGGTCGCGAGGTCACCGTGGCCGTCCTGCGCACAGATACCCGTGACACCGATCGGGGCCATGAACATCGGCGACGGCAGCGTCAGCCCGAACACCTCCACCGACAGGTCGCGCTCCCGCTGCGCGTTGAACATCCGTGGCATCAGGCCCCAGTTGTCGAACGCCGTGCGATTCACCCGCTGGGTGCGTTCGTCGCCGGCACCGCCGGCCACGTACGACCAGATGGACGGCGGCATCGCGGCCTCCGCCTTGGCCTCCCACCCCGCGAACGACATCGGGAGCGACGGCACGATGCCCGACAACCCCCGCAGATAGATTTCGAACTGGTAATCGCCGAATGCCATGCCCTTAGCCTGCCAGTCCGGCACCCGCAGCGTCGTTCACCGAACCAAACGGAGCGCCACCCCGGCGTACACCTGCCCCAACTTCTGCGCGTCGCGATGCTGGCGGGACGGAAACCACCGGCACACGTCCACGCACAACGACGAGATCGCCATCACCACCTCGTCGACGTTGTCGACGTCGAACTCGCCCGCGGCCACCCCGCCCGCCACGATCCCGCTGATGACGTCGGTCGCCTGGTGACGCAGCGGGGCGATCGTCCGGTAGTGCGCCGGTGTCAGGCCGTGCAGTTCGTACTGCACGACGCGGGCCTGCTTGTGATTCTCGGCGTGCCAGGAGGCGAACGCCGCCACCACAGCCCGCAGTCGCGCGGTGAATCCGGCGCCCGGATCGTCGGCGCGTTTCAGCGCCGCGAGCAGGCTGCTGTGGCCCTCCAGCGCGATGGCGTAGAGCAGTTCCTCTTTGGAGCGGTAGTGCGGGTACATCGCCGTGGCGCTCATGTTGAGCCGCTTGGCGATCTGCCGGGTCGAGCTGCCCCCGTAGCCGGACTCCGCGAACGCCTCTATGGCGGCGCGCCGCATACGTTCCGCCGCAGCTGAATCCGCAGCTCGATCGATGGTCATGACGGTCGGATCCTACACGTACTTGACTTCCGGTCACGGTCGGCGCATCATAAGCGAGCGCTCATAAAATGAGCGATCGCTAATGTCCACCTACCCCTCGGAAAGGCTGTCCCCGACATGGCGGAGTTCCTCTCGCGGCGTGATGTCGACTTCCTGCTCTACGAGTGGCTGGACGTGGTGGAGTTGACCAAGCGCGACCACTTCGCCGAGCATTCCCGCGACACCTTTGACGCCGTGCTGGATCTTTCCGCCGACATCGCCGCGAAATGCTTTGCGCCGCATAACAAGAAGGGCGACCAGAGCGAGCCGACGGTCGGGCCCGACGGCAAAGTAGTGCTGATCGACGAGATCAAAGACGCTCTGGGCACCTTCAGCGAAGCGGGCCTGCTGGCCGGATCGTTCGACGAGGCGGTCGGCGGTATGCAGCTGCCGATGGTGGTCGCCCAGGCGTCGATGGCGTTCTTCCGGGCCGCCAACCCGAGCACGACGTCGTACGCATTCCTGACCGTGGGGAACGCCAACCTGTTGGTCGAGTACGGCACCAAGGAGCAGATCGACACCTGGGTGCGCCCGATGCTCGAGGGCCGTTACTTCGGCACCATGTGCCTCTCGGAACCCGACGCGGGTTCGTCGCTGGCCGACATCACCACCAAGGCGGTTCCCGCCGCCGACGGCACCTACCGCATCACCGGAACCAAGATGTGGATCACCGGCGGCGACCACGAACTCACCGAGAACATCGTGCATCTCGTGCTGGCGAAGGCACCCGGAGGCGGACCTGGTGTCAAGGGCATCTCGCTGTTCATCGTCCCGAAGTTTCTGCCCGACGGCACCCGCAACGACGTCGCCCTGGTCAGCCTGAACCACAAGATGGGCAACCACGCCACCACCAACGCGCTGCTGAACTTCGGCGACGGCACGCACAGCCCCGCCTCAGAAGCCGGCGCCGTCGGCTATCTGGTCGGCGAGGAGCACAAGGGCCTGGCCTACATGTTCCACATGATGAACGAGGCCCGGATGGCGGTGGGACTGCAGGCGATGGCGACCGGCTACGCCGGCTACCTGGCCTCGGTCGAGTACGCCAAGGAGCGCACCCAGGGCCGCCCGGTCGACGACAAGGATCCCTCGCGGGCGCCGGTGACGTTGATCGAGCACGCCGACGTCAAGCGAATGCTCTTGGCGCAGAAGTCATATGTCGAGGGCGCGTTCGCGCTCGGCCTGTATTGCGCGATGCTGGTGGACGAGGGGCGCACCAGCATCGGGGCCGATCGCGACCGCGCCCGGTTGCTGCTCGAGGTGTTGACTCCGATCGCCAAGAGTTGGCCGTCGCAGTGGTGTCTGGAGGCCAACAGCCTGGCCATCCAGGTGCACGGCGGCTACGGCTACACCAAGGAATTCGATGTCGAGCAGTGCTACCGCGACAACCGCCTGAATGCGATTCACGAAGGCACACACGGCATTCACGGCCTCGATTTGTTGGGGCGCAAGGTCGTCATGGCCGACGGTGCGGGCCTGAGTCTGCTGGCCGAGCGGATCAACGCCACCATCGACAAGGCCTCGCAGTCCGACAGCACCGCGGGCTACGCCGAGCAGTTGCGCCGGGCGGTGCAGCGGTTGGTCGACGTGACCGCAACGCTGTGGGCCGCGGGCGACGTCGCGACCACACTGGCCAACTCGACCGTTTACCTGGAGGCCGCCGGACATGTGGTGGTGGCGTGGATGTGGCTCGAACAGCTGATCGCCGTCAGCGATCATCGCGGCGACTTCTACGACGGCAAACGCGCTGCGGCTCAGTACTTTTACGCCTACGAACTACCGAAAACCGGTCCGCAGTTCGATCTGCTGGCCAGTCTGGACCGCACCACCGTGGACGCCAACGCGGGCTGGTTCTAGACCGACGCTTCCGCCTCGGCCAGCTCGCGCTTCCACTGGCGGAAAGTCTCCTCTGTGCGGCCACGCCGCCAATAACCGGAGATCGACGCCGCCCACTTGGCCTCGACGCCGCGTTCCTTGCGCAGGTAGGGCCGCAGGTTGTGCATGACGGCCTGCGCCTCCCCGTGAATGAAGACCTGCACCTGCCCGGGCAACCAGGCGGCCTCCTTCACCGCCGCGATCAGCGGTGCGTGGTCGCCCGCGGTGTCCTCGGGCACCAGGTCGGCTCGGCCCCCGCGGTAGATCCACCGCACCTCGACACCGGAAGGCGCTGTCAACGCAATCTCGTCCTCGGGGCCGGCGACCTCGATGAAAACCTGACCGACCGCGTTGTCGGGCAACGCTTCCAGCGCTGCGCTGATGGCCGGGACGGCCGCCTCGTCGCCTGCGAACAGGTGCCAGTCGGCCGCGGGGTCGGGCGAGTACGCACCGTTGGCGTTCGTCACGTATGCGGGTTGTCCCGGGGTCACCGACGCCGCCCACGGGCCGGCCACACCGTGCTCGCCGTGTACGACGAAGTCGATGGCGATCTCGCGGCGCTCGTCGTCGACTCGGCGCACCGTGTACGTGCGCACCGTGGGGCGTTGGCTGGGCGGGAGTTCGGTGAAGCTGTCCATCGTCAGCGGTTGGGGCAACGCGCCGACGTCGACGCCGTCGGGCACGAACACGATCTTGACGTACGAGTCGGTGAACTCGTTGGGGACGAACGTGTCGAAGCCGGCACCCCCGAGGACAACGCGAATCAGGTGCGGGGTCAACTGCTCGGTGCGCACCACCTCGAACGTGTTCAACGGTCGCCCTGCCACTGTGTTCCTCCAGATTCGTTAGTCAACCTCATCGAGGATACGAGTGCAGCCGAGTCGGTGGCGTCCTACCTGGCCAGCACGCGGGCTGCGGCCTTGGGCTGCCAGTCCGACGTCAACAGCGCGCCGAAATTGTCCTGCTCGTTGTCCCTGTCGGCGGTGTCTACGTCACGAATCGAGTAGATGAACACCGGGCCGCTGAACCCCGACTCCGCCGACTTCCACAACACATCGGTGATCTGCCGAGCCTGCTCATCCCAGCTGACACCGGCGGCCGACGGCGCACTGGTGGGCGCACCGATCTCGGTCATCCAGATCTTTTTGCCGCCATCCCCGTTGGCGGCCATCAACTGATGCACCCGCTCGACATCCGACCACCCGTTGTGATCGTCGATGCCCAGCCCGTTGGGATAGACGTAGGGATGCATCGCCATGGCGTCGAAGGAACCCTTCGCACCCAGTTCGTACATCGTCTTGACGAATGCAGGCGGATCGTCGGGCGCCCATGCGCGGCTCAATCCCGCGGCGATCACGGTGCTCTCCGGCTGGGACGCCTTGATGGCGGGATACGCAGTCTTGAGCAGTTCGGTATAGCGGGCCGCGCGGTCGGGCACCTGCCCGAAGAACAGCGGAACGTTGGGCTCGTTCCAGATCTCCCAATTGGATACGCGGTCGCGGTACCGCTGCACCACCTTCTCGGCGAATGCGGCGAATGTATTGGGGTCCACGGGCGGCGCGCTGAAGTAGCTTCCCGGCGCCCTGGCCCAATCGGGGGTGTAGGCGATCAGCCCGAGCACGTTGAGGCCGCGCTGTCGCGCGCCGTTGACCCAGTGGTCGACGTAGCCCCAGTCGTAGGCGCCGGGCATCGGTTCGACGAGATGCCAGTCGATGAGCACCCGCAACCACGTCGCACTGGTCTTGGCCACGGCGTCGAGTTCGCGGTCGGCGTCGGCGGTGCTCATGTAGGTCATCGGCGCGCCGACGCCGAAACCGTAGCCGTCCCGCGGCGGGGTCACCGCCTGGGCGGTCACCGCCCGCTGTCCGACGACCGTCATCGCGGCGACGAGCAGGACCACGGTGACAACGCGGGCAACGAGCCTGCTCGTCGCGCTGTGCATGGAGTCAACTTACCGGAGCGCCCGTTTCCAGCGTCCACCCTGGCAGACGACCAAACCCGCGATCTCGAGCATCGAAAGCGGCCCGAGCAGCTGCGTGGGCGGCAAACCGGATGCGACCGCAAGCTCGTCGACGGTGCGGGCGCCGCGGGCGGGGAACGCGTCGTAGACCCGAAGCTCGTTGGCGGCGAGGCTGTCCAGACGCGACGTCGGCCGCTGCAGGTCGGCCGCCAACTCGCCCACATGGCCGACCAGTTCCAGCACCTCGTCGGCGCGGGTGACCAAGGTGGCATCGCCGCGCAACAACATGTGGCATCCGACGGACGTGGACGAGGTGATGGGGCCGGGCACCGCGCACACTCCGCGGCCGAGCGCCTTCGCCCACGCCGCCGTGTTGGCGGCCCCGCTTCGCACACCCGCCTCGACCACCACCGTCGCCCCCGACAGCGCGGCGACAAGCCGGTTGCGGGTCAGAAACCGATGCCGCTGCGGACGCAGTCCTGGCGGATACTCCGTGACGAGCACGCCCTCTCGACCGATCCGCCGCAACAACTCCGCGTGGCCCATCGGGTAGGGCACGTCGACGCCGCCTGCCAGCACCGCGACGGTAAGCCCGTCCGCGGCCAACGCGGCGCGGTGGGCCGACCCGTCGATGCCGTAGGCGCCACCGGACACCACCACCACATCCCGCTCCGCCAGACCCGCGGCCAGTTCCCCGGCGACGTGCTCGCCGTAAGCACTGGATGCCCGCGTTCCGACGATGCCCGCGGCCCGCTCGGCGACGGTATCCAGACGCGCAGGACCCACCACCCACAACGCCAGCGGCGGATGCCCTTCCGGACGCTTCGTCGTATCGACGCCGTTGAATCCCGTGAACGCCAGCAGCGGCCATTCGTCGTCCTCTGCGGTGAGCAGGCGCCCACCCAAGCGGTCCAGTTCAGCCAAATCCGCTGCAGCACAGTCGACTTCGTAACGCGCCTCGGTAAGTCGCAGCAAGCGCTCCTCGACGGCGCGTCGCTTCACTCGGTCGGCGGCCTCGACCGGGCCGACGCCGGCCACCAGCGCCGCCAGTTGCGGGCACGGCGGTTCCGCCACCCGAGACAGATACGCCAGCGCGCGCATATCAGGGTCGGTCATCGCGCACCTCCACCACGCCGGAAACTCAGGGCGGTGCTGACGTGGTCGGCACCCGGTGACGTCCGCCCGTCCAAATCCGCGAGTGTCCACGCGACCCTCAGCGTTCTGTCCGCGCCGCGGATGCTCAGGGAGCCACGATCGAGCGCGATGCGCAACGGTTCCATCGCTTTTGACCCGAGCCGGAAGTTTCGCCGTAGCAGTGCACCGCTGACTTCCGCATTGGTCCGGATGCCATACGGCCGCCACCGCTCTTCAGCGACCGCGCGCGCGGCAGCTACCCGCTGACGCACCGCTTCCGTCGACTCGCCGTCGCCCGCCGCGAACACGCCCGCCCGCGCCATGTGCATTTCGACCCGCAGGTCGACGCGATCCAGCAGCGGTCCGGACAGCTTGCCGAGATAGCGGCGCTTGACCGTCGAAGGACACACGCAGTCCTTCGGATCCGCGGGCGCGCACGGGCACGGGTTGGCGGCGAGCACCAGCTGGAAGCGCGCCGGGTAGCGCGCGACGCCGTCACGGCGGGCGAGCCGAACCTCGCCTTCCTCCAACGGAGTTCGCAACGCCTCCATCGCGCTGACCCCGATCTCGGCGCACTCGTCGAGAAACAACACGCCGCGATGCGCGCGACTCACCGCGCCGGGACGCGCCAGCCCGGACCCACCGCCGACAAGTGCCGCAACGCTCGACGTGTGATGCGGCGCCACGAACGGGGCCTGGGTGATCAGCGGGGTGCTTTCCGCGAGCATGCCCGCCACCGAGTGAATCGCTGTCACCTCCAGTGACTCGGCTTCCGACAGGGGCGGTAGGAGACCGGGAAGGCGTTGCGCCAGCATGGTTTTACCCACTCCAGGCGGTCCGGTCATCATCAGGTGGTGGGCGCCGGCCGCGGCGACCTCCACGGCATACCTTGCGTGCGTCTGGCCCACCACATCGGCGAGGTCGACGGCGGGTTCCGGGGCGGGCGACGGGGCCTCGATCCGGCCCTCCAGCGCAGCGGCGCCCGTCAACCACTTGTGCAGTTGCTTCAGCGTGTGCACACCCCACACGTCGACGCGGTCGATCAGGCTGGCTTCTGGTAGGTTCTCGACGGGGACGACCACGGTGGGCCAGCCTTCGCGCTTGGCCGCCAGCACCGCGGGCAGCACACCCTTGACTGGCCGCACCCGCCCATCCAGTGCCAATTCGCCTAGCAGCACCGTCTTTTCGAGCCGTGGCCACGCCTTCTTTCCGGTAGCCGACAGCACCGCGCAGGCAAGCGCGAGGTCGTACACCGAACCCATTTTCGGCAGCGTGGCCGGCGAGAGGGCCAGGGTGAGCCGGGACTGCGGCCATTGGTGATCACAGTTGGTGATCGCAGCGCGCACCCGGTCCCGCGATTCCTGCAACGCGGCGTCCGGTAAACCCACGAGGTGTACACCGGGCAACCCGGAACTGATATCCGCCTCGATCTCGACGATCTGGCCATCAAGGCCACGGATTGCCACCGAGAAGGCTCGCCCGAGAGCCATCAGCCCACTCCCACGAACGTCTCGGCGCGAGTCGGCGGTTCTGGTTGTCTCCCGTTGTCCATGGCCCCAGGCTCAGCGGGCCCACCGACAGAATCCGCCGCAGCGCGACTGTCGAGGCCCGGTTATCCACAGCTGCCGAGCTGGACCGAGCGGTCAGTGCGGTGCCGCGGTGATGACGGAGAACAGATCCGTGATGAGCTCATCGCGTACGAGCGCCACGTCGAACCCTGTCACGATCGGCGCGTCGCTGTCTGGCGCCACGACATGCCAAGCGAGATAACCGAATCCACGGGTCTGATATACCGTCCCTGCCATGACGAACGACAGCCCGGCCAGCTGCCCCTCCTGAAGCGCTTGCGCTTTCGCGTCGAGGGCCTCGTGGCCGACGGACACGCCCTCGTCATCGGTCCAGCGGACTTCTGGCGAGTAGGTTTCGACTATCGCGGCCCTGCGGCGGGCGGCATCGCGTTCGTTGAAGACACGCAGCAGATTGCTCTCCATCAGTCGCTCGATCGCGTCGGGCATGGCGGCTCCTCATGTTCGGTCGGCGTGCCGATGAGGTTATTCGGTCGACGCTCAAACCGCGCAGTTCAAGCGTTGTCAGCCCACTGCCTGAAGATGGGTGATCTCCGGGCTCCTGGTGCGCCCGATGCGCACCCCGATCACGTCGATGCGGACAGCGGCCCAACTCTGGTGCTGGGCGGCAAGCCACAGCCCGGCGAGGCGCCGCAGCCTTCGCAGCTTGGCAGGTGTCACGGCGTGGGTCACGCCACCGAACTGGTCGGTGGTGCGGGTCTTGACCTCGACGAACACCACGGCGCGCGCCTGGTCGTCGGCGACGATCACGTCGAGTTCTCCATATCGGCACCGCCAGTTGCGGGCCAACACGCGCAGCCCGAGGGAGGTCAGATGCTCGACGGCGAGTTGTTCGCCGAGTGCGCCGAGTTCAGCGCGGGTCAACGTCGTCATGTCGCCACGATCTGAGTCGGCACCGACAATGGCGAAGGTTCATCCCCCGCCGCAGTCTTGTCCACATTTGCCGACCGCACGGTTTCGCCGCCGTAAAAAGCGGGGTATACGCAGCGCCATGGTCGACAATTCAGTGCACGGCGCGGTCGACAGGGCAACCGACAGCGACGCTTTCGAGTACGCCGCCCGCGCGGGATTCGCCGTCAGCGGGGTGCTGCACCTCATCGTCGCTTTCATCATCGCCCAGATCGCGTTCGGCGCAGGTGGCAACGCGGATCAGTCCGGGGCACTGGCCACCCTGGCCGGCCACACCGGCGGGGCGGTGATCCTGTGGATCGTCGCGGCGGGACTGGTGGCGCTCGGCTTGTGGCGCATCGCCGAGTCGATCGTCGGCGCCAAACCCGGAGAAGGGTCTGGGCCTTATCGGGACGACACCCCGGCGTGGAAGCGCGCGAAACCGCTTGGCCTAGCCGCGGTCAACTTCGCGATCGCATTCTCCGCGGCACGTTTCGCGATGGGAAGCGGCCAACAGAGTAGTCAGCAGAATGCCGGCCTGAGCGCGCAGATGATGCAAACCGGTTGGGGTAGAGGAATTCTCATCGCCGTTGCGGTGGGCCTCATCATCGTCGGCGGATACCACGTCTACAAAGGGGCCAGTAAGAAGTTCTTCAAGGATCTGCGCGTCCGCGGCGGAACCGGGGTGACCTTCGTCGGCGTCGCCGGTTACGTCGCCAAGGGCGTCGTGCTGGCCGGCGCGGGCGTTCTGGTCATCGTGGCCACCCTGCAGGCCGACCCGTCGAAGGCCACGGGGTTCGACGCTGCGGTCAAGACACTCGGCCACGCCCCGTTCGGGAAGGTGCTGTTGATCGTCGCCGCAGTGGGCATCGCGGCCTTCGGCGCCTACAGCTTCGTTCGCAGTCGCTACGGCCGCATGTAGTCGGCCCCTGTCACCGCGACCGTGGGCTCCTGCTCGACTGTCGGACGATTTTTCGAGCAGAAGCTCCCGTTGGCCGCGGGCCGTGTCACGGGGAAGGGTAGGTTTCATTAGGTAAAGCTTCGCTAAAGCCGCCTACCACGGAGGGACCTGCTGGATGCGACGACGTTGGAGCCGGATCGCGGCAGCCGCTTCAGTCCTGGCCGTCGTGCTGGGCCTGACTGCCTGCTCAGGGTCTGAACAGTCCGACGAGCTGCTGGTCTACAACGCCCAGCACGAGTCGCTGACCAAAGAGTGGATCGACGCGTTCACCAAGGAGACCGGCATCAAGATCACCTACCGTCAGGGCGGCGACACCGAACTGGGCAACCAGCTGGTGGCCGAGGGCGGCAAATCGCCCGCCGATGTCTTCCTCACCGAGAACTCCCCCGCGATGGCCGCCGTCGAAAAGGCAGGTCTGTTCGCCGACCTGGATCCGCAGACCATCGGCCAGGTTCCCGCGCAGTACCGCCCAGCCAGCGGCAAGTGGACCGGCGTCGCCGCACGCACCACGGTGTTCGTCTACAACACAACCAAGTTGGCGCCCGACCAGCTGCCGAAGTCGATGCTGGACCTGCAGCAGCCCACATGGAAGGGCCGCTGGGGCGGAGCGCCGACGAAGGCGGACTTCCAGGCCATCGTCGCCGCCTTGCTGCAACTCAAGGGTGAGGCCGCCACCTCGCAGTGGCTGGCCGGCATGAAGGCCAACGCGAAGGTGTACAACGACAACATCGCGACGATGAAAGCGGTGAACGCAGGCGAGGTCGACGGCGGCATCATCTATCACTACTACTGGTTCCGCGATCAGGCGAAAACCAAAGAGATGAGCGGCAATACGGCGTTGCACTACTTCCGCAACCAGGATCCCGGCGCGTTCGTCAGCCTGTCGGGGGGCGGCGTGCTCAAGTCGAGCAAGAAGGCCGAGCAGGCCCAACAGTTCATCAAGTTCATCACCGGCAAGGCCGGACAAGAGGTCCTGGAGAAGGGCACGTCGTTCGAGTACCCGGTGGCCAGCGGCGTGCCCGCGAATCCCGCACTGGTGCCGCTGGCCGACCTGCAGGCGCCGGTGGTGGATCCGACAACGCTCGACGCGCAGAAGGTGACCGACCTGATGACGAAGGCTGGTTTGTTATAGGTGGTCGCAATAGCCGTCGGCCGAGCCGACGATCAGAGCCAGTCGCGCCAGGCGGAGCCTGCCTCGGGGCCTGATAAGGCATCGCGACCCGGACCCCTGATCACCGCGACGGTCGCGATTCTGGTGGCCGCGACGCTCATTCCGCTCGGCTATGTCGGATGGGCCGCGGTGTCGATCGGGTGGGTCAGGGCCTATCACCTCGTCGTGCGGCCCAGGGTCGGTGAGTTGCTGTTCAACACGGTGGCTCTGGTGGCGGTCACTGTGCCGCTGTGCGTGGTCATCGGCGTCGGCGTTGCGTGGCTGGTAGAGCGGACCGATCTGCCCGGCAGCGCATTCTGGCGGCCGCTGTTCGTCGCGCCCCTTGCGGTGCCCGCGTTCATCAACAGCTACGCCTGGGTCGGGGTCATCCCGTCGCTGCACGGGGTCTGGGCCGGGGTGCTGGTGTCGACGCTGTCGTACTTCCCGTTCATGTACCTACCGGTGGCCGCGACGCTGCGGCGGCTCGACCCCACGATCGAAGAGTCCGCACGGGCGCTCGGCTCCGATTCGGTAGGTGTCTTATTCCGGGTGGTGCTGCCCCAGCTGCGGCTTGCGATTCTCGGCGGGAGCCTGTTGATCGGTGTGCACCTGCTCGCCGAGTTCGGCGCATTCGCGATGGTGCGGTTCGACACCTTCACCGTCGCGATCTTCCAGCAGTTCCAGGTGACGTTCGACGGCGCGGCGGGCAGCATGCTCGCCGGTGTGCTGGTGCTGCTGTGCTTGGTGCTGCTGGTGGCCGAAGCGTTGGCCCGCGGCACCGCGCGGTTGTCCCGCGTCGGCGCTGGAGCGCCCCGGGTCGCCACACCGATTCGGTTGGGCCGCACCATGGTTCCGGCCCAGGCAGGTTTGGTCGCAGTGGCAGCACTGGCCCTCGGCGTTCCGGTGTGGACGATCGTGCGCTGGCTGTGGATCGGCGGCAGGCAGGTGTGGGTGTTCGACGACATCGCGACCGCGCTCGGCCAAACCATCGGGTTGGCGGCGGTCGCGGCCGTGCTGACCACGGTGCTGGCGTTTCCCGTCGCATGGGTCGCCGTTCGGTCGCACGGCGCGCTCGCCCGCATCGTGGAGGGTGCCAACTACGTCACCGGTTCGCTGCCCGGCATCGTCACCGCGCTCGCGCTCGTCACGGTCTCCATCAACCTGGCCCGGCCTCTGTATCAGAGCGTTGCGCTGATCGTGTTCGGCTATGTGCTGCTGTTCATGCCACGCGCCCTTGTCAACGTGCGGGCCGGACTCGCCCAGGTGCCACCGAGCCTCGAGGAGGCGTCCCGATCGCTTGGCAGCTCACCAACGACCACGTTCCTGCGCGTCACTCTGCGACTGACCGCACCCGCCGCCGCGGCCGCGGCATCGCTGGTGTTTGTCGCTGTGGCAACCGAATTGACCGCGACGCTGCTGCTCGCGCCGACCGGAACGAACACGCTGTCGATGCGGTTCTGGTCGTTGTCCAGCGAGCTGGACTACTCGGCGGCCGCCCCCTATGCGCTCGTGCTGGTGGTGCTCGCCATCCCCGTCACGCTCGTACTGTTTCGGCAGTCGACGAAGGTGGCCGCGCTGTGACCGCCGTCCTCGAAGTCAAGCGGCTCGCCAAGTCTTTCAACGGCCACACCGTGCTTCATGGCGTCGACCTCGACCTCGAGCCAGGCACCACCACCGCCGTGGTGGGCGCGTCGGGCTGCGGTAAGACCACGCTGCTGCGGCTGATCGCAGGGTTCGAAACACCCGACGCGGGGACGATCGCGATCGACGGACGCGAGGTGGCCAGCCAGAGCAGTGCGGTGCCGCCACACCGTCGGGGCGTCGGCTATGTCGCACAGGACGGTGCGCTGTTTCCCCATCTGACCGTCGGGCAGAACATCGCGTACGGGCTGCGCGGCGCCGGCCGACGCGAAACGCGCAGACGCGTCGACGAACTCCTCGAAACCGTCTCCCTCGACCGGTCTTTCGCGTCGCGGCGGCCGCATCAACTCTCCGGAGGCCAGCAGCAGCGCGTCGCACTGGCGCGCGCGCTGGCCCGACACCCCGTGCTGATGCTGCTCGACGAACCGTTCAGTGCGCTCGATACCGGCTTACGCGCATCGACCCGCAAGGCGGTCGCCGGCCTACTCACCGGAGCCGGTGTGACGACCCTGCTGGTCACCCACGACCAGGAAGAAGCGCTGTCGATCGCGGATCAGGTCGCGGTGATGCGCGACGGGGTCTTCACCCAAGTCGGCAGCCCGCAACAGGTGTACCGGCAACCCGCCGACCGGTTCACCGCGGAGTTTCTCGGCGACTGCATCGCCCTGCCCTGCCGGGTCGCATCGGGTATCGCCGAATGCGCGCTCGGCCGTGTGCCGGTGCACGCCGAGGATGGTCCTGGCACCCTGATGCTGCGGCCCGAACAGCTTGTCGCCACCGTGGTTTCGGACAGCGAACGGCTCGACGGTGTGGGCACCGTGATGGCCGTCGAATTCCTCGGCCACGATGTCTTGTTGACCATCGACCCCGCAGGCGACGCCGCGCCGCTCGTCGTCCGGCAGCACAGCCTCAATCCGCCGGCCATCGACGCCAAGGTGCGGATCGAGGTGGTCGGCAGCGGGATCGTGCTCACATGAGCCGACTGCTCGACCACCTTCGCAGCAACGGCCGAAACATCGCCGTACTCACCGAAACTCAGCAGCTGTCCTATTGTCAGCTCGCCGACGCTGTAGCGGACAGCGCGGCGGACCTGGACGGGCCGCGACGTCTGGTTCTGCTCGAAACACGCAATGACATCACCACTTTGGTCCACTACCTGGCGGCACTATCCGCCGGACATGTGGTATTGCCTGCCAGTGCGGGCCGCGACCACACCGCGATACTGCAAACGTACGACCCCGGCATCGTGATCGACGCCGACGGGATTCACCACCGCGGCGGTCGTCATGTGCTGCACGACAACCTCGCGCTGCTGCTGTCCACGTCCGGCAGCACCGGCTCGCCCAAACTGGTCCGGCTGTCCCAGCACAACTTGACCAGCAATGCCGAAGCCATCGCCGACTACCTCGGCATCACCGAAACCGACAGAGCGGCAACGACTCTGCCCATGTCGTATTGCTACGGGTTGTCGGTGATCCACAGCCACCTGCTGCGCGGCGCCGGGCTGATCCTCACCGACCGGTCAGTCGTCGACGACGAATTCTGGCGGCTGTTCCGCAGGCACCGCGGCACGTCGTTCGCCGGTGTGCCCTACACCTTCGAGTTGCTCGAGCACGTCGGGTCGCAGGCGCTGGATCTGCCGCACCTGCGGTACCTCACCCAAGCCGGCGGCCGAATGCCGCCTGAGCGGGTTCGACGCTTCGCCGAACTGGGTCGAGACTTGGGCTGGGACTTGTTCGTGATGTACGGGGCCACCGAGGCCACCGCCCGAATGGCTTACCTGCCACCAGAACTCGCCGCAACCCGGCCCTCGGCGATCGGCAGGCCCATCTCCGGTGGCACGTTCTCCATCGAACCCACTGGCGAGCTGCTGTACCGCGGCCCGAATGTGATGATGGGCTACGCGCACCGGCCCGCCGACCTGGCTCTCGGCAAGACCGTCGATGCGCTGCACACCGGCGACCTCGCCCGCCGCGACCCCGACGGGCTCTACGAGGTGATCGGCCGCAGCAGCCGGTTCGTCAAGATGTACGGGTTGAGGATCGACCTGCACCGTGTCGAGGCTGCGCTGTCCGATCATGGCGTGACCGCGTACTGCACCGACGTCGACGACATTCTCGCGGTGGCAGTCGCACGCGGCGACCGCATGCAGGTGCAGCGGATCGCGGCCGACGCGGCCGGTGTCCCCGCGGGCGCCGTGCGGGCCGTCACGGTCGACGAACTGCCGATGCTGCCGTCGGGCAAGCCCGACTATCCCGCGGTGCGTGACCTCGCCCGCGCATCGACCACCGCCCGCCCGAACAGCGTGCGTGAGTTGTTCGCCGACGTGCTCCACATCGACGCCCAGCGCATCGACCCCGACGCCAGCTTCGTCGACCTGGGCGGCAACTCGCTGTCCTACGTCGCAATGTCGGTGCGGCTGGAACGCGCCATGGGGCGGCTGCCCGCGGATTGGCAGCGACTCCCGCTGCGTGAACTCGAGGCCACGCCGACACAGGCGCGACGCAGGCGGCCGTGGTGGGGGGCGACCCTGGAGACCACCGTCGCACTGCGCGCGGTCGCGATCGTGCTCATCGTCGGGTCCCACGCGGAGTTGTTCGAACTGTGGGGCGGTGCGCATCTGCTTCTCGGCGTCGCGGGATACAACTTCGGCCGATTCTGCCTGACGCCGGTGCCACGCACCGACCGGGTCAGGCACCTTCGCAACACCGTTGCCTGGATCGCCGGCCCGGCGATCGCCTGGGTCATGGTCGCCCTCGTGGTCACCGACGACTACACGCCCACGAACCTGTTGCTGGCCAACAAACTTCTGGGGCCGCATGACAGCATGACCGCGGGCCGACTCTGGTTCGTCGAAGTACTGGTGTGGATCCTGGTCGGACTCGCGGTGCTGTGCTGGTTGCCCGCGTTCGACAGGTGGGAACGGCAGTGGCCCTTCGCCGTTGCGGTGACATTCCTGGCTGTCGGGTTGGCGCTGCGGTACGACGTCATCGGCCTGAACCTCGGCCACGACGCATGGTTCACCATGCTGACGTTCTGGTTCTTCGCGGTCGGCTGGGTCACCGCCAAAGCCTCGACTGCCGTCCAACGCGCCGCGGTGACGGTGGTACTCGTCATCAGCATGCATGGCTACTTCGACCGCACCGAACGAGAACTGTTGGTTTTGGCGGGGTTCGCACTGTTGATCTGGCTGCCGGCGCTGCGCTGCCCTCCGGTTGCCACCGTTGTCGCCGGTGTCGTCGCGGAGGCGTCGCTGTACATCTACCTGACGCACTTCCAGGTGTATCCGCTGTTCGGTGAGCACCGCCTGCTCGGCGTCCTCGCCTCTGTCATCGTCGGTGTGCTGCTGACGCAACTGGTCTCGCGGCTGCGCGCTCGGCTACCGTCGAGACTACGGTTTGTGACGGATTCCGGCCGATTTCCCTCAGAAACCGTAGTCTCGCGGCTGCGCGCTCGGCTACCGCGAGGCGATCAGCCCTTCCTGCGTCATGGTGGCCGCGATGGCGCCGTCGAGCCGGATCAGGCTGGCTGTCACGACGCCGCGCCCGCGCGCCGCGGCGGGTGATCGACACTCGAGCAGGTTCCACTCGTCGGCCCTGACGTCGCGGTGGAACCAGATCGATGAGTCGGTGGTGCCGCTGCGGTGGGTGCGCGCCTTCATCGAATGCCCGTGCACTTGTAGCGCGGGATCGATCATGTAGACGTCGGTGACATAGACCGCTACCAGCGTGTGCAGCGCCGGATCGGCGGGGAGCGGAACCGTGGCCCGCCACCACAGGCGGCGGACGAATTCGCCCGTCGATGTGTCGTCGGCGATCCGGATGTCGAGTTCGTCGAGCGGCATCGACGGTGCTGGCCCGGCAGGCCCGGTGGGCGGCAGCGTCCCGGGGTCATCGGGCATCTCCGAACGGCGGCCGTGCTCAGGGCCGGGCAGTTCCGCAGCAAACGACACCGTTGCGGCGGTCAACATCCGGCCGTTCTGATGGGAGTCGACGCGACGCGCCGCCGCTGTCCTGCCGTCGAAGACCCGTGTCACCGTGTACTCGACCGGGTCACCGGCCTCGCCGCCGCGCAGGAACTGCAGATGCATGTTGGTCGGCGGCCGGTCCGCGGCCACTGTCCGCGACGCTGCGGCCAGGCTCTGTGCGACGAATTGTCCGCCGTAAGAACGCTTTCCAGCTGGCCCGCTGGCGGGTCCTGTCCAGGTGTCGGCGGTGGCGCCCGCCGCAACGTCGAGCAGTTTGAGCAGCGCGCTCATGCGACGGTGCCCGAGGCGGTGAGCCCACTGATCTCGTCACCGGTCATCCCCAGCCATTCGCTCAGCACCGCGGCGGTGTCGTCGCCGAGGGCCGGTGCGGGGACGGCGGGTGGGTAGGTGCCGTCGATCTGGATCGGCAGTCCCGGCGCCAGGTACGGGCCGATCCGGGGTTGATCGACGCGACTGAACATCGGATTGGCGGTCACCTTGGCGTCGGCGGCGGTTTCGGCGAATGTCCGGTAGCGCTCCCACAGCACCGAGGTCGTCGAAAGGGCCGCGGCGACCTGGTCTGCGCGGTGTTGCGAGAACCACTCGCTGAACAGGCCGGAGAGCGCGTCGCGGTGCCGGTACCGCTCGCCTTCATCTGTGAAGTCAGCGCCGAGGGTGTCCTCCAGCGCAGCAACGGCTTTCGCGGTTTCGGTAAGTTCGCACAGATCGCGGAAATGACGGTTGGTGAGCGCGACGATCATGAACGAAACCCCGTCGCTGCTGGTGAAGTCCTGGCCGTACTGGCCGTACACCGAGTTGCCGATGCGCTCGCGCCCGGTGCCGTTCACCATGACCTCGGTGAACAGGCTCAAATTGCCGGCCGTCGCCAGCGCGACGTTCTCCAGCGGAATGCTGATCCGTTGGCCGTGGCCTGTCGCGTCGCGGTGCCGCAACGCGGCGACCACAGCCAGCGCGGTATAGATGCCACACGAGACATCCCATGCCGGCAGGACATGATTGACCGGCGTCGCGAGTTCTGCGGGCCCGGTCACCAACGGAAACCCGACGCCTGCGTTGACGGTGTAATCCACGCCCGTCCCACCGTCGGCGCGGCCTGACACCTCGACGTGAATCAAGTCGGGCCGCAACCGGGTCAGCGTGTCATACGAATGCCATTCCCGTCCAGCGACATTCGTGATCAGCACGCCGGCATCGGCGATCAGCCGCTGCACTAGGACCTGACCGTCGGGCGAGCGGAAGTCGGCGGCCACCGACCGCTTGCCCTTGTTCAGCCCGGCCCAGTAGATGCTGTCACCGTCCCCGGTGACCGGCCAGCGGTGATAGTCGGCGGCGCCGCCCATCGGGTCGACCCGGATCACCTCGGCGCCGAGTTGGCCCAGCGTCATCCCCGCCAACGGCACCGCGACGAAGCTGGAGATCTCGACGATCCGCACGCCGGACAGCGGCTGAGTCGCAGCGGGAGTTTCAGTCATCCGGCTAAGTGTAGGGACTTGGTGCGCAGCCACATCTACAGCTGATGACCTGCGCGTATCTACATGGTCGCGGCCACTGCCAGGTGACCCTCGTAGCCGAGGGATTCACACATCGCCCGGTAGCGGTCCGCGAATTCGCGGTACCCGGCTTCGTCACCATGCGCCCGCGCCAGCAACGCCCGCAGGCGCAACTCCAGCACGTCGAACACGACGAATCGGGTAAGCGCCGCGAAGGACGCCAGGTCGGACACGGCGCGCTCGGCTTCGGACACCGCGGCCGCGCCGCCACGGCGCAGCAGTGACTCCACCAAAACCCAAACCGCAGGCCCGAACACGCCGACCACCTTCCGATCAAGCCGCGTGTATTGACGAAGAAGCTCGATGGCCTCGTCGAGTTGTCCCGACTTCGCCTTCGCCCTCGCGAATTCGACATCGATATACGGCAACACGGGAAGGCTGAAGCGCTCACGCAGCGTCACTTCCCTGACCTGACTGAGAAGGCCGAGGCCCTCCTCACACTGCGGGGATTCGCGATACACCAGCGCCAGACCGCGAGCACCCCGCGCACAGCAGAGTATCGGGTCCCCGCCCGACCGCTCGGCAAGCTCGAGAGTCTCGGCGGTTTCGGTCAGCAGCACCTCATCGCATTGCAGTGTGCCGTGCGGAATCCCGATCAAGCAGATGTAGAAGATCACGATGGCGCGCGTGGCAACATCGGTTTCGCGTGCCATCACCATCGCCTTGCTCAAGTCGGCATGCCAACCCGGAGTACCGATTGCACACCCGATGCACCCGCGAAGCATGATCGCAAGCACCAGCGGCGAGCCGAAAAACAGGCTGCCCATGGCCGGATCGCCGTCGGCCAAGTCGATCACTCGCTGCACCAACCGCAACGCCTCATCGGGTTCGCCTGCGCCGTATTTGGCCACGGCCGCCGCGATGGACAGCGACACCATCAACTCCGGGTCGTCGATCGCCTCCAGCAGCCGGGTGTGCTCGGCGGCGAGACGCGAGGCATTTTCATACTCGGAGTTCAGCGCGTGCTTCATCACCACACCCGTCATTCCGACGGCCAACGAACGCTTGTCGCCCGCGGCCTCGCAGAGCTCGCGCAGTTCGTCGAAGTTGACCTCGGCGCCGCTGCCGCCGATGCGCCAGGCACCGCCGGTCAACAACGTACGCGGTGCGATCCGCATCGCCATCCGTTCGGGGTGGCCGGCGGGCATTCGGTCCGCCACCTGCTGCGCCCTGCGCCATGACGCGTCAGCGGCCGAGACGTCGCGGATGGTGAGCCACGCACCCGCACGCATGTGCCAGCGATACGCGCCGACAAGATCCTCCGCGGCTTCCAGATGCTCGGCGATCAGGGCTGCGTTCTCGTCGGCGGAGGCGGGATCCCGTTGTTCGATGGCGGCGGCCAGTCGCCGGTGCAACACCGCGCGGTCGGCCTTGAGCTGCGACTCGTAGGCGACGGTGCGGATGAGGGGGTGGTGAAACGCGTACTCAGGACGCGGGGTGAACCGCACTTGATCAACGAATTCCATCCGCACCAACTCACCGAGCACGGTTTCGTCGACCAGCGCCGTAAGCATGTCAGCGTCGAACCGCAGGCCGATGACGGCAGCGGCGTTCAGCGTGTGCTTGGCGACGTCGTCAAGCCGGTCGATACGCGCCGCGATAGCCGCCTGAAGCGATGCGGGCACGCTGACTTGTGCTGTGGGGTCAGCACATTCATACGCGCCCCGTCGGCCCTGCAACACTTGCCGCTCTGCGAGATCGCGCACGATCTCCTGGGCGAAGAACGGGTTGCCTCCTGCCCGCTCGGCAATCTGCGCGGTCAAGCCGGCCACTGACGGTTCGCTGCCCAACAGCTCGGCGATGAGCGCCATGGACTCCGAACTGTTCAGCGGTGCAAGTGCGATGGTTTGAGCGCCCGGTGTCCTGCTCAGCGTGCCAACATATTCCGGACGGTGGGTGATCATCACGAGGGATGAGGTCTGCGGAACCACCGAAAGGAAGTCGGCTAGCAGTGATTCACTCGCAGCATCTATCCAATGCGCATTTTCGATGACGTACACCGACGGTATCGATTGCGCCAAGTAAGCGGCGTTCACCAATGCCGTCAACCGCCTCCGACGCGCGTCGGGGTCGATGTCAGGTGGCGACTCGCTCGGTTCGCGAATCGCCAGCAGATCCTCGAGCAGAACCAGATCTTCGTCTTGTGCACCGATTATCCGGGCGCGCAAGCTGCTTCGCGCCGCCTCGTCATCGGCGAGCGCCTCGATTCCGAAGGCGGCCCGCAACAATCGGCTGACTGCTTGGAACGGAACCTCAGTTGCGTGGGATTCGCAATACGTCGAAAACACTGGAATCCCGCGATTCGCGGCCACGGCCGACATCTCGGCGACGATCCGGCTCTTGCCGATGCCCGCAGGCCCCACAATGTTGACGATGCTGCCGTGGCCGTCGACTGAGCGATCGAGCACGCCTTCTACCGCGGCCATCTCCCACCGTCGACCGACGAAGCTCGTCACGGCCCGCGGGGCGAGTTCTTGATGTGGCCCGGCTCCCAGAAGCTTCCGCGCCGCCACCGGCTCGTCGAATCCCCTGATGTGCACAGGCTCCGGTGCGCCGAGTACTACGGAGTTCGCGACTAGCCGCGCGGTCGACTCGCTGACCATCACCCCGCCTGGCGGTGCGACGGATTCCATCCGCTGGGCCATCCCGACCTGATCGCCGATTGCGGTATAACCCAATGTGCCGGAACCGATCTCACCGACTATGACCTCGCCGGAGTTGAGTCCAACTCGTATCTGTAGCGAAACCCCGTCGCGCCGTTGGACTTCGGCAGCGAGCCCCTGCGTCGCCCTCTGCATGTCCTGCGCCGCCAAGCAGGCACGGACCGCGTGGTCCTCGAGCGCGACCGGTGCCCCGAACACCGCCATGATGCCGTCGCCGGTGAATTTGTCGACAGTGCCGCCGTAGTGCTGGACGACCGCCGCGCAGCCTTCGACGAGCGCCGTCATGACCTCGCGCAGCCGTTCCGCGCCCAATGCCGCCGCCAAATCCATCGAGCGCACCACGTCGGCGAACAGCACGGTCACCTGCTTGTACTCGGCGTGCGCGTCAGGTGCGTTGAGAGCGGCACCGCACGCGTCACAGAACCGGGCGCCGGCGCGGGAAGCTTCCGCGCCACACGCCGCGCACGCGATCCCCGTAGCCGTCACCCGAGCCCTCCCCTAGGTCCCGGAACCTTCTCGGCTAAGCATAGGGCCGAGTTCGGTTATCGGACGAGCTTCACCGCGGCTGCCTCGATCGTCTCCTCAGACAGCAACACCTCGAGCGCTGCATCACCGAGCGGTATGAAGCAGTCCTTGCTGGCGACGCGGTCGACGGCACCTGTATATCCGTGCTCCAGCAATGTCGCTAGCACGCCTTCGCCAACCCCGCCGGTCGCACGGGTCTCGTCGACGATCAGCGCTCGCCCCGTGATGGTGGCCTCGCGAACCATGTCCTCGACTGGCAGCGGCGCCAGCCAGCGCAGATCCACGACGCGCACGCGGACGCCGGAAGCCTCCAGCTTGCGGGCCACCCGAAGGCTCATCCGCACCCCGTTGCCGAACGTCAGGATCGTCAGATCCGTCCCGTCGCCGTACGTGCGGGCCCGGCCGATCGGCACCCCCGCCTCGGGGTACTGCGCGAGCCATCCGTCGTCGCCGTCCTCGTACAGATCGCGTGTGTGATACAGCGCGATCGGTTCGAGGAACATGCACACCGCGCCCGCCGACTTGGCCGCCGCCGCGCAGGTGTGCAGCATCGCCGCGGCGTCGTCGGGGCGTGCAGGCGACGCGATCACCACGCCGGGTATATCGCGGATCGCCGCAACAGAATCGTCGTTGTGGAAATGCCCGCCGAAACCCTTCTGGTAGCCGTAGCCGGCCACCCGCACCACCATTGGGTTGCGGTACTGCCGATCGGAGAAGAACTGCAGCGTCGCACCCTCGCCACGGATCTGGTCGGCGGCGTTGTGGAAGTAGGCCAGGTATTGGATCTCCGGGATCGGGAGCAGCCCTGACACTCCGGCGCCCAGCGCGAGGCCGAGGATCGACTGTTCGTCGAGAAGCGTGTCGAATACCCGCGCCGAACTCGTCTTGCCGACTAGTCCGCGCGTCACCCCGTAGACGCCGCCTTTGCGCGCCACGTCCTCGCCGAAGATCATCGCCTCCGGATAGCGATCCAGGATGTCGTGCAGTGCACGGTTGATCGCCAACGCCAGGGTCAGCGGCATATCGGGCTCACCCGACCTCACGGTCGCGGCCAACGACGCAGGCGATGCCGCCGCGGCCTCTTCGAGGCCGTCGTGCAGGGGCTTCATCACCGCAGCCGCGCTGGACAGCTGCGGCAGCTCCGCTACCTCGGTGGCCAGCCCAATCACGTTGGTGCGCTTGGCTTCGTATCGATCGAGCACCTGCTGCGGCGTCAACACCCCGGCCCCGATCAGCGCCAGTGCCGTGCACAGCACCGGATCACGATCGTAGTCGGCAGATATCTCCGCGGGACCGCGGTATGCCGGTTCGTAATCCGATCCGGCATGGCCCATCAGGCGGACCATCCGTAGGTGCAGGAAAGCGGGCCGACGGTGTGTCCGCACATATGCGGTGGCGGCGGCCGCTGCCTCCGACGTCGCCGTCACATCCCAGCAGTCGGCAACGAAATACCGCAGCCCGTCCCGGTTTCCGTAGGTGTGTTCGATCCACCGCCGTGGCGTCTTGACGCTGATCCCGATGCCGTTGTCCTCACAGACGAGCAGCAACGGCATCGGCACACCCTGATACGCCGAGTGCAGCGCGGTGTTGATGGCCCCGACCGCGGTCGAATGGTTCACCGACGCGTCACCGAAGCTGCAGACCGTGACGGCGTCATCGGGCCAGGCGCACGCGACGCCGAGTTTCCTTGTCCGCGCTATGGAGAATGCCACGCCGACAGCCCTCGGCAGGTGCGATGCGATCGTCGAGGTCTGCGGGATGATGTTCAGGTCGTGGCGGCCGAAAACCTTGTGCCTGCCACCGGCGATCGGTTCGTCGGTGGCGGCGACCAATCCGAGCAGCACATCTCGCACCGGGTCTGTGCCGCCGACCTGAGCGGCACGGGCCAGGAAGAAGGCGCCGGACCGGTAGTGCAGAAGCGCAGGATCGGTCGGCCGCAGCGCGGCCGCGACTGCCGCGTTGCCTTCGTGGCCCGACGACCCGATGGTGTAGTAGCCCTTGCCTTTTGACCGCAGCCAGCGGGCGGCCAGATCGAGGTGCCTGCTGCCGAGTTGCGCATCGAACAGCGCCAGCATCTCGTCAGCACGCGATGCGGCGCGGTGCGGCCGCTCCGGGGCTGTCAGCGTGGAGATGGTCGAGGTGAAATACTCGTCGATCGGCTCAGCCAACCGGGCTCCTAAGGGCTTATCGTCGGTCGTACCAACACGTTTCGGATGAATGCCACCACCTGTGAGGCACCCGAACCGCCAGGATCCTGTTCGGGGTCGTAGATGGCGAGGCTGCCGCCGACGCACGACGCGGCCCCGGTGAACAGCGCCGAGACGAGATCGGTGAGCTGATCCCAGGTGAGTCCGCCGGGTTCGTCGTCGACGTCAGGCAGCCCCTGCGCGGGGAACTCGACCGGATCAAGGACGTCGAGGTCGATGTGCAGCCACCATTTGTCGACGTGATTCGACAGGTGCTCGATCGCCTGCCGTCCTGCCGCGAAAGAATCGTCGGCAACTTCGGCAAGCGGCGCCAGCCACACCCTGGAATCCGCGAGACTGCCGACGTTGAACTGCCGCCGCCAGTCATCGTCACGCGGACCGAGGATCGCCAGCTGCTCGGGCCGCAACGCAGGCAGGCGATCGCCGAGTTCACCGGTGAGCAGCCGACCGGTCAGCCCAAGCAGCAGCCCGATCTCGGCGTTGGCCGCCTCGCCGTCCTCGGAAACATCCAGCGGCATGGTGTCTTCGTGGCCGTCGATGAACACCAGTCCGACGTCGCCGACATGATCGCGCAGGCCCGTCACGATGCCGAGCAGCGTCGAGCAGTCGCCGCCGTAGACGAACGGGAATCGACCGGCGTTCACCACTTCTCCGACCTTGCGGTTGAGAGCGTCGGTCATGGCGAGCAGCGCCCGCTCGTTGACCAGGCTGGTCGTCGCGCCACGAGCCGGATCAGGTTCGGGCAGGACGAGATCCTCGTCGTCGATGACGTGGTGGTGGTCGAAGGCGTCGCGAAGACCCGCCGCGCGCAGCGCTTCTGCGGCGCGCGCTTGATGGCCGGGCCGTCCGTACCCGTCGAACGGCACCCCGATCAGTTCGATGTCTGCGATCTTCCCGCTCCTCGCGTCCGCGCCATGTCAGCCCTCGATGACCATTGCGCTGTCGCCCCTGCCGGTCAGCACCACGTCGCTTTCATCGTCGACGATCACTCCCCGAACATAGGTCGTGTAGGGCGTTGCTCCGTCGAAAATTCGGATACTGACGTCATCGCCGTCGACGAATCGCACCATTCGCCATTGGTCCTCGGTTCGGCGACCAACATGTTCTCGTCGACGCAAACGGCTCCTCGCTGCCACGCCGCGTGCACCTCGTGCGGGTTGCACGGGTATCAAACGAGTTCGATGCACTCGGCGATCGAGTCGAGCACCCGACCGGGTCGAAACGGATACCGTTCGATGTCGGCAACTGCGGTCGAACCGGTGAGCACCAAAACGGTGTCCAGTCCTGCCTCGATTCCCGCGACGACGTCGGTGTCCATCCGGTCGCCGACCATCATGGTGCTCTCCGAGTGGGCCTCGATGCGGTTGAGCGCGCTGCGGAACATCATCGGGTTGGGCTTGCCGACGAAATACGGTTCGCGGCCCGTCGCCTTGGTGATCATCGCCGCGACCGACCCGGTGGCGGGCAGCGGACCCTCCGCGGACGGCCCGCTCACGTCGGGATTCGTGGCGATGAACCGCGCGCCGCCGAGGATCAGCCTGATCGCCTTGGTGATCGCCGTGAACGAATATGTCCGCGTCTCGCCGAGCACGACGTAGTCGGGTTCGGTGTCGGTGAGCGTGTAGCCCACCTGGTGCAGCGGTGTGGTCAGTCCGGCCTCACCGATCACATAGGCCGACCCGCCCGGTAGTTGAGAATCGAGGAAGGCCGCGGTGGCCAGGCCGGAGGTCCAGATCGATTCCTCGGGCACCGTGAGTTCGGAGCGCTTCAGCCGGGCCGACAGGTCGCGCGGCGTGAAGATCGAGTTGTTGGTCAGCACCAGAAACGGCCGCTCCCGCTCGACCAGGCGCTGCAGGAACTCGGCGGCGCCGGGAAGCGCGTGTTCTTCGCGGACGAGCACGCCGTCCATGTCGGTGAGCCAGCACTTCGGTGTTGAGCGCACGCCCCCACCCTATGCTGACGCGCATGGGTGGGGCGTCATTACGACGAGCTACCGCTGCCGATGTGGCGGCGATCCGACGACTCGTCGCCGACGCGTACACCAAGTACGTCGAACGCATCGGCAGGTTGCCTGCGCCGATGACCGCCGACTACGCGGCGGCGCTCGAGCGTTCCCGGGTGTGGGTGCTCGACAGCGACGACGCCGTCGTCGGCGCGCTCGTGACCGAGGACCGGGCAGATCACTTGCTGTTGGAGATGATTGCTGTCGCGCCGGGCGCTCAGGGACGCGGTTACGGCAAGGTGCTGCTCGACCGCGCCGAACATGACGCGGCCGAACTCGGGCTGGCCGAGGTGCGGCTGTACACCAACGAGGCGATGACCGAGAACCTCACGTTCTATCCTCGGCACGGCTATCGCGAGACCGGCCGCGGGGTAGAATACGGCTTTCGACGCGTCTATTTCTCGAAAGCGTTGCACTGCAACGAGATCAGCGACTCTCAATAGAATCGTGGCCGATGCTCCTTGCCGGTTTCAGAGGATCTCGATTTGCATTCCCGTCGGTCGACCGCCGTTGATCTCGTTGAGATCCTGCGGACATGCCGAGAGGACGAACACGCAGTCAATGGCCGCGGCGAAGGTGATCGCGTCCCCGGGCCTGCTCGCGGCCGGTAACCAGCCGAGGTCCCCATCCTCCGTAACGGGGATCGACATGAACACGTTGACGGGCTGAGGCACGACGTCGGTATGAAATCCGCGTTGCTTCAGCGCGCTTCGTAAGTTGTTTGCACAGGAGGCGTGGTCTCCGACACCGAGTGTCCGATACCGTTCGGGATCGCACGCCGCGATCAACATGTCGTGAGTCCCTGGCTAGGTGTCCCCGATCAGCGTCAGAATCGGCCGACGCATATTGGTCACGAACGCTTCCCCGATCCGCGGAAACAGCCGACTCGTATGGGCGCGCGTATGCGATGCGCTGAGATGCTCGGACGGATCGTCGGCCGCGAAGGCGAAGACATCACCGACTTGGCCGCCTTCCACGTCCACCACGCGGACGTGCTGACCGGCGTGCAATGCGACCGCGCGGCCTTCGCGTGCCGGTACGGCGATGCTGCCGCTGGTGCCGTTGGTCATCCCCATGCCCTTCATCGAACTGTCCGATACGGCCACCATCGCCGAATTTTTCGGCGTCGACTAGCCCTGGGCAGGCAGCGCCACCGTGTCCGGGTCGTCCTTCGAGGTCCGTCGAGGCTGCGGCGGCAGGAAATGGTAGTCACCGCGCGGGTAGACCACCTGCGGCCACCAGAACCACCGGCCCAACAACGTCGCGATCGACGGCATCAGGAACGAGCGCACCACGAACGTGTCGACCAGCAGCCCGATCGCGATGGTCGAGCCCATCTGCGCCAGCACGATCAGCTTGCTGCCCATCATCGCCGCCATGGTGGCCGCGAACACCAGACCCGCTGACGTGACCACGCCCCCGGTGCCCGCCATCGAGCGGATGATGCCGGTCTTCAAGCCCGCGTGGATCTCATCTCTGAACCGCGAAACCAGCAGCAGGTTGTAGTCCGATCCGACGGCCAACAGGATGATGACCGACATCAGCATGACCAGCCACTGCACCTCGATGCCGAACAGGTCCTGCCAGAGCAGCACCGAGATGCCGAACGACGCGGCGATCGAGCTGGCGGCCGTGCCGACGATGACGAGCGCGGCCACTGCGCTTCTGGTCAGGATCAACATGATCATGAAGATCAGCGTCAGCGACGACACCACCGCGATCATCAAGTCGTACTTGGCGCCGTCGGCCATGTCCTTGTAGGTGGCCGCGACGCCCCCCAGGTAGATCTTCGCGTTCGACAGCGAGGACATCTTCAGGGCCTCTTGGGCGGATTTACGTTCGCCCTCCACCCGCTTGATGCCATCGACGGTCGCGGGGTCGCTCTCGTGCGTGATGAACATCCGGGCCGACTTGCCGTCCGGGGCAAGGAACATCACCAGGCCGCGTTTGAAGTCGGGGTTGTCGAACGCCTCAGGGGGAAGGAAGAACAGGTCGTCGTTCTTCGCCCCGTCGAAGGCCTGACCCATCGCGAGGGCGGTGTCGTTGGAGGCCTCCAACTGGTCGAGCAGGGCCTTCTGCGAGTTGTAGGACGCCAGCGACAGATCCCTGCTGGCCTTCATCGATGCGATCGTTTGCGGAAGCAGCGCGGTCAGTTTCGGCGCGAGGTCCGCCAACTTGTCGGTGTTGACCTGCACTGCCCCCGTCTGGTCGGTCACTTCGTCAATTCCGTCGAGGGACTCGAACAGCGACCTCGTCGCGGCGCACAGTGGAATGTCGAAACAGTGCGGCTCCCAATAGAAGTAGTTCCGGATCGGACGGAACTGATCATCGAAGTTGGCGATGTTGTCGCGAAGTTTCTCGGTGGTGGCAAGCAGATCCTGCGACTTGGCCGCCGAGTCCTGGGTCAGCTTGGTCTGCTCGAGCGAGAGCTGGTATTGCTGCTCCAGGATGTCGATGGAGCGGTTCGTCTCGTCGATTGTCTTGAGCTGATTGGCCAACTGATCCCGCTGAAACGGCAGGTTCATGTTGGTGGTCTGTCCCGAAATGCTCGTCTGGAACGGAATCGAGCTGTGCTGGATCGGAATCCCCAGCGGCCGGGTGATGCTCTGCACCATCGCGATGCCCTCGGTGTGCATGACATTGCTGGCAATCTTGTTCAACACGAGCATGTCGGCCGGGTTGCGCATGTCGTGGTCGGCCTCGACCATCAAGATGTCCGGGTTCATCCGCGCCTCGGTGAAATGCCGGTCGGCCGCCGCGAATCCGACGTTGGTTGGGGCGTCGGCGGGCAGGTAATAGCGGTCGTTGTACGCCGGTTTGTAGCCGGGGACGGCGACCAACCCGATCAGCACCACGAAACCACTGGCCACCAAAACCGGTGCCGGCCAGCGCACCACGATGGTTCCGACACGTCGCCAGAAGCGTCCTTTCGGCGGGCGCTTCCACTCGTAGAGACCGACCCGGCTGCCGAGGAAGAGCACGGCGGGTCCGAGCGTGACCGCGGAGGCCACCACCACGACCATGCCGATCGCGACGGGCGCGCCCATCGTGGAAAAGTACGGGAGCCGCGCGAAGCTCAGGCAGTACGTTGCCCCGGCGATCGTCAGTCCCGATCCCACGATCACCGGAGCGACCGACTTGAACGTGGTGTAGTAGGCGTCTTCTCGGTCGAGACCGGAGGCGCGCGCCTCGCGGTAGCGGCCGAATATGAAGATGCCGTAATCGGTTGCGGCCGCGATGGCGAGCATCGTCAGGATGTTTCCCGCGAACGTCGTGAGCCCGAACGCGCCATGCATGGCCAGTACCGAGATGACGCCCCGCGCGGTCAACAGCCCGATGAAGGTCAAGAACAGCTGGATCAGCGTGGTGACGATCGAGCGGTAGACGATCAGCAGCATCAACGCGATCGCCACAAGGGTGAACAAGGTGATCTGCGCAAGACTCGCGTTGCCGATCACGTGGAGGTCATCGGTGAGCGCTGCCGGGCCCGCGACGTAAGCCTGTACCCCCGGTGGCGCTTTCGTCTCCTCGATGACTTTGCGGACGGACTCCACGCCTTCATTCGCCAGCGTCTGGCCCTGCTCACCCGCGAGGTTGAGCATCACGTAGGAGGCCTTGCCGTCGGCGCTTTGTGCCCCGGCGGCGGTCAGGGTGTCACCCCAGAAGTCCTGAATGTGCTGGATGTGTACGGGATCCTGGCGCAGTTTGCGGATGATCTCGTCGTAGTAGGCGTGCGCGTCCGGGCCGAGGGGCTTCTGCCCCTCCACCACGACCATGATGGTGCTGTTGGAATCGAATTCCTTGAAGTTGGCGCCCATCCGCTTCATCGCGACCATCGACGGTGCATCCTCGGGCGCCATCGGCGCCGAGTGCAGTTCACCGACGATTTCGAGTTGCGGCGCAAGCACATTCACCAGAACCGCGACGACGACCCAGAACAGGATGATCGGCACCGCAAAGATCCGGAGGCTGTGCGCGAGCACGGGCCTCTTCTCGTGCCTGGCTGTCAGACCGGTCATGCGGACTTCACCAGGCAGTACGTCTGGGCGTTGATGCCATCGGCGGACTGTTCCTCACGAACTACTCCGTTCACGGTGACGCGGCAGCCAATCTGGTCGCCGTCGGTTCGCGCCATCAGGTTGGCACTCACCGTGGGCAACGTCGTCGACAGCGTGACCGACCACGGCAGCGACGCGGTCACCGAGTGCACGTTCGCGTCCGGGTCGAAGTAACTGATCTGGGCGGTGGTTCCAGGTGCGCCGTAGACGTCGTACACCATGACTTTCGGGTTGAATTGCACGATCTCGATGCCCGCGCCCGCGCCCGCGTTGAGGTCCTGGGACGCGAACATCTTGTGTAGCCGTGAAACCACCAGGCCCGACACCGCCAACACCACGATGAGAAGCAATGGGATCCAAGCACGTTTGAGCACGCGGCCCGCTGGAACAACTCTCACCCGAACACCTTTCGTGTCACCGCTGGATCCGCCGCAGTGTCATCTGCCGGGCAACCCGCATTCGCCGCCAGCCGATGAAGCGCGGGAAGCGCGACCCGTGCGGCAAGCCACAATGCGGACTCCTCCTCCGGTGTGAGCGTCGCCATCAATGCCTTCAGCCGTTGCCTGCGCAACCGCTTCCGATCGTTGAGTAGCGCCTGACCGTCCTCAGTTATTCCGATCAACGCGGCGCGCCCGTCGTCGGGATCTGCGAGCCTGGCCACCAAACCCAGCCGTTCGAGCCGCTGGATCAGCTGGGTCATCGACGGCTGGCTGACGCCTTCCCGCGTGGCCAGCGCGGTGAGCCGCACTGGCCCTTCCCGGCACACCCTGTTCAACACGAACGCGGCCGACGCACTCAACTCGGCGCGGTCGCTCAAGAACCGGGCGGTGAGATCCATGGCCTGGTCCAACAACTCGCCGACGCAGTCACCCGCGTCGTCCTCACCAGGCTGTTGTTGCACACGGTATCTATATCATGTGCCCTATATAGCGGCAATCCGTAGTGTCTGACAGGCGCTTCACAGGTAGCGATTCGTCCCGATGTCGACTTGGGTAACGCGGCAATCGATTCCGGAAAACTGCCAATGATGCTGTGCGACAGAGATTCTCGGGAGCAGCACGGAGACGCTCCCACTCCCTGGTGCATCGAGAAATTGAAGGTAGCGTCAAACTATATATCCCGGGTTATACAACACCGGGCGGTAGGTTCTGCTCATGCCTGACCGCACCGCTGGCCTCCGCGCCGCCGCAGCACACGCGGAATCGTTTCTCACCACCCTCGATGAGCGCCCGGTGGCCGCCCGTGCCGACGCGACGGCAGTCCGCGCCGCGCTCGGCGGACCACTGCCGGAACAGGGCGAAAGTGCTGGTGCCGTGATCGACGCGCTGGCCGCCGGCGCCGAGGCCGGCCTCGTGGCGACCGCGGGTCCCCGCCACTTCGGCTTCGTCATCGGCGGGGCACTGCCCGCCGCGCTGGCCGCCGACTGGCTGGTGTCAGCGTGGGACCAGAATGCCGCCTTCCATTCGCTGTCACCCGCCGCGGCCGCCATCGAGGAGATCACGTCGGCGTGGACACTCGACTTGCTCGGCCTTCCGCGCACGGCGAGCGTCGGTTTCGTCACCGGCGGGCAGGGCGCGAACACGACGTGTCTGGCCGCCGCCCGTAACGCCGTGTTGTCCCGCCACGGCTGGGATGTCGAGCGCGACGGGCTGATCGGCGCACCGACTGTTCACATCCTCTGCGGTGAGCAGGCGCACGCAACCATCTATACGGCGCTTCGCTTGCTGGGCCTTGGCGCGGAAACTGCGATCCGGGTGCCGGCCGACGGCCAAGGCCGGATGGATCCCGCGGCGTTGGTAGAAGCGTTGGCCGCCAACGACGGGCCTGCGATCGTCTGTGCGCAGGCGGGCAACGTCGCCACCGGCGCGTTCGACGCGTTCGGGCCGATCGCCGACGCATGCGTAAACCATGGCGCCTGGCTGCACGTCGACGGCGCGTTCGGTTTGTGGGCCGCCGCCGCGCCGGCTATCCGGACACTGACCGCCGACGTCGAGCGCGCGGACTCCTGGGCCGTCGACGCCCACAAGTGGCTCAATGTGCCCTACGACGGCGCGATGGCGATCGTCGCGGACCAGGACGCCCACGTCGCAGCGATGAGCCTGGCAGGGCCTTACCTGGTCGCCGATCCCGGCCAGCGCGACGGCACCAACTTCGTTCCGGAAAGCTCACGCCGGGCCAGGGCGGTGCCCATTTATGCGGCGATCAGATCATTGGGACGTGCCGGCATCGCGGAGATCGTGGAACGCAACTGTGCTCAAGCCCGCCGAATGGCCAACAGGCTCAGCACCATTCCCGGTGCCGCGGTGCTCAACGACGTTGTGCTGAACCAGGTGCTGGTCCGACTGCCAGGTGGCGACGATGCCAACCGCGCCGCCGTCGCGGCCATTCAGCACGACGGCACGTGTTGGCTGGGCGGAACCACCTGGAATGGCGAATACGTTCTGCGGCTGTCCATCTCGAATTGGGCGACCACGGACGACGACATCGACCGATCGGCAAGGGCGATCGCAGCGGCCGCGCAGCATTAGCGGGGCTCACCCAAGCCGGCGCGAGCAGACGCAAAGTTATGCTTTTTGTCGGCGTGTCGGGCGATTCTGCGTCTGCTCGCCGGCCTAGGTGACCGGCGTGAACGTGATGTACAGCTCGGCGAGGCCGCGCATGATGAACGTCGGTTCGTAGGTGTAACGGCGGTGATCGGTAGGTCCGTGATGTTCCTCGGAGACCGTGATGTCGGCCATCCGGTCCAGGATCCTGTTCAGCGAGATCCGGCCCTCCGCTCGCGCCAGCGGAGCGCCCGGACAGGAGTGCACCCCGCGGATGAATGCGATCTGCTCGCGCACGTTCGGCCGATCCGGATTGAAGACGTTGGGATCAACGAACTTTCGCTCATCGCGATTGCACGCGCCCGGCAACACCATGACGGTCGTACCCGCAGGCACCTTGACGTCCCCCACCGTCGTCGTGGTGCGGGCCATCCGGAAGTGCGACTTGACCGGGCTTTCCATCCGCAGCGTCTCTTCGAGGAAGGCCGGAATCTTGCTGCGGTCTTCACGTAGCGCCTTTTCGAAGTCGGGCTTCTCCCCGATGATCCGCACCGCCGAGCTGACCAGCTTCGTCGTCGTCTCGGTCCCGGCGGCGAACAGGAACGTCGACAGGTTCATCACGTCCTCGGTGTCCGGGGTCGACCCGTCCTCGTGTTTGGCCTGCGCCAGTTCGGTCAGCACGTCTGCCCGCGGTGTACGTCGTCGATCCTCGATGTAGCCGTAGAACTTCTCGTTCAGCCATTGCAGCGGGTTGTGAGTGGTCGGCGCCTCTTCACCCAGTTGACCGACGAGTTCGCCCGCGAAGACCGCGCGGAACTCTTCGTGGTCCTCGGCAGGCACACCGAGTAGGTCCGCAATGACCAGGAGGGAGAACGGCTTCGCGTAGCCCTCGAGAAATTCACACTGGCCGCGGTCGATGAATGTGTCGAGCTGCTGATCGGCCAATCGCCACATGAACTCCTCGTTCTCCTTGAGGCGCTTGGGCGTGATGAGCTTGTTCAACAGACTGCGCGTCCGGGTGTGCAGCGGCGGGTCCTGCGACGTGATGTGTTCGGCCATCGGAACCACGGCACGGTGCTCTTCGATCAGCTCCGTGACATCATCGCGGCCGTCGGGTCCGAACGGCATGCCGGAGAACGGGCCTGCGACGGAGTTACAGGACGAGAACGCCGGGTCCTTATACACCGCGAGCGCTTCCTGGTAACCCGTGACGGCCAGCACATTGAACGGCGTCGCATGCGCCACAGGACATTTCAACCGCAAGTGGTCGAAATACGGATACGGGTCGGCGACCAGCGACACGTCGGTGAAGTAGTCAACGCTGTCGAAATCGGTCATGACGCGGTCCCGGAGACCGGATCGAAGAGCACCGGTAGCGACGTCGGCGAACGGAATATCATGCCGCGGATGTGCGGGTCGTCGCCATCGGGGTCCAGTCGCAGTTTCGGCAGTCGGTCGATCAGAAGGTTCACCGCCGTTCGCATCTCGAGCCGGGCCAGGTGCATCCCGAGGCACACATGCACGCCGTGGCCCCAGCTGATGGGTACCTTCGCCTGCCGGAAAATGTCGAAGCGGTCGGGGTCGGGGTACCGGTCCTCCTGACGGTTGGCGGCCCCGAGCATCGGCATCACCGACGACCCCTGCGGAATCGGCACACCGGCAAGCTCGGTGTCCCGCGTCGCGACCCGAGTGATGTTGAGCAGCGGCGCATCCCAGCGCACCGCTTCCTCAACGGCCTGCGGTATCAGCGACCGGTCGGCCCGCACCGCGTCCAGCTGATCCTCGTTGGTCAAGAGGCCGAATAACAGGTTGCCAAGCGATCGGTACGTCGTCTCCACGCCGGCCGGGAGCAGCAGCCGGATGAACGAGTAGATGTCCTCGTCGTCCAACTTGTGCCCGTCGATCTCGGCCGCGGCGAGACTGCTGATCAGATCCTCGCGCGGCTCGGCACGCCGTTCGGCGAGAATGGGTTTGAAGTAGTCGACCAACGCCTGCGAGGCGGCCTTGCCGCGGTCCGGGTTGATGGTGAAGCTGAGCATCGAGATCGACCACCGCTGGAACTGTGGGAAGTCCTCCTCGGGCAGGCCGAGCAGCGCGGCGATGATGCGCGTGGGGTATGGGAAGGTGAATGTCTTGACCAGATCCGTTTTGCCGTCGGAAGCGAAACCGTCGATCAGCTCGTTGCCGATGCGACCGACGATCTGGTCTTCCCAGCGCGAGAGCGCCTTCTGGGTGAAGGCCTTGGTCACCAACGACCGCAACCTGCCGTGCACGGGTTCGTCCATACCGAGCATCACACCGTGACCGAGCACGTCACCGTAGGCCTGGATGACGATGCTCGACGAGTAGGTCTCGTTGTCCCGCAACATCGTCTGGATGTCCTCGTGCCGGTAGACGATGAACACAGGCTTGCCCTCCTCCCCCGGCATCGCGGACATGTCGATCCGCTGGATCGGCGTGTCCCGGCGCTGCTGCGCCAACTCCGGGTACGGGTCGCGAACGTTGCCCGACACGACGTCGTCGAATGCCCCGAAGTCCTCGAGGTCGTCAAACAGATCCGACATGCTGCTCCTATCTAGCTGGCGGGGTAGGCCACAGATTTCACCTCGGTGTACTGGTCGAAGCCTGCGACGCCGTTCTGGCGTCCGACTCCGCTGGCCTTGTAGCCGCCGAAGGGCGTGTCGGCGCCGTAGCCCGCGGTGCCGTTGAGGCCGATGAACCCGGCCCGCAACCGCTTGGCCACCGCCAGGGCGCGATCCACGGTGCCTGCCATGACGTTGCCGGCGAGCCCGTATGCGCTGTCATTCGCGATCCGGACGGCGTCGTCCTCGTCTTGGTAGGGAATGACTACGAGCACTGGGCCGAAGATCTCCTCCTGCGCGATCGTCATCGAGTTGTCGACGTCAGCGAAGAGCGTCGGCTTGACGTAATAGCCCTTGTCCAAACCGTCCGGCGGCTCCGCACCGCCGACCACGAGCCTGGCGCCCTCCTCGATGCCTTTTTCGATGTAACCGCGAACCCTGCTGCGCTGTCTATCGGAAATCACTGGCCCACAGATGATTCCGGGATCTTGCGGGTCGCCGGGCACGATGCCTTCGTAGATGCCTTTCAGAATCTCCACGCCCTCGTCGTAACGTGCGCGCGGCAGCAGCATCCGGGTGGGCATCGCACAGCCCTGCCCCGCGTGCATGCAGACCCCGATACCGATCATGCAGCCCATCGCGAAGTCGGCGTCTTCCAACACAATCGTCGCCGACTTGCCGCCGAGTTCAAGGAAGAGGCGCTTCATGGTCGCCGCGCCCTTTTCCATGATTCGCTTGCCGACGACGGTCGATCCCGTGAAGGAGATCAGGTCCACCTTCGGCGACAGCGTGAGCTCTTCACCGACGAAGTGGTCCGACGCGGTCACCACGTTCACCACGCCTGCCGGGATGTCGGTCTGCTCGGCGATCAACCGGCCCAGTCGGGTCGCGTTGTACGGCGTGCTGGGTGCCGGCTTCAACACGACGGTGTTTCCCGTGCCGAGTGCCTGACCGAGTTTCTGGATGGTGACCTCGAACGGAAAGTTCCATGGCACGATCGCGCCGACCACACCGGCCGGTTCA
Organism: Mycobacterium sp. NPDC048908; assembly: GCF_043197955.1. Taxonomy (NCBI): domain Bacteria; kingdom Bacillati; phylum Actinomycetota; class Actinomycetes; order Mycobacteriales; family Mycobacteriaceae; genus Mycobacterium; species Mycobacterium sp. NPDC048908. The sequence goes on along the minus strand of NZ_JBICUE010000001.1, from coordinate 554,029 downwards.
CGCCACACCCTACGGGTGGTGTTGACCCCGGTGAGCGAGACCACCCTGTCGCCCAGCGATGTCTCCCAGGGGTATTCGTCGATCAGGCGGGCCGGATACTTGAGGCTGTCTTCCAGCGGGGCGTCCAATTGTGGGCCGAAGGTGACCGCACGGGGGCAGCCGACCTCGAGGATGAGCTCCTCACGCAACTCCTCCTTTTCGGCCTCGATCGCATCGTGCAGTTGCAGCAAGCAGCGCTGCCGGAAGGCGTGATTGGTCGCCCAGTCCGTCTCGTCGAATGCGCGGCGGGCGGCGTCGATGGCGCGGTGCATGTCGGCTCTCGACGCGTCGGCGACCTCGCCGAGCACCTTCTCGGTGGCCGGATTGATGTTGGTGAAGGTACCGGCCTCGCCGTCAACCAGCTTGCCGTCGATCATCATCTTTCGCTCGAACGCGACGTCAGGCATGCTTCTCGCTTTCTCGCAGCGCGCCGAAGCGCGGAATTCCCATCGTCAGCCGGGTCATGTGGTGCAGGCCCGCGGCAGGAAGTAATCGGTTGGCGATCAACAGCATTCGGGCATCGGAGCCGACTGGGGTCCGCACGAACGGGACCGAGCCTTCGAGCGCCTTGGCCAGGCCGACGGCGAACTTGTCCGGCGACTTTGCCACCAGCTTCATCATCGCCCTGCCCCGCTTGTCCATCGTGCGGTGATGCGCGGCATAAGGACCGTCGAGTTCGCGGGTATCCGTGGTGCCCGCGTCGGTGATGATGTCGGTGTCATACGTCCCTGTGACCAGGATGGTGACACCGATACCGAACGGGGCGACCTCGGCGGCCATCGCCTCGCCCCACTTTTCGAGCGCCCCCTTGACAGCGGAATATGGTGCGGTCGCAGGCATTCCGCGGACACCAGCGGCGCTCGAGATGAGCACGATGCGGCCCTGGCCTGCTTGCCGCATGCCAGGAAGCAGCGCCTTGGTGAGTGCCACTGGACCGAAGATGTTCGTCGCGAACATCCTCTCCCACACGCGCAGAGGAGTCTCCTCGATCATCCCCGCGGCCGAGATGCCGCCATTGTGCACAACCGCATACGGCGCGCCGATCGCTTCGTCGATCGATTTGGCGGCGGCGGTCACCGACGCGTAGTCGGTGAGGTCCAATGCCACGCCGATCAGGCGTGGGTCGCCGGCTTGCGCGCCGGTCCTCTCGCGCAGGCGGTCCATTCCCGCGTCGACGGACCGCATCGCGGCCACCACCCGCCAGCCTTGTTTGTACAGATGACACGCGGACGCGAATCCGAGCCCCCTCGAGGCTCCGGTGATGACCACGCTGCGAGATTCAGCCATTGGTGCTTTCCGATGCGCATCGATTGCTCTTCGAGCCGAGCTCGACGTCGGTGTTGCGGAACGGGCCCTGCTGCCAGGTGGACCACTTTCCTACCGAATACGGCCCTTCGACTCCGTTCGCCCTGTAATACCCCTGCGGATCATAAACTTTCGCCTCGGGATAGGGCCACGGGCAGGCGACCGACGTGGCCAGACCGCTGGCCTTGATGGCCCAGAACCAGCCTCCGTACACGAAGTAGGACACGTTGATGATCGCGAACATCACCAGAAAGGTGCCCAGGACCGGCTTCGCCGGAAACAGCTTGGCTTTCGCGGCCAGCTTCTCCGCCACCGACTTACCCGTGTCGTCGCGATAGACGAGGATGGCCGCCGGGATCATCACGAAGGTCACCGACAGCGACTCCCAGATCAGCGGGAACTGGAAGGTGCTGCCGGGGAACAACGTTCCGAACGGAATTGCTTGCGAGTAGATGTACAGCCCTGTCCGCACCAAGCTGATTTCCAGGATGGCGTCGAAGACGAAGCCGATCACCAGCACAAGGGCGCCCAAGCTGATCAGCGGGTGGCGCGAGACGAACGCCTCGGGCCCGCGCTTGGCCTGGAGCCTGCGCAGGATCCAGATCCCAGGGAAATACGGCCCGAAGTAGAACAAGACGTATCCGAACACGATGAACGGTTCAACGGTCGGCGACATCATGATCAGCAGCCAGTTTTCCGGCCAGTGCAGCAGCATCGGGTTGTACACCGCGTACGGCGACCAGTTCATGATCGGGTCCTGCCACACGATCAGCGTCGTGCACAGGACCATCAGCAGCACCGGACTGCCGGGGTTCTTTCGCCACCCGCGGATGAAGGCGACGGTGAACACCACGACGATGATCACCGCCCCCACCTGCGGGATGACCTGCCAGTGATCGAACGATGTCAGGAATCCGACTGGGCGGGGGCGTCCCTCGACGTTCGGGTTGGCCACCCGCGGATCGACGTCGGTGCGCCCGACCGCGGCGAACAACCCGAGGAAGCCAAGCCAGGCGAGTAGCGCGATCACCCGACCCCAGTTGCGGCCGGTGCGCGCGCCCGAGGACGCCGTATCAGTCCCCACCGGTTTCGATTGCTGCGTGGTCACGTCATTCCTCCCCGAAGCGATCGACCAAGTGAGAGTTGACCCCGTCCGGGTCAAGCGTCCTTGCCACCAGATAGCCGGAACCCATCCACGCCCGCCGGGTCCACTTGCCAAGCGACACACGGGTTCCCGGTGCACCCGAAGCAGCGGGCATCATCTTGACCCGCTCCAATGCCTCCTTGACGCCACGTGGACTGAGTGGATGAGCGTCGGAGAAGGCGCGTGCCAACGTGGCCGCGACATCGTGGTTCACCACTGAGACGCAATATTCTGGACGATTGCCGCCGTACCTCTTCGCATACCGGTCCAGCCAGGCCTGGCCGATGGGGTTGTGCTCGTCGTACTGGTCGACGCCGATCCAGCCGAGAAATGCCTTCCACATGATCGGATTCACCCATGCGTTCTGGAAAGCCGTGGTGGTGAATCGCGGCGGATCCCAACCGACCGCCTCGAGGGCAGGGTTGATGAACACGATGCCGAAACCAAACCCGAGGTGCACGATCGCCTGCGCTTTGGCCTCGTAGAGGCTGCTGACCGCTTTGTTGATGTCCTGAGCCGTCTGCGCGATAGCAGATTCCGCGACGATGCGAATCCCCTTGCGGGCACATGCCGTTCGGAGATTTTGCAGGTAGCTCTCGCCGATCAGGTTCTGTTCGACCAGCACACCGATTTCATCGAGGCCACGCTTCGCCACCAGGTCGGTCAGGAAGATCGGCTCGTCGGTCATCGACCCCTGAGGGAAGGCGAATGTCCATTCACCGAGCCAGTCGTCGGTGCCGGTGACGCTGATCGCGGGCACCTTGAACCGCTCCTCGATGGCCTCGCGAACCGGGACGCAGTTGTCGGTGATGTTGGGACCGAAAACCACGAGGCAACCCTCATCGACGAGTTCGCCGTAAGCGTCGATCACCGCCTTGACAGAACCCTTGGGCAGGCCCTCCACCTCGCGGTAGATCATCTGCACCGGGCGGTCCATCACGCCTTGAGCGAGTGCCTCCTCGAAGACGAGTTCGAAGGTCTGGGTGAACGAGGCCAGCAGTTCCTCGGGGAATCCGGGCGGTAGCGTGAAGTCCATCAGGTAGCCGACTTTGATCGGTTCGGCTGTGCTCTCGTAGGACATCCGGCCTCCGTGGTTGTGCGATGCGTCAATCAGTGGGTGACTCGGCGGGCAGATACACGTCGATCATCTCGACGAGACCACGGGTCACGGTGGAATCGTCAGTGAGCGGGCCTGCGATGGCGGCGCGGGCGGCGGCGCGAGGAGTCAGGCCCTCCGCGATCAGTTGGCCCGCGGCAATCAACACGCGCGTCGACGCCACCTCTCGCAGGCCACCGGTTTCCAGCCTGCGGATGGCCTGTCCGAGTCGAACCAACTCGGCGGCGCGTTCGTGGCCGATGCCTGCCTCGTTGACGAGGATCTTCTCCTCGACATCAGGTGTGGGATAGGTGAAGTCGATGGCGACCATCCGCTGCCGGGTCGAGTCCTTGAGATCCTTCAGCACACTCTGGTAACCGGGGTTGTAGGACACCACGAGGCAGAAGCCGGGTGCCGCATCGAGCGTCTCTCCCAATCGCTCGATCGGAAGTTGCCGTCGGTGGTCGGACAGGGGGTGCAGCACCACCGTGGTGTCTTGACGGGCCTCAACGACCTCGTCGAGATAGCAGATCGCGCCCTCGCGCACCGCGCGTGTCAGTGGACCGTCGACCCATTGCGTGTCGCCGCCGCGCAGTAGAAAACGCCCCACGAGGTCGGCGGTGGTCAGATCGTCGTGGCACGAAACAGTGATGAGCGGGCGGTCCAGATCGTGGGCCATCGCCTCGACGAACCGCGTCTTGCCGCACCCGGTCGGGCCTTTGAGTGCGATGGACAGTCCCTGCCGGTAGGCGGCCTTGAACACCTGCTCCTCGTTGGCCACTGGCACGTAGTACGGGCGCGGCGACTTCACCGGCATGGCGTCCTCTCTACACGCTTGGTTTCGTTGCACACTAGCGCGGAACAGATGTTTGGTTCAAGACTGACGGTCTCATAACACCCTGCGGCGCAAGTCCGCCGTGCGCAGTGCACCACGAAACAGCGGTCCGATCACATCGGCCAGCTGCCGCGGCTTGGGAATCGACGCGTGTGCAGCGCTGCCGAAGACCTTGCCAAGCTCGCCGCTGTCGGTGGCAGCGCCGATCGTCAGGCACAGGCAACCGATTCCGTGGCGACGCGCCTCGCTGAGCGCACGCCGTGCGTCGGCGGCACCGTAGTCACGTTCGTATCCGTGGTCGTAGGCCAGCCCGTCGGACAGCACGACCAGCAGCCGACGCGACGTGCCCGCCTTTTCCCTGATGATCGACGTGCCATGGCGGATCGCGGCACCCAACCGTGAGTACGAGCCGGGGACCAGGCTGCCCAACCGCCGCATCACCAGCGCGTCAAGGCTGTCATCGAACCGCTTGATCGGCAGCACGTGCACGGCGGAGCGGCCCTGCGACTGGTAGGCGTACAGCGCGACTCGATCGCCGAGTTCGTGCAACGCAACGGTGAGTGCAGCGGCGGTGTCTCGTTGTTGCTCGTGCACCGTTTGACCGAAAGTTCCTGCCTCAGAGGTAGATCCAGAGATATCAAGCAGAACGAGCACTGCCAGGTCACGACGCCGGCGCAGGCTCTCGAGGTACACGGCTTCGTCGGGGACTGATCCGGCGAGCAATTCCACCCGCGCCTCGACCGCCGCATCGATGTCGATGTCGTCGCCCTGCGCCTGACGGTGACAGCGATCCAGCCCGATGCCGAGCCGGGTCAGCGGACGGCGAAGTGCGTGGACGTCGGGGTGCTTCACCGGATGTCCATCCAGCGGGGCATCCGTCTCGTCGACCGTGCACCAGTCGTGCTTGTAACGTTTGCGGTGCACGTCCCACTCCGGGTACTTCCTGCCCTCACTCCCATCACCGGCATCGTCGAGCTCAGGTGGCGGCGCCGAGGTCGACGTCACCATCCCGGCGCCTCGAATACCGTTGTGCGAGCGATGCGTTGGCGTGTCCGCGCCAGGAGGCCCGCCGCCACTGAGCTGCCTGACCCTGCTCAACAAGCCCTGCAACAGTTTTCCGATCGCGCCACCGCCGCCGACCGGGCTGGAGAACGGATCCTGGTAACCGTCGTCGGCACCGTCCACCTCGTCGTCGAGTTCCGCGAGATCCTTCGCGGGGTTGCGGCGCGCGTGGTGGGTCCCGTCGCCGTCGGTTCGGGCGACCCCGGCATGCGCGGCAATTAGATTGCGGGGCTTGATGACACCGAAGCTGGCAGGCGGATCGGCGATCAGCTTCCCGCGTGCGAGTTCCAGCGATTCGGCGGGTGAATCGGTCCGCATAGCGAGGTTCAGATCGATCATCGATCGCACGGGGTACGGCAGCAGATCTTCGTTCGCCGACAGCGCGCGCTGCCCCTCGACCGCGAGATATCGCCTGGCCAGGGCCCGGCGCCTGACCAGCTCCCGCGCCACGTCGGGTTGCAGTCCCCCGCTGGCCAGCAGCGATGCCTGCACAGTCAACGACTCGAGTTGAGCCCGCGCATCCGCCGCGGCGTCGAGGTAAACGGTGACACCGTCGGTCCACGCCGGTTCCCCCGGCGCCGCGGGCGCCACCGCGACCGTGCGGCCTGCCAGCGCAGACGCCAGCAACGACAGCCGCTGCGGGCCGTCGCGCTCCTCGATCGTTCTCAGGCCGTCCACCGGCCCCTCATTCCTTTGACCAAATATCTGTTCCAACGTAGAGTCCGGCACCATCGCCCGTCAATCACCGGAGGGGACATGATCGAGTTCGCCGAGCAGGTCGCGGTGGTCACGGGCGCGGGCCGCGGGTTGGGCCGCGAATACGCACTCGAATTGGCAAGGCGCGGAGCCTCGGTCGTGGTGAACGACCTCGGTGGCTCGATGGCCGGCGATGGTGCCGACGCCAGCGTGGCACAACTGGTCGTCGACGAGATCACCGGCGAGGGGGGCGTTGCGGTGGCGTCCCACCACTCCGTCGACAGCGCGGAAGGCGGTCAGGCAATCGTGCAGACCGCACTCGACAGCTTCGGCCGCCTCGACTCGGTGGTGAGCAACGCGGGCGTTTTCACCAGCGTGCCGTTCGACGAGCTGTCCGCGGACGACTGGAACCGGATGTTGCGCGTGCATCTTGACGGTGGCTTCTATCTGGCCCAACCCGCCTATCGGGTGATGAAAGCCCAGGGCTACGGGCGCTTCGTGTTCATCGCCTCGTCGGCGGGCATGTTCGGTCAACACCTCGAAGCGCATTACGCCGCAGCAAAGGCCGGTCTTGTGGGTCTGACGAACGTCATCGCACTCGAAGGCGAACCTCACGGAATCTCCGCCAACACCGTGCTGCCGTTCGGCATCTCCCGAATGGTCACCGAAACGGTCGGCGACCCGAAACTGCTCGAAGAAAGCGGATTCTTCAAGGCGATCCGTCCAGAACTGGTGGCGCCGCTTGTGGTGTTCCTTGCCAGCCGTGCCTGCACGTTCAGCCACCAGAATTTCTCGGCGTGCGCGGGCCGGTTCGCGCGGGTGTTCGTCGGTCTCGGGCAGGGCTGGCTGGCGGATCCAGACAGCAACCCCACCGCCGACGACGTCGCGGCGCATATCGCGGAAATCTCTGCAACGCAACCTTTTACCGTTCCCGGGTCGATCTACGAAGAGGTCTTCTCCGTGACCGAGCGGCTCGGGATCCTCGCGTGACCATCGACCAGCTGCTGACCACGACGCGGTCGGCACGAAAAACTCTCGATCTCGACGCTCCACTCGATCGAAGCGATCTCATGGAGTGCCTGTGACGACACTTCACCTGGCACACGAGAAAGCCGTCCGCGATCTACTCGGCATCCCCGATACGTACTGCAAGGCTGCCTGCTTCCCGTCGGTCGGCTACGCTCCGGCGTGACGTTCATCCCGGCCGCCCGTCGCCCCATCGAAGAAGTCGTCGCAATCGATAGCTGGGAAGTCGGCACACCGTGAACGACAGCCTGCAGGATTTGCTCGACCACATCGCTGGTCCATGACTCCCCCGCGCAACCCTTCTACCGGCGCATACCACCGCTGGGAAGGGCTGTGCCGGCACCCCGTTCTGGTAGCGTCAACCAAATATTGGGTCGGTTGGACCACACCGATGGACGGGAGCCTGAGCTTGGAGGCGCTGTGGGGCGTGGCCGGATGACGCCGAAATCCGACCTCGCCGCCCACGCCGGGCATTCGTATGACGACGGCAGCCGTCGCACCGAAATCCTGCAGACCGCAGCAACGTTGATCGCCAGTTCGGGACTACGTACCCCACTGCAAGAAATCGCGGAGGCGGCAGGCATCCTGCCGGGCAGCCTGTATCACCACTTCGAATCGAAGGAAGCCATTCTCGTCGAGCTGCTTCGGCGCTACCACGCCGATCTCGACCGGATCGCCCAGCGGGCGCAGGACAGGTTGGATGACCCTACTGCACTTTCGGCCTTCGACCGCATCGTCGACCTCGGTTCAGCGATCGCCCAATGCGCGGTGACCCATGGCGCCGCCATGCAGATGACCTTCTATGAGGGACCGACATCCAACCCGGAACTGACGGCGCTGGCCCAGCAACGGCCCACTGCCGTATTGCAGGCGATGGTGCAGACACTGCGGGCCGCCAGGTGGAGCGGCTATCTGCGGACCGACGTCGACCTGCCCGTTCTGGCCGACCGGATCGTCCAGACGATGTTGCAGGTCGGCCTCGACGTCATTCGCTCCAACGCGACCGCGCCGAAAGCCGCCACGCTGCTTTGCCGCATCCTGCTCGAGGGTCTGGCCACCGCCCCGCCCACCGACGAAAAGCTCGACGCCTCAAAGGCGTTCATTGCCGCCGATGACGTCGTGCGGTCCTGGGATGACAGCGACGACAAGGGTGACGACAGGGGCGCGCACATCCGCGCGGTGGCACGGGCGGAATTTGGTCGTAAAGGGTACGAGGTCACCACGATTCGAGACATCGCCGCGGCGGCAGGCCTCGGCACGGGCACCGTCTACCGGTTGATCGGTTCGAAGGAGGAGTTGCTCGCCTCCATCATGCAGTCCTTCGGCGAGAAGGTGGCGCTCGGCTGGACCAACGTGTTGCGCTCGGAGTCGTCGCCCATCGAAAAGCTGGACGCATTGTCCTGGGTGAACACCAATGTGTTGGACCGATTCGGGGACGAATTTCGGATCCAATTGGCGTGGATGCGGCAGTCGCCGCCTGACACGCCGAATATCGGCTGGCTGTTCTCCAAGCGGGTGAAGCAGATGAAAACGCTTCTGGCCGAGGGAATCAAGTCAGGCGAGATCACCGTCGACAGCGCATCGAATGAAATGCTGGCGAGGTCGGTCATCGGCGTCGGGTGGATCCCGGAGAACATCCTGCACGCCCTTGGCACTCGGGCGTCGCTGATCCACGTCCGCGACACGACGCTGCGCGGCGTCATCGTCCGCGGCACCTAACTACGCGAATGGTGACGGGCGGCTTGCCTCACCGGGCACGCGTGAGATGCCCGGCCGACCGCGTGAAGATCACAGCGACGGCAACCTGAAATTTGGTCGGGTCTGCTCGCGCCGACGTCGCATCGGCCCGGCCCAGCCCGCTGGCGCCCTCGGCTACCGGAGTGAAGAACGTTCGCCACCATCCGCGCGGCAACACTGCGCGGTTCCGTCGCCCTGCCCTTGGCGATTCCCCGCGGCGCATTCAGCAGCTGTGCCGCAACGCCTACTCGGGCAGCCGCAGCTCGGGCTTCTCGACCTCTTCGATGTTCACGTCCTTGAACGTGATCACCCGAACCTGTTTGACGAACCGAGCAGGCCGATACATGTCCCACACCCAGGCGTCGGCCAGCCGCAATTCGAAGTAGACCTCGCCATCGGAGTTGCGCGGCACCAGCTCCACGCTGTTGGCCAGGTAGAACCGCCGCTCGGTCTCAACGACGTAGCTGAACTGCCCGACGATGTCCTTGTATTCGCGGTAGAGCGAGAGCTCCATCTCGGTTTCGTATTTCTCGAGATCTTCGGCACTCATCTACTCAGCTGTCCTTCATGTCGTTCTCGTCTCATCTTCCCCTACCCGAGTTGGCTCTGGTGCTCGGGTTCCCAGTCGAGCGCGTCATCCGGCACCAGTTCACCTTCGACCGCCACCAGACGCCGCACATTGATGAACGAGTACCGGTGCTGGCTGCACGGTCCCAGTTCGGCCAGTGCGGCGCTGTGCGCCGGGGTGCTGTAGCCCTTGTGATCGGCGAACCCGTAGCCGGGGTGCTCGGCTTCCATCTTCACCATCAGCCGGTCCCGACTCACCTTGGCCAGCACGCTGGCCGCCGCGATACAGGCCGCTGCGGCGTCACCACCGACAACTGGCAGCGACGGCACCGGGAGGCCGGGCACCCGAAAACCGTCCGAGAGCACGTAACCGGGCCGGACCGACAGGCCGGCCACTGCTCTGCGCATGCCTTCGATGTTCGCGACGTGCACCCCGCGCCGGTCGACTTCATCCGAAGGAATGAACACCACGTGGTACGCCAAAGCGTAGCGGCGGATCAGCGGGAACAGTCGCTCGCGTTCCTTCTCGTGCAGCTTTTTGGAGTCGTCGAGCGCCGAGAGGCTTTCCAACCGGTTTGGCCCCAGCACACAAGCCGCCACCACCAACGGGCCTGCACATGCACCGCGGCCGACTTCGTCGACACCCGCCACCGGACCCAGGCCGCCGCGGTACAGCGCGGACTCCAGAGTGCGCAGGCCCGACGACTTCCGGATCACTGTCCGAGGAGGCCATGTCGCCGGCAAGAGCTCAGGCCCTCTTCTCTTCGCGAAAGCGGCTCATCGGGCTCCCTACGGCGATTGAGTCTGCGGGTTCACCGCATGGACTCCACCCCACCGCGCCGGCGGCCAGGCGATGAACCGCGCCTTTCCGATGACATTGTCTACCGGCACCGTGCCTGGCGTCGGGTCGGCCGTGCAGATGAGGCCCTGCTGCGCCGCCTCGGGTGTATTGCCGCAGTGCGCACGGGAATCGGCCGAGTGCGTCCGATTGTCGCCCATCACCCACAACCTGCCCTCTGGCACGTGCACAGGCCCGAATTCGGGGCCCAGACAAGGGTAGATCTTGGGGTCGGCCATCATCGTCGTCGGATCGAGGTAGGGCTCGTCGAGCCGCTTGCCGTCGACGGTCAGTCCGGTGTCGGCCCGGCACTGCACCGTTTGCCCGCCCACCGCGATGACGCGTTTGACCAGATCGTTCTCGTCGGGCGGCACGAAGCCGATGAACGACAGCGTGTTTTGCACGTAACGAACGGCGGTGTTCTTGGAGCGGATCGACTTGTAGCCGATGTTCCAGTTGGGCGGACCCTTGAACACGATCACATCGCCGGGCTCCGGTGTCCCGAACCGGTAGGTGAGCTTGTCCACCATGATCCGGTCGCCGGTGCACCCCGCGCAGCCGTGCAGCGTGGGCTCCATCGATTCCGAAGGGATCAGGTAGGGCCGCGCGACGAACGTCAGCATGACGTAGTAGAGGACCACCGCGATGGTGATCAGGATGGCCGCTTCGCGCAGCGCGCCCCGCTTCTTGGGTTCTTCCGTTGTTTCGTCGGTGACCGATTGGGCGGTCTCGGGCGAAGGATCAGAAGACGAGTCCTGAGGATCCGTAGCGTCGGTCACCGGATCAGAGTAGCCAGCGCGATGCTCGCCGCCGCGCTCGTCGCTTTCCAAGGATCAGACTCCGATGCGCGAAGTCAGCGCTTCTCCTTGATCTTGGCCTTCTTGCCACGCAGCTCGCGCAGGTAGTACAGCTTCGCGCGGCGGACGTCACCGCGGGTGACGACGTCGATGTGGTCGATGTTGGGCGAATGCACCGGGAAGGTGCGCTCGACGCCGACGCCGTAGCTTTCCTTGCGCACGGTGAAGGTCTCGCGGACGCCGCCGCCCTGCCGGCGCAGCACCACACCCTTGAAGACCTGGATGCGTTCCTTGGACCCCTCGATGACCTTGACGTGCACGTTGAGGGTGTCGCCGGGGCCGAAATCCGGGATGTCGTCGCGCAGCGACGTCTGATCGACGAAGTCCAGCGTGTTCATCGGTGACACTTCCTTGTTGTTGGCGGCCGCGGGCGCCTGCGCCACAATGTGACGTGTTGCCGAGCCGGTCTGTCGGGCGTATCTGGGGCGTCTCGCAGCGGGCGAAGTGGGCCAGCGCAGACAACTGCTCAATTGTGCCAGATCGGCTGCATCTGACGAAATCGAGTGAAAACCGTCGTCGGCCGGCGCTCCGAAACGCCAAGGCGGTCTAACCACACGTCGGTTGCTTTGAACGGCTAGGCTACAGACACCGGCAGGGTGGTGGGCGAACCCGATTTCCAGGTTAAACACGCGAGGGAGGACCATGCGAGGGCGGCCGCCGAAACTGGTAACGGCGACCGCTGCTGTCGTCGTCGCGGTCCCCCTGCTGGCTGGTTGCGAAGCGAAGGTCTACGGCGACACTCCCGCGCCTGCCGCGCCGCAGTTGACGGTCGTCGCTCCGATGGGGACCAAGGCGCCGATTCCGGAGTCCCCGCCCGACGAGCCCGCCGCGGCGTTCGCCGGCTTGGGTGACCGGATCCAGCGGGCCACCGCCGAGGCGTCGACAGCCGGCGCCGACGTCTCGATCACCGTCCTCGACCGCAACACCGGGCAGGTGCTGTCCAACGGCAACACCGAGGGGATGCCGATCGCCTCGGTGGTCAAGCTGTTCATCGCCGACGACCTGCTGTTGCAGGAGGCGCACGGACAGACTCAGCTGTCCCCCAGCGACCGCCAAGCGTTCGACGCGATGTTGCGGTCCTCCGACGACAGCGCGGCCGAAGTCTTCTGGAACCGCAGTGGCGGCAGCGCGATCATCTCCCGGGTGACCGCGCGGTACGGGTTGGGGGCGACCTCGACGCCGTACAACGGCCGCTGGTTCAACACCTTGAGCACCACCGGTGACCTCGTTCAGTACTACGACAAGTTGCTGTCCGGCAAAGGCGGGTTGCCGCCGGAGCGGGCCAATCTCATCATGGCCAACCTCGCGGCATCGACGCCGACGGCGCCCGACGGCACCCAGCCCGGCGGGTTCTATCCCCAGCGATTCGGTATCCCCGAGGGCCTGTACGCCGAGCCGGTGGCGGTCAAGCAGGGCTGGTTCTGCTGTTGGAACGGTGGCAATTGGGTGCACTGGTCGACCGGCGTGGTCGGGCCCGACCGTCGCTATGTGGTGGCGATCGCCTCGATGCAGCCCGCCGACGACGTCACCGCGCGCAACACCATCACCCAGGCCGTGAAGACGATGTTCCCCGGCGGCCGAATCTAACCGTGATTTGTGTGCGTTCACGAGCGCTCAGCGCGCTTATCTGCGCACGGACCTCTCAATTGTCGAACAGGTCGGGGCGGCGCTGACGCGTCCGTTGCAGTCCCTGTTCGTGGCGCCACGCCGCGATCTTCGCGTGGTCACCCGAGAGCAGCACCTCGGGCACCTCGAGCCCACGCCAGCTGGCCGGCCGGGTATAACTCGGCCCTTCGAGCAAGCCGTCGGAATGCGAATCCTGTTGATGCGACGCGGGATTGCCGAGCACGTCGGGAAGAAGTCGGACCGTCGCCTCGATCATCACCAGCGCGGCCGATTCGCCGCCGGGCAACACGTAGTCACCGATCGAGACCTCCTCGACCTTCATCCGACGTGCCGCGTCGTCAACGACCCGTTGGTCGATGCCCTCGTACCGTCCGCATGCGAACACCAAGTGCTTCTCGATACTCCAGCGTTGCGCATCGTCCTGCCTGAACAGTCGTCCCGCTGGCGTGGGAACGATCAGAAGCGTTTGGTCCGTGCAGATTTCGTCAAGCGCTTCACCCCACACCGGCGCCTTCATCACCATGCCCGGACCGCCGCCGTACGGGGAGTCGTCGACCGACTTGTGCACATCGTGGGTCCACCGCCGCAGGTCGTGCACCGCGAGATCGACGATACCCGCCTCAATCGCCTTGCCGGGCAAGGACTGTCGCAATGGTTCCAGGTAACCGGGAAAGATCGTGACGACATCTATGCGCATGTCAACCCAGCTCCAGAAGGCCTTCTGGCGGGTCGATCACGATCGTCTGATCCGCAAGCGACACCGATGTCACGATGGCGGTGACGAACGGCACCAACACCTCGCGGTCCTCGGCACGTACCGAAAGCAATTCGCCTGCCGCGGTGTGCAACACCTCCGCGACCGAGCCGACGGGTGCTCCCGCGGTGGTCACCACGCGGAGCCCTTCGAGTTGATGATCGTAGAACTCGTCGGGATCCTCGATCGGCGGCAGATCCGCCGAGTCGACCAGGAACACGGTGCCACGCAGCGAATCCGCGGCATCGCGATCGGTCACCCCTTCGAGCCGCACCAGCAGGCGTCCGCCATGGTCGCGGACCGACTCTATGACGTAACTGCTCTCCTGGCCACCGCGAGACGGCCTGCCCCGCAGCGACGAACCGGGCGTGAATCGGGTGTCCGGATCGTCAGTGCGGACCTCGACGACCACCTCGCCGGTGACGCCGTGCGCTTTGACGACCCGCCCGACTACCAGGTCCATGCCGACCCTTACTGGTCGGTGTCCACCACGTCGACGCGGATGCCGCGGCCGCCGATCCCTGCGACCAGCGTGCGCAGCGCGGTTGCGGTGCGACCACCGCGGCCGATGACCTTACCGAGGTCGTCGGGGTGCACATGCACCTCGACGGTGCGGCCGCGACGGCTGGTCACCATGTCGACGCGGACATCATCGGGATTGTCGACGATTCCGCGGACCAGATGCTCGACGGCGTCAACGACGACAGAGCTCATGGTCGCGGTCAGCTTTCGGTGTTCTCGGCGGCGCCGTCGACGGTGGCGTCCGCGCCCTCGGCGGCCGGCTCGGACTCGTCCTTGACCGGCGCAACCTCGGCCTCAGCAGCCCCCTTGTCGGCGGCCTGCTCGGTCTTCTTTGCAGGCGCCTTCTTCTTCTTCGGCGTGGTGGCCTCGGTGGCAGGCCCGCCTTCGGCCTGGGCAAGCGCGGCGTTGAACAGATCCAGCTTGGACGGCTTGGGTTCTTTGACCTTGAGCGTGCCCTCAGCGCCGGGCAGACCCTTGAACTTCTGCCAGTCGCCGGTGATCTTCAGCAGCTGCAACACCGGCTCGGTGGGCTGGGCGCCGACGCCGAGCCAGTACTGGGCTCGCTCCGAGTTGATCTCGATCAGGCTCGGATCTTCCTTCGGGTGATAACGGCCGATGATCTCGATCGCGCGGCCGTCGCGACGGGTGCGCGCGTCGGCGACAGCGATGCGGTACTGGGGATTGCGGATCTTGCCAAGCCGGGTGAGCTTGATCTTGACAGCCATGATGAAACGATCTCCTGTGGTTGCCACGCTGCAATTCGGCGATCGCGGGCGGATGCCCGGACCCGGTTTTGCCTTACGTGTGTGACCGCCATGCAAGCACCCAGCGAGAAGCCGAAGGCGGGTCGCATGGCAGACAGCCGCCCATTGTGCCAGAACAGCCGCTTCCGGCGAAAATCGCGACCCGTCGGCCTTTACAGCTTCCGCCGCCGATGTCACGCTTCGGCTATGGATGACGCCACCGCACTGCTGGAGATCGAGGCGATCAGAAAGCTGAAGGCATGGTACTGCCGCTACCTCGACACGAAGGACTGGGCGGCGTGGCGTGAGCTCTTCGCCGACGACTTCCTCAGCGACACCTCGCAGGCGGGCGGCAAGCTGATCCGCGGCGCCGACGACTTCGTCGCGTTCACCCGCAAGGGCGTGGGCGACCGGGCCACCGCCCACCAGGTGCATGCGCCGGAGATCGAGCTGACCTCGGCGACCACGGCGCGGGGCATCTGGGCGCTCGAGGACGTGGTCCGGTTGGCGCCCGGGGTGAACCTGCGCGGCTACGGCCACTACCACGAAAGCTACGAAAAACGCGGCGACCGGTGGCTGATCACCAGTTCGACGCTGACCCGGTTGCGTGAGGACATCTTCAACATGGTCGTCTCCGTGTACCTGTCCGACCGGATCAAACGGGCCGTGCGCCTGCTGGTGAGGTGACCGTCATGACGTTCCTGCGCGAGCGGTTGTTGGCCGCGGTGGCCGGGCAGTTGGCCCACCCGCACGGCATCCTCGGTCCGGTTGTCGCGCGGGCGCTCAACCGTGGTAACGAAAAGGCCATCGCGGCCGCCGTCGACGCGGCGGGGGTCCGGCAGAACGACGTCGCCGCGGACGTCGGTTTCGGCGGGGGCGCCGGCCTGCAACTGTTGTTGGCTGGCGTCGGTGACGGCGGGGTCGTCCACGGTATCGAGATCGCCGACGACATGCTGCGCAGGGCGAAGTCGAAGTTCGGCGGGGACGTTCGGCTCCGGTTGGCGCGCGGGTCGCTGACCGACCTGCCGCTCGACGCCGGTTCGGTCGATGCGCTGATCACCGTCAACACGGTGTACTTCATCTCCCGACTCGACGCGGCCTGTGCCGAGCTTGCCCGTGTGCTGCGGCCGGGCGGCCGCGCGGTGATCGGCATCGGCGATCCAGACGTGATGGCGCGACTGCCGTTCACCAAACACGGTTTCACCATTCGCCCGGTCGGCGAAGTCGCTGCGGCACTTGCGGATTCAGGTCTGCGCGTCGAGCAGCGCCGAATCGAGGACCAACCGATACCGCGTCACCTGATCGTCGGCAGCCGCGGCTAGACCACCTTGTCGAAGCACTTCTCCTCGACGCGCCGACTCATCCGCCATCCGTCGGCGGTGCGGACGAACTCGTCGAGGTACCACAGCCCGCAGAACATGACCTGATTGGCTTCTCCCGCGAACACCATCGGGTTGAAGCAGAAGGTCCGTGACGACGCGGTGTCGCCGGAGATCCGCACATCGACGTTGCCGAGCATGTGCGCGTGCGACGCGAAGATCTTCGGCAGGGTGTCCGCCAACCATGCCTTCACCTCGGGGAAGCGGCCGTCGATGCCCCCCATGGCGCGGTAATCGATGTAGGCGTCCTCGGTGAACACCCGGTCGAGGTCATCGAATTGTCGGCTGTCGATCGCCGTTGAGTAGTCGATCAGCAGCTGCTGGATCTCGAACCGATCCGAAATCTCCTCCAGGCTCAGCATCCGTTGATTGAACACGACCATGTGGCGCGGTTAGGCTCCAGACCCCATGGGGAGATTCGTCACGACCCTGGCCACGTGCCTGAGTCTGATCATGCTGTCGACCACGCCGATCGCCTCGGGGGATGCGGACGTCCAGCCTGTCGGCAGCGTGCCGATCCCGGACGGTCCCGCGCCGGCCTGGATCGTCGCCGACATGGACACCGGGCAGGTGCTGGCGGGTCGCGAGATGGACGTCGCACACCCGCCTGCGAGCACGATCAAGACGCTGCTGGCGCTGACCGCACTGGAGGAGCTGCCCAACCTCGACGCGACGATGGTCGGCACGGCAGCCGACACGCAGGTCGAGTGCAACTGTGTGGGCATCAAGCCCGGCGGTACCTACACAGCGCGTCAACTACTGGACGCCGTGCTGCTGGTGTCGGGCAACGACGCCGCCAACGCGCTGGCCGACATGATCGGCGGCTACGACACCGCGGTGGCGAAGATGAACGCCAAAGCCGCGTCGATTGGCGCGGTGAACACCCACGCGACGACGCCGTCCGGACTGGACGGCCCCGCCGGGTCGGGCGCCACCACGCCCCGGGACTTGGCGATCATCTTCCGTGCCGCGATGGCCAACCCGACGTTCGCCCAGATCACCTCGCAGCCGGTGGCGACGTTCCCGTCGGGCGCGGGCGAAAAGCAGCTGGTGAACGAGGATGAACTGCTGCATCGCTATCCCGGCGCGATCGGCGGAAAGACCGGCTTCACCGATGCGGCCAAGAAGACGTTCGTCGCGGCCGCCGAGCGCGGCGGACGACGCCTGGTGATCGCGATGATGTACGGACTGATCAAAGAGGGCGGCCCGACCTACTGGGATCAGGCGTCATGGCTGTTGGACTGGGGCTTCGCACAGAGCCCAGGAGCAGGCATCGGCTCGCTTTGAGTTGCGCAATCGCAACACATCTGAGACCTCGCGGGTGGACGCGCCCCAGTACTCTCGGCGGCCGTGCGGAAATTATTGGCCGCGTTGACCATCGCGCTGTCCGCGGCCGTAATGGTCGCTCCCCCAGCACCGGCTGAGCCGGGTATTCAACCCGCAGGCGCGGTCGATCTACCACAAGGACCCGCGCAGGCATGGCTGCTCGCCGACCTTGGCAACGGCCGAATCCTGGCTTCCCGCAACCCATATGAGCCACACGCGCCCGCCAGCACCATCAAGGCGTTACTTGCCATGGTGGTGTTGGATCAGCTTCCGCTGAACGCGGTGATCACCGCGACACCAGCCAACACCGACGTCGAGTGTTCCTGTGTTGGGGTCAAGGCGGGCCGGGCGTACACCGTGCGTCAGTTGCTCGACGGGGTGATGCTGGTGTCGGGCAACGACGCCGCGAACACGCTCGCACAAGGCCTCGGCGGGTATCAAACGGCGGTGGCCCGAATGAATGCCAAAGCCGCTGCGCTGGGTGCCCGCAATACCCACGCGTCCTCGCCGTCGGGTCTGGACGGCCCCGGCATGGAATCGGTCACCACGCCTTTTGACCTGGCGATCATCTACCGCGCCGCACTTGGTTATCCGGCCTTCGCCGCGATCGTGCGCCAACCGTCGTCGCTGTTCCCGACCGACGACGGGCCGAAGCAGATCGACAACCAGAACCAGTTGCTGAAGCGCTACCCCGGCACGCTTGTCGGCAAGACCGGCTACACGGATCTCGCTCAACACACGTTCGTCGGCGCCGCGCAACGCAACGGCCACAGCCTCGTCGTCGTGCAGATGCACGGCGACGGCGACATGTACGGCCAGGCCATCGGACTCTTGGACTGGGGCTTCAGCCAGTACCGGTGACACTCCTCGGCGAGCAGACGCAAAACTGCCCGAGTATCGCCAAAAGCAGGCAGTTTTACGTCTGCTCGCGAGGGAAGGTGGCGCTAGAAGACGCGGCCGCGCAGGATTACCCGGGCCGGGTGGTTGATCGCGTCGGCACCCGAGCGCGGATCGTCGGCGTAGCACACCAGATCAGCCGAGGCACCATGTTCAATTCCAGGTCGCCCCAACCACTCTCGCGCCGTCCAGCTGGCCGCGCCAAGCGCCTCGGTCGGGCTCATGCCGATGCGCTTGAGCGCCTCGATCTCGTCGGCGATCCGGCCGTGCGCTACCGTGCTGCCCGCGTCGGTGCCCGCGAAGATCGGGATACCTGCCTCACGTGCGGCAGCGATCCGCGGATAACAGCTGGCGTAGAGGTCCCGCATGTGTCGCGCGTATGTCGGGTATTTGTCCGCCGCGGCGGCGATGCCCGGGAAGTTCTCGATGTTGATCAGCGTGGGCACCAGCGCGGTGCCGTGCTCGACCATCAGCTCGATGGTGTCGTCGGTCAGTCCGGTGCCGTGCTCGATGCAATCGATGCCCGCGTTGATCAACCCCGGCAGAGCGTCCTCGCTGAACACGTGCGCGGTGACCCTGGCGCCGTTGTCGTGGGCGGCGTCGATCGCCTCCTTGAGGATCTCGTCGGACCACAGCGGCGCCAAGTCACCGGCGTCGCGGTCGATCCAGTCGCCGACCAGCTTGATCCAGCCGTCGCCCCAGCGGGCCTGTTCGGCCACCGCGTCGGGTAACCGCGACTCGTCCTCCAACTCGATGGCGAATCCGCGCTGATAGCGCTTCGGCCTTGCGAGGTGTCGGCCGGCACGGATGATGCGGGGCAGATCATCGCGGTTGTCGAAGCTGCGCGTGTCGGTCGGCGATCCCGCGTCGCGCAGGAGTAGCGCGCCGACGTCGCGTTCGGTTTCGGCCTGCGCGATCGCTTCGTCGAGTTCGATGACGCCGTGCTCACCGAGGCCTACATGGCAGTGCGCGTCGACCAAGCCGGGCACGATCCAGCCACCGTCGAACACGGTCTCGGCATCGGCGACCGGTTCAGCGCTCAGCAGCCCATCGACGATCCACCACTCGACCGGCCTGCCATCAGGCAAGCCAAGCCCGCGCACGTGAAGAGCGGGGTGGCGCATCCTATTTCTGGCCCGGGAACTTCAGCTTCGACAGGTCGATGTCCGCGAGACCCGGCGGCAACTCGTCGAGGCCTTTCGGCATGTTCGACAGGTCGGGGAACCCGGCAGGCAAGCTCGCGGCGCCGAGTGGATTGCGCGCCTTCGAAGGGGTCGGTCCCCTGCCCTTTTTCTTGCCGGCCTGCTTGTTCTTGCCCTTACCGGACTTGCGGCCAGAACCCTTGCGCCCAAAGGGCATTCCCATCTGGCCTGCCATCTGCGACATCATCTTGCGCGCTTCGAAGAACCGGTCGACGAGCTGGTTGACCTCCGACACGCTGACACCGGATCCGTTGGCGATCCGCAGCCGGCGCGAGGCGTTGATGATCTTGGGGTCGGCGCGCTCGGCAGGCGTCATGCCGCGGATGATGGCCTGCACACGATCGAGTTGGCTGTCGTCGACGGCGGCCAGCGCATCCTTCATCTGTCCTGCGCCGGGCAACATGCCGAGCAGGTTGCCGATCGGGCCCATCTTGCGGATGGCGAGCATCTGCTCGAGGAAGTCCTCGAGGGTCAGCTCACCCGAGCCGATCTTGGCCGCCGCCTCCTCGGCCTTCTGGGCGTCGAAGTGCTGTTCGGCCTGCTCGATCAGCGTGAGCACGTCGCCCATGCCCAGAATCCGGCTGGCCATGCGGTCGGGGTGGAAGACGTCGAAATCCTCGAGTTTCTCGCCTGCCGACGCGAACAGGATCGGGACGCCGGTGATCTCGCGCACCGACAGCGCGGCGCCGCCGCGGGCGTCGCCGTCGAGTTTGGTCAGCACGACGCCGGTGAAGCCGACGCCCTCGCGGAACGCTTCCGCCGTGGTCACGGCGTCCTGGCCGATCATGGCGTCGAGCACGAAGATCACTTCGTCGGGATCGACGGCCTCGCGGATGGCCGCGGCCTGGCTCATCAGCTCGTCGTCGATGCCCAACCGGCCCGCGGTGTCGATGATGACGACGTCGAAGAGCTTGGCCTTGGCCTCGGCAAGGCCCGCGGCAGCCACCGCAACGGGATCGCCGTGACCGGCCGCCTCTGAGCCCGCCGTGGACACGCCTGGATGCGGCGCGAACACCTGCACACCGGCTCGCTCACCGACGATCTGCAGCTGATTTACCGCACCCGGCCGTTGCAGGTCACAGGCCACGAGCAGCGGCGTATTTCCTTGACCGCGAAGCCATTTCGCCAGCTTGCCGGCAAGCGTCGTCTTACCGGAACCTTGCAGACCGGCAAGCATGATCACGGTCGGCGGTGTCTTGGCGAACGCCAGTTGGCGGGTCTCGCCGCCGAGGATGCCGATCAGCTCGTCGTTGACGATCTTGACGACCTGCTGGGCGGGGTTCAGCGCACCGGAGACCTCGGCGCCCTTGGCGCGGTCTTTGATGCGGGCGACGAACGCGCGTACTACAGGCAGCGAGACGTCGGCCTCGAGCAGCGCCAGCCGGATCTCCCTGGCGGTCGCGTCGATGTCGGCGTCGGTCAGCCTGCCCTTGCCGCGCAGCCCCTGCAGGGCGCCGGTCAACCGGTCGGACAGCGATTCAAACACGCCGTTCAGCCTAACGAATGGTCGGTTCCGGTCGCTCGGACGCCTAGCTGGCTTCCGATACCGGCTTCGCAGGCGCCGGGGCCGGTAGCACGGCGAACAGGTCGTGCTCCAGTTCGTCGCGGAGCGACTCAGTGGCGGTGATCGCGAACACGTCGACCACCGACGAGCCCAGCGTGGTGACCTTGGCCCAGGCGATGTCCACCCCTTCGCGTTCGAAGATCACGGTCAGCCTGGCCAACAGGCCTGCCCTGTCGGTGGCACGAATCTGGACAACCAACTCCCCCGGCTGTTGACCGTCGGACCACAGGATCTTCGGCGGCGCGGTGGCGTGGTTGATCGGCACCGCGTCGGGCACCTGCCCCGCCCGCGTCGTCCCGTACTGCACGGAGTCCCTGTCCCGCTTGTCCAAGGAGGCCAGCACGTCGAGTTCCCCTTCGAGCGCCAGGATGAATTGCTGCCGCAGCAATTCGACGGCCGGCGGCGAACCGAAGTGGGGGGATACGACGAACGTGTTGATGGCCGCGCCTTCGTGCCCGTTCACCGACGCGGAGTGCACACGAAGCGAATTGAGTGCCAGCACACCAGCGGCCTTGGAGAGCAGACCCCGGACGTCCGGGGCGATCATGGTCAGGTTGTAGATGTGCGGGCTGTCGCCCGGCGTCATCTCGACATGCACGCCGCCGTCCGCGGCCAGCGAAATGTACCGCGGGTCAACGGGATCCGGCGTCGGAAGTGGCTCGCCCGCCATCACCATCCGGCACCGCCGGACCAGATCGCCGATCAGAGACGCCTTCCAGTCGCCCCACACGCCGGGGCCGGTGGCAAGCGAGTCCGCCTCGGCAAGCACCTGCAACAGTTCGAGCAACACAGGATCGCCGTCGAGCGCGTCGACCACCGCCTCGATGGTTTTCGGGTCCTGTAGATCCCGCCGCGTCGCGGTGTGTGGCAGCAATAGGTGGTGGCGCACCACTTTTGACAGCAGCTCGACATCCGATGGCCACAGCCCCAGCCTGGTGCCGATCTGGGTGGCCAGTTCGGCACCGATGACGCTGTGGTCACCGCCGCGGCCCTTACCGATGTCGTGGCACAGCGCCCCGAGCACCAGCATGTCCGGCCGGGACACTCGGGTCGTGAATGCGCTGGCCCGCGAGACCGTTTCCACCAGGTGGCGGTCGACGGTCCAGATGTGTACCACGTCGCGGGGCGGCAGATCGCGCACGGCGCCCCACTCCGGGAAGAGCCTGCCCCACAACCCCGTTCGGTCGAGCGCTTCGATGGTGGCCACCGCAGTCGGACCGGCGGCCAGCATCACCAGCAGATCCTTGAGCGCCTGCCGCGGCCACGGTGTGCGCAACTCCGGTGCGGTCTCGGTGAGCCGGGCCAGCGTCGACGCCGCGATGGGCAACCCGGTCGTCGCCGATGCGGCCGCCACCCGCAGGATCAGGCCGGGATCACGCTCGGGGCGCGCGTCGCGGGCCAGGATCACCTCGCCCGCATACTCGATCACACCCTCGTCGAGGGGACGGCGCACTGGGCGCTTGAATGCCGCCAGCCCGCGGCGCGGCAGCGCATTCGCGGCAGTGCGGAGTCCCGCGTCGACGTAGTAGCTGACCGTGCGGGCGGCGTCAGACAAGGTGCGCGCCAAGTCAAATCGGTCCCCGATGTGCAGCGCGGCACCGATCTCGTCGGCGTGTTGAGCCAGCAGCAACTCGCGGCCGCGGCGCGACACCCGGTGCAGTTCGGTGCGGACATCGAGCAGCGCGAGATGCGCTTCGCCCAGCGTGCCCGTCGGTGAGGCAAGCGAGCGACTCGGATACACGTCGGCGAGTTGAGCGATCGCAAGCGCGTTGAGTAGCTGTACGTCGCGCAGACCGCCACGGCCGCACTTGAGATCGGGCTCGGCGCGGTGCGCGATCTGGCCGCTGCGCTCCCACCGCTGCTCGGTATGTGCGACGAGTTCGTCGAAACGCGATGCGATTCCGATGCGCCACTGCCGGCGCGCGCCGCTGATCAACAGTGACGACAGGTCGGCATCGCCCGCGATGTGCCTGGCCTCCAGCATGGCCAGCCCGGCGGAAATATCCTCGCCCGCCACATTCAGCGCTTCGGGGACGGTGCGCACGCTGTGGTCGATGCGAATGTTGGCGTCCCACAACGGGTACCACAGCAGTTCTGCGACCTGACTGACGACCTCGCGTGGCATCTTGTCGTGCAGCAGCATCAGGTCGAGGTCCGAGAATGGCAGCAGTTCGCCGCGGCCGAGCCCACCTGTCGCGACGATCGCGAATCCACTTGTGGCGGTTATCCCGATCTCGGTGGCCTTGGTGGTGAGCCAGAAATCGTGCAGATCGAGCAGGGCGTTGCGGAGTGCGGCCGAATCGAGTTGGCGCGCACCGCCGGAGAGCAATTGTTCGCATGCGGCCACCAGATCGGTCGCCGGCCGAGACGAGCCCGCCGCCGGCGCTACCCATTTGGGCGCGCCGGCGGCGACTTTCTGCTCCTCGCGCTCGTTGGCGGAATCCGGTGTCTGCTCAGCCATCTCGAGTCCTCTCCCGGCTTTACCTATTAACGCTCACGGTGCAGATCCGGGAGACGACGACTCATTTCACTTGCGGCTCAAAGGGCGTCGGCTCCCCGTTCCCCGGTTCTCACCCGGACCACGGTGTCGACGGGGCTGACCCACACTTTGCCGTCACCGATCTTGCCGGTACGTGCGGCCTGGACGATGACGTCGACCACCTTGTCCACGGCGGAATCATCGACGACGACCTCGACCCGCACCTTCGGCACGAAGTCGACCGAGTACTCGGCGCCGCGGTACACCTCGGTGTGACCCTTCTGGCGGCCGTAGCCCTGAACCTCGCTGACGGTCATTCCGAGAATACCGGTCTGTTCGAGGCCGGTCTTGACGTCTTCGAGTGTGAACGGCTTGACGATCGCAGTAATCAGCTTCATATTCCTCATCCCTCCGCGCCGTGACGGGCCAGTACCGAGCTGCCACCACTGACCGCGGCGAGGTCGTATCCGGTTTCCGCGTGTTCGGCCTCATCGATGCCTGACGACTCGTCCTCCTCGCTAATACGCAGCCCAATGGTGTATTTCACGATCAAGGCCACGATAGCCGTACCAACGGCGGAATAGAGCAGAACCGCCCCCGCACCGACCGCCTGGCGCCATAGCTGGTCGAAACCGCCGCCATAGAACAGACCATTGACCGCCGCGGGCGCCGCCGACGTAGCGACCAGGCCCACCAGCAGGGTGCCGACCAGGCCACCGACCATGTGCACACCGACGACATCTAGTGAATCATCAAATCCCAGTTTGTATTTCAGCCCAACAGCCAGCGCGCAGATCACACCGGCGGCCAGCCCGACGACGATCGCGCCGACCACGTTCACCGACGAGCAGGACGGGGTGATCGCGACAAGACCCGCCACGATGCCCGACGCGGCACCCAGCGAGGTGGCCTTACCGTCACGGATGCGCTCGGTGAGCAGCCAGCCCAGCATCGCCGTCCCGGTCGCGATGGTGGTGGTGATGAACGTCGCGCCCGCAATGCCGTTCGAGCCCACCGCGGAGCCTGCGTTGAATCCGTACCAGCCGAACCACAGCAGGCCGGCGCCCAACATCACGAACGGCAGGTTGTGCGGCCGCATCGGGGTCTTCGGCCAGCCCAGGCGCTTGCCGAGAATGATCGCGAGCACCAGGCCTGCGGTGCCGGAGTTGATGTGCACCGCGGTACCGCCTGCGAAGTCAATCGCCTTGAGCTTATTGGCAATCCAGCCACCATGCTCGGCGGTGACACCGTCGAACGCGAACACCCAGTGCGCCACCGGGAAGTACACCACCGTGACCCACAGCGCCACGAACAGCAGCCACCCGCCAAACTTCAGCCGGTCCGCCACCGCACCGGAGACCAGCGCCACCGTGATGATCGCGAACATCAGCTGGAACGCCACGAAGACGGTCTGCGGGATGGTGCCTGCCAGCGGAATCGACACCGCCGGATCGGCCGAGTCCAGTTGTAGATAGGTGCCGCCGATCAGCCCCTTGAGGCCCCAGTACTGGGTCGGATTGCCGAACAAGTTGCCGACGTCGTTGCCGAAGGCCGCCGAGTACCCGTACAGCGACCACAACACGGTGACGACGCCCATGGCGCTGACGCTCATCATGATCATGTTGAGAACGCCTCGTGCTCGGACCATGCCTCCGTAGAAGAAGGCCAGCCCCGGGGTCATCAGCAAGACAAGCGCAGCGCTGGCCAGCATCCATGCGGTATCACCGGTGTCCGGTATACCGAGGGTCGGAAATCCATCCACTCGCAGTTTCCTCCTTCGACACGCCACGGCCGCAACGTTTTTTGCGATCGTTGACCTGGTCCAAGACTTTGCTGAGTGGTTGTTTCGGTTAAGACGCCGCGGTGTTTCGCTCGTGTGAACGGATTAGTAGATGACGTTTCGCGGGTGTTACGTCGTGCGGTTTTCGCCGTCGTGCGTCAACCGAGCAGCGCGTCGACGAAGGCCGCGGGTTCGAAGGGAGCGAGATCGTCGGGGCCTTCGCCGAGGCCGACGAGTTTGACGGGCACGCCCAACTCCTGCTGCACCCGAAAGACGATGCCGCCTTTGGCGGTGCCGTCGAGTTTGGTCAGCGCCACGCCGGTGATGTCGACGACGTCAGCAAACACCCGGGCCTGAGGCAGGCTGTTCTGCCCGATTGTCGCGTCGAGCACCAGCAGTACCTCGTCGACCTCTGCCCTCTTGCTGACCACGCGCTTGACCTTGCCCAGTTCGTCCATCAGGCCGGTCTTGGTGTGTAGCCGGCCCGCCGTATCGATGACGACGACGTCCGCGCCCGAATCGATGCCCTTGTCGACGGCGTCGAACGCCACGGACGCCGGATCGGCGCCCTCGGCGCCGCGCACCACCTCGGCCCCCACCCGGGACGCCCAGGTCTGCAATTGGTCGGCCGCGGCCGCGCGGAACGTGTCGGCGGCACCGAGCACCACGCGGCGGCCGTCGGCGACCAGCACACGGGCCAGCTTGCCGACCGTCGTGGTCTTACCCGTGCCGTTGACACCCACGACCAGCAGCACCGACGGCTTGTCGTGGTGCGGCAGCGCCTTGATCGACCGGTCCAGCTCCGGTCGAAGCTCCTCGATGAGCACGTCGCGGACGACGGCCTTGGCGTCGGCCTCGGTGCGCACACGGCTGCTGGCCATCCGAGAGCGCAGCGACGACACCACCGATTCGGTGACAACCGGGCCGAGGTCGGCGATCAGCAGCGTGTCCTCGACCGCTTCCCAGGACTCCTCGTCGAGATCGCCGCCGCCAAGCAGGCCGAGCATGCCGCGGCCCAGCGTGTTCTGCGACTTGGCCAGGCGGCCCCGCAGTCGGTCCAGGCGGCCCTCTGGAGGCGCAATGGCGGCGATATCGGGCGGGGTCGGCGCCACTTCCTCGACGGTGGGTGCCTCGGCGGGCACCTGCGGAGCTACAGGGGGCACCTCGGGAGGCGCTACGGGCTCGACGCGCTCGACGGTCGGTTCTGGCAGCTTGACGTCGGCGATGGGGCGTTTCGGCGCGTCCCGCGGAACGGTGGCATCATCGCCGACGGCGGGCAGGCCGCTGGTGTCGATGCGGTCAACCGGTTCCGCCGGGGCCGACTGCGTGAACGTGATGCCCGAAGACGCGGTATATCCGCCGGAGCGGTCGATAGGGGTGGCAGTGTCTGGTGAGGACAAGTTGACACGCCGACGCCGGTATCGCACCAGCCCGACGACCAGCGCAACCACGAGCAGAATGGCAATGACCGCGATTGCGATCCACACAGCTTCAGACACGACGCCATTGTCTCAGGGGGCATAGCCGGTGACGTCCGACCCCGGCGGGATGGAGACCCGCAAACGGCGGCACATCGACGTGTGCCTGTCCGAGGCGGTCGATTTTCAGACGGTCACCACCGGGTTGGAGCGCTACCGACTGCCGTACAACGCGCTGACTCAGACGGATCTCGGTAGCGTCGATCTGGCCACCGAGTTCCTCGGCGTGCCGTTGCGCGCGCCGGTGTTGATCGGCGCCATGACGGGCGGCGCCGAGCTGTCGGAACTCATCAACCGCAATCTGGCCGTGGCCGCACAGCAGCTCGGCGTCGGCATGATGCTCGGATCGCAACGCATCATGCTGGACAAGGGTGCGGCATCGTCGTCGTTCAGGGTGCGCGACGTCGCGCCCGATGTGCTGTTGATCGGCAACATCGGGCTGGCTCAGCTCAACGCCGTGATGGTCCCCGACCTCGAAACGGCGCTCGACCACGTCGGCGCGAATGCCCTTGCGGTGCATACCAACCCGCTGCAGGAAGCGCTGCAACACGAGGGTGACACCGACTTCTCGGGATCGGTGTCGCGGTTGCGCGACATCGCGGGATCGATCGGTTATCCGGTGATGCTCAAGGAAGTCGGTCACGGCATCGGCGCGGCGGCAGCGGCGGAATTGGTGGACTCGCCCATCGCGGCCGTGGACGTCGCGGGCGCCGGCGGGACGTCGTGGGCGCGCGTCGAACAGTTCGTGCGGTATGGCGAGATTCGCTATCCCGCGTTGGCCGAGTGGGGGATCCCCACCGCGGAGGCCCTGCTTGAGGTGCACCACATGTTGCCCGACGTATCGATCGTCGCGTCCGGCGGCATCCGCACCGGCATGGACGCCGCGAAGGCGTTGGCGATGGGCGCCGACGCGGTGGCGGTGGCTCGGCCACTGTTGGCGCCTGCGATCGAATCGCCTGCGGCGGTGGTTGATTGGCTGCAGCGGTTCATCGACGAGCTGCTGGTGTGCCTGCACGGCTGCGGCGCCGCGAATCTCGCGGCGCTACGCCGCCGCGGGGTCACCAAGCTGTGATTTGTGCGCGTTTCAGAGCGCTCACCGCTCGCGAACGCACACAAATCGCTAGTTGGCGGACACGGCGCCGACCAGTTCCTGGCCCCGCATGCGCTGCGAGATCACCTGAGTGATGCCGTCATCGCGCATCGTGACGCCGTACAGCGCGTCGGCCACCTCCATCGTCGGCTTCTGGTGGGTGATCACGATCAGCTGCGACTGGGACCGCAGCTGCTCGAACAGCCCAAGCAGCCTGCGCAGATTCACGTCGTCGAGCGCCGCCTCCACCTCGTCCATCACATAGAACGGCGAGGGTCGCGCCCGGAAGATGGCCACCAGCATCGCCACTGCGGTCAGCGACTTCTCGCCACCGGACAGCAGCGACAGTCGTTTGATCTTCTTGCCTGGCGGACGGGCCTCGACCTCGATGCCCGTGGTCAGCATGTCATCGGGGTCGGTGAGCAGCAGACGTCCCTCGCCGCCGGGGAACAGCGACGCGAACACCGTCTGGAACTCACGTTCCACATCGGCGTACGCCTCGGCGAACACCTGGAGGATCCGCTCGTCGACGTCGGCGATGACGTCGAGCAGGTCCTTGCGGGCCGCCTTGACGTCCTCGAGCTGGGTCGACAGAAAGTTGTAGCGTTCCTCAAGCGCCGCGAACTCTTCCAGCGCAAGAGGATTGACGCGGCCCAGCTCGTTGAGCTCACGCTCGGCCTTCTTGGCGCGACGCTCCTGGGTGGGCCGGTCGAACGGCATCGGCGCGGGCGCGGTCACCTGTTCGCCGCGTTCACGTGCCTGCTCATACTCCGCCATCTCCAATTCCGAAGGAGGCAACGGCACATCGGGCCCGTACTCGGCGATCAGGTCGGCGGTGGCCATCCCGAACTGTTCGAGCACCGTCGCCTCGAGTTGCTCGATGCGAAGCGCCGCTTGGGCTTTGGCAACTTCGTCACGATGCAGCGAGTCGGTGATCTTGGTGATCTTGGCGGACAGCTCGTTGACTTCCTCACGCGTTCTGGTGAGCGCGCTTGCGCGGTGCTGACGTTCGGCGGCGACCTCGTCACGGGCGCGGGAGGCGACGCCCACCACCGCGCTCAACCGCTGCGCGACACCGCATCCTGACTCGGCCACCGCGGCCGCGACCGCCGCGGCGTGTACGCGTGCCTCGCGCGCCCGCTGGGCACGCAGCCGCGCCTCGCGCTCGGCCGCTGCCGCCCGGCGAAGCGAATCCGCCCGGCCGCGAACGGCATTCGCGCGTTCCTCGGCGGTGCGCACGGCCAGCCGGGCTTCCACTTCGAAGGCGCGGGCGTGTTCCGCGGCGGCCATCGACGCCTGACGGTCAACGGGCTCGGCTTCGAAGGTCGGCTCCTGCTGGGCGTTGTGCAGCCGCTGCTCGAGCTCTGCGAGTTCCTCGACGGTTTGGTTGCGCCCGGCCTCCAACTCGTCGCGCTGCTGGATGAGCCGCTGCCACTCGTCGTCGGCGGCGCGGGCGTCCTGTCCGAGCCTGCCGAGCTGTTCGTAGATCGCCGAGATGGCGGCATCCGATTCGTTGAGCGCGGCCAGTGCCTGCTCGGCAGCGTCCTGGCGGGCCGCCTGCTCGGTCACTGCGCCCGACAGCGCCGCGGACAGCTCGGCGGACTGACGTTCGGCCCTGGCCAATTCGGCGCGCGCCTTCTCGACCTCCGAGGTGATCTCCAGCGTGCTCGGCTTGCGGTCCGAGCCGCCGCTGACCCAGCCGGCGCCGACCAGATCGCCGTCAACGGTGACGGCACGCAGTTGCGGTCGCGACGCGACGAGATCCAGTGCCGCCGACAGGTCTTGCACCACAACGACACCGGAGAGCATCGCGGTGATCGCGCCTTGCAGCCGATGCGGCGCCTCGACGAGGTCGACCGCCCACGACGCCCCGTGGGGCAACGGGTCGCGGGGCGCCGCGTGGTGCGGCCAGTCGCTCAACACGATTGCCGCCCGCCCGCCGTCGGACTCCTTCAGTGCCGCGACGGCCGACCGGGCTGCGCCGAAGTTCTCCGCCGCAAGCGCATCGGCGGCAGCGCCCATCACCGCGGCCACCGCCGCCTCGTAACCGGAGCGCACCTTGAGCAGGTCGGCAACCGACCCGAAAAGCCTTGCGTCACCGTGATTTTGCTGAAGCCAGGCGGCACCGTCCTTACGGTCGAGCCCGACGGACAACGCCTCGATGCGGGCGTGCAGCGAGGCAACCTGCCGCTCGGCGGCGCGCTCGGCGGCCTGCAATTCCGCGACCCGCTCGTCGGCCAGCCGCAGCGCCGCGACCGTGCGATCGTGGTGCTCGTCGAGGCCGACCTCACCGGCGTCGAGTTCGCCGACGCGGCTCTGCACCGTCTCGAACTCGGCCTGCATTTGTTGCGCCTTGGCCCCGGCCTCGTCGATGCCCCCGGTCAGCCGCGCCACGGTTTCGTCGATCGACTCAACGCGGGTGCGCATGGTGTCGACCTGTCCCGCCAACCGCGCCAAGCCTTCGCGACGATCGGCTTCTGCCCGCGCCGCAGCCAGATGGGCGCGTTCGGCCTCTGCGGCGACGCGCTCGCATTCCGACAGTTCAGCGCGCGCCGATTCCAGGTGCGCCCTGGATTCGGTCAATTCGGCGAGCAGTCGCCGCTCCTGCTCGGCCACCTCGTCGGCTTGGGCCTCGAGGTCATCGGGATCGGGACCGGTGGAGGCTTCGGGCTCGGCCTCGAGGTGCTGCGCGCGCTCAGTCGCGATGCGCACCGTCGCGCTGACCCGTTCGGCCAGCGCCGACAGCCGGAACCACGTCTGCTGGGCGGCCTCGGCGCGCTCGCTGAGCGTCGTGACCGCCGCTTCGTGGGCATTCAACTCGACAGTCTTGGCTTCGAGTAGGCCCGCCGCCTCGTCGTGTTCGCGGCGCAGGGTGGTTTCGGCCTGATCGGTGTTGTCGAACTCCGCCTTGCGGGTGACCAGATCGTCGGCGGCCAGCCGAAGCCTGGCGTCGCGCAGGTCGGCCTGGATGGTCTGGGCGCGCCTGGCCATCTCGGCCTGCCTGCCGAGCGGCTTGAGTTGGCGGCGCAACTCCGTGGTCAGGTCGGTCAGCCGGGCCAGGTTGGCCGACATCGAGTCGAGCTTGCGGACCGCCTTTTCCTTGCGCTTGCGGTGCTTGAGTACGCCGGCTGCTTCTTCGATGAACGCCCTGCGGTCTTCGGGGCGCGACTCGAGGATCTCGGAGAGCTTGCCCTGGCCGACGATGACGTGCATCTCCCGACCGATACCGGAGTCGGAAAGCAGCTCCTGGATGTCCATCAAACGGCAACTGCTGCCGTTGATTTCGTACTCACTGGCGCCGTCGCGGAACATCCGCCGGGTGATCGACACCTCTGAGTACTCGATCGGCAGCGCGTTGTCGGAGTTGTCGATGGTCACGGTGACTTCGGCGCGCCCCAGCGGAGCCCGCGACGACGTCCCGGCGAAGATGACGTCCTCCATCTTGCCGCCGCGCAGCGTCTTGGCGCTGTGCTCGCCCATCACCCAGGTGAGCGCGTCGACCACATTCGACTTGCCCGACCCGTTGGGGCCGACAACGCAGGTGATGCCCGGCTCGAAGCGCAGAGTCGTGGGTGCGGCAAAGGACTTGAAGCCCTTCAGCGTCAGACTCTTGAGGTGCACAACGCGCCACACTACCGCCGCGGAGGCTAACGTTCGGTGAACCCCTGAAGCGAGTCGCCCGGTTCTGACCAGTCCGCGATGACCTTGTCGACCCGCCCCGGGGTGTGGCCGCCCTGTAGCAGGTCAAGCAACTTTTCGCAGGCGTCGCGTTGACCCTGCGCGACCACCTGGACACGGCCATCGGGCCTGTTCGAGGCGTATCCGACCAGGCCGAGTTCCAACGCTCGTGAGCGGGTCCACCACCGGAAACCGACGCCCTGGACGTAGCCGTGTACCCACGCCGTCAGCCGTACCTCAGCTAACTCCTGCATCACCAACCTCAAACGTCACTTTTGTCCCAGATTGCAGGGTGCGGCCGACCGTGCACACCTGCTCGATCGCCCGCTCGACGACCGTGAGTACCCGCGCCACCTCGTCCGCAGACAATCCTGAAAGGTCGAGTTCCATGCGCTCCTCGAGCAGGGGGTACCGCTCCTGTTCGCGGTCCGCGGCCCCGGACACCTTGATCGTCGTCTTGTAGTCGTCGCCGAGGCGGCGGCGCAGGGGCGCATCGCTGGCCATCCCGCTGCAGGCCGCCAACGCGATCTTCATCAGCTCGCCGGGGGTGAAGACGCCTTCGACGTCCTCGTTGCCGACAAGCACTTCCGCACCGCGCGTGCTGCGCCCGGTATAACTGCGCACGCCCGTGCGCTCAACCCACAGTTCGGTCACGCCTTATTTCTACAGCGCCCGCCGCACCGGCATTCCCCAGCCACGTGGCCAGCCGAAATGCACGTTTTGTAGGGAAAGTGCGAGTGACGCCGGACAAAACGTGCATTTCGGCGAAACTCGTGGCAGTCAGGCCCGGCGGACGCGCGGGCGCGGTTGGCATTTCGGGCAGTAGAACGATGACCGATTCATGAACTTTTCCCGCCGCATCACCGCGCCACAACGCCGGCAGGGCTCACCCTCGCGGCCGTAGGCATCCAGCGACCGGTCGAAGTAGCCGGACTCGCCGTTGACGTTGACATACAGCGAGTCGAACGACGTGCCGCCCTGTCCAAGCGCCTCCGACATCACCTCCGTGGCCGCGTCGAGCAACTCCGCCAACTTCGCCCGAGACAGCGACGACGCCAGCCGCGCACCGTTGACACGCGCGCGCCACAGCGCCTCGTCGGCGTAGATGTTGCCGATGCCCGACACCACGGTCTGGTCGAGCAGCTGCCGCTTGACCTCAGAATGCTTGCGGTGCAACACCGTAACGACGCCATCGCGGTTGAACGCAGCGTCGAGCGGATCGCGGGCAAGGTGCGCGACGGGCAGCGGCACCTCGGTGCCGTCCACCGTGACGAGGTCCGCGAGCATCCAGCCGCCGAACGTGCGCTGGTCGACGAAGCTCAGCGCGGTGCCGTCGTCGAGCAGCGCGGCGATGCGCAAGTGGTTCTCGTTGGGCACCTCACCCAGCAGCATCTGCCCGCTCATGCCGAGATGCACCACCAACGCGGCGCCATCGTCCAACGTCAGCCACATGTACTTACCGCGCCGCCCGGTGCCGGTGATCTTCGCGTCGAGCAGCCGAGCGGTCAGGTCGGCCGGACCCGCCTCGTGCCGACGCACCGCACGCGGATGGTGGACTCGCACCGCGGTGATGGTTTTGCCCGTCACGTGGGCCGCCAATCCGCGCCTGACGACCTCGACTTCGGGCAGCTCAGGCATCTACACCGGTGGTGGAGAGTGCGGTCCACGCGGCGGCGGCCGCCTTCAACTCGGCCTCCTTCTTGGTCCGCCCTACGCCCTTGCCGTACTCGATGTCGGCAACCACGACCGTCGCGGTGAACTCCTTGTCGTGGTCGGGGCCGGTGGAGGTCACCACATACGACGGCGCTCCCATGCCCCGCGAGGCGGTCAACTCCTGCAGGCTGCTCTTCCAGTCCAAACCCGCGCCGAGTGTCGGGGCGGTGTCGAGCAGAGTGCCGAACAACCGCATGATCACCTCACGCGCGACACTGATGCCGTGCTCCAAATAGATTGCGCCCAAAAGTGATTCGACGCCGTCGGCCAGGATGCTCGACTTGTCGGCACCGCCCGAGTGCTCCTCACCCTTACCCAACAACAAATACGCTCCGAGACCGTCGTCGGAGAGCTGCCTGCCGACGTGGGCCAGCGCTTGGGTGTTGACGATGCTGGCGCGCAGCTTGGCCAGATCGCCCTCCGAGCGGTCGGGGTGCCGATGGTAGAGCTCCTCGGTGATGGTCAGGCCCAGCACGGCATCGCCGAGAAACTCGAGGCGCTCGTTGGTCGGCAGCCCACCGTTCTCATACGAATAGCTGCGATGGGTCAGCGCGATGGTCAACAGTTCGGGGGGTAGATCGACACCCAGGGCTTTGAGCAGCGGTCCCCGATCCGTCACGGCTTGTCCTGGTCCAGCAGACCTGCGAGCTTGGCCCACCGCGGATCGATCTGCTCGTGGTGATGCCCCGGTTCCGCTTCCCCCTCCAGACTGGCCAGCGGCACCCCGCACTGCGGGCACAGCCCCTGACAATCGGGTCCGCACAGCGGCGAGAACGGCAGCGCCAGCCCGATCGCGTCGATGATCGGCTGCTCCAGGTCGACGGAATCGTCGATCACGCGGCCCACCTCGTCGGACTCGGTGGTCTCATCGGTGGTGCTGTCCGGATAGGCGAACAGTTCGGTGAGGTGGATTTCGACGTCGCCGGTGACCGGGGTCAGGCAACGCGCGCACTCACCGGCCGTCGGCGCGGATACCGTCCCGCTGACCAGCACCCCCTCCGACACGGATTCGATCCGCAGATCCAGCGTCAGCGGCGCACCTTCCTCGACCCCGATCAGGTCGAGACCGATGCGCGACGGGCTGGACACCGTCTCGGAGAAGGTCATCATCGAACCGGGCCGACGACCCAACCGGGAAATGTTGATTACCAGCGGCGACCGTGAGGCGCGGCGCGCCGCCGCATTCGCATGCGTCGCCATGGATGTGAATTCTACGGCCGGCCCTCGGGCCCGTGACTACCGTGCGGCGTAGTCGTGAGTGCCCGCCGCAGTGCGAAGCTGATGACGCCCGCGGCCCACCGAGCGCAGCGTTCCGTTCAGGAAGTCCTCGAACTCCGCGAGCTTGCTGTCGACGTAGATGTCGCACTCGCCGCGCAGGCGGTCGGCCTCGGCGTGGGCCGAGTCAATCAATCGGGTGGCTTCTGCCGTTGCGGTCTGCACGATCTCGGTCTGCGACACCAGCCGCTGTTGCTCCTTGATGCCTTCCTGCACGGCCTTCTCGTAGGCCAGGTTGCCGTTCTCGATCAGCCGGTCGGCCTCGGTTTTGGCGCGGCCCGTGCTGGCCTCGTACTCACGTTTGGCGGTCGCGACAACGCGTTGTGCCTCGTCGCGGGCCTCTGCCACCATCCGCTCGCTGTGCTGACGGGCCTCGGCCACCATCCGGTCGGCCTGCGCCTTGGCGTCGGCGAGCAGCCGGTCGGCCTCGGCGCGCGAATGGTTGATCAACGAATCGGCCTCGGCGGTGGCGGTCGCCACCATCTGGTCGGAGTGCTCCTTGGCTTCACGCAGCATCCCGTCCCTGGCGTCGAGGACGTCTTGGGCGTCATCGAGTTCACCGGGTATGGCGTCCTTGATGTCGTCGATCAGCTCGAGGACATCGCCGCGCGGCACCACGCAGCCCGCCGTCATCGGCACGCCGCGGGCTTCTTCGACAATCGCGCCCAACTCATCGAGCGCTTCAAAAACTCGGTACACGGCAACACCCTCCAGGCGTAGTTGACAGTTACTAGTGTGCCTGGTGTTACCCGTGTGACTCAGCTTCCGGGGCCGGTGTGTCGCCGTGACCCTTTTGCTACGCCTGCGCTCCCCCAGGCCGCAACTCCCGTCTGAATTGCTTGGCCGACATTATGTCAACACGTTGCGCCGACGCCACGACCGCCGCCTTCAGCAAACCGAAAACGCCCGTGGCCCGCAGGCGAAAGGCGGCTTCAGTCAGGTTCAGCACACTCAGGACACTGCCTGCTTGATCAGGTCCCTGGCCCTGTCGAGCATCGACGCGAACGGCCCGGCAGCGAAGTTCATCTTCGCCGACTCGACACCCGGGTGCGGACGGGTGGGCGCGATCGCCTGGGCCGCCTGCACGGCCTTGACCATCCTGCCGAGGTCGTCTTTGTCCAACTCGCGCTGCAGCTTGTTGAACTCGTCGTTCTCCTCATGTTCGGCGTGGTCTACCACCGCGTCGCGGAACTTCGTCAGCTCGTCGATGAACTCCTTGGACGAAACGTCCATGCCCTCCAGCTTGGAAAGCTGTTCCTTGGCCGCGTGCTCCTCCTTCAACCGGGCGTCCACGATCTCGTCGCCATTGGCGACCTCGCGGCGTGCCCGCGGGTGCACCACCATTTCTTCGGCGGTCTCATGCACCGCCAACAACTGGCGAAGGTCTATGAACGCCTTCTCCCTGGCCTTCGGCTCAGACGCCGAGAACACCTCTTCGAACAAGTCTTTGATCAGGTTGTGCTGGTCCTTGAGGAACTTCACGACGTCGTCCGTCGACTGAACAAATGTTTCGACCACGGCGATACACCTCCGCTATTCGTGGGTTTGACTGGGCGCAAGGGGGCTGAGCGCCACCGAACACCTACCCGCGGAGCGCTGTGATTAACCCTTGAGCTTCGCCCGCAGGCGCACGTTGACCGGCTCAGGCAACAGTTGGGAGACGTCACCGCCCAGCGTCGCAACCTCTTTCGCCAGCGAGGAGGACACGAACGAATACTGCGGCGTGGTCGCGACGAAGAACGTGTCCACGCCCGCGATGTGCTTGTTCATCTGGGCCATCTGCAGTTCGTATTCGAAGTCGGTACCGGTGCGCAGACCCTTGACGATCGCGGTCAGTCCATGGGCCTTGACGAAGTCGACCACCAGTCCCTGGCCGGACTCGACCCGCAGGTTGGGCAGGTGCGATGTCGACTCCTGGATCATCGCCATGCGCTCGTCGAGGCTGAACATGCCCTGCTTGTTCGGATTGACCAGCACCGCGACCACGACCTCATCGAACTGGGCGGCGGCGCGCTCGAAGATGTCGACATGGCCGAGGGTCACCGGGTCGAACGATCCAGGGCAGACGGCGCCACTCATGATCGGAGACGCTACATGGCCACTAGGTGCGCTCAGCCAACTCGATGCGGGTGTCGCCGTACCGACGTGTCGGCCATGGCCGCCAACCGTCGGGCCAGAGCAGCTCGGGCGCTTGCGTTCCCCGTTCCACGACGACGACGGTGCCTGCGCGCGCCCATCCCCCGGTGTCCAACGCGGTGAGCATGGCCTCGACCTCCGCGCCAGGGGCGTCGTACGGCGGGTCGGCGAAGACGAGGTCGACCGGCCGCGTCGCACCGCCCGCCAAGACGGCGGCGACGGGACCGCGCCGCACGTCGGCGCTCCGCACGCCCAACGCGGCGATGTTCTTCGCGACGACCGCGGCGGCGCGGGTGTCGGATTCGACGAACACCGCCGACGTCGCTCCCCTGGACAGCGCCTCCAGACCCAACGCTCCCGAACCCGCGTACAGGTCGAGCACCGCGGCGCCCGTGAAGTCGATGCGCGACGTCAGCACGTTGAACAGCGACTCACGGACCCGGTCAGTGGTTGGTCGAGTTCCGGTGCTCGGCACAGCGATTCGCCTACCACCGAACGCGCCGGCGACAATGCGGGTCAGCTGACCACCACCAACAGGTCGCCGCCTTCGACCTGTGCGGTGGCCGACACCGCGACGCGGCTGACCTTGCCTGCCTTGGGAGCGGTGATCGCCGCCTCCATCTTCATCGCCTCGATGGTGGCGATCGTCTGGCCGGCCTCGACCTGGTCGCCGTCGGACACCCCGACGGTGACCACACCGGCGAACGGCGCCGCGACATGATCGGGGTTGGCGCGGTCGGCCTTTTCGGCGGCAGGGATATCGCTGGCGATGCTGCGGTCGCGCACGACGACCGGCCGCAGTTGGCCGTTGAGGATGCACATCACCGTGCGCATGCCACGTTCGTCGGCCTCGGAAACCGCTTCGAGTCCGATCAGCAACTCGACGCCGCGCTCCAGCTTGACGCGGTGCTCGTCGCCGCGCCGCAGACCGTAGAAGAACTGGTTCGCCGACAAACTCGAGGTGTCGCCGTAGGTTTCCCGGTGCGCCTCGAATTCCTTTGTCGGGCCGGGGAACAACAGCCGATTCAGGGCGGCCTGTCGCGTCGGGCCCGCCTGGGTGAGCGCCGCCTCGTCGTCGGCGGACAGTTCGTCGGTCGGCTTGGCCGGCGGGCGCCCGGCCAACGCCTTGGTGCGCAAGGGTTCCGGCCAGCCGCCAGGCGGGTCGCCGAGTTCACCGCGAAGGAAGCCGATGACCGAGTCCGGGATGTCGAATTTCGCAGGGTCGGCGGCGAATTCGTCGGCGGTGACACCCGCTCCGACCAACGCCAACGCCAGGTCGCCGACCACCTTCGACGACGGCGTCACCTTGACCAGCCGGCCCAGCAGACGGTCTGCGGCCGCGTAGCTGGCCTCGATCTCCTCGAACCGGTCACCGAGCCCGAGGGCGATGGCCTGCTGGCGCAGGTTCGACAGCTGTCCACCGGGAATCTCGTGGGTGTACACCCGCCCTGTCGGGCCGGGAACTCCGGATTCGAACGGAGCGTAGACCTTTCGCAACGCCTCCCAATACGGCTCCAGATCGCAGACCGCCGACAACGACAGCCCGGTGTCGTATGCGGTGTGTGCGGCCGCCGCCACGATCGACGACAGCGATGGCTGGCTGGTGGTGCCCGCCAACGGTCCCGAGGCGCCGTCGACAGCGTTGGCGCCGGCCTGCCACGCCGCCAGATAGGTGGCCAACTGTCCGCCGGGTGTGTCGTGAGTGTGCACGTGCACGGGCAGATCGAACCGGCTACGCAGCGCACTGACCAACTGATGGGCGGCCTGCGGACGCAGCAGTCCCGCCATGTCCTTGATCGCCAGCACATGCGCGCCCGCTTCGACGATCTGCTCGGCCAGTTTGAGGTAGTAGTCCAGCGTGTACAGGTTCTCGCCGGGGTCGGACATGTCACCGGTGTAACTCATCGCGACTTCGGCTACCGCAGTTCCGGTTTCGCGCACAGCGTCGATTGCGGGTCGCATCGAGTCGACGTTGTTCAACGCGTCGAAGATGCGGTAGATGTCGATGCCGGTGGCCGTGGCCTCCTGCACGAACGCGTGGGTGACCGTCTCCGGGTATGGGGTGTAGCCCACCGTGTTGCGTCCCCGCAGCAGCATCTGCAGGCAGATGTTGGGCACCGCCTCGCGAAGCGCGGCCAACCGTTCCCACGGGTCTTCCTTCAGAAAGCGAAGCGCCACATCGTAAGTCGCTCCACCCCAGCACTCGATGGACAACAGCTGCGGGGTCATCCGCGCGATGTAGGGCGCGACCATCAACAGGCCGGTGGTGCGAAGCCGGGTAGCCAGCAGCGACTGGTGCGCATCGCGAAACGTCGTATCGGTGACACCGACGGACTTCGACTCACGCATCCACCGGGCGAAGCCCTCGGGCCCGAGCTCGGTGAGCAGCTGCTTGCTTCCACGCTGCGGTGCCGCGTCGAGTTCGATCTGCGGCAGCTTGTCGTGCGGATAGATCGTCGACGGCCGCGGGCCGTGCGGTTGATTGACCGTGACATCCGCGAGGTAGTTCAAGATCTTGGTGCCGCGGTCGGCGGGTGTTCGCGCGGCCAGCAGATACGGCCGCTCGTTGATGAACGACGTTGTCACGCGTCCGGCGCGGAAGTCCGGATCGTTGACCACCGCTTGCAGGAACGGGATGTTGGTCGAGACTCCGCGGATGCGGAACTCAGCCAGCGCGCGGCGCGCCCTGGCCACCGCAGTGGAGAAGTCGCGACCGCGACAGGTGAGCTTGACCAGCATCGAGTCGAAGTGCGCGCTGATCTCGGCGCCGAGGTGGGTACCGCCGTCCAGCCGGATGCCCGCCCCGCCGGGCGTCCGGTAACCCGTGATCCTGCCGGTGTCCGGCCGGAAACCGTTGGCCGGATCCTCTGTGGTGATCCGGCACTGCATGGCCGCTCCGTGCAGCTGCAGCGAATCTTGGCTCAACCCAAGTTCTTCCAACGACTCGCCGTCGGCGATGCGCATCTGACTGGCGACCAGGTCGACATCGGTGATCTCTTCGGTGACGGTGTGTTCCACCTGGATCCGCGGGTTCATCTCGATGAACACGTAGTGGCCGCGCTCATCGAGGAGGAACTCGACGGTGCCCGCGTAGGTGTAGTCGATCTGGCGGGCGAACGCGACGGCGTCCGCGCATATCTTGGTCCGCAGCTCGTCGGGCAGGTTCGGCGCAGGTGCCAGTTCGATGACCTTCTGGTGCCTGCGCTGCACGCTGCAATCGCGTTCGAACAAGTGCATGACGTTGCCGTGCCGGTCGGCCAGGATCTGCACTTCGATGTGACGCGGATTGATCACCGCCTGCTCGAGGTACAACGTCGGATCCCCGAACGCCGACTCGGCTTCACGCGAGGCGGCCTCGATGGCCTCCGGCAGCGAGGTGATGTCGGCGACGCGCCGCATGCCGCGCCCGCCGCCGCCCGACACCGCCTTGACGAACAGCGGGAAATCCATCGTCGCCGCCGCCGCCATCAGCTCATCGGCCGACGACGACGGCGCCGACGAGGTCAGCACCGGCAACCCGGAGGCCCGCGCCGCCGCGATGGCGCGCGATTTGTTGCCCGCCAGCTCGAGGATATCGGCGTTGGGACCGATGAACGTGATGCCCTCGGCCGCACACGCCGCAGCGAGGTCCGGATTCTCCGACAGGAAGCCGTAGCCGGGGTAGATCGCGTCAGCGCCGGCTTGCCTGGCGACGCGGACGATTTCGTCGACCGACAGATACGCCCGAACCGGATGGCCCTTCTCGCCGATCTGATACGACTCATCGGCTTTGAGCCGATGCAGCGAATTGCGGTCCTCGTACGGGTAGACCGCCACGGTCGCGATGCCCATCTCATAGGCCGCCCGGAAGGCACGGATCGCGATTTCCCCGCGGTTGGCGACCAAGACCTTCGAAATCACCTGTTGACCCTATCGCCCGGAGGCCCCGCGGTGTCCCGCGGTCAGAGCAGGGTGGACCAGTAGTCCCAGAAGCGGACCAAGATCATCAGGATCAGTGCGGTGAACCACAGTGCGACCAGCGACCACCGCCACGTGTACAGCACCCGGGCAACCGAGTTCGACCGCAACGGCTGCAGCGCGACGGACGCGGCGACGACGAACAGCGGAATGGTCACGGCCCACACCGCCATGCAGTACGGGCACAGCGCGCCGATCCGGTAGAGGCTCTGGAAGATCAGCCAATGGACGAACACCACGCCCAGCAGGGTGCACCCGGCAAGGGCCGCCCAATACCAGCGCGGCAACCTCGCATTCGCCAGCGCGACCACGCCGGTGACCACCACGACCGTGAACGCGACGATGCCGATGAGCGGGTTGGGGAAACCGAAGGCCGACGCTTGCGGCGTCACCATCACCGAACCGCACGACAAGACGGGGTTGATGCTGCACGACGGGACGTAGTCGGGGTTGATCAGGATCTCGATCTTCTCGACCGTCAGCGTGAGCGCGGCGGCCAGGCCGACGACGCCGGCGATGAGAATCCAGACGGCGCTCGCCCTGCGCACCGGCACCCGGTTCGACTCATCCGACGAGGGTTCGGCCGGCTGGACGTCGCTGCTGGGTGCGGTGGCGGTCATGGCGCGGCGGGGGCCGGGGCCTGGGCGGGGTTGGGCGCCGGTGCCGGCGGTGCGGCGCCGTCGAGACCCGGTACGTTGCCGACGGTTTCCTTGATCTTGGCGACCAGCGCGTCCGGCGTCGTAGGCGAGTACTCCTGACCGTTGATCTTGATGGTCGGCGTCGCTTCGATGCCTGCGGCCTGGGCCAAGCCCTGCGCCATCTCGGTATAGCGGTCCTTGTTGATGCAGTCCGGCACACCGCCGGCAACGCCGGCCTGGCGGGCGATCTCGATCAGCCGGGCGTTGTCAGGAAACGATGCCGCCCCCTCGTGGGGCTGCTGGGCAAAGAGCGCGGCATGGAAACGGCGGAAGGCTTCGTTGGATTCGTCCGCGACGCAGTAGGCGGCGTTGGCGGCCCGTGACGAATACCCGTCGCCCTGACGATCCAGGATGGCGACCATGTAGTAGTCGGCGGCCACGGCGCCGGTGTCGATGAGCTTGTTCACGGTCGGACCGAACTGCTGCTCGAACACGCCGCAGTGCGGGCAGAGGAAGTCCTCGTACATCGAAAGCACGACCTTGGGCTCGTCGCTGCCTTCCTTCTTGATGACATTGCTCGACGCCACGCGGACGGCCTTGGTCTCACCGGACTGGGGCTTCTTGTCGTTGGACAAGACGATGTACCCCACCAGCACGACGGCGAAGATCACCACGATCGAGGTCAGCCCGATCTGGATCGCCAGGTTGCGCTTGCGGTCGGCCGCCTTCAGGTCGTAGCTGGCTTGCTTCTTGGGTTTGGTCGCCACGGGTCAAGAGTACCGGCGGCTCACAGCGATGATTTCAGGCGCGGGCAAGATGGGCGCGCAGGGCAGAAATGGTTTCGGCCATGGCTGTCCTGCTGCCCCCGCCGACCGGGAAGAAGTTGGCGAACGCATGTATGAGTGACCCGAACTCGCGGTGATCGACCGGCACGCCCGCCTTTCGCAGCGCGTCTGCGTACTGCCTGCCCTCATCGCGCAGCGGGTCGAAGCCCGCGGTGAGCAACAGCGCGGGCGGCAGCCCGGAGAAATCCTCGGCCAACAGCGGAGACACCCTCGGGTCGGCGGCGTCGAGTTGCGCGCCGTCGAGGAACTGGTGCCGGCAGAAATCCAGATCCCACTTGGTGAGGAAGAACCCGTCGGCGAACAGCGTCTGCGACCGCGTCTGATCGCGGTAATTGGTGACCGGGTAGAGCAGGAACTGCAATGCGGGCAACGCGGCACCCTCGTCGCGGGCTCGCAGCGACACCAAGGCCGCGAGGTTGCCTCCCGCGCTGTCGCCGCCGACGGCCACCCGGGCCGGATCGGCGCCCAGCTCATCGGCGTGGCCGATAGCCCACCGGAAGGCCGCGTACGCGTCGTCGGAACCCGCTGGCGCCTTGTGCTCGGGGGCGAGGCGGTAATCCACCGACAGCACGTGCAACCGGCCGTCGTGACAGATGAGCCGGCACAGGTCATCGTGAACGTCGAGGTCACCGATGACCTGACCGCCGCCGTGGAAGAAGACCAACAACGGTTCGCCGTCTGCGTCGACCGGCCGGTAATGCCGCGCACAGACCGGGCCGCCGGGGCCAGGAATCGAGAGATTGGTCACCGATTCGACGGGGATGTTCTGCCTGAAGCCGGCGGCCGTGACGCGCAATTGCGCCCTCGCCACGGCGACGTCCGGGCTGGCGACCAGGCGGTTGAGGCCGGTGGCCGTCATGCCGGTGAGCAACAGGTGCAGCGTGGTGTCCAGCGTGTTGCCGTCGATGGTGATCGAACGACCGCCCAGCAGAAGGCGTTTCACGGCGTCCGGGATCCGGGGCAGTGCCCGCAGCGTGAACCCCGAAAGCGTGTTGACGATCCGACCCTTGGCCGGCCGCGGCGCCACGCGGGCGGTCGCCGGTGCTGGCAGACTTTGAGTCATGGCTGCTCCCTTGATCACGCTCAACGACGGAAATTCGATGCCTCAGGTCGGGCTTGGCGTCTGGCAGACACCACCGGAAGAGACCGAGCGTTCGGTCGCGACCGCACTGCAGGCCGGATATCGCCACGTGGACACGGCCGCAGGTTACTTCAACGAGCGCGAGGTGGGTAAGGCGGTCACGGCGTCCGGTCTGCCACGTGAAGACGTCTTCATCACCACCAAGCTGTGGAACGCCGACCAGGGCTACGACAGCACGCTGGCCGCGTTCGACGCCAGCATGGAGCGTCTCGAGATGGACTACCTCGACCTGTACCTCATCCATTGGCCGATGCCGGCGAAGAACGCGTTCGTCGACACCTTCAAGGCGTTCGCTCACCTACGCGATCAAGGCCGCATCCGGTCGATCGGCGTGAGCAACTTCGAGCCCGAACACCTGCGAATCCTGGTGGACGCCACTGGGATCGTGCCCGCCGTCAACCAGATCGAGTTGCATCCGCTGCTGCAGCAGCAGGAGTTGCGTGAACTGCACGCGCAACTCGGCATCGCGACCGAGGCGTGGAGTCCGCTGGGGCAGGGCTCGCTGCTGACCAATCCGACCATCGCCGGCGTCGCCGACAGCCACCGCAAAACACCAGCACAGGTACTGATTAGGTGGCATATCCAACTCGGCAATATAGTCATCCCGAAGTCGGTGACCCCCGAGCGAATTGTGAGTAACTTCGACGTGTTTGATTTCGAGCTGAGCGAACAGGACATGGCGTCCATCTCGTCGCTCGGCGACGGAACGCGACTGGGTCCCGATCCACGGACGTTCAACTTCACAGGATAGGTGCCATGACGCCGGCTGCGATTCCCACCGTCACCCTCAACGACGAGAACACGATCCCGCTGATCGGCCTCGGCGTCGGCGAATTGACCGATTCGGAGACCGAGCGGGCCGTGGCGACGGCGCTGGAAGCCGGCTACCGGCTGATCGACACGGCGGCGGCCTACGGCAATGAACAGGCCGTCGGCCGGGCGATCGCCGCCTCCGGCGTGCCCCGCGACGAGCTGTTCGTCACGACCAAGTTGGCCACTCCCGACCTGGGGTTCCAATCCTCGCAGGACGCGCTCAAGGCCAGCCTCGAACGGCTCGGGCTCGACTACGTCGACCTCTACCTGATCCACTGGCCCGCAGGCGAGCAGGGCAAGTACGTCGACAGCTGGGGCGGCATGATGAAGCGCAGGGAGGACGGCGACACCCGGTCGATCGGCGTGGCCAACTTCCACGCCGAGCACCTGGCGAACGTCATCGACCTTTCGTTCTTCACCCCCGCCATCAACCAGATCGAGTTGCATCCGCTGCTCAACCAGGCGGAGCTGCGCAGGGTCAACGCCGAGTACGGCATCGTGACCGAGGCCTACGGTCCGCTGGGAGTCGGCAAGCTGCTCGACAACCCGACCATCGCCGCGGTTGCCGAGGCACACGA
Source organism: Mycobacterium sp. NPDC048908 (assembly GCF_043197955.1). Classification (NCBI taxonomy): domain Bacteria; kingdom Bacillati; phylum Actinomycetota; class Actinomycetes; order Mycobacteriales; family Mycobacteriaceae; genus Mycobacterium; species Mycobacterium sp. NPDC048908. The sequence continues at coordinate 509,213 of NZ_JBICUE010000001.1, read as the reverse complement.
CAAGACACCTGCGCAGGCGCTGATTCGCTGGAGCATTCAACTCGGCAACGTGGTCATCCCCCGCTCGTCGAATCCTGAGCGCATCAAGTCGAACCTCGATGTGTTCGATTTCGAGCTGACCGAGGAGCAGATGGCCACGCTCAACGGCCTCGACAACGGCACCCGGTTCCGTCCGGATCCCGAAACCTACACGGGTACCTGATCGGTTTCACCGGCACCGAATACGAGTACGCGCCTACTCTATTCGGCGGGCCCGCGCGCCATCACGATTGCTGAGGAGGCACCTCCGAGAGCATCGACGATCGGCACCGCATGAAGGTCTTCTGCACGGGAGCCACGGGTTTCGTCGGCGCGCACAGCGCGCTGGCCCTGCTCGCGGCCGGCCACGAATTGCGGTTGCTGGTCCGCGATGAACACGCGGCCCGCGCCTGGTTCGAAGCGCACGAACGTCCTATCCAGCGATGCGTCACCGCCGACATTCGTGACAGCGCCGCGTTGGCGCACGCGATGGCTGGCTGCGACGCCGTCTTGCACGCGGCCGCCGCGGTGTCGGTCAACCCGCGCAGAGCGCGAGAGATGTATGACACGAACGTCGGTGGGACGACGGCGGTGCTCGGCGCCGCATCCGAGGCCGGCATCCGCAACATCGTCTACGTCTCCAGCGTCATGGTCTACTTCCACCCCGGCGCGCCTCGGGTCGACGAATACACCGCGCTGGCCGACGTTTCCGATCCGTATACCCGGTCGAAGCGCGACAGCGAAATCTTCGCCCGCGATCTGCAGCGCCGCGGCGCACCGGTGCAGATCACCTATCCGACAGCCGTCATCGGGCCAGACGACCCCAAGCTGAGCGCGGCCAACCGGGCCCTGGCGAACTGTATCGCCACGGCACTGCCGCGCAGCAGCGGCGGGTTTCAATGCGTGGACGTGCGCGACCTCGCCGACGCGCATGTGTGGCTGCTGGAGCATCCGCGCGTGGCCGACTTCGAGGGCGGTCGCTATATCGTCGGCGGCCAGTTCTATCCCTGGGACGACCTGCGGCACCGCCTTGAGGCGATTCTCGGCAAGCGTGTGTTCAGTCCGCGCGTTCCGCCAAGGCTGCTACGGGGGATGGGCGCAGTTGCGGATGCCGTCAAGCAACTCGTGCCGTTCGACACCCAACTGTCCGCCGAAGCCATGGCCATCAGCACCCAGTGGCCACCCGCGGATTCCAGCCGCTTCTTGGCAACGTCGGGCTTCCGGTTCCGCGGCGCCGACGAAACATTCACCGACACCATTCGCTGGATGCTCGAGGCCGGACACGTCCCCGCCAAGAAGGCCGGTCGGCTGGCTGCGCCGACCTTATCTGTGAGCGAAAGGCCCAGTGCGCCATGAAGTTCTCGCTGACAATGCCCAACACTGCACGCGTGATGGCGCTGTCCCAGCCGTTCGAGTCCGACGTGACGGGCGCCGATCAAATCATGGTGGCCAGGCGAGCCGAAGAACTGGGCTACGACATGATCCCGATCCCCGAGCATTTCGTGGTATCGAACTCTCATGTCGAGCTGTCGGGTCCGCACTACTTCCACTCCACCGTGGCGCAGGCGTTCCTCGCCGGTGCTACCCAACGGATTCGGCTCATCTCCAGTGTCACGTTGCTGCCATTGCAGCACCCGGTGGTCATGGCCAAGGCCATCTCGACCGCCGACTGGATGAGCAATGGCCGCATCGGCGTCACCTTCGGCGTCGGTTGGGATGCCGAAGAATTCGCGGTCCTCGGCGTGCCGTTCAGCGAGCGTGGCCGGATGGCGGACGAATATCTCGCCGCCATCATCGAGTTGTGGACGAGCGATTCCCCCGAATTCGACGGCAAGTACGTCTCATTCAAGGACCTGACATTCGAACCGAAACCCATCCAGAAGCCACACGTGCCGATCTGGATCGGCGGCGACGCCGCGCCGATGCTCAAACGAGCGGCCAGGTACGCCACCGGATGGTTCCCATGGCTGACCCCGCCGGCGGAAATACCTGCCAAACTCGACTTCATCAAGTCCCAACCCACATACGACGGCAGGCCGTTCGACGTGCTGTACGGCCTGGGCACCTCACTGATCGGCGAGGGACATCAAGTCGTCGACGACCCCACGCAGCGGCCAGGCATGACTGTCGACCAGATCATCGACCAACTCGGATGGTTCTCCGAACTGGGGGTGACAGTCACCGGCCTCGCCATTCCACCGGTGAACGACCTCAACGCCTACCTCGACTACTTGCAGTGGGTGATCGAGGAGATCAAGCCCAAAGTGCCCTGACCCGCGAGCGGACGCAGAACTGCCCATTTTCCGCTGAGATGCGGCAGTTTTGCGTCTGCTCGTCGCAGAGGGTCAGCCCCTGGGGCAGGTGTCAGCGGCTTGCCGCAGCGCCGCCGCCGACGGCGCATCGACGGGTAGCGCGTAACCGCGCAGCACGGCGATGAACTGCACTGCGTATTGGCAGCGGAAAGCGACGTTCGGTGGCATCCACACCGCCGGTTCTTTATCGCCCTTGTCCTGGTTCGCCTGGCCTTCGACTGCAAGGAGATTCGCCGGATCGTTGGCGAAGCGCAACCGCATGTCGCCGGGCCAGTTGCGGGCACCGAGATCCCACGCCAGCGCCAGCGGAACGATGTGGTCGATCTGCACCGCGGCGCCGACCTGGGCGCCGCGTACGAAGGCGACGGTGTCGTTGGTGTACGGGTCGTGCAGAGTGCCCGTGGCAACGGCGGTGGGACATCGCTTGATCGACACATAGGTCTTGTCGATCAGATCGCGATTCAGAATGTCGTTGCGGGTGTCACAGCCGTTGTGCCCGCCGGGCGCGGAGTTGTCGTCGCTCCAGGCGTCGCCGAACGCGTCCCTACGGTAGTCGTAGCTTCGAATCCGGATCGGGACCACCGGGATGCCGGCAAGCACGTCGACACCCGGTGCCACGGTGGGGATGTCGGCCTCCGCAACGAATGGGCTCCGGCCGCTGCCCGTCACGGTTTGAACGGCGACCACCACCGCCAAGACGACGATCAGCGCCAGCCAGACCAGCCTGCCCCGGCTCATGTCTTGTCCAAGAACTCGACCCGGTCGGCATTGGTGAACGGCGCCGCCAGAACCGCCATGCCACGATGGTCCGGCTCGAGTTCGTAGAAATTTTCGCAGAACTCGCGCGCGGCCAGAATGACCTCGAGATGTCTTGAGAGCGACAGGAATCGCAGCGTGATGGGCCGTCCCGATTGGCTGTAGCCCAAAACGTCTCCCTCTTGCCGCTCCTCCAGGTCGAGGTCGGCGAGCTTGAAGCCGTCCAGCGTTCCCGCCACCGCCTTCAGCCGTGCGCCCGCTTTCGACGCCTCCGGCAGCTGGGTGGCCAGCAGGCACAGGCTGGGATGCTGGCCGCGGCCGATGCGACCACGGAGCTGGTGCAACTGACTGATGCCGAACCGGTCGGCGTCGATGACGACCATCACCGTCGCGTTCGGCACATCAACGCCGACTTCGATGACGGTGGTGCAGACCAGCACATCGACGTTGCCAGCCCGGAAGTCCGCCATCACCGCGTCCTTCTCGTCGCTGGGCAGCCGGCCGTGCATCAGGCCGAGGCGCAGGCCGGAAAGCTGGCCGTGCCGCAGTTGGTCGAACAACTTCACCACCGTGGTGGCTGGTGGTCCTTGCTCGCCTTTCGCTGGTGTGTCGCTGTCGTCGATGCGCGACGCCACCACGTATGCCTGTCGGCCCGCGCGCACTTCTTCGATCACGCGTTGCCAGCCGCGCTGGAGCCATGCGGGCTTCTCCCTGACGAAGATGGCGTTGGTGGCGATGGGCTGTCGTCCGCGCGGCAACTCGCGAAGCGTGGACGTTTCGAGGTCACCGAAGTAGGTGAGCGCAACGGTACGCGGGATCGGCGTCGCCGTCATCACCAAAAGGTGCGGTGTCAAGCCATCGGGAGCCTTGGCGCGCAATCGATCTCGTTGCTCGACACCGAAGCGGTGTTGCTCGTCGACGACCACCATGCCCAGCCGCTGGAACTCCACCGCCTCCTGAAGCAGCGCGTGCGTCCCGATGACGATGCCCGCCTCACCCGCGGCGATCTCGTCACGCACCGCCCGCTTCTGCTGGGCCGACATGGAACCGGTCAACAGCGCGACGCGGGTGGCACGGTCCGCACCGCCCAACTGACCGGCCATGGCCAGCTCGCCGAGCACGCCGCGAATGGACCGCGCATGTTGGGCGGCAAGGACTTCCGTCGGTGCAAGCAGTGCACACTGGTATCCCGCGTCGACCATTTGCAGCATCGCGAGCACAGAGACGATCGTCTTCCCCGAACCGACCTCGCCCTGCAGCATGCGGTTCATGGGACGACTTGCCGACATTTCGGCCGACAGCACCTCGAGCACTTCTCGCTGACCCTGCGTCAATTCGAACGGCATCTGCTTGCGCATGGCGCTCAGCATGCCGTCATCGATCGGTTCGGCGACCGGTCCGGTTTGGCTCAGTTCGCCGTGCCGCCGCGTCACCAAGGCCCATTGCAACCCGATCGCCTCGTCGAAAGTCAACCGTGTTTCCGCACGTTCGCGCTCCGCGGCGTTCTCCGCGAGGTGGATGGCCCGCAAGGCCTCATCCTCGGATATCAGATTCCGCTGCTGCAGAATCGGTTTCGGCAACGGCTCGTCGATCGGGTCGAGCACGTCGAGCACCTGCCGCACGCATGCGTAGATGTCCCAACTCTGAACCTTGCTGTTGGCCGGGTAGATCGGGAAGAAGTCCCTTTCAAACACCTCCAGCAGATCGTCACCGGTGGCGTCCGACGCTTCAGCGATGGTCTTGAGAGACTTCGTGCCGAAATGCTTGCTGCCGGTGGGTGATTCCAACACCAGAAACGCCGGGTGAGTCAATTGCATTGTGCCCCTGAAGTATCCAACCTCTCCCGACAGCATCAGGCGGGTACCTTCAACCAGGCCCTTCTTCAAGAACTTCGCGTTGAAGAAGGTGGCCGTCACCTTCGGCCGTCGGTTCCCCAGTGTGACAACGAGATACTCCCGCTTGGGCGTGCGATTGGTCCACTTCGCCTCGGCCTTCGCAATCACGTCGACGAACGTGACGTGCTCGCCTTCCTCGAGCTCCTCACCTTCACCCAGCACGGTCATGCCGTCGCTGTACTTGCGCGGGTAGTGGCGTAGCAGATCGTTGACCGTGCGGATGCCGAAGTGCTCTTCCAGCGGCCCCGCCGCCTTCTTGCCGAGGACGTAGTCGAGCCGGTCGGTCAGCACGGCCACGGCTACTCCACCCCGATCAGCAGCGCGTCGCCGCGGTGGCCGGTGGGATAGGTGACCAGCTCGGTGCCCGGATGTTGGCGGTGGGCGTGCTCCTGCAGCGCTTCGCCGACGCCGCCGTCGACGCCGGCACCCGTCAGCACCGTCACCAGCTCGCCGCCCGAGGCCAGCAGCAGGTCGATCAGGCCCGCGGCCGCCTCGGCGATGCCGTCGCCGACGATCAGCACCTCGTCGCCGGCGATCGCCAACCCGTCGCCCGGTTTGCAGGTGCCCGCCCATGTCAGCGCCTCTTCGGTGGCCACGCGCACCGAGCCGTGTCGGGCCCCGGCGGCGGCGCGGGCCATGGTGTAGCCGTCGTCGACGGCTTGCCGCTCGGCGTCGTGCACAGCGAGCGCGGCCAGCCCCTGCACCATGGATCCGGCGGGCACCGGGACGACGTCGATGCCCCAGCCGATCGCCGCGGTGCAGCCCGCGACGAGTTCCTCCGCGGCGACGTAGCCGTTGGGTAGCACCATGATCTGGGCAGCGCCGGTGTTGACCAGCGCGTGCAGCAGCTGCTTGGCGCTCACCGGCGTGTCTTCTTCCTGCCGCAACACGTGCGCGCCCTCACCCGCGAACAGTTCGGTGGCGCCGTCACCGTCGACGACCGCCAGCACCGCGCGTTCGCGGCTCCACCCGCCCGCAGGCCGCGCGCCAGAACCGGCCGACAGGGAGGTGATCTGGATTCGGCTTGGCGTCCCGAACGACAGCGCGGCTTCCACCGCCGCGCCCGCATCGTCGGCGTGGACGTGCACGGAGTAGTGGCCGTTACCCCCCGCCGACGCGGCGATGGCCACGGACTCGCCCAGCTGATCCAACCGATCGCGCAGCGTGTCGACGCCGCGGGCGTCGCAACCGCTCAGCAGGTACATGACCTCGAATTGCGGCGTCGTGACGGTGACCGCCGCGGTGTCGGCCACCGGCGGCGACGGCACGTACTCGTGCCTGCGCGGTGCGTGTCCGCTCACGGTCCTGCTCATCGCGTCCAGCAGTACCAGCAGCCCACGCCCGCCGGCGTCCACCACGCCGTTCTCGGCCAGCACATCGAGTTGCGTCGTCGTCTTGTCCAGTGCGACGGCCGCGGCATCGGCGGCGGCGGACACCACCTCGGCGAGGTCGGCGCCGTCACCGCCCACATGTTCAGCGGCGCCCGCCGCGTCCTGCAACACCGAGACGATGGTCCCCGGAACGGGCTCACCCATCGATGCGACAACCAGACCCACCGCGTGCCGCAGCGCCGCCGCGAAGATCTTGCCGTCGATGTCTGCGAGCGCGCCGCGGTCGGCCGCCACAGATGCGACGACGTCGGCGAGACCGCGCAGAATCTGCGACAGGATGACTCCGGAGTTGCCTCTTGCGCCGTGTAGCGCCCCCGCAGCCAGCGCGGCGGCCACCTCGACGACATCGTCTCCATCGGCGTGCGTATCGGCCTGGGCCCACGCCGAACGCATGGTGAACAGCATGTTTGTCCCGGTGTCGGCGTCGGCGACCGGGAACACGTTGAGCCGGTTGATCTCGTCGGTGTGCGATATGAGGTCGCCGACGGCGGCGTGCGCCCAGTCGCGTAGGGCGGAGGCATCGAGCCGCCGAGCCGACATCCGCAAACCTCCATCAAATGTGGCGCCCGCGCGCCAGCCTAGCTACCGTCGCTGACAGTCCCGTCGCAACGTTCACGCCGGTGGATGCGTTTTTGGTGTTCCCTGGCTTGGCCGGTATTCTGGTCAGGTTGTCGGGTCGAACCCGTCGCCGGTATCCGGCGAGACGAATCCAGACCCCCAGTACTGACTCGAGGAGTTCTAGATATGGCTGCCGTCTGCGAGATCTGCGGGAAGGGCCCCGGCTTCGGCAAGTCGGTGTCGCACTCCCATCGCCGGACCAGCCGTCGGTGGGATCCCAACATCCAGACCGTCCGCGCGGTGACCCACCCCGGCGGCAACAAGAAGCGCGTCAACGTGTGCACCTCCTGCATCAAGGCAGGCAAGGTCTCCCGCGGCTGACGGCCTTCGCGCCCAAGCGTCGACTTCGGCTGGCCGTTCAACCCGCTAAGGCAACCGCCAGTCGATCGGCTCGGCGCCCATCTTCTCCAGCAGTTCGTTGGCGCGACTGAACGGTCGTGAACCGAAGAACCCGCGCGACGCCGACAGCGGGGATGGATGCGGCGATTCGATCGACACGCAGTCCTCACCCTCCAGCCACGGCTTCAGCGTCGACGCGTCGCGCCCCCACAACACCGCAACCAACGGTTGCCGTCGCGCCACCAGCGCCCGGATCGCGCATTCGGTCACCGCCTCCCATCCCTTGCCGCGATGTGACGCCGGGTTGCCGGGTCGCACCGTCAGCACCCTGTTCAGCAGCATCACGCCACGCTCGGCCCACGGCGACAGGTCGCCCGTGGACGGCGGCGGGAAGCCCAGGTCCTTGCCGTATTCGACGAAGATGTTGTCCAGGCTGCGCGGCAGCGGACGCACATCGGGCGCCACCGAGAAACTCAACCCGACGGCGTGCCCTGGAGTCGGGTAGGGGTCTTGCCCGACGATCAGCACCCGCACCTGATCGAACGGAAATGTGAATGCGCGCAGCACATTCGACCCTGTCGGCAGGTACCGGTTTCCGGCTGCCAGCTCGGCTCGCAGGAACTCCCCCATCTGAGTGATCTGCGCGCCGACCGGTTGCAGTGCGGCGGCCCAGCCAGTTTCGACGAGTTCATCCAGTGGTCGTGCAGTCACGGGAAGCCAACCTAGCGGGCCACGCCGGTCAGAACGACTGCCATCCGGGATTTCCGCGCCACGTGTCGCCGTCCAGCAGCACTCGCGCAGGTCCGTCGACGACCACGCCGATCTGGCGCCAGCCCGCCGGCGGCCCGCCGGGGAACGTCGCGACCAGCGCGTGGTCTTCGCCGCCGCCGAGCACCCATGCCAGCGCATCCTGGCCGGCCGCGGCGGCGGCATCCGCGAGCGCGTCGCGGTCAGCGGACAGCGCCGCGCTCGACACGTCGATCCCCACCCGCGAGGCCGCGGCCACGTGACCGAGGTCGGCGATCAGGCCGTCGGACACATCGGTCATCGCCGTGGCGCCCGCCTCGGCCGCGATCCGCCCCTGCCCGTAGGGCGGTGCAGGGATCAGGTGTCTACGGCGCAGCTCCCCGAACTGGCGAATGCCCGTGTGCCACAACGCATGTCCAGCGGCAGAGCGGCCGAGTTCGCCGACGACGGCCACGATGTCACCCGCGCGCGCACCGCCGCGGCGCACCGGCTCTCTGCCGCCGAGGTCACCCAGCACCGTCACCGAGATCACCCACTGCGGCGCGCTGACCAGATCACCACCCACGATTCCGGCGCCGAAGACCGCGGCCTCGTGCCACATGCCGTCCGCCAACTCGAGGGCTTTGGACGTGGGTGTATCGGCGGGCGCGCCGAATGCGACGACGAATGCGGTGGCGCGCGCGCCCATTGCCTCGATGTCGGCGGCGTTCTGCGCGATCGCCTTACGGCCGATGTCGTGCGGGGTGGACCAGTCCAGCCGAAAGTGCCGTCCTTCGACGAGCATGTCGGTGGACACCACCGTCCTGCCGTCGCGAGCGACGACCACCGCCGCGTCGTCGCCCGGCCCCAGCGCGACCGCGGCGGGCTGCTCGCGCCCGGCGACCAGACGGTCGATCACGGCGAACTCCCCCATACCGGCCAATGTGTCGGCCTCGTCGCTCGCCATGTCACCTTCCCCGGCCTGCGGTACGTTTGGGCCCTGCGGCCAGGAGTCTATGCAGCGAGACGGAGGGAACAGCGGGTGGTGGAGGCTTTCATGCTGATCCAGACCGAGGTGGGCCGCGCGGAGCTCGTCGCCACCCAGCTCGCCGGCCTGCCGGGCGTGCTGTCCTCCGAGTACGTCACCGGCCCGTACGACGTGGTGGTCCGGATCGGGGCGGACAACCTGGCTGACCTCCAGACCAACGTCGTGCCGAAGGTGCAGCAGGTCACCGGAATCACCCGCACGCTGACCTGCCCGATCGCAAACGGGGCGGGCACCTAGAGTTTGGGCCGTGGATGCCGAGACCCACGACGGACCCCCGAAGCCATTGCTGATCGCGGCGGTCGTGGTAGCGGCCGGTGCGATCGTCGCTCTTCTCGTCGTCGCCGCCCTGCGACAGTCACCGCCCGCGCAGCAGCCGGTGGCGATTCCCCCCGTGCCGGCGCCGAAAGCCGACAGCGCCGAATGCAAGACGCTCCTTGACGCGGTTCCCGAACGGTTGGGTGACTACCACCGCGCCCCCGCGGCTCAGCCGGCCCCGGCCGGTGCGGCGGCCTGGAAGTCAGACGGCGAATCGGTCGTCCTGCGTTGCGGTCTCGACCGACCTGCCGAGTTCGCCATCGGGACGCCGCTGCAAGTGGTCGACGAGGTGCAATGGTTCCAGCTCACCGACGAGGGGCGCAGCACCTGGTTGGCGGTCGACCGCGCGGTGTACGTCGCCCTGACATTGCCGCAGGGGTCTGGACCGACGCCGATTCAAGAAATCTCGGACGTTATTTCGAAAACCTTGCCAGCCAAGCCGATTGATCCCGCGCCGGCGCGCTAACGCAAACCGGTGCCGCGCCGCAGCGCCGTTTCGACCATGGTCGCCAGCAGCGTCGGGTAGTCGACACCGCTGGCCGCCCACATCCGCGGATACATCGAGATCGTCGTGAAGCCGGGCATCGTATTGATCTCGTTGACCACCGGCCCGTCCTCGGTGAGGAAGAAGTCGACGCGCGCCAAGCCTTCGCAGTCAACGGCATTGAACGCTCGAATGGCCAACTGCTGCACCGTGTCTGCGACTTCATCATCGATCTTGGCAGGCACGTCCAGTTCGGCGGCGTCATCGAGGTACTTGGTCTCGAAGTCGTAGAACCCATCCTCGCGACCGCGCACCCCGGCGACCCGGATCTCGCCGACAGCGCTGGCCTCGATCCGACCATCAGGGAATTCCAGGACGCCGCATTCCAATTCGCGGCCCGGGATCGCCGCCTCGACAATCACCTTCGGGTCATGTCTGCGGGCCAGCTCGATCGCCGAGGGCAACTGGTCCCACGCCGTGACCCGGCTGACGCCGATCGACGACCCGCCTCGCGCGGGTTTGACGAACACCGGCAGCCCCAACCGTTCACGATCGTCGAGTTCGACGGTGTCCTGCCGTGGCCGCAGCACGACGTGATCACCGACCGGCAGGCCCTCGGCGATCAGCAGCTTCTTGGTGAACTCCTTGTCCATGCCGGTGGCGCTGGCCAACACGCCTGCACCGACATACGGCACCCCGGCGAGCTCGAGCAGGCCCTGAATGGTGCCGTCCTCGCCGTAGGGGCCATGCAGCACGGGGAACACCACATCGACGGCCGCGAGCATCTCGCCGCCCTGCCCGAGGGACAACAGCTGGCCGCCACGGCTGGGGTCGGCCGGTAACGCCAGTTCGGCGCCGGACTGCCCGCTGACCTCGGGCAGCCGCCCGTCGGTGATGGCAAGCGTTTCCGGCCTGCCATCGGTCAGCACCCACGAGCCGCCGGGGGTGATGCCGACGGCAACCACCTCGAACCGCTCCGGGTCCAGGTTGCGCAGGATGCTGCCGGCCGAAACGCACGATATGGCGTGTTCAGAGCTGCGCCCGCCGTACACGACAGCGACGCGGATGCGTCCGGAGGCTGCGGGCTGTTCAGTCACAACCTAGAGAGGCTACCGGCCCGGCCGGGCGGCGCAGGATTCAGCGGTGAGATCGGACCGAACGGAACTTCTGCGCGTTATCTCGCGCATTTTTCGAGTGCACGCTCACGTTCGAGCGGTCGCTACCCCAGTGCTTCCTCGAAATCGGCAATCAAATCGTCGGTGTCCTCGATGCCAAGTGAGATCCTGGCGAAGCCGTCTGTGACCGGATCACCCCAGCGCGCCCGCCGGTCCACCGAGGTGTGGATGCCGCCGAAGCTGGTCGACGCGACCAGCAGGGCGCTGCGCTCCACTAACACATGCACCGCGGCGGCGTCGGCCAACTCCACGGCGATCAAACCGCCGTAGCGCTTCATCTGCGAGGTGGCGATCTGATGCGACGGATCACCGGGCAGCCCCGGATAGCGGACAGACTTCACCGCGGGATGCGCACGCAGCGCCACCGCGAGCGCCTGTGCGTTCTGACACTGCCGTTCGAACCGCAACCCGGCACTGCCGAGGCTGCGCAGCACCAGCCATGCCTCGAACGCACCGAGTATCGGCCCAGCCAACAACCGGTCGCGCTCGATCGCCTGCATCAGGTCGGGTTGGCTGCCCGCGACATAGCCGGCGAGCAGATCGCTGTGCCCCGACAGTGCTTTCGTCGCGCTTGCCACCACCAGGTCAGCGCCCAACGACAACGGCTGCTGGCCAAGGGGGGTCGCGGTGGTGTTGTCGACGATCAAGGTGGCGCCGCGGCCGCGACAGCCCATCGCAAGGTGGTGCAGATCGACGACGTCGAGGCCCGGATTGGTAGGCGTCTCGGCGAGCACCACATCGGCATCCGCCGATACCGCACACATGTCGGCACTCTGCGCCTCGACGACGGTAACTCCCTGTGGCGCAAGGTATTCAGCCGCGTAACGGCGCACCTGATAATAGCCGTCCGCAGGTACGACGAGCTTGCTGCCCGGTTTGGCGAGCACTCTCAACGCTGCGGTGATCGCCGCCATACCGGACGCGAATGTCAGCGCCGTCGCCGCTCCTTCGAGTTCTGCGAGCGCTGATTCCAGTTGACGCCATGTCGGATTGGAGCTGCGACCGTAACTGTCCAGCGACTCGGTCTCATCGGGTGACAAGTGGTACGCGGACGCGGGAACGGGCGGAGGCGCGACGGGGCTACCCGGGACCGCCTCCGAGCCAACGGCTTTGACGCTGCGGGTGGAATCGCCATACGCGCCGTCCATCTGCCATCTACTCCGGCTTCGTGCTGCGCCCGAGCAGCAGTGCAACGGCATCGTCGACGGACAACCCCTTGTGGCAGACCCGTTGCACCGCGTCGGTGAGCGGCATTTCGACGTCATAGCTGGCCGCCAGCGCGAGTACTGATTCGCACGACGTAACACCTTCGGCGACATGGCCGCCTGCGGCGTGTAGCGCCGACTCCATGGTGCCGCCTCTGCCCAGTCGCTCCCCGAAGGACCGGTTGCGCGAATGCGGGGAGGTGCACGTCGCGACGAGATCGCCGACGCCTGCGAGCCCCGCCATGGTCGCGGGTTTGGCGCCAAGGGCTATTCCCAACCGCATAATCTCGGCGAGCCCTCTGGTGATGATCGCGGCCGCGGTGTTCTCGCCGAGTCCGACGCCTGCCGCCATGCCGCACGCCAGCGCGATCACGTTCTTGCACGCGCCGCCGACCTCGGCTCCGATCACGTCGGCGTTGGTGTAGGGCCGCAGATATTTGGTGGACAAGGCCCGTTGCAAGGCCACCGCCCTGCCGGAGTCACTGCATGCGACAACGGTCGCCGCCGGCTGTTCGTCGGCGATCTCACTGGCCAGGTTCGGTCCGGTGACCACCGCCACCCGCGACGGGTCGACACCCGTCACCTGAACCACCACCTGGCTCATCCGCATCAACGTGTCCAGCTCGATGCCTTTGGCCAGGCTCACCAGCGTGACGTCGTCGCCGATCAGCCCCGTCCACTGCGCAAGGTTCGCGCGCAGGGTCTGCGACGGCACCGCCAGTAGCACCGTGCAGGCGCCGGCCAACGCCTCGGCCGGGTCGCTGGTCGCGCGAATCGACGTCGGCAGCCGCACGCCGCTCAGATAAGAGGTGTTGCGGTGGGTGGCGTTGATCTCATCTGCCAGTTCGGGACGACGCGCCCACAAAGTGACGTTGTTACCGGCATCAGCCAAGACCTTCGCCAGCGCCGTCCCCCACGCACCGGCCCCCATCACCGCCGCCTCGACCACCGCTTCACATTAGTTGAACGGTGGCCTGCGGTCTCGTGCCATGCCCATCGTGGGTGGGCCAACCGCTCCCCCGCACCGCGACCGCCGGTGCTGGCAGGATGGCGCTCATGAGCGGCACCAGGACAGGCGACGCCGCCGACGTGGCGCTGGTGATCGCCGTGAAGCGGTTGTCGGCCGCCAAGACCAGGCTGGCGCCGGTCTTCTCGGCGGCTACCCGGGAGAGTGTGGTGCTGGCCATGCTGATCGACACAATCACTGCCGCATCCGCGGTCCCGGGACTGCACTCCATCACGGTTGTCACCCCCGACGAGGTTGCCGCAGACGCCACCCGATCGCTCGGGGCGCGCGTGCTGATCGACCCGACACCGCAAGGCCACCGCGATCCGTTGAACAACGCAATTGCCGCCGCTGAAACGTCAATCCGGGCGCAGACGCCCAATGTCGTTGCGTTGCAGGGTGATTTGCCGGCCCTGCAACCCCAGGAGCTGAACGAGGCGATCGCTGCCGCTCGCGGCTACCCGCGAAGCTTCGTCGGCGACCGACACGGCACCGGAACGTCGGCCTTGTTTGCTTTCGGTGTCGCACTCGACCCGCATTTCGGACCTGATTCGGCTCAGCGCCATCGACATTCGGGCGCTATCGAGCTGACCGGGCCCTGGCCCGGCCTGCGATGCGACATCGACACTCCCGACGACTTGCTCGTCGCTCGTCGACTCGGCGTCGGCGCTGCAACAGCGCAGGCGGTCGGCCGCCCCAGATGAACAGCTGGCGAAGGGATCGGCCATCGCGGTAGCCGGGCGAGCAGTCAATAAGGGATTATCGGAACCATGACCGAAGCCGAAGCCCAGATCCGACCCGCCAGCGCGGACTTGGTCGACTCGGCGCCCGAGTCGCCACCCGCCGCGACGTCGCCGACCGTTGAGGACGCGCTGCCCGAGGATCGCTACCTCAACCGCGAACTCAGTTGGCTGGACTTCAACGCACGCGTGCTGGCCCTCGCCGCCGACCCGTCATTGCCCCTTCTCGAACGAGCGAAGTTCCTGGCGATCTTCGCCTCCAACCTCGACGAGTTCTACATGGTGCGTGTCGCAGGCCTCAAACGCCGCGACGAGATGGGTCTGTCGGTCCGGTCGGCCGACGGGTTGTCGCCGCGCGAACAATTGCGCCGGATCAACGAGCGCACTCAGCAGATCGCCGACAGGCATGCGCATGTCTTCCTCGACTCCGTGCGTCCGGCGCTGGCCGACGAAGGCATCGTCATCGTCACGTGGGCCGAACTCGACTCCGACGAACGCTCCCGGCTGTCGACATACTTTCACGAACAAGTCTTTCCGGTGCTGACGCCGTTGGCGGTCGATCCGGCGCATCCGTTCCCCTTCGTGAGCGGACTGAGTCTCAACCTTGCGATCACCGTCAAACATCCCGACGACGGCGGCCAGCACTTCGCTCGCGTCAAGGTGCCCGACAACGTGGACCGCTTCGTGGAACTCGCTCGCCGCGAAGGCAGCTCGGATGTCGTGCGGTTCCTTCCGATGGAGGAGTTGATCGCCGCTTTTCTTTCGGTGTTGTTCCCTGGCCTGGAAGTCGTCGAGCACCACGCGTTCCGCATCACCCGCAATGCCGATTTCGAGGTCGAAGAGGACAGGGACGAGGATCTGCTTCAGGCGCTGGAACGAGAACTCGCACGGCGCCGTTTCGGCTCGCCGGTGCGTCTCGAGGTCTCCGACGATATGACCGAGAGCATGCTGGAGTTGTTGTTGCGTGAACTCGACGTCGCTCCCGGCGATGTGATCGAGGTGCCGGGTCTTCTGGATCTCTCGTCGCTGTGGCAGATCTACGGTGTGGACCGCCCCGCGTTGAAGGATCCGCCGTTCGTGCCTGCGACACCGCCAGCATTCGGTGAACGTGAGACACCGAAGAGCATCTTCGCCACGTTGCGCGACGGTGACGTACTCGTCCATCACCCGTACGATTCGTTCTCCACCACGGTGCAGCGCTTCATCGAGCAGGCCGCCGCCGACCCCAACGTGTTGGCGATCAAGCAGACGCTCTACCGCACCTCCGGCGATTCACCGATTGTCAACGCGCTCATCGACGCAGCGGAGGCGGGCAAACAGGTGGTCGCGCTCGTCGAGATCAAGGCACGCTTTGACGAGCAGGCCAACATCAAGTGGGCGCGCGCCCTTGAACAGGCCGGTGTGCACGTCGTCTACGGCCTGATCGGATTGAAAACGCACTGTAAGACTTGTTTGGTGGTGCGCAGAGAAGGTTCGACGATTCGCCGCTACTGCCATATCGGCACGGGTAATTACAACCCGAAAACCGCTCGATTGTATGAAGATGTCGGCCTGCTCACGGCGGCGCCGGACATCGGCGCGGACCTGACCGATCTGTTCAACTCGCTGACGGGGTACTCACGCAAGGAGTCATACCGCAATCTGCTGGTGGCGCCATATGGGGTGCGCAAGGGGATCATTGAGCGCATCGAGCGCGAGATCGCGGCCACCCACGACGGCGCGCAAGGCCGGATCAGGATGAAGGCCAACGCGTTGGTCGATGAACAGGTGATCGACGCCCTGTACCGCGCTTCTCAGGCGGGAGTGCGGGTGGAGGTGGTGGTGCGTGGCATCTGCGCGTTGAAGCCAGGCGCGCCCGGCTACTCGGACAACATCGTCGTACGTTCGATTCTCGGCCGGTTCCTGGAACACTCGCGGATCGTCCACTTCAATGCCATCGACGAGTTCTGGATCGGCAGCGCCGACATGATGCACCGCAATCTCGATCGGCGAGTCGAAGTGATGGCGCAAGTAAAAGATCCGCGGTTGACCGCGCAATTGAACGATGTGTTCGAATCCGCGATGGATCCTGCGACTCGCTGCTGGGAGTTGGGGACCGACGGGCACTGGACGGCGTTGCCGAGCGCGGGCGAATCCGTGCGCGACCACCAAGTGTCGCTGATGGAACGCCACCGACATCCGTGAAGGTGACGATGCGACCCGTTGCGGTCGGATGACCCGCAGGAGTTGACGTGCCGAAGGAGAATTCCCCGGATGCGGTCCCGGGCAGCAAGGCCGTACTGGCTGCGGGTGCCGTCCTGTGGCGGCACAACGATGACCTGTCGGCGCCTGAGGTGGCGATCATCCACCGCCCGCGCTACGACGACTGGTCGCTGCCCAAGGGCAAGGTCGATCCCGGCGAAACCGAACCGGTGACCGCCGTACGCGAGATTCGTGAGGAGACGGGCTTCTCGTCGATCCTCGGCAGGCGCCTCGCCACGGTGACCTATCCCGTCGAGCAAGGTGTCAAGAAGGTGCGCTACTGGGCGGCCCGTGCCGGCGACGGTGAGTTCGATCCGAACGCCGAAGTCGATGAACTCAAGTGGCTTCCGGTGGCAGAAGCGATGAAGCAGCTTGAGTATCCACATGACCGAAAAGTGTTGCGGCACTTCGTAAAGCATCCTGCTAACACCAAGACGCTGCTGATTGTGCGGCACGGTACTGCGGGCAGCAAGTCGCGCTACAAGGGAGACGACCGCAAGCGCCCGCTGGACAAGCGCGGACGTGCCCAGGCCGAGTCACTTGTCGGTGTGCTGACGGCGTTCGGTGCCGATGCGTTGTACGCCGCGGACAGAGTGCGGTGTCATCAAACGCTTGAACCGCTCGCGGAGGAACTCGACGTCGGCATCGGCAACGAGCCGTTGTTGACCGAGGAGGCCTACGCCGACAGCCGTAAGGCGGCCAGGCACCGGTTCGTCGAAATTGCCGGGACCGGAGGCACGCCCGTGATCTGCACCCAGGGCAAGGTGATTCCCGATCTCATTGCGTGGTGGTCAGCGCGCGACGGGGTGCGTCCCGACAAATCGCGCAACCGCAAAGGCAGCGTGTGGGTGATGTCGTTCGTCGACGATCGGTTGGTGGCCGCCGACCATATCGGCAGCCCTCTGGCCGTCAGGAAATAGCGTCGCGGCCGGGCCGCCTGCCGGTTGAATCCAAAGTGCGCGGGGCACCACAAGACTCACCGCACACAGACGCGCCGTGGGTCACGGTGACCCACGGCGCGCTGATGCCGAGATTTAGCGACCGCCGCGCTTGGCGGGAGCCTTACGCGCCGGAGCCTTACGAGCCGTCTTCTTGGCGGTGGCCCTCTTGGCGACAGCCTTCTTGGCCACGGCCTTCTTGACTGCCTTCTTGGCGGCGGCTTTCTTCACTGCCTTCTTGGCGGCGGTGCGCTTGACTGCCTTCTTGGCGGCGGTGCGCTTGACTGCCTTCTTGACGGCAGCGCGCTTCACGGCCTTCTTGGCGGCGGTGCGCTTCACGGCCTTCTTGGCGGCGGCCTTCTTCACCGCCTTCTTCGCGGCCGCTCTCTTCACGGCCTTGCGGGCGCCGCCGCCCGCCGTCACGCCACGCTTCACTGCTGGTCCTTCCGCCGGGAGCTTTTGTGCGCCAGAGACAACCGCTTTGAATTGAGCGCCGGGCCTGAAGGCCGGCACGGAGGTGGGCTTTACTTTCACCGTCTCGCCAGTGCGCGGATTCCGCGCAACACGGGCGGCGCGACGGCGCTGCTCGAATACGCCGAAGCCGGTAATGGTGACACTGTCACCCTTGTGCACGGCGCGCACGATGGTGTCGACAACGTTCTCCACCGCCGCCGTTGCTTGCCGACGGTCCGAGCCCAATTTCTCCGTGAGTACGTCGATGAGCTCCGCTTTGTTCATGCAAAACCTCCGAAACCAGTGGTCCTCTTTGGACCGACTAGAGGACACGGTAAACCCATTGACCACTGATTTCCAAGAGCCACGCGCAATTTCAAGCGAAACTAGCGAACTTTCTTGCCCCCCTTGGGCTCCAATCGAGGGCCCCGAGAACTGGGATGAAGGTGGCGATTTCGGCTCGCCGCGGCCGAATCATCACACCGGCAGAGTGCGCGGTTTCCAACTCGGACGGCTCGCCTCATAGGACTCGACCGCATCGAGTTTTCGCAGCGTAAGGCCTATATCGTCGAGCCCTTCGAGTAGCCGCCAGGCGGTGTAATCGTCAATCTTGAACGGCACCATGACCGTTCCCGCGACGATATTCCGATCTTGAAGATTCACAGTGATTTCCACCCCCGGATGCTCCTCGATGAGCTTCCACAGGAGTTCCACATCATCTTGAGCGACTTCTGCCGCCAGCAGGCCCGCCTTGCCCGCATTGCCGCGAAAAATGTCGGCGAATCTCGAAGAGATAACGACCCTGAAGCCGAAGTCCATCAATGCCCAGACGGCATGCTCGCGCGAGGAGCCGGTGCCGAAATCGGGACCCGCGACCAACACCGATCCCTTGTCGAACGGTGCCAGATTCAATATGAATGACGGATCTGCGCGCCAGGCGGCGAACAGACCATCCTCGAAACCTGTTCGGGTGACCCGCTTAAGATAGATGGCGGGGATGATTTGGTCGGTATCCACATTCGACCGGCGCAACGGGACGCCAATGCCTGTGTGGGTGTGAAAGGCTTGCATCAAAATCTCCCTTTACTGAGTCAGGTCGGCGGGCGAGGACAACGTGCCGCGTACAGCGGTGGCGGCGGCGACGGCGGGCGACACCAAATGAGTCCGCCCGCCTTTTCCTTGCCTGCCCTCGAAATTGCGGTTGGACGTCGACGCGCAACGCTCGCCGGACGCCAACTGGTCTGGATTCATGCCAAGACACATCGAACAACCGGCCTGGCGCCACTGCGCGCCAGCGGCGGTGAAGATCTCGCCCAGCCCCTCGGATTCAGCCTGCGCGCGCACTCGCATAGACCCCGGCACGATGAGCATCCGCACCCCGTCGGCGACCCTGCGATCACGCAGGATGTCGGCCACGACACGCAAGTCCTCGATCCTGCCGTTGGTGCACGAACCGACGAAGACGGCGTCCACCGCGATGTCGCGCATCGCCGTGCCTGGGCGAAGATCCATGTAGGCCAAGGCTTTTTCGGCCGACTGGCGTTCATCCTCGGCGGACATCAGCTCGGGATCGGGCACCGACTCCGACAACGGCACGCCCTGGCCGGGGTTGGTACCCCATGTCACGAACGGACTCAACGTGGAGGCGTCGAGGTACACCTCGGTATCGAATTCGGCGCCTTCGTCAGTGCGCAGGGCCGTCCACGCGGCGATCGCCTCGTCCCATTCGGCACCCTTCGGCGCGTGCGGACGACCACGCAGAAATTCGAACGTGGTTTCGTCCGGTGCCACCATGCCGGCGCGGGCGCCAGCCTCGATGCTCATGTTGCAGATCGTCATCCGGCCCTCCATGGACAGCGATTCGATGGCGCTGCCGCGGTATTCGATGACGTGCCCCTGTCCCCCGCCGGTGCCGATCTTCGCGACCACCGCGAGGATGATGTCTTTGGCACTGACCCCGGGTGGCAACGGGCCGTCCACATTGACCGCCATGGTCTTGAACGGACGCAGCGGCAGAGTCTGCGTTGCGAGAACGTGTTCGACCTCGGATGTGCCGATGCCCATCGCAAGTGCACCAAACGCACCGTGCGTCGAGGTGTGGCTGTCGCCACACACCACCGTCATGCCCGGCTGAGTCAGTCCCAATTCCGGGCCGATGATGTGCACGATGCCTTGCTCGACGTCGCCCATCCGATGCAACCGGACGCCGAACTCTTCGCAGTTGCGTCTCAGCGTCTCGACCTGTGTACGCGACACCGGGTCGGCGATGGGCTTGTCGATGTCGACCGTCGGCACGTTGTGGTCCTCGGTGGCGATGGTCAGGTCGGGCCTGCGCACTGTGCGGCCGTTGAGCCGAAGTCCGTCGAAGGCCTGCGGACTGGTCACCTCATGTATGAGGTGCAGGTCGATGTAGATCAGGTCCGGGTGGCGCGCTGCGCCTTCGCCTGTTCCGTGGGCCACGACGTGATCGGCCCACACCTTCTCTGCCATGGTGCGCGGGGTGGTCATACTTGACATTCTCACATTCTGGGACGTTAGTATCTCTACGTGAGACAGGATAGCGGCATCGGCGTGCTGGACAAAGCGGTGGGCGTACTGCACGCGGTGGCCGGCTCGCCGTGCGGACTTGCCGAACTGTGTGAGCGCACCGGCCTGCCTCGCGCGACCGCCCATCGGCTGGCCGCTGGCCTCGAGGTGCATCGGCTGCTGAGCCGCAATGGCGACGGTCGATGGCACCTTGGACCCGCCCTCACCGAATTGGCCGGGCATGTCAGCGACCCGCTGCTTGCCGCGGGCGCGGTGGTGCTGCCGCGGCTGCGTGAGATCACCGGCGAGAGCGTGCAACTCTATCGCCGCGAAGGTACGACGAGAATCTGCGTCGCCGCACTGGAACCGCCTGCGGGACTTCGCGATACGGTGCCGGTGGGAACCCGGTTGCCGATGACGGCGGGGTCGGGCGCCAAAGTCCTGCTGGCATTTGCCGACGCCGCGACGCAGCAGGCGGTGCTGCCGACCGCGCTGTTCACCGACCGGGCACTGGCGGAGGTTCGCAAACGCGGCTGGGCGCAAAGCGCGGCAGAGCGGGAACCGGGCGTGGCCAGTGTCTCGGCGCCCGTGCGCGACGGTCGCGGTGCGGTGGTCGCCGCGGTATCCGTTTCCGGCCCGATCGATCGAATGGGACGTCGGCCCGGCGCGCGTTGGGCCGCAGACTTGTTGGCGGCCGCCGAAGCGCTTACGCGCCGACTCTAGATTCGGCTCTGCGCAGCTTCTCAACTAGCCGTTCGGCCGGTGGCGACGCACTAAAAGCCTTATCGTCTTGCGCTGAGGCTCTGCGGAATCGCTGGAAGGTCACGGTACTTGTCGTCGCAATCAGCACGGTGGATCGCTACCGCGCGCCTGTTGCGGCGTTGCGGTTTCGGCGCGACCGGGCCGCAAATCGACGCCGTCGCAGACCAGGACTGGTCGGCCTATCTCGACCATGCGCTCGGCCTCGACCCCGATTCCGATCCAGGAGCCCTCGCTACGCCGCGGCCGATGCCCATCACGCCGGATCTCCCCGATGACGCCGCAGGCGATGCGGAGTTCCGACAATTCAATCGCACACTGTTCGATCAGATGACCGAGCTGACGTCATGGTGGGTGCGACGAATGGCCGCCGTTGAGGAGCCCATTCACGAGAAACTCACCCTGCTGTGGCACAACCACTTCGCGACCTCGGCGCAGAAAGTGCCTGCAGCCGAATGGATGGGGCACCAGAATCAGAAGTTGCGCATGCTGTCGCTCGGCGACTTCCGCAGTCTGGCCTACGCCATGTTGACCGACGCGGCGATGTTGTTCTGGCTGGACGGCGTGCGCAACAGCGCAGGCGCGGCGAACGAGAACCTGTCGCGCGAGTTCATGGAGCTGTTCACGCTCGGACACGGAAACGGCTACACCAAACACGACGTTCGCGAGGGCGCCCGAGCGCTTACGGGTTGGTTCATCGGGCGCGGTGGCCGTGCCGACGTCGCCGCAACGCACCGCGACACCACGTTGAAAACGGTGATGGGCGTCACCGGTGAGTTGGACGAAGCCGACTTTTGTGACATCGTGCTCGGCCAGCCACACTCGGCGACGTTCATCGCGGCGAAGCTGTGGCGCATGCTCGCGTCCGACAATGACCCATCGACAGGGACGCTGGACCGACTCGTCGCCGCCTTCGGACCGGGGCGCGATCTCAAATCGTTGACCAAAGCGGTCCTGCTCGATCCCGACTTCGCCGGTTGCGCGGGCACCGTGGTCAACACTCCGGTCGAATGGCTCATCGGAGTGGTCCGCGCACTCAAAGCGCCGATCGACGATCCGGATCTGTTGGACGCGATCGTCGTCGCGCTGACCGTGATGGGGCAGCGGCCGTTCTATCCACCGAATGTCGGCGGCTGGCCGAGCGGTCAGGCGTGGCTGTCGACAAGCAGCATCTCGGCACGCGCATGGGCCGCGGACAAGTTCACCCGCTCGGGGGATTTGTCGGTGGTGGAGCAAGCCGCACCGAGTGACCGTATCGATGCCGCCGGCTATCTGGTCGGAATCGGTCGTTGGAGCGACCGCACGGCGAAGGCGCTGACGCCCCTTGTGCACGACCCACGGCAGTTGGTCGCCGCCGCGATCAACGCACCCGATTACCTGACGTCATAGCGGGATTCAACGATGCCGGAATTCGACAGAAGGAAGTTCCTGATCGCCAGCGCCGGCGCGGGCGCGGTTGGCCTGCTCGGCGGTGTGGGAGCGCTCACTCTGCCCGACCTGTTGCGGCACGGTCAACGCCAACCTCCCCTGGCGGCGGGCAGCGGAATTCTGGTCATTGTCACCCTGTACGGCGGAAACGACGGGCTCAGCACGCTAATTCCATACGCTGACAAGGCTTATCACGACGCCCGCCCCGAATTGGCTTACTCGCCCGAGGAAGTCCTGCGGCTGGACGGGCAGCTCGGACTCAATCCGGCGTTGGAAGGACTGCACTCGTTGTGGACCGACAACGAACTGGCCATCGTGCGTGGTGTCGGGTATCCCGAGCACGACCGCAGTCATTTCCGGTCGATGGACATCTGGCAGACCGCGTCGCCCAATGAGCCGGTGAAGACCGGGTGGATCGGCCGCTGGCTCGACGCGACGGGCGATGACCCGTTGCGTGCGGTGAACATCGGAGCCGTTCTCGCACCGCTGGGAATCGGCGAGAAACATGTTGCCGCAGCGTTGTCGGATTGGGTACCGCAGCTCCCCGGCGATCTGGCCACCACCTTGGCGGCGATGAGCGCCGACGATCCCCGCGACACCACGGCAATGGCCGCTGTCTGCGAGGCGTACCGGGCGAACAGTCAGACGGCTCCGCAATTCGCACGGGTGGTCAACGGCACGACACCCAGTGCCAAGACGACGGGCAGTGGCAACGCGCAGACGCTGGCCGCCGACCTCGAACTGGTGGCCACGTGCATCAAGGCCGGCGTGCCGTCCCGGGTCTACCTGGTGTCGCTCGGCGATTTCGACACCCATGCCGATGAGCGCGGGGCGCATCAGTCGCTGCTGAAGGCTCTCGACGACGGGCTGACGGCCTTCATGCAGCACATGCGCACAAGCAGTTTCGGCAGGAACGTGGTCGTGATGGCGTATTCGGAGTTCGGCCGCAGGGTGGCGGCCAACGCGTCGGCGGGCACCGACCACGGCACCTCGGGTCCTGTTTTGCTAGCAGGAGCCCACGTCAAGGGCGGGCTGTACGGCGACGAGCCGAGCCTCACCGACCTCGACGACGGCGACCTGAAGACCACGACCGACTTTCGTGACATCTACCACGAGCTGCTGGGCAAGACCCTGCACACGGACCCTGAAGGGGTGCTCGGCGCTGGACGCAGAGAGCTCGGCTTCTTGTAGAGGGACGGCGAGCAGACGCAAAAGCACCCAATTCCTCGTCGAAATGGGTGACCTTGCGTCTTCTCGCGAAGAGAAGTAGCCCCGATGGGATTCGAACCCACGCTACCGCCGTGAGAGGGCGGCGTCCTAGGCCGCTAGACGACGGGGCCAGAACCGGATTGCCAGCATAGCGCACGCATTCATGCCGACCTAATCCGTTACTGCAGCTGGGGTACCAGGACTCGAACCTAGAATGGCTGAACCAGAATCAGCTGTGTTGCCAATTACACCATACCCCATTGGCCACCTATAACCGCAGGTCATAGGCTGTTTTTGACCCGATCAAACGACGGAGGGCCGCCACCGCCTTTTGTATCGGGCCGACGAGCAGATTACCAAAGATTCAACGCGGGCTTCTCACGCCTCTGCTGCGGCCGCGGCGGCGGCCGCGTACTCTCGCCCAGCGCGCAGCCGGGTCAAGCTGCGGTCGCGGCCCAGAAGCTCGAGCGACTCGAACAACGGCGGGCTGATCGATGCACCTGTGACCGCCACCCGGATGGGCCCGAACGCCTTGCGCGGCTTCAGCGCCAGGTTCTCCAACAACGCCACCTTCAGCGCTATTTCGATCTTGGCCGTGGTCCAGTCCCCGACCTCTTCGAGCGCGCCGATCGCCGCATCCAGCACGGGGGCCGCGTCGCCGCGCAGTTCCTTGCCGGCCGCCTTCTCGTCGAGCGCGAATTCGCCGTCGTTGAGGAACTTGAGCAGATCCCAGGCGTCGCCCAGCACCACGATGCGGGTCTGCACGAGCTTGGCCGCCTCGGCGAACTGCGCGGCGTCGAGGCCCGTGTGATGGCCGTTTGCGGTGAAGTAGGCGCGCAGTCGCTCGGTGAAATCGTCCTCCCCCAACAGCCGGATGTGTTCGGCGTTGAGCGCGTCGGCCTTCTTCTGGTCGAACCGCGCGGGGTTGGAGTTGACGTCGACGACGTCGAACGCGGCAACCATCTCGTCGAGGTAGAACACGTCGCGATCTTCGGCGATGCCCCAGCCGAGCAGCGCCAAGTAGTTGAGCAGTCCCTCGGGAATGAAGCCGCGCTCGCGGTGCAGAAACAGATTCGACTGCGGATCACGCTTGGACAGCTTCTTGTTGCCCTCCCCGAGAACGCTTGGCAAATGCCCGAATTGGGGAACCCATTCGGCGACACCGATGCGGATCAACGCTTGATAGAGCGCGATCTGGCGTGGCGTTGACGGCAGTATGTCCTCCCCGCGCAGGACATGCGTGATCTTCATCAATGCGTCATCGACCGGGTTGACCAAGGGGTACAACGGATCTCCGCTGGCACGCGTCAACACGTAGTCCGGCACAGTTCCTGCCGCGAAGGTGGTCTCTCCACGGACGAGGTCGTGCCACGTGATGTCGGTGTCCGGCATGCGTAGCCGCACGACCGGCTTGCGGCCCTCGGCGACGTACGCCACCCGTTGCTCGTCGCTGAGGTCTCGGTCGAAATTGTCGTAACCGAGCTTGGGGTTGCGGCCCGCGGCCACGTGTCTGGCTTCGACCTCGTCGGGCGTCGAGAACGCCTCGTACGCCTCGCCCGCGTCCAGCAACCGTTGCACGATGTCGCGGTAGATATCGCGGCGTTCGGACTGCCGGTAGGGCGCGTACGGACCCCCGATGTCCGGACCCTCGTCGTAATTCAGCCCGAGCCAACTCAGCGCGTCCAGCAGCGCCAGATAGCTTTCGTTGCTGTCACGTTGGGCGTCGGTGTCCTCCAACCGGAACACAAAGGTGCCGCCGGTGTGACGGGCGTAAGCCCAATTGAACAGCGCGGTGCGGATCAGCCCGACGTGCGGCGTCCCCGTCGGCGACGGACAGAATCGGACCCTTACGTTGCCCTCGCTCATCGCGGGTGTGACTGTCCCCATCATTTTCCTTTGCGCACAACAGGATTGCTCAACGTGCCAATGCCCTCGACGGTGACGCTGACAGTGTCGCCGTCCTCGATGGGGCCGACACCCTCGGGGGTCCCGGTGAGGATGAGGTCGCCGGGCAGCAGCGTCATCACCGCCGAGATCCATTCGACGATCGCGCCGACATCATGGATCAGCAGCGATGTCCGGCTGTCCTGCTTGACGTCACCGTTGACCTCGGTGCGCAGGCTGAGGTCGGCAGGGTCCACGTCGGTCACGATCCACGGGCCGACGGGACAGAACGTGTCGTAACCCTTGGCACGCGTCCACTGGCCGTCCTTCTTCTGCTGATCGCGCGCGGTCACGTCGTTGCCGATCGTGTACCCGAGGATGTTCTCGGCGGCCTGCGCGGCGGGAACGTCCTTGCAGGGGCGTCCGATCACCACGGCCAGTTCGCCTTCGAAGTGCACCGGGTGCGCAGCGGCGGGCATCTGAATCGGCACGTTCGGACCGATGATCGCCGTGTTGGGTTTCAGGAAGATAACTGGGTCGGGAAAATCACCGCCACCCATCTCGGCGACGTGCGCGGCGTAGTTCTTGCCGATGCAGACCACCTTGCTCGCGAGAATCGGAGCCAGCAGTCGCACGTCGGCGAGCGGCCATTGACGTCCGGTGAAGTTGGGCGTGCCGAAGGGATGCTCGGCGATTTCCCTGGCGATCGCTTCTGCCGGGTCATCGGTGGGTCCCTCAATGCTGACAAAGGCCACTCCGTCTGGACTGGCGATTCGACCAAGGCGCATGGTCTCAGCGTAGTGGCCGTGTCGGCGCCGCCTCCGCCGTGGCGGGTGTCTCACTATATGAAATACAAATTCAACATCTTGAGACGTTGTGCGACGATGTCCGGGTGCCCACCGCGACGATCAGCTCAGTGCGCCGCTGGTCGATGTTGGTCATCGCGCTCAGCGCGACTCTGTGCGCCAATGTCTTCATCAACGGCGCGGCGTTCCTCATTCCGACGCTGCACACCGAACGCGGCCTTGATCTGGCGAAGGCCGGCTTGCTCTCCTCGATGCCCAGCCTCGGCATGGTGCTCACGCTGATCGCGTGGGGTTACATCGTCGACCGAGTGGGTGAACGGATCGTGCTGGCGCTGGGTTCGGCGCTGACGGCGGCCGCGGCGTTCGCGGCGGCGTCGGTGCAGTCGCTCATCGCCGTCGGCGCCTTCCTGCTGCTCGGCGGAATGGCGGCCGCAAGCAGCAATTCGGCCAGCGGTCGCCTCGTCGTCGGCTGGTTCCCGCCGCAGCAACGCGGGCTGGTGATGGGCATCCGGCAGACGGCCCAACCGCTGGGAGTCGGGCTGGGCGCCTTGGTGATTCCACGGCTGGCGGAAAGCCATGGCGTGTCGGCGGCACTGCTGTTTCCGGCCGTGGTCTGTGCGGTGTCCGCCGTGGTGTGCGCGGTCGCGGTGCTCGACCCGCCGCGCCCGCCGCGGCACGAGGCCGACGAAGCCGACCTCGCCAACCCCTATCGCGGCTCATCGGTGCTGTGGCGCATCCACGCGGTGTCGTGCCTGCTGGTGGCGCCGCAGGTGGTGGTGTGGACGTTCACCCTGGTTTGGCTGATGAGCGATCGCGGATGGTCGGCCGCGTCGGCGGGCGCGATGGTGACGGCAGCCCAATTTCTTGGCGCAGGCGGACGAATCGCGGCGGGCCGCTGGTCGGATCTGGTGGGTTCCCGACTGCGTCCCATCCGCACCATCGCGCTGGGTGCGGCGGCGGCGATGGGGCTGTTGGCGCTGACCGACTGGCTCGACTCCCCCGTCAGCGTGGCGGTGATGGTGATCGCCTCGGTAATCACCGTGTCCGACAACGGCTTAGCGTTCACCGCTATCGCCGAGATCGCCGGGCCGTTCTGGAGCGGGCGCGCGCTCGGCACCCAGAACACCAGCCAACTGCTGACCGCCGGCGTCGCGCCGCCGCTGTTCGGCGCGCTGATCGGGACCGTTGGCTACCCCGTCGCGTTCGCCGTGTGCGCGTTGTTTCCGCTCATCGCGATGCCCCTGGTTCCTGTCGATAACGACCGTTGAGGAAGGTCACAGCGTTACGCTCCCGACGTGAGCGCGTCTTACCTGGACATCATCGACAAGTACTTCACGTGTGAGTTCACCACCTTCTCGCGCGACGGGGCCCCGGTGACGTGGCCGGTGTCCCCGCGGTTGCTCGAGGATGGCCGGTTGATCGCCGCCACCAGCATCGGCCTGCCCCAGAAGGCATTCAACATCCGCCGCAATCCGAAGGTGAGCCTGCTGTTTTCGGATCCCACCGGAAGTGGCGTCAGCCAACCAGGCGCGGTGCTGATCCAGGGCGACGCCACCGCGGAGGATCGCATCGTGACCGACATGGCGTCGAATCCCGACCTCGCGGCGGCGCTGCAAACGGTCATGGCGCGCCAACCCGCAGGCGCACTGTGGAGCACGTGGCTGGGCAAGCGACTGTGGTGGTCGTATTACATGCGCATCCTGATCTATGTGACACCGCGCCGCGCGTTGTTCTGGCCCGACCGGGACTTCTCTGCTTCACCCGAGGAACTCGACCTGAGCGAGGTGCGCCGTGTGGGATGAAGCTGCGAAGTGGCTCAACAAGTTCAACGATGTGGTGGTGACCGGCGTCGACGTGGACGGGTATCCGGTCAGCATCCGCGTCGACTCCCGCGACTACGACGCCACCACGGGCACGCTGGCCGTGACGTTTCCCGCAGCGCTGCACCCCGTCGAGGGCCAGGCAAACTTGTTGGCCCACAGCCACGATGAAAAGTTGTGGAAGCTCAACATGATCCAGATCAAGGGGCGCCTCGAAAGTCGGGGCGAGGGCTGGGTGTTCCAGAGCATCAAGTTCGACGCTCCGACGAGACTGGCGTTCGTCCAATTCCTGAGGACCAACAGCGCTTCGGCGCAGAAGTACCTCGACAAGCGCGGCATGCAGCGGCCTCCAGTCGATTGGGCCGCCGTCAAAGAACTTCAGCGTCGCGCCAAAGCTCGCTGAACATCGCCTGAGAGTTCACTGGGCATCTTTTTCGTCGACTCTGCACGCAAAGTGCGGTCTGTCCGCAGATTCGCGCCGTGGACGCAAAGCCAACGCCGCGGCGGGCATACGGGATAACAATTAGGCGTTCTAGTCTAGTAACTAAAGTTGTTGTGCCGCTTGGTTATTTGACGCCTATGTAAGGAGACGATAGGTATGGGCATGCCCGTTCCGGCATTTCTCGCCATTGGAGTAGCCACCGCTGGACTCAGCGTCGCGCTCGCCGGTCCCGCGGCGGCCGCGCCGTCAACGGCTGGCAACGCCAGCCACACCTCGAACCAACACGTTGTACGAACCTCCGCGAAAGCAACGCCGAACGGCGGCTACAGCAAGGGTTCGTCGACGGCGAGCACATCCAGGTCTTCCGGTTCGACGGCGAAATCCGGGTCAAGCGCCCGGTCCACCACCGACTCAGTTTCGGTGACCACTTCGACGGCACACAACTCGGCGACATCCTCGTCGCGGACTGGTACCGCATCGACTACCCAGGGCTCGACACCCACCTCGAAGGCGTTTGTGTCGGCGTCCGATGACGCCGCCGCGAGTGGGGCCGTCAAGCACCATTGGGGCACACATCACGGGCACGGACTGTTCTAGACCGCTGGCGGTTGCTCTCTCGCCCGCCGCGGAAGAATCAGCAGAGCCGCCACCAGAAAGCACAAGGCCCCGACGAATGTGCCCGCGTTCGCGAGCCGAGCATCTTCGGTGACGCCCGATTTCGTCACGAACGCGCCGACCGCGGATATGCCGAACGCGACGCATCCGATCATGTTGATCCACTCCGCCTGCCAATCACGGTTCCTCAACTCGAGGAACCCCACAACGGCGGTGACCGCGACGATGCCGAGCGCCCCGCTCACCAGAAACGCCAACGAGCCGAGGAAGTCCGGCGCCCACACCAGG
The DNA here is from genome assembly GCF_043197955.1 of Mycobacterium sp. NPDC048908. NCBI lineage: Bacteria > Bacillati > Actinomycetota > Actinomycetes > Mycobacteriales > Mycobacteriaceae > Mycobacterium > Mycobacterium sp. NPDC048908. The sequence continues at coordinate 479,776 of NZ_JBICUE010000001.1, read as the reverse complement.
CGCCGCTCCGGCTTGACCGCGTGCGCCCACAACGCGGCACCGGTACTGAGGTTGAACAGGATCGTGCCTGCGAATTGTGCAGCTGCCGAGAGCCAGCCGATGCGTAGCGCAGGACCGGACAACACCAGCTGCATCCAGCCCGCGGTGGTGAAGAACCAGGAGCCGATGAAACACAACAGGTTGGCCACGCCGGCACCTGTGACAGCGGACAACCCCGGCAGCGTCGCGATCGCGAACAACGTGGATCCGATCGCGAACAACCAGCACTGCCGAGACAGTGTCGCCACGTCGGGCGCCCTACAGGCTGGCCGCGATCCGCTCGCCGACCTGCGCCGTGGTCAGCTTCTCGTCGCCGCGGGTGGCCAGGTGCTGTTCGACGGCCTTGTCGACACGGGCCGCGGCGTCATGTTCGCCGACGTGTGCCAACAACAACGCCACGGACATGATCGCCGCGGTCGGGTCGGCGATGCCCTGGCCCGCGATGTCCGGCGCGCTGCCGTGCACGGGTTCAAACATCGACGGATTCTTCCGCGTCGCATCGATGTTGCCGCTCGCGGCGAGCCCGATCCCACCGCACACAGCTGCGGCAAGATCGGTGATGACATCGCCGAACAGATTGTCGGTGACGATCACGTCGAACCGGCCGGGGTCGGTCACCATGTGGATCGTCGCCGCATCCACATGCTCATACGCGATCTCCACATTGGGGTATTGCCCAGCAATCTCCTGCACCGTGCGCCACCATAAGGCGCCTGCATACGCCAGCACGTTGTTCTTGTGCACCAACGTCAGATGTTTGCGGCGCTGTTGCGCCCGGCGGAACGCGTCGTGCACTACCCGCTGAACACCGAACGCGGTGTTGACGCTGACTTCGGTGGCGACTTCGTTGGGCGTGCCTACCCGGATGGCTCCGCCATTGCCGGTGTAGGGACCCTCGGTGCCTTCGCGGACAACCACGAAGTCGATGTCGGGATCACCGGCCAGCGGGCTCTTGACGCCGGGATACAGCCGCGACGGCCGCAAGTTGACGTGGTGGTCGAGCGTGAACCGAATGCGCAGCAGCAGGCCCCGTTCCAGCACACCGCTTGGCACCGACGGGTCACCGATGGAGCCGAGCAGGATCGCGTCGTGGTCCCGCAACTCGTCGATCACCGAGTCGGGCAGCACCTCGCCGGTTGCGTGGTAGCGCCGCGCACCGAGGTCGTATTCCGTCTTGTCGACACCGGGCACGACGGCGTCGAGCACCTTGAGCGCCTCACCGATGACCTCGGGACCGATGCCGTCGCCGGCAATGACCGCCAGTCTCATTACAGGTCCACCACTTCCAGCAGTTTGGCGCCGACAGCGTCGGCGATCGCGGACCGCAGATCGGGGGGCACATCGCGGTCGATGCGCAACAGCACCGTCGCGCCCGGCCCTTCGGCGTCCTCGCTGAGCTGAGCCGCGTGAATGTTGATGGCGGCCCCGCCGAGCAGCGTGCCGATCTTGCCGAGTGTGCCCGGTTGATCGACGTAATTGACGATCAGGTACACACCTTCGGCCCGCAGATCGAAATTTCGGCCGTTGATCTGGACGATCTTCTCGACCTGCTGCGGCCCCGACAACGTCCCTGCGACGTTGGTGGTCGTGCCGTCGGCGTATACCGCCCGCACATCGACCACGCTGCGGTGGTTGGGACTCTCAGTGGCTGTGCTGATTTCGGCCTGCACACCCCGTTCAGCGGCCAGCGCCGGTGCGTTGACGAAGGTCACCGGGTCTTCGATGACAGCCGAGAACAGCCCGCGCAGCGCCGAAAGACGCAGCACCTCAACCTGTTCCGAGGCCAACTCGCCGCGCACCTGAACTGCGAGTGAAACGGGCAGCTCGCTGGACAACACGCCGACAAGCACCCCGAGCTTGCGAACCAGATCGAGCCACGGCGCGACCTCTTCGCCGACTACGCCACCACCGACATTGACTGCGTCGGGCACGAACTCGCCGGCGAGAGCCAGGCGCACACTTTCGGCCACGTCGGTGCCTGCGCGGTCCTGCGCCTCGCTGGTCGACGCGCCGAGGTGCGGCGTGACGACGACCTGCGGCAGTTCGAACAGCGGACTGTCGGTGGTCGGCTCGGTCGCGAACACGTCGATGCCTGCGGCCCTGACATGCCCCGACCTGACCGCGTCGGCCAGCGCCTCCTCGTCGACCAATCCCCCGCGCGCGGCGTTGACGATGATCACGCCCGGCTTGGTCTTGGCCAGCGCCTCCTTGCCGATCAGTCCGGCGGTCTCCTGCGTCTTCGGCAGGTGCACCGAGATGAAGTCGGCGCGCGACAGCAGCTCGTCGAGGTTCAGCAACTCGATGCCCAGTTGCGCGGCGCGTGCGGCCGACACATACGGGTCGTACGCGACGACGTGGGTGCCGAAAGCCGCGAGCCGCTGCGCCACCAACTGTCCGATGCGGCCGAGGCCCACCACGCCGACGGTCTTGCCGTAGATCTCGGTCCCTGAGAACTTCGACCGCTTCCAGGTGCGCTCACGCAGCGACGCGTCGGCCGCGGGTATTTCCCGCGCGGCCGCCAGCATCAGCGCCAACGCGTGTTCCGCGGCGCTGTGGATGTTGGACGTCGGCGCGTTGACCACCAGCACACCGCGGGCCGTGGCGGCGTCGACGTCGACGTTGTCCAGGCCGACACCGGCGCGCGCCACGATCTTGAGCTTGGGTGCGGCGGCCAGTACCTCGGCGTCGACGGTAGTCGCCGAGCGCACCAGCAGTGCGTCGGCGTCCGGCACCGCGGCCAGCAGCTTGGGTCGGTCCGGTCCGTCGACCCAGCGGACCTCCACCTGGTCACCGAGCGCAGCGACCGTCGATTCAGCCAGTTTGTCGGCAATCAGCACAACAGGAAGACTCACGTTCACACAGCGTAGTGGGCTCTAATACTGAGGTGGACGTCACCGTCGTCGGCAGTGGACCCAACGGGCTGGCGGCCGCCGTCATCTGTGCGAGGGCCGGGCTGTCAGTGCAGGTGTTCGAGGCTCAACCCACTTTCGGCGGCGGGGCACGCACGCTGGCCGACCCCGAGTTTGCCGGGGTGGCGCACGACATCTGCTCGGCTGTGCATCCGCTGGCGCTGGCCTCACCTTTTCTCGCCGAGTTCGACCTGCCTGCCCGGGGCGTCACCCTCAAGGTTCCGAGGGTGGCGTATGCGAACCCGCTACCGGGCCGACCCGCCGCCGTCGGCTATCACGACCTGGACCGCACGTGCGCGGAGTTGACCAATGGCGCGTCGTGGCGCCGCCTGCTCGGCCCGCTCGTCGAACGCGACGACGCGGTGCTGAAGGTGCTACTCGGCGACAAGAGGTCGATCCCGACCGACCCGATAGCCGCCGTCCAAGTGGGCATGCGACTGCTCGAGCAGGGCACGCCTGCCTGGCGCGCACTGTCGGGAGCCGATGCCCGGGCGTTGTTCACCGGCGTTGCGGCACATACCATTTCACAGATGCCGTCGTTGGTCTCGGCCGGCGCCGGGCTGATGCTGGCCACCTTGGCGCATACAGTCGGCTGGCCGATACCCGTCGGCGGCAGCCAGGCCATCTCTGATGCGCTGATAGCGGATCTGAAGGCGCACGGCGGAACCTTGACGGCCGGGCAGGAAATCGCCGAACCTCCCTCGGGCGTCGCCCTTTTCGACACCGCGCCAACGGCGCTGCTGTCGATCTACGGCGATCGGGTTCCCGCCCGTTACGCGAAGGCACTGCGGCGCTACCGGTTCGGCCCGGGGGTGGCAAAGGTGGATTTCGTGTTGTCCGGCGAAATCCCTTGGGCGGACCCGCGACTGGCTGACGCTCCGACGTTGCACATGGGCGGCACCCGCGAACAGATGGCGCACGCCGAGCGGGAATCCGCCGCCGGGCGCCATCCGGAATGGCCGATGGTGCTCGCGGCGTTGCCGCATCTTGTCGATCCCACCCGCATCGACGCACAGGGCCGACGCCCGCTGTGGACCTATGCGCACGTGCCCTCTGGTTCTACTATCGATCAAAGCGAGACCGTCACAACGCTTTTCGAGCGATTCGCGCCCGGTTTCCGCGACGTCGTGGTGGCGGTCCGCTCGATACCCGCATCGCGGTTGGCCGACCACAACGCCAACCTCGTCGGCGGCGACATCGGCGTCGGCGGCAATACGTTGGTCCACGCGCTGGCAGGGCCGACGCCGCGACTCAACCCATGGAGCACGCCGATCCCGAAGGTGTACCTGTGCTCTTCGGCCACACCACCTGGCGGTGGCGTACACGGGATGGCCGGGTACTACGCGGCACGCACCGTGCTGCGCCGCGAGTTCGGCATCAAAAACCTGCCCAGGCTTTCGCCGTGACACTGAAACTGCCGATACCGCTACCCCAGCGTCACTAGGCTGCTGTCGTGACGAAACTCGCGGTGATCTACTACTCCGCCACCGGACACGGCACCACGATGGCCCGGCGCGTCGCCATGGCCGCCGAGACGGCAGGTGCCGAGGTCCGCATCCGTCCGGTCGCCGAAACGCGTGACCCGGCGTCATTCGCCCACAATCCCGCGTGGACGGCGAACTACGAAGCCACCAGGGATCTGCCACACGCGACGGGCGACGACATCGTATGGGCCGATGCCGTGATATTCGGGTCGCCGACGCGATTCGGTTCGGTCGCTTCGCAATTGCGGGATTTCCTCGACTCGCTCGGCGGCCTGTGGTCGCAGGGCGACCTCGCCGACAAGGTGTACGCCGCGTTCACGTCGAGCAACACTGCGCACGGCGGGCAGGAGACCACGCTGCTCACGCTGTACGTCACCTTGATGCACTTCGGCGGCATCATCGTGCCACCCGGATACACCGACGCATTGAAATTCGTCGACGGCAACCCCTACGGCGTCGGCCTCATCGCGGGCCACGACAACATCAGCGAAATCGACGAGGCCACCACCAATGCACTCGATCACCTGGCCAAACGGGTCGTCGCGGTCGCCGATCGCCTGGCCCGCTGACCACACCGGCACCCGTCCGTCAGTCGAAGCCGCGCCCCGGGTCGACGTATCGATGCATAATCGATGCAATGATCCGGTAGAAATTGGGTATGCAAGCCATAGCCCGATTGGTTTGCCCGCAGGCGGGTAGTTCAACCGCGGGGTGTCGAAGGAGGCTCGTTGGGCGGGAATGAAGGTTCCGCGCAGGGTGAAGTGCTGGACTTTGCGCCGACAGCACCGCGGCAAGAAATCCACCTCGGAACGCACACCACCGATTGGCGCAATCAACTGCGCGTCGACGTGCTCGCCGCAGTCGGCGACTTCGTCGACGACCGGTGCGCCACCGAACTAGGCCAGGCGGGCATCGACGTCGCCGCGGACGTGCTGCAGGACTTCGTGCGAGGGGGTAAGTGCCTGCGCTCGACGTTCGCTTACCTGGGCTGGCTGTGCGGTGCCGCCGAAGACGACGCGGCGCTGCGCGCGGCGGCCAGCTTCGAGTTGTTGCACGCCTTCGCGTTGTTGCAGGACGACGTGATGGACTGCTCCACCCTGCGACGCGGACGCCCGACAGCACACGTCTTGTTCGCACACTGGCACCGCGCGCGGCAATTGGCTGGGTCCTCGGCGCGGTTCGGCGAATCAGCGGCCGTGCTGCTCGGCGATCTGTGCCTGGTCTGGGCGGAGCAGATGCTCCGCGAAAGCGGCCTCGGCCAGGACGCGCTCTCACGGGTGTGGCCGCATTACGACGCGATGCGCACCGAGCTCGCGGTCGGCCAGTTCGCCGACCTCATCAACCACAGCAGTGCGTTTCCGACACTCTCGCACGTTCTCGACGTCTCGCGACGCAAGTCGGGTAACTACACCGTGCGTCGGCCACTGGAAATCGGCGCCGCACTGTCGGGCTGCAGTTCGTGGGTAGTGACGGTGCTCGGACACTACGGCGATGCGGTCGGCGAGGCGTTTCAGCTGCGCGACGACGTGTTGGGCATCTTCGGCGTTTCGACGGTCACCGGCAAGCCCGCAGGCGGGGATCTCGCGGAGCAGAAAGCCACCAGCGTCGTGGTCGCGGCTCATCACCTCGCCGACGCGGGTACCCGCCGCCAACTGTGCGAGCTGATGAGCGCAGAAGCACTCGACGACAACGATGTTCGGCGGTGGCGCTCGTTGATCGCGGCGTCCGGAGCGTTGGATTGGGTTGAGCAGCAGATCGATTCGCGGATCGATCGGGCGCTGCAGTGGATCGACACCCGGCAGATCGATATGGCGGTTCGGGCAGCACTTGCCGATATGGCCGCCGCATGCGCCGAGCGGGCAGCCTGATGCGCACGGTCGGGGGCAGGACCAATCGGGTGGTGGTGGTCGGTGCGGGGCTGTCCGGGCTGTCCGCCGCACTGCATCTCGCCGGGCGCGGTCGCGCGGTCACCATCGTCGAACGACACCCCTATCCTGGCGGCAGAGTCGGCCGCCTCGACATCGACGGCTACCGCCTCGACACCGGACCCACGGTGTTGACGATGCCGGACATCATCGACGACGTGTTCGCCGCCGTCGGCGAGACCACCTCAGACCGGCTCGATCTCATCCCCGTCGAGCCCGCCTACCGCGCGACGTTCGCCGACGGCAGCGCGTTGGACGTCCATGCCGACCGCGACGCCATGGCCGCGGAGATCGAACGCTTCGCAGGGCGCCAACAAGCCGAGGGCTATCTGCGATTGCGGGCATGGCTGGCGCGGCTGTACCGCACCGAGTTCGACGGATTCATCGCGGCGAATTTCGACTCGCCGCTGTCGCTGCTCACTCCGCAGTTGGCTCGGCTCGCCGCGATCGGCGGGTTCAGGCGCTGGGACCGAATGGTGCGACGGTTCATCACCGACGAGCGACTGCTGCGCGTGTTCACGTTCCAAGCGCTCTACGCCGGTGTCCCGCCGCAGCGAGCGTTGGCCGTGTACGCCGTGATCGCATACATGGACACCGTCTCTGGGGTGTACTTCCCGCGCGGCGGCGTGCGAGCGCTCCCCGATGCGCTGGCCGCCGCGGCTACCGACGCTGGCGTCGATATCCGCTACGGCGCAACGGTTTCCGCACTGGAACACAGCCAGGGCCGGGTCACCACGGTGTGCACCGACGCGGGCGATCGAATAGCCGTCGACGCGGTCGTGCTGACAACCGAACTGCCCCAGACATATCGGCTGCTGGGCCGGACGCCGCGCCGCCTGCTGCCGCTGCGGCCGGCGCCCTCTGCAGTTGTCGCGCACGTCGGCTGTCGAGCCACCGGCGCCGACATCGGACACCACACCATCGTTTTCGGCGACGCATGGCGACAGACCTTCCGCGACATCATCGACGAGGGACGTTTGATGGGCGACCCCTCGTTGCTGGTGACCAGGCCCACCGCGGGCGACCCCGGACTGGCTCCCGCGGGCCGCGATCTGCTCTACATTCTGGCGCCGGCACCCAATACGGCTGTCGGCAAGGTGGATTGGGATACCGCAGGCGAGGCGTATGCGGAGCAGATCCTACAGATAGCCGCCCGCAGGCTGCCGCAACTTGGTGTCGATGCCGAGCTGTTGCATGTCGTCGACCCTGACGGCTGGGCGCAGCAAGGCATGGCGGCCGGTACCCCGTTCGCGCTGGCGCACACCTTCGGCCAGACCGGGCCGTTCCGGCCGGCCAACACCATCCGCGGCATCGACAACGTGGTGCTCGCGGGTTCTTCGACGGTGCCCGGTGTCGGGGTGCCGACAGCTCTCATCTCCGGGCGGCTGGCTGCCGACCGAATCACCGGCGTCGTCAGTCGACACCGGCCAGCACAGGTGGTACAGACATGATCAGTTCCGAACTCGACGCCGCGGGAGTCCGTGATCCAGAGCTGCGCGACGCCTACCGGCGCTGCCGCACCCTGAATGCCGAGCACGGCAGGACGTTCTTCCTGGCGACCAGATTGCTTGCTCCGCATCAACGGCCCGCGGTGCACGCCCTGTACGGATTCGCCAGGCGGGCCGACGACATCCTCGACGATTTCGACCCGTCTGTGCCGGTCGCCGAGCGAGCGGATCGGCTGCAGCAGCTGACCACGCAGCTGTTCAATCGGTTGGTCCAGGACGACACCACCGACGGTGACCCCGCACTGGCCGCGGTGGTACACACGGCCCACAAGTACGACATACCGTGGGGCCTGTTCGACGATTTCCTCGCCTCGATGCGGATGGATCTGACGGTGACCGACTATCCCGACCGCAATGCCCTGAACCGTTACATGTACGGCTCAGCCGAGGTGATCGGGCTGCAGATGCTTCCGGTTCTCGGGACCGTCTGCCAACGCGAGGAAGCCGCGCCGTACGCCGCAGCGCTCGGCAAGGCGTTCCAGCTGACCAACTTCCTCCGCGATGTCGACGAGGATTTGCAACGCGGGCGCGTCTATCTGCCCGCTGACGAGCTTGCGGCTCACCAGGTCGACCGTGACGTGTTGATGTGGTGCCACTGGAATCAAAGCACCGACAAGCGGGTGCGTCAGGCGCTCGTCGAGCAGCACGCTGAAACACGACGCGTCTACGATTTCGCGAAGAAGGGCATTTTGATGCTCAAGCCTCGCTCACGTCCGTGCATTGCCGCGGCACTGACGCTGTACTCGGAGATACTCGACCGCATCGAAGACCTCGACTTCGCCGTCTTCAGCCAGCGGGCCACCGTCGGCACAGGCAGGCGAATTCGAGTCGCCGCCAACGGGTTGGCCAAGGCATGGTCGGCCGGACTGCGCGCACCGAGGGCGTCAGGGACGTAGTGATGGACCGTTGGCAGTACCTGCTCGTGTTGGCAGCGTGTCTGGCGATAACGGCTCCGCTGGAGTTCTTCGGTCCAGGCGTCTACCGACAACCGCGGCGTCTGGCCGGGGCCGTCCTGCCCATCACGGCGATATTCGTGCTGTGGGACGCAATCGCCATCGCGGCCCACGTCTGGACGTATAACCCGCAGTACGTCACGGGCATCGAGTTGCCTGCGTCCTTGCCGATTGAGGAACTTCTCTTCTTCGTGGTGATACCTCTCTGCGGACTGCTCACGTACAACGCAGTTGACACGATCCTGCGCTGGGTTCGACAGCCCGAGCGACTCGAGGAGCACGTACCGTGACCGGCTTGGGCTACACGTTGCCGGCCCTGCTGGCGGTCGGAGCGGTGTGCGCCGCCGAATTCACCGTGTTGCGCACCGGGTTGTTCCGCCGCGCGGCGTACTGGGTCTCGATGGTGATCGTCGTCGGTTTCCAGATCCTCGTCGACGGCTGGCTGACCAAATTGTCCGCACCGATCGTCATCTACTCCGACCGCCACACCAGCGGGTTGCGATTTCCGTTCGACATCCCCGTCGAGGATTTTCTGTTTGGCTGGGCGATGGTCACCGCAGTGCTGCTGCTCTGGGAGCACCAACGCAGACGCCAGCGCCGGAAGGACGCACGATGAGTCTGACCCACAGCGATGTGCCGGGCGCGTTCGACGCCGGCGCGGCAAGCTACGACAAGCTGGTGGGAGCCAACCCCGGCTACCACGCGCACCTTCGTATCTCCGCTGAGCGGATGCGGATACCGGACGGCGGCCGCGGGTTGCGCTTGCTCGACGCCGGTTGCGGCACCGGCGCTTCCACTGCCGCTCTGCTCGCCGCGGCGCCACATGCCCAGATCGTCGCCGTCGACGGTTCGACGGGCATGCTGGCTCAAGCGAGGTCGAAGAAGTGGCCCGAATCAGTGCGTTTCGTGCACAGCCGCATCGAACAGCTCACCGACGCCGGTGTGGTCGGCCCTTTCGATGCCATCTTCGCCGCCTACCTGATCCGCAATGTCGCCGACCGGGACGCCCAGTTGCGCTCGTTCGGTTCGCTGCTGCGGCCCGGCGCCACGCTGGCAATCCATGAGTATTCGGTGCGTGATTCGCGGATCGCCGCTGCGATCTGGAACGCGGTGTGCACCGCGATCATCATCCCGAGCGGCCGGTTGCGTACCGGCGACGGTGCCCTCTACCGATATCTGCGCCGCAGCGTCAACGAATTCGACGGCGCAATTGCGTTCCGCAACCGGTTGCGAGCCAACGGATTCGTCAACGTGCGCAGTCAAACGATGCCGGGTTGGCAACGCAACATCGTGCACACGTTCCTTGCCGAAGCGCCACAATGACCGATCCCCGCGCGGTGACACACCGAACGCATCACGGACTACCCGACGCGGATTCGCTGGCCGAGACACCGCGCGTTGTGGTGGTCGGCGCGGGAATAGCCGGTCTCGCAGCCGCAACAGGACTAGCCGAACGCGGTGTCATCGTCGAGGTCATCGAGCGGGAAAGCTATCTGGGCGGGCGCGTCGGCGGATGGGCAGAACCGCTGTCCGACGGTACTTCTGGCGCGATGAACCGGGGATTTCACGCGTTCTTCCGCCAGTATTACAATCTGCGTTCCCTATTGCGGCGCGTCGACCCTGCATTGAAAATTCTGACCCCGGTCGACGACTACCCGTTGATCGACGCGTACGGCAGGCGTGACACCTTCCGCGGCCTCCCGCAGACACCGCCGTTCAACGCGCTCGCCTTCGCCCTGCGCAGTCCGACCTTCCGGCTTCGGGACATGGCTCGGCTCAACGCTCGTGCCGCTGCGCCGCTGGCCGCCGTGTCCGTGCCCGACACCTACCACCGGCTCGACCACATCGATGCCGAGTCGTTCCTACGCGCCATCAACTTCCCAGAAGCCGCGCGGCACCTGGCCTTCGAGGTGTTCTCCCGCAGCTTCTTCGCCGAACCGCGCGACCTGTCCGCTGCGGAACTCGCGACGATGTTTCACATCTATTTCCTCGGTTCCAGCGAGGGCTTGGTGTTCGATGTCGCGAACGACAACTTCGACGTCGCATTGTGGAACCCGCTCAAGGACTATTTGAGCTCCCTCGGCGTGCGGTTCCATACCGGCCAATCGGTGACCGCCGTGCACGCAGGCAGCCGATTCTCGGTCGAGTCCGACTCTGCACGAGCCCATGATGCCGACGGCGTGGTGCTGGCGACCGATACGGCGAGCTTGCAACGTATTGTCGCGAATTCGCCCAGCCTGGGCGATGACACATGGCGACGGCGCGTCGCTGCCCTGCAAACTGCCGCACCGTTCGTGGTGCACCGACTCTGGCTTGATCGCGCGGTGCGCCCCGACAGACCTGCGTTCCTCGGCACCGGCGGGCGGCCGCCGCTGGACAACGTCAGCGTCTTGGAACGCTACGAGCGGCAAGCTGCCGAATGGACACGCCGCACGGGCGGCTCGGTCATCGAATTACATTCCTACGCAACGACTTCACATGACGGCCTTCGCGAACGGCTACTCACCCGGCTGCACGAAATCTATCCGGAAACCGAACAGGCGCACATCGTGGACGAAAAGACGCTGTACCGCAACGATTGCCCCCGCTTTGCACCCGGCGACTTCGCCAACCGTCCGACCGTTACCACACCGCAGGACGGGCTGATGCTGGCAGGCGACGGCGTCCGGATCGACTTGCCGGTGGCACTGATGGAACGGGCTGCGACCACTGGATGGACCGCAGCCAACGAACTGTTGAAGCGGTTCGGCGTGATGGGCCACGACATACAGACGGTGCCGGTGCGGGGTCGGTCGGCCGCGCTGCGACGCCTGGCCGATCGGGAAAGGCGAGTGCTGCAATGAACATCGCGGACGGGATCGCGGCGCGGTGGGCGAAAACGGCGCCCTTCGACGTATTGCCCCGGATGCGGTGGTCGCAACAACGACCCACGTATCGCGACGCTGAACCCGCAATCATCACTTCTGCGCTGCGACGCTCACAACGGCGACCGAGCGGCAATTGGTACGCAGTGGCCGACAGCGACCGAATTGGCAGGCACCCCGTCAGCCTCACGGTCGCAGGCAAAGACCTCGTCGCCTGGCGCGGCGAGGACGGCACGTTACACGTGGGCCCGAGCGAATGTCCGCATCTCGGCGCGGATCTCAGCACGGGAAAGATCGACTGCGGCGCATTGATCTGCCCGTGGCACGGCCTGCGACTCGACGGCGGACGCCGATTCGGATGGCGACCCCGCCCGTCGCACGACGACGGCGTGCTGGTGTGGGTGCGACTCGATGACGTCGGCGGCGAAGAGCCCACCGACGCACCGGTGGTGCCGCCGCGGCCCGAAGGTGCCCGCATCCACGCCGTTACCCGCCTGGTCGGCACCTGCGAGCCCAGCGACATCATCGCCAACCGCATGGATCCGTGGCACGGATCGTGGTTCCACCCTTACTCATTCACACGGCTGGAGGTGCTCAGCAGCCCGCCACCGGGCGACGATGTCCCCGAGGACCTCGATCGCTTCCTGGTCGCCGTCACGTTCCGGATCGGAAGGCTGGGCGTTCCGGTCATCGCCGAATTCACCAGCCCGCAACCGCGCACCATCGTGATGCGCATCATCGACGGCGAGGGGTCGGGCAGTGTGGTGGAAACCCATGCCACACCTTTGGGTTTGGGTACCGACGGGCTGCCACGAACCGCCGTACTGGAGGCAGTGATCGCACATTCGGACCGACCCGGTTTCGCGCATGCATTGCACGCCGCGCCGCTGATCGCACCTCTGATGCGGCGTGCGGCCGGCCGGTTGTGGCGCGACGATCTCGACTACGCGGAGCGGCTTTTCCATCTACGCGCCCGCACGTGAATCGTTTTCGCGTCGTTGGGTACACCGCCATCATGAGCGAAAATTTGAAGAAGGGCGACAAGGTGCAATGGCGCAGCCACGGCAGCATCGTCACCGGAACCGTCGAAGAGAAGATCACCTCTGACACCGAGAGCGCCGGTCGCTCGGTGCGCGCATCCAAGGAGGAGCCGCAGTACCGGGTGCGTAGCGACAAGAGCGGTCGCGACGCTGTGCACAAGCCCGACGCACTACGGCGAGCCAAGTAGGGCGCGGTGTCCGACGACAACGCCACGACTTACCAGGATTTCAGCGACACCGTCAACATGACCGCGGCGGAACTCGAGAAATGGCTTGCCACCGACGAATCCAAGACGGTTGGGCAGAAGTCCGGCAGTAGCGAATCGACCGGCCACGCCAGCGGTCGGCGAATCATCGAATTGTTGAGGGCGCGCAAGTCCGACCTCACCGAGGACGACTACGCACACATGCGGAAGGTCATCGGTTACGCGCATCGACACCTGGCACAACGACCGTCGGGTGACGTCAGCGGGTCGGCGTGGCGCTACTCGTTGATGAACTGGGGCCACGATCCATGTAAGTAGACGGCGTCAGCAGCGGAATCTGCTGGACCGCCCACGGACTGATGGTCCACGGCAATTCCGCCGCTGAGCGCAGGTCGTTCCACGACACCCAGCGGTGCTCTATCACCTCATCGGGCACCGGGCGCACGGGCCCGTCGGCACGTGCGCAGAAGACCGGGCATATCTCGTTTTCCACCGTGCCATCGGCCGCGACGGCCCGGTACCGGAAATCGGGCAACGCGCATTCCACCGAATACAGCGACAGCCCGAGCTCCTGTCGGCCGCGCCGATGTACCGCCTCAGCAGGGCTCTCCCCCGGCGAGGGATGGCCGCAGAACGAATTCGTCCACACCCCTGGCCACGTCCGTTTGCCGAGTGCACGCCTGGTCAGCAACACGCGTCCGTCCCGGCCGAACACATAGCACGAAAACGCCAGATGCAAAGGGGTCTCGTGATGGTGAACAGCGGCTTTGGCGGCGGCGCCGATCGCCCGACCATCCTCGTCGACCAGCACTACCTGCTCATCATCGGTGCACAAAGATGTCAAAGACACCCAGCAGTTATACCCGATAAGCCGATGCGTAATCGATGCAATCTAGTTATGCTGTCAGATAGTCAACGGCGGTAGCCAGGCTGTCGAGTCGTACCGCCTGTTTCGGCAGTCTCGCGGACGCCCAGCCTGGGCCCCCCACCATCAGCAGGGCGTCCGCTCCGATGACAGCCTTCACCGTCGCCATGTGAGCGGTTCGCGTCGTCTGCGACCACAACACCACCGTCACCGTCTCACGATGACGCTCAACGGCGTCGATGACCGCCGCGCTCGGCACGTCGGCGCCGAGCATCAGCGCACCACGACCGCGATCGCCGAGCGCGGCGCGTAACGCCTCGAGCGCCAAGGTGTGAGTTTCGTTTTCCGTGCAGGCCAAGATGATTGAAGGGTTTTCATCCGGAACGATGGGCAACCGCTGAAGTGATCGTGAGACCGTCCATGACAACGCGTGCTCGACGTCGATGCACCCTTCTCCTTCGAACTGCCGCGCTTCGACCGCAGCGAACGCCGGCCGGACGAGTTGCTCCCAGGTGTCGACCACGCCGAAGTGCCGCAGGTATCGATCCAACTGTCGGCCCGCGCCCACGACGTCGAGATTGAAGGCGCACGTGATCAACGACGCCGCGTCCGGCCCGGCCGGCACCACCGCGTCCAATGCTGCGCGGGCCGCGCTCCCGGGATTTGCGCCCGCGTCAATCATTTCACGCATGCGCTCGACAACGGCGATGTCGGCTTCGCTGTACAACCGGTGACGGCCTGGACTGTGACCCGCCGGGCCGACGCCGTAGCGCAGATTCCAGCTGCGCAGCGTCGGGACCGGCACGCCGACGCGGTCGGCCACCGCACCAACGGTGTACCGAGGCAGCTCCGCATCGTCGTGCGCGCGGCCGCCCTTGCGTTTCGGTCTCTGGCTCACAGCTTCTCCAACTCCGACAGGATAAGTCCCGAATAGCCCGATGTGACCATCCAATGCACGAACGATGCAATATTTTTGTCCGACGGGGTACTCCTGACCGCATGAGCGCATCGGTGGATGACAAGCACAGCCGTCCTGACGGGCTGGACGACGCAACCGTGGAAGCGGTGGGGAAGGTATCCGAGGCATTGGAGTGCGTCGAGCGCGCACGCGGTGAACTGTACTCGTTCCACCAATTGATGGGCCACGCCGACCTGATGCTGGGCGAGGCCTGTGACATGCTGCGCGAGGCCGGGCACCGTGACGTCGCCGATCGACTGGAGGACGAGGTGGTTGGCCGCAACGTCCTGTACGGCCGCTGGACGTTTCAGATCGTCGAGGACTTCGACGACAGCTACTGGTCGGTGTTCCGGGACAATGAGCGTCGAGTGCGCGACGAATTACAGAAGGGTCGCAGGCACATCTTCGAAGCGGAGATGAAGGAGCGGCGCCGCAGCCACGGCAAAGCGGGCCACGAACGCCGCCCCTAGTGCGAAATCGCTATGCGGTCTCGGTGATCGGCCTGTCGACCCAGCTCATCAGGTCGCGCAGCTTCTTGCCGGTCACCTCGATCGGGTGCTCGGCGTTCTGCTTGCGCAGCCCCTCGAGTTCCTTGTTGCCACCTTCAACATTGGCGACGAGTCGCTTTACGAAGCTGCCATCCTGAATGTCTCTGAGGATGCCGCGCATCCGCTCCTTGGTGCCCTCGTCGATGACGCGTGGGCCGGAGATGTAGCCACCGAATTCCGCGGTGTCAGAAACGGAGTAGTTCATCCTGGCGATGCCGCCCTCGTACATCAAGTCGACGATCAGCTTGAGCTCGTGCAGCACCTCGAAGTAGGCCATCTCGGGTGCGTAACCCGCCTCGACCATGATGTCGAAACCGGCCTTGACCAATTCTTCGGTGCCGCCGCACAACACGGCCTGCTCGCCGAACAGGTCGGTTTCGGTTTCTTCCTTGAAGTCGGTCTTGATCACACCGGCGCGCGTACCACCGATGCCCTTGGCGTAGGACAGGGCAAGCGCCTGGCCCTCACCCTTGGGGTCCTGGTCGACCGCGATCAGGCAGGGGACGCCCTTGCCATCGACGAACTGACGGCGCACCAGGTGGCCCGGCCCCTTCGGGGCGACCATGCCGACGGTGACGTTGGCGGGCGGCTTGATCAGATTGAAGTGGATGTTCAGCCCGTGACCGAAGAACAGCGCATTGCCGTCTTCCAGATTCGGCTCGATGTCGTTTTTGAAGATCTCCGCCTGCGCGGTGTCAGGCGCGAGCAGCATGATGACGTCGGCCCACTTGGCAACCTCGGCGGGCGTATCGACCTCGAGGCCCTGCTCGGTGACCTTGTCCCGAGACTTCGAGCCCTCCTTGAGGCCGACCTTCACCTGTACGCCGGAGTCACGCAGCGAAAGCGAATGCGCATGGCCCTGGCTACCGTAGCCGATGACGCCGACCTTGCGTCCCTGGATGATCGACAGGTCCGCATCGTCGTCATAGAACATCTCAACTGCCACTGAACTTCCTTATCTTCGAACTGATTTGGGGCTTACTTGACGGTCCCGATACCGCGCGGGCCGCGCGACAACGAGACCACGCCGGACTGCACGAGCTCACGGATGCCATATGGCTCCAGTACCCGCAGCAACGCCTCCAGCTTCTCGGGGGTGCCGGTGGCCTCGATGGTCAACGACTCCGTAGACACATCAACGACCTTGGCACGGAAAAGATTCACTGCCTCGATGACCTGGCTGCGCGTGGTGGCATCGGCGCGCACCTTGATCAGGGCCAATTCCCTGTCGACCGAGTTGTCGGGCTCCTGCTCGACGATCTTGATCACGTTGATCAGCTTGTTCAACTGCTTGGTGATCTGCTCGAGCGGCGAGTCCTCGACGTTGACCACGATGGTCATCCGGGACATGTCTTTCTGCTCGGTCGCCCCGACCGCAAGTGACTGGATGTTGTAGCCGCGTCGCGAGAACAACGACGCGACTCTGGCCAGCACGCCGGGTTTGTCCTCGACGAGCACCGACAGCGTGTGCGTCTTGGTGGTCATCAGGCGTGTCCTTCTTCGGGGTCGTCGAACAGCGGGCGGATGCCGCGTGCGGCCTGGATTTCGTCGTTGCTGGTCCCTGCGGCCACCATCGGCCACACCTGGGCGTCGGCGCCGACGATGAAGTCGATCACCACGGGACGGTCATTGATCTCGCGGGCCTGCCTGATCACGTCCTCGACGTCTTCGGCACGCTCACAACGCAATCCGACACATCCCAGCGCCTCGGCCAACATCACGAAATCCGGGATGCGATGCGAATGCGTGGCGAGATCGGTTTGGCTGTACCGCTCCTCGTAGAACAGCGTCTGCCACTGGCGCACCATGCCCAGATTGCCGTTGTTGATGATGGCCACCTTGATCGGCGCGCCCTCCACGGCGCAGGTGGCCAATTCCTGGTTGGTCATCTGGAAGCAGCCGTCGCCGTCGATCGCCCACACCTCGGCCTCTGGGCGGCCGAACTTGGCGCCCATCGCAGCGGGAACGGCGAAGCCCATGGTGCCGAGCCCTCCGGAATTGAGCCACGTCTTGGGGTTCTCGTATTTGATGAACTGGGCGGCCCACATCTGATGCTGTCCAACGCCCGCGACGTACACGGCATCGGGTCCTGCCATCCTGCCCAGTGTTTCGATGACGTACTCCGGCGAAAGGCTGCCGTCGCTCTGCGGCCCGTAGCTCAACGGATACGTCGCCTGAACCCCGCGCAGGTACTCCCACCAGGTGTCGATGTTGATCGAACCGATGGTGCCGTCCTTGCGTAGGGCCTCGACCAGATCTGTGATGACGGCCTTGACGTCGCCAACGATCGGAACGTCGGCGTGCCGGTTCTTACCGATCTCGGCCGGGTCGATGTCGGCGTGGATCACCTTGGCCTCGGGAGCGAAGGAATCCAACTTGCCGGTCACGCGGTCGTCGAAGCGGGTGCCGAGCGCGATCAGCAGGTCGCTTCGCTGCAACGCGGCCACCGCACCAACCGAGCCGTGCATGCCCGGCATGCCCATGTGCTGCGGATGACTGTCGGGGAAGGCGCCGCGGGCCATCAACGTGGTGACCACGGGGATGCCGGTCAATTCGGCCAGGTTCAGCAGTTCCTCGGTGGCCTCGCCCCGGATCACGCCGCCGCCGACGTAGAGCACCGGCTTGCGGGCCGCCGCGATCAGCTTGGCGGCCTCGCGGATCTGGCGGTTGTGCGGTTTGGTGTTCGGTTTGTAGCCGGGCAGGTCCATCTGCGGCGGCCAACTGAAGGTGCACTGACCCTGCAGCACATCCTTCGGGATGTCGACGAGCACCGGCCCCGGCCTGCCCGAGGAGGCGATGTGGAAGGCTTCGGCGATCGCCCGTGGGATGTCGTCGCCGTTGCGCACCAGGAAGTTGTGCTTGGTGACCGGCATCGTGATGCCGGAGATGTCGGCTTCCTGGAACGCGTCGGTGCCGATCAGCCCCCGACCGACCTGGCCGGTGATGGCGACCATCGGGATCGAGTCCATGTGCGCGTCGGCCAACGGGGTGACCAGGTTGGTGGCGCCGGGGCCCGACGTCGCCATGCAGACACCGACCTTGCCGGTCGCGTGCGCGTATCCACTGGCCGCGTGGCCGGCGCCCTGTTCGTGGCGGACCAGCACGTGACGCAGCTTCTGCGAGTCGAAAAGCGGGTCGTAGACCGGCAACACGGCGCCGCCGGGAATGCCGAAGATCACGTCGACGTCGAGTTCCTCGAGTGACCGGATCACGGCTTGCGCACCGGTGAGTTGATGCGGCGCAACGCGTTTCGGTTGCGCAGGGGCTGCCTTCGGCGCTGGCTTGGCGGCAGCAGCCATGGGGTGACCCCCGTTGGTCTGCTCCGGCGGTCGCGTGGTGGGTGCGCTCACGGTGTCCTCGTCATCTCCGTCGTCGTCTCTAGGGTCTCAAATCGGTGTTGGGGCAAGAAAAAACCCCCGTCAGCTGGGTCGCTGTACGAGGGTCGCGCGTCGATGCTGGTTGCTATGCCCGGCAGAGGGCGAGCGCGGCATCAACGCGCTTCCCAATTACTACGAGCATTGCCGGAGTCTGCATAACCGTCGACGGTAGCCTCCGCACTGGTCACTGGTCAAATTGCCCACATGCAATCATGACAGCGTGAGCTCACCCTCCGCCGCGGTCGTCATCCGGATCTCGCCGATGGCGCACTTCGCCGTCGGTTTTCTGGCGCTCGGCTTGCTGGCTGTGGTGCTCGCCGGACCATCGTGGTTGGCGCTGCTGCTGCTCATCCCGATCAGCCTGTCGATGGTCATCGCCCGCTACCGCACCACGGCCGACCGCGACGCCGTCACCGTCCGCACGTTGCTGGACAGCCGAACCATCCCCTGGGATGACATTGCAGGGCTGCGGTTCGGCAAGGGTTCCTGGGCCTACGCCCAATTGAAGGACGGCGACGAATTGAGGCTGCCCGCGGTGACCTTCTCGACACTGCCGCTGTTGACCGAGGCCAGCGGCGGAAGGGTACCCAACCCGTACGGCTAGCCCAGGGGGTTGCCGCCGTTGAGCAGCACCCACACGGCGATACCGCCGCCGATGCCGAGCAGCAGCGCGACGAACGAGCCGATGAACGGGCGGCGCGCCCACCCGCGGCCGGCGTCGAAACCGTATCGGCCGGGGCCGATCAGGATGATCGCGGCGACCACCGCGAGCAGGACGATCTTGAACTCATGGCCGTCGGTGAGGAACGACCCCAACCTGGCTTCTTCGTGGGCGGTCATCGCGTCTGCCAGGACGCCCGTCACCAGGTACGCAAGCGCGCCTGCGGCCGCCACCGGGGTGAACAGTCCGAGCACCAGAAGCACACCGGCGGCGATCTGACCGCCGGTCGCCACGTAAGTGAGGATGTCGGCGTACTTGAAGCCGCTGTCAGCGAGTTGTTGTTCGAGACCGTCGAAGCCCGGTCCGCCCCACAGTCCGAACGCTTTCTGTAGTCCGTGGCCGATGAACATGGCGCCGATCGCCACGCGCATGACAAGGAGGCCGAGATCCTGAGTGCCGCGGCGGTCGCGGGCGCGGTCCCCGGCATCGGGTTCGATCTCGACGGGTTCGGCGCCATAGGGCCCGAGGGAATGTCTGCCGGCCGGCTGCACATACGGCAATGGTTCCGGGTCGCTGATCAGGCCGAACGGCTCGCCGGTCGGCGACTTGGCCGAGTCGTATCGCGGGATCGCGGTGGTCTCGAAATCACCGGCGTAGTTCGACGACGGAAGATCGTCTTCGGGGTCGACCAGGCTTGCAGACGCCGGGCGCTGCCACGTGTGCGGATCAGGTTGACTGGTCACGCCTGCCAGGGTAATGGCTCGTCCCCCCGGAATGGAGGATTGGCGCGGCGCTTTGACGACCCTATTCGCGCCGTGTCGTCGGGCGCGCGTGGCGCGTAGCGCCACACAATCCGTAACCTGGCTCGCATGAGACAGCGCAGGCCCATGCGGGGTGTGATCGTCCTGCTGTGCGCGGCGTTGCTCGTCGGGTCCGGATGCGCCCGCTTCGATCAAGCGCAGTCGCAGCCCTTCACCACCGAACCGGAACTGAAGCCAGGCCCGTCGTCCTCGCCGCCTCCCCCGCCGCCGCTGCCGCCCAAGCCGTTCCCGAAAGCATGCCCGGCGCCCGGCGTCATGCAGGGCTGCCTGGAGAGCACCAGCGGCCTGATCATGCTGCCTGACAGCCAGTCGGCGCTGGTGGCCGAGCGGACAACTGGCGCCGTGAAAGAGGTCTCGACCAGGGCCGAACCCAAGGTCAAGCTGACGATTCCCGTCGACCCGTCGGGTGACGGCGGCTTGATGGACATCACGCTGTCGCCGACCTACTCCCAGGACCGGTTGATGTACGCCTACGTCAGCACCCCGACCGACAACCGGGTCATCCGCATCGCCGACGGCGACATTCCCAAGCCGATCCTGACCGGCATTCCCAAGGGAGCCACGGGTAACACCGGCGCGCTGATCTTCACCAGCCCGACGACGCTGGTGGTGCAGACCGGTGACGCGGGCAATCCCGCGCAAGCCGCCGACCCTGCGTCGCTGGCGGGCAAGGTGCTGCGCCTGGAACAACCGACCACCGTCAACCCGGCGCCGCCGACCACCGCACTGTCGGGGATGGGCGCCGGCGGTGGCATGTGCATCGACCCCTCCGACAATGCGCTGTACATCACTGACCGCACCCCGACCGCCGACCGTCTGCAGCGGATCACCAAGGACTCCAAGGTTTCGACCGTGTGGACCTGGCCCGACCGGCCCGGTGTGGCGGGCTGCGCGGCGCTCGACGGCACGGTGCTGGTCAATCTCGTCAACACCAAACAGACCGTCGCCGTCCGGTTGGCACCCGATACCGGCGCGGTCACCGGTGAACCGGAAGTGGTCCGCCAGGATCAGCACGGACACGCCTGGGCGTTGCAACTGGCACCCGACGGCAACGTCTGGGGCGCGACGGTGAACAAAACGTCCGGGGATGCGGAGAAGCTCGACGACGTCGTCTTCCCGTTGTTCCCGCAGGGCGGCGGATTCCCGCGCAGCAACGCCGACAACACCTGACGGACAACACGTTTCAGGCGTCGGGGGAAGTGTCGGCGCCTGCGATGATCGCCGGATCAGACACCTGGTCGGCTGACTACGCAGGCACCGCTAGCGCGTCATCGCCCGGGCCAGTGCCAGTTGGCCGTTCGAATTGCGCGGCCTGCGCCGTGGCCAGGTGGCGATTGGCATAGTTGCGGTATTGCTCCATATCGCCCTCTGCCGACGCAACCAATGCCCGCATGCGCAACAAGGGCAGTTCGTACAGCACGAAGCCGGGACTGGTCGCGGCGGCGAGTGTGTCCACCGCGGACCGCGCGTCGTCCAGGTCCGCGCTGCTTCCCCGCCCAAGCAGAGACTCGACCAAAACGCTTGTCGCCGAACCGAGGTCAAGCGCCGCACCCGACTCGAACTGTCCTGCGATGACGCGCCGCGAGATTTCGACAGCACCGTCGAGATCGCCGACGCGCCTCCTTTCCGCGGCGATCTGCACATCGATGGCAGGCAGTTTCGCCAACATGAACCGTTCCTCGACGGCGGCCGTACGAACGTTCTCGAGCAGGTGCAGACCAAGCGCGCGGTCACCACCGTCTGCCGCCAACAACACGATGGCGCGCGTGAGATGCGCCATGTGCAGGGCGAACTCCTCACTGCACTGTTCGGCGATCTGCAGGGCCTCGGCGGACTCCCGCTGCGCCGTCGCATCGGCCAGCGAAGCGCCGTAAGGAACGCCGAGGATGTACTTGAACATCACCGTCGATACGTAGGTGGTCGGATCCACTCGCGAGAACTCGATCGCCTGGTCGAAACGCTCCTTCCACTTCTGTTTGCCCAGCGCGCATTTCGCGATCGCGACCATTCCGGTTGCGAATGCCAGCGGGGAACCGGTCAGGAAATTCCCTTTGGTGCGATCGCCCTGCGCCAAGTCGACGACGCGCTGAGCCAACCGTTCGACGTCGGCCATCTCGCCCGCCTCGAACTTGGCATGGATTGCCGGGTAGAGCATTCCGACGGTGAGGTCGGGCTGGTCGATCGCATCGATGAGCGCGACGTATTCCGAAGCAAGTCCTGATGCCTCCCGCACCCGGGCGTTGACCGCGAGCTGGGAAATGTAGCCGGCCATCCCCATGGCCAGCGGGATCTGATCCTCTGGCCGAGTGCACAGCGCGCGTAACTCGTCGAAACCTGTGTCGGCCACACTGCCGCCCGCGCGCCACGTGCTCCCGCAGAGCAGCGCACGGGGCACGATCTGCATCCAGTGCCGGTCGGCGTCGCCCGCGGGCAGTTCGTCGGCCAGCGTCTTTGCCCACTGCCAACTCGTTCTGGCGGCGCCGATGTCGCGGTTGGTGAACCAGTTGCCCGCCCTCATATGCCAGCCGAACGCGTCGCGCGTGTCTCCGGCGGCTTCCAGGTGCCCGGCGATGATGGCCGCGATGTCATCTGCGGCCCCCTGGCGGTGCTGGAGCGCGGCAGCAAGACGGCGGTGAGATTGTGCGCGTGCGGTTTTCAGCTGTGACTCGTACGCGACGG
Organism: Mycobacterium sp. NPDC048908; assembly: GCF_043197955.1. Lineage (NCBI taxonomy): Bacteria > Bacillati > Actinomycetota > Actinomycetes > Mycobacteriales > Mycobacteriaceae > Mycobacterium > Mycobacterium sp. NPDC048908. The sequence goes on along the minus strand of NZ_JBICUE010000001.1, from coordinate 456,939 downwards.
TGCGAACCAGTGGATGGCGAAACGCATACTCGGCTCGGGGCGTGAACACCACCTGGTCGATGAGCTCGGAGTGCACCAGCTCGGCCAGCTCGGTCTGGCCGAAGTCATCGGCGTCGGCGAGCACAGTGGCAAGAAGGTCGACAGCGAACCGAGAGCCGATGATGGCTGCGGCATGCAGGGCTCGCTTCGCGGGTGGGGTCAGTCGGTCAAGCGGGCGCCGATCGTCGCTTGCAGTGTCGGCGGCACACTGATGTCGGCGATCTCGACCTGGCGGCGATATGCGCCGCGGTCGCCGACGATCACCCTCCGTTCGGCGAACTCCCGCACTATTACCTGAACGTAGAACGGATTCCCGGCTGAGCGCTCGATGATGTTGGCCGCGAGCTCACTGACCGATGGGTCAGACCCGAGTAGCTCGGTCGTCATCTCCCACGCGGCTGAATCGTCCAGCGGCGCAAGCGCAATACAGCGAAAATCAGCGAGTCGGGTAAGCACGCCGCGGTATTCGGGGCGATAGGCAAGGACCACCATCGCGTGGCCAAGGGATACCTCTGTCAGCAAGTCGGCGATCATCGCCTCGCTGGCAGCTTCGATCCAGTGCACATCCTCGACGACGTAGACCGTTGGCTGTTCGGGCGACATGGCCCGGCTACCCACCAGCGCCGCCAGTCGCCGTCGTCGAGCCTGCGCCGAGACGTTGGGACGGACGGCGTCTGCGTCCCGGATTCCCACCAGGTCTTCGAGCAGCAGAAGATTTTCTTCACCGGCGTCACCGAACCGCATCCGCAACGCCGCTCGGCTGACCTCGGAATCATCTCCGATCTGCAATATTTGGCGAAGCAACCGGGCCACCGCACGACAAGGCATTTCACTTGTATGTGACTCGCAGGAGGTGGAAAACGTTCTCATCCCGGCACTCTGAGCGATCTTGAGCAGCTCACTGCAGAACCGGCTCTTGCCGATCCCGGACTGCCCTACGACGGCCAGGACACAGCCGTTGCCATCGATGGTTTCGGAGACGATCCCCGTCACCGCAGCGATATCGTCGTCACGCCCGACGAGCGTCGACTCGCGTCGGCCGGCCACGGTTCGGCTGGCGAGCATTCCACGCAGCCTGCGTGCCGAGACGGGCTGCGCCACATTCTTGATGTTGACCAACGACGGATCATCGAGGACGGCGATGTATTCGACCAGCCGCGCCGTGGATTCGCTGATCATCACGCCACCGGCCGGTGCGACTGATTCCATTCGCTGCGCCATCCCGACTGGGCTACCGAATGCCGTGAAATTGTCTACGCTGGAACCGATTTGGCCGAACACGACGTCTCCGAAGTTCAACCCCACCCGCATCGCGATCGTCATTCGATCTCGTCGTGCGAGTTCATCGGCGAGTTTGGCCGCTTCCTTCTGTATCTCCAACGCAGCGGTGCAGGCTCGAACAGCGTGGTCCTCCAGAGCGATCGGAGCTCCGAACAGCGCCATGATGCCGTCGCCGGTGAACTGCTGAACCGTACCGCCGTAGCGTTGGGTGACGGCACCACATAAGTTGAACAGCTCGCCCATCACCTCGCTCAAACGCTCGGGGCCCAGCGCCGCCGCCAAGTCCATGGAACGCTGCACGTCGGCGAACAGCACGGTGACCTGTTTGTGCTCGGCCTCTCTGTCAACCGCCTCAATCATGCCCGCAGGCGTCACAAAATCGGGCACCGGCGCGAGGTTCGCTACCGCACTTCCGGCACGCTGACGCTGACATGTACTCCCCGTACTCCGAGATCAGTGCGGGTCAAGCGTAGGCAGAGGTCGTCAGCCGACGGCCGCGATCCGCCCGATCGGTGTCAGCTGCAGGCGGCCAGCACCAGTTCGCGCACCCGTGCGGCGTCGGCCTGCCCCTTGGTGGCCTTCATCACGGCGCCGACTATGGCGCCCGCGGCCTGCACCTTGCCGCCGCGGATCTTCTCGGCGACGTCGGGATTGGCGGCCAGCGCCTCGTCGACCGCGCCCTGAAGTGCCGAGTCGTCGCGCACCACCTCGAGCCCGCGGTCCTTCATCACCTGGTCGGGCTCACCCTCGCCGGCCAGCACGCCCTCGACCACCTGCCGGGCCAGCTTGTTGGACAACTTGCCGTCATCGACGAGCTTGACCACCGCGGCCACCTGCGCGGGACTGATCGGCAGTGCATCGAGTTCGACGCCTGCCTCATTGGCCTTCTGCACCAGGAAGTTTCCCCACCACGCGCGGGCGGCCTCGCTCGATGCGCCGTGATCGACGGTGGCGGTGATCAAGTCGATGGCGCCGATGTTGACCAGGTCGCGCATCACCTCGTCGGAGATGCCCCAGTCCTGTTGAATCCGCTTGCGCTGCAGCCACGGCAACTCGGGGATGGACTGACGCAGCCGGTCCACCAGTTCGGCGTCCGGAGCCACCGGTTCGAGATCGGGTTCCGGGAAGTAGCGGTAGTCCTGCGCGGTCTCCTTGCTGCGGCCCGGCGAAGTGTAGCCGTCCTCGTGGAAGTGCCTGGTCTCCTGGACCACCCGGCCACCGGACTCGAGAACCGCTGCCTGGCGGCGCATCTCGTAGCGAACCGCCACCTCGACGCTTTTCAGCGAGTTCACGTTCTTGGTCTCGGTGCGGGTGCCGAACTCTTTCTGCCCGATCGGTTTGAGCGATACGTTGGAGTCGCAGCGCATCGAGCCCTGGTCCATCCGGACATCTGAAACACCCAAGCCCCGCAACAGGTCTCGCAACGCCGTCACGTAGGCGCGAGCGATCTCGGGCGCGCGGTCACCGGTGCCCTCGATCGGCTTGGTGACGATCTCGATCAGCGGCACACCGGACCTGTTGTAGTCGATCAACGACGTCGTTGCGCCCGCGATGCGGCCGGTCTCGCTGCCGAGATGGGTCAGCTTGCCGGTGTCTTCCTCCATGTGGGCCCGCTCGATCTCGACACGCCAGGTGGTGCCGTCGTCGAGCGGGACCTCGAGATAGCCGTTGACCGCGATCGGCTCGTCGTACTGCGAGATCTGATAGTTCTTCGGCATGTCCGGGTAGAAGTAGTTTTTCCTAGCGAACCGGCACCATGGCACGATTTCGCAGTTGAGCGCCAGCCCGATGCGGATGGCCGACTCCACCGCCGTCTGGTTGAGCACGGGCAGCGATCCCGGCAGACCGAGGCAGACCGGGCACACCTGGGTGTTGGGCTCGGCGCCGAACTTGTTGGCGCACGCGCAGAACATCTTGGTGTCGGTGGACAGTTCTACGTGCACCTCGAGGCCGAGCACCGGTTCGTAGTGTGCGACGACGTCGTCGTAATCGAGCAGTTCAGCAGCGGCGACAGTCATACCTTGATCCTAGTGGTCCCGTTTTCCCGGCGAGCAGACGCAACGTCGCACCCAATGCGCGGTGGTAATGCGATTCTCTGTCTGCTCGCGCCGCGAACTCAGCCGAAGAACTCGGCGGCGTCGTCGTAACGGGACTGCGGCACCAGCTTCAGCTGGCGCACCGCGTCGGCCAACGGCACCCGGCCGATCTCCTGACCACGCAGCGAGACCATCATCCCGTATTCACCCGCGTGCGCGGCGTCAGCGGCGTTGACGCCGAACCGGGTCGCCAGCACGCGGTCGTATGCGGTTGGCGTGCCGCCACGTTGCACATGGCCGAGTACGGTGACGCGGACATCCTTGCGGATCCGCTTTTCCACCTCGACCGCCAACTGCGCCGCCACGCCGGTGAACTTCTCGTGGCCGAATTCGTCCATACCGCCTTGCCGCAGCTGCATGGTGCCCTCGGCCGGCTTCGCGCCTTCGGCCACCACACAGATGAAGTGCGAATCGCCGCGGACGAACCGCTGTTTCACCAGCCGGCAGACCTCCTCGACGTCGAACGGCTGCTCGGGAATCAACGTCATGTGCGCACCGGAGGCCATTCCGGCGTTGAGCGCGATCCACCCGGCGTGGCGGCCCATCACCTCCACGAGCATGACGCGCTGGTGCGATTCGGCGGTACTGTGCAGCCGGTCGATCGCTTCGGTCGCGACCTGCAGCGCGGTGTCGTGTCCGAATGTCACATCGGTGCAATCGATGTCGTTGTCGATGGTCTTCGGCACGCCGACCACCGGCACGTTCTCCTCGGACAGCCAGTGCGCGGCGGTCAACGTGCCTTCCCCGCCGATCGGGATGAGCACGTCGATGCCGTTGTCTTCGAGGGTCTGCTTGATCTGGGGCAGGCCTGCGCGAAGCTTGTCCGGGTTCACCCGGGCGGTGCCGAGCATGGTTCCACCCTTGGCGAGCAGGCGGTCGTTGCGGTCGTCGTTCTTCAGCTGGACACGCCGGTCTTCGAGCAGGCCGCGCCAGCCGTCTAGGAAGCCGACCACCGATGAGCCGTATCGCGCATCGCAGGTCCGGACCACCGCCCGAATGACCGCGTTCAGGCCTGGACAGTCACCTCCGCCGGTGAGAACTCCGATCCGCATGCTGGTACCTCTCTTGCTCCTCGCGTCTGCTCCATCCTCCCCTGTTAGACCGCCGTTGGCAGCGGGCCGCGGGCAACTTCATACGCGGCGCCGACGCGGTACAGCCGGTCGTCGGCGAGCGCGGGTGCCATGATCTGCAAGCCCACCGGCAGGTTGTCGTCCGGCGACAGGCCCGACGGCACCGACATGCCGCAGTGGCCCGCCAGGTTCAGCGGCAACGTGCACAGGTCGAACAGGTACATCGCGAGCGGGTCGTCGACCTTCTCCCCCAGCGGGAACGCGGTGGTCGGGGTGGCAGGCGAGATCAACACGTCGACGCTCTTGTACGCCTCGTCGAGGTCGCGCGCGATCAGCGTTCGCACCTTCTGCGCCTGGTTGTAATAGGCGTCGTAGTAGCCGGCCGACAGTGCATACGTGCCAATCATGATGCGGCGCTTGACTTCTGGACCGAATCCCGCGGCCCTTGTCATCGCCATCACCTCTTCGGCGCTGTGTGTGCCGTCGTCGCCGAGGCGCAGCCCGTACCGCATCGCGTCGAAACGCGCCAGGTTCGACGACACCTCCGACGGCAGGATCAGGTAGTAGGCGGCCAACGAGTAGTCGATGTGCGGGCAGTCGACCTCGCTGACTTCCGCGCCCAGCTTGGTCAACACCTCGACCGCGGCGTTGAAGGACGCGAGCACCCCGGCCTGGTAGCCCTCACCGCGCAGTTGCTTGACGATGCCGATCCGCACGCCCTTGAGGTCGCCGGACGCCCCCTCCCGTGCGGCGGCCACCACGTCTGGCACCTCCGCCTCGACGGACGTGGAGTCCTTCGCGTCGTGCCCGGCGATGACCTGGTGCAGCAGCGCGGTGTCGAGCACGGTACGGGCACACGGGCCGCCCTGGTCCAGCGACGACGCGCACGCGATCAAGCCGTACCGCGACACCGTGCCGTACGTCGGTTTCACCCCGACGGTCGCCGTCAACGCCGCGGGCTGGCGGATCGACCCGCCGGTGTCCGACCCGATGGCCAGCGGCGCCTGGAATGCGGCCAGCGCCGCCGCGCTGCCGCCTCCCGACCCGCCCGGCACCCGCTGGACATCCCACGGATTGCGCGTCGGCCCATACGCCGAATTCTCGGTGGACGACCCCATCGCGAACTCGTCCATGTTCGTCTTGCCGAGGATCGGAATGCCCGCCGCGCGCAACCGTACGGTGACGGTGGCGTCGTACGGCGATGTCCAGCCCTCGAGGATCTTCGAGCCGCATGTGGTCGGCATGTTCGTGGTGGTGAAGACGTCCTTGAGCGCCAGCGGCACACCGGCGAGCGCCGACGGTAGCGATTCGCCCGCCGCGACGGCCGCATCGATGCGTGCGGCCCTGCCCAACGCCTCATCGGCAGCGACGTGCAAGAAGGCGTGATACTTCTCGTCGGTCTCGGCGATTTGATCGAGACACGCGCGGGTCGCCTCGGTGGACGACACGTCCTTCGCGGCGATCTTGGCGGCGAGCGTCGCAGCGTCGAGCCGGATCAGCTCGTTGTCGCTCACTCAGCCTCCCCCAGAATCCGCGGCACCGCGAACCGACCCTCGGCTGACTTCGGGGCGGCCGCAAGCGCCTGCTCCTGGGTCAGGCAGGGCTCGACGACGTCGGCTCGGAACACGTTGACGTCCTTGAGCGGGTTGCCGGTCGGTTCCACCCCGGTCACGTCGACGGCCTGGATCTGGCTGACGTGGCCGAGGATGGCGTCGAGCTGGCCGGCATAACTGTCGAGTTCGTCATCGGTCAGCGCCAAGCGCGCGAGGCGCGCCAGGTGGGCTACCTCGTCTCGGGAGATCTGCGACACGACAAGCAAGCCTAGTCGGACGACGATCAAGCGGCCCCAGCCGCGATGAGATGAGGAGTGCGACAAACAGGCCGCGTCGGACGACGATGCCCGCCGAGTGGCCGGAGTGCTGACCTGCCGAGGCTGTGGAACAGTGTGCGCGTGCCTTCGTATCTGCTGCGGGTCCAGCTGGAGGATCGACCGGGCAGCCTCGGCTCGCTGGCCGTTGCGCTCGGTTCGGTAGGCGCCGACATCCTGTCCCTCGACGTCGTGGAACGGTCGGCGGGGTACGCGATCGATGATCTCGTGGTCGAGCTGCCTGCCGGTTCGATGCCAGACATGCTGATCACGGCGGCCGAGAACATCAAGGGCGTCTACGTCGATGCCATCCGCCCGCACACCGGGCTGCTCGAGGCGCACCGCGAACTGGAGCTGATCGATCACGTGGCCGCCGCCGAGGGGACACACAAGCGGTTGCAGGTCCTCGTCGACGAGGCGCCCCGCGTGCTGCGTGTCGGCTGGTGCACGGTGATCGAGCTGACCGAAACGGGGCCGAAGCGGGTCGTCGGCAGCCCCAGTGCGCCCGAGACGCAGGCGGCCGAGACACCGTGGCTGCCGCTCGACCGTGCGAAAGCGCTCAACGACGAGTGGGTGCCCCAACTGTGGCGGGACATGGACACCACACTGGCGGCCGCGCCGCTGGGCGACCCCCGCACCGCAGTGGTGCTGGGCAGGCCGGGGGGTCCGCACTTCCGGCCGTCCGAGGTGGCCCGGCTCGGCTACCTGGCCGAGATCATCGCAACGATCCTGCGCTAGCTACCCTCCGGCGGGCACGGGAAAGCGGTCGTTGACGTCGGCGTTGGTGTCCTTGCGTGCGCAGTGCGCACAACAGAACATGCCATCGGGTGTCTCGATGCCGTGGCCGAGGATCCGGCAGCCACAATGCTGGCATTCGGGCGCCAACTGCACCGCGGCGCACTCGACGCTGTCGAACGTTGCGGTGCGGCCGTCGTGGAAGGTCACCGTGAACGCCTTGTCGTAGTGGTTGCCACACGTATCGCAGGTTCCCATTGCGCAACTCCCTTTCACTCGTCCGCTGTGTTCCCGATGCGTGAGATGGCAAACGCCGCGGTTTGGCGCGAGGCGGTGCGGGGTATCGGTTGCGTCGGCGCGCAGCCCCTTGCGCCGGACAGCCAACACCTCGAGAAGCGGAGGTTCTTCGCGTGACACAGTCGATTTCGTCGGCTCAAGACGTGGTCGAGTATCTGAAGGCGCAACACCAGACGATCAAGCAGTTGTTCGTCGAGACATTGGACGCCGCGGACACCGCTGAGCGGCAGCACGCGTTCACGAGGCTCAGGACGCTGCTCGCAGTGCACGAGACAGCGGAAGAGATGATGGTCCACCCCCGGGTGCGTCGCAAGATCGACGACGGCGGCGTGGTGGTCGATGCCAGGCTCGCCGAAGAGCACGACGCGAAAGAGGCTCTCGCAGAACTCGAGAAGATGGATATCGGGACCGCCGAATTCACCAAGGCGCTGATCCATCTGCAGTCCGCGGTACTCAAGCACGCGGAAAACGAAGAAGCAGAAGAGTTTCCGCTGCTCGAAGAGCAACTCGACGAGGACGAACTGCAAAAGCTGACCGTGGCGGTGCAGGCGGCCGAGCGCATCGCGCCGACTCATCCGCACGCAGGTGTGGAATCGGGCGCGGCAAACCTCGCGGTGGGCCCCTTCATGTCGTTGCTCGACCGGGTCCGCGACGCTCTCGGTAAGGCGGTCGCCTAAACGCCGTCCGGGCCGTTGTCCAGCAGGCGACGGAAGCCGTCCTCGTCGAGGATGGGCACTCCGAGTTCGACGGCCTTGTCGTACTTCGAGCCCGGCGAGTCGCCGGCCACGACGTAGGCGGTTTTCTTCGACACCGAACTGGCCGCCTTTCCGCCGCGCGCGACGATGGCCTCCTTCGCGTCGTCGCGCGAGAATCCGGCCAGTGACCCGGTGACCACGATCGACATGCCCTCGAGGGTGCGCTCGATGCTGGCGTCGCGCTGGTCTTCCATCCGCACGCCCGCGGCGCGCCACTTGTCGACGATCGCGCGGTGCCAGTCGACGGTGAACCACTCGGTGACTGCGGCCGCGATGGTCGGACCGACACCTTCGACGACGGACAGTTCCTCCTCCGTCGCCGCCATGATCGCGTCCAGGCTGCCGTATTCGGTGGCCAACGCGCGCGCCGCTGTCGGCCCGACGTGCCTGATCGACAGCGCGACAAGCACCCGCCACAGCGGCTGCGATTTGGCTTCGTGCAGATTGACCAGCAACCGCTTCCCGTTGGCGGACAGGTCGCCGCTCTTGGTCTTGAACAGGTCGGTGCGCAACAAATCCTCGCTGCCCAACGTGAACAGATCGCCTTCGTCGGTGATGACGCCCGCGTGCAGCAGCGCGACCGCCGCCTCGTAGCCGAGGCCCTCGATGTCGAACGCACCGCGGCCCGCGACGTGAAAGACCCGCTCCCGCAACTGCGCCGGGCATGACCTGGTGTTCGGGCAGCGGATGTCGGCGTCACCCTCCTTGGCAGGCGCAAGTGTGGTGCCGCACTCGGGACACCTTGTGGGCATGACGAATTCACGTTCGGTCCCGTCACGCAGATCGACGACGGGTCCGAGCACCTCGGGGATCACGTCGCCCGCCTTGCGGATCACCACGGTGTCCCCGATCAGCACGCCCTTGCGCTTGACCTCTGAGGCGTTGTGCAAGGTGGCCTGGCTGACCGTGGAACCCGCGACCTTCACCGGTTCCATGAACGCGAACGGTGTGACACGCCCGGTGCGCCCCACATTGACCTTGATGTCAAGCAGCTTGGTGGTGGCCTCCTCGGGAGGATATTTGTAGGCCACCGCCCAGCGAGGCGCCCGCGACGTGGCGCCGAGCCGGCGCTGAAGCGCGATCTCGTCGACTTTGACTACCACGCCGTCGATTTCGTGTTCGACGTCGTGGCGGTGTTCACCCCAGTACGCGATGTGCTCGGTGACGGCATCGATGCCCTGTACGCGTGCGGTGTGTTCGGACACCGGCAGGCCCCACGCGGCCAGAGCCCGGTAGGCGTCGTGCAGCGTCTTGGGTTTGAAGCCCTCGGCATGCCCGAGTCCGTGGCAGATCATTCTCAGCTTGCGCCGGGCGGTGACGGCCGGGTTCTTCTGCCGCAGCGAGCCCGCCGCGCTGTTGCGCGGGTTGGCGAACGGCGGTTTGCCCTCGGCGACCAGACCCGCGTTGAGGTCCTCGAAGTCGGCGACCCGGAAGAACACCTCGCCGCGCACCTCCAGCACCGCGGGTACCGGAAACTCCTTGCACGCCTTCAGTTTTTCAGGCACGTCGTCGATGGTGCGCGCATTGAGCGTGACGTCCTCACCGGTGCGGCCGTCGCCGCGGGTGGCCGCGCGTTCCAGTCGACCGTCGCGGTAGACCAGCGCCAACGCCACCCCGTCGATCTTCAGCTCGCACAGGTAGTGCGCCTTGTCCCCGATCTCACCCTTGATGCGGGTGGCCCAGGCCGCCAGCTCCTCGGGTGCGAACACGTTGTCAAGCGAGAGCATCCGCTCGAGGTGTTCGGCCTGGGTGAAGTCGGTGGCAAACCCGGCACCGCCGACCAGTTGTGTCGGCGAGTCCGGGGTGCGCAGTTCGGGGTGCTGGTCCTCGAGCGCCTGCAGTTCGCGCAGCAGCTTGTCGAACTCGGCGTCCGAGACGATCGGCGCGTCGCGGACGTAGTAGCGGAACTGGTGCTCACGCACCTCGTCGGCGAGTTCTTGCCAGCGGCGGCGCAGGTCGGCATCCGGGGCTTCTTCGGCCTGTTCGGCCAGCACCGTCTCGGCATCGATTGCGCCTCGGTCCGGGGTTGCCTTTGGGCTCACTCTGGTGAGGCTATCCGAGCAGGCCGACACGTCGACAGCAGCGGCTACGCTGGCGGCATGCCGCACCCGATCATGTTTCGCGACGACGACCTGGGGCTGGCGGAAGTGCGCGAGATCTGCCTGGCCTTCTCAGGAGCCTTCGAGAAGATCTCGTGGGGCAGGCCGGTGTTCTGCGCGCCGAAGATGTTCGTCATGTACGGCGGCAGCGCCAAGACCGACGTGAAGGGCGAGTACCGGCAATACCCACATTCGATTCTGGTGAAGGTCGACGAGAGTGACCGCAGAGCGCTCGAGCAGGACAGCCGTTTCTTCTTCCCGGCTTATATGGGGCCGTTCGGCTGGCTGGGTTTGGATTTCACGGCGCGCAAAAAAATCGACTGGAACGAAGTGACCGAACTCGTCGACGCGTCGTTCCGGTTGATCGCACCAAAGAAGCTCATCAAACAACTCGACGAAGTCTGATCGGAGGCCAATGAGTTTCGCCAGCCCCTTCCCCGAAGTCGACATCCCCTCCACGAGCGTGTACGACTTCCTGTTCGGCGACATAGACGACGGCGATCTCGACCGCGTCGCGCTCGTCGACGCCAAGTCGGGCAGGCAGACCACGTACCGCGAAATGATCGGGCGTATCGACGCGTTCGCCGGCGCACTGGCGAGCCGGGGCATCGGTGTCGGCGATGTCGTCGGCCTGCTGTCGCCGAACAGTTCCGGCTTCGCGGTGGCGTTCCACGGCATTCTGCGGTCGGGGGCCACGGCCACCACCATCAATGCGTTGTTCACCGCAAATGACATCTCGAAGCAGTTGACCGACTCGAAGGCCAAGATGCTGGTGACGGTCACACCGCTGCTGGCGCACGCGAAAGAAGCCGCCGCCGCAGTCGGTTTGGCCGACACCGAACTGGTGGTGCTCGACGGCGAGGGGCAAGACGCCACCGGCCATCCCAACGCCGCGGATCTGATGGCCAGCGGTGCGCCTGCGCCGGAGGTGAGTTTCGCCCCGTCGTCGCATCTGGCGGCGCTGCCCTACAGTTCGGGCACCACCGGCAATCCGAAGGGTGTGATGCTCACCCACCGCAACCTGGTGGCCAACGTCGCGCAGATCCGGCCGCTGCACGGGATCGTCGCCGACGACGTGGTTTTGGCCGTGTTGCCGTTTTTCCACATTTACGGAATGACTGTGCTGCTCAACGCCGCTCTGCATGCACGCGCCCGGTTGGTGGTGATGCCGAGCTTCGACCTCGGCGAATTCCTCGGCAATATCCAGAACCACAAGTGCACGATCGCGTTCATCGCGCCGCCGGTCGCGGTGGCGCTGGCCAAACATCCGCTGATCGACGACTACGACCTGTCGTCGCTGAATGTGGTGATGTCCGGCGCCGCCCCACTGGACGCCGACCTCGGGCATGCGGTCGCCAAGCGGCTTGGCTGCCGGGTGGTGCAGGGCTACGGCATGAGTGAGCTGAGCCCGGTCAGCCACATCACCCCATTCGACGGCGGCGTGGCCAACATGGGCACCGTCGCGCCGTTGAGCTCGGTCGGCTGGACGGTGTCCAATGCCGCGTCCAAACTCATCGACCCGGAAACCGGCGATGAAATCGACCCTCCTGCAGAGGGTCTCAGCCAGACCGGTGAGCTGTGGTTCAAGGGCCCCAATGTGATGGCGGGCTATCTCGGCAACGAGCAGGCCACCAAGGAGACCATCGACGACGAAGGTTGGTTGCACACCGGCGATTTGGCGCAGGTCGACGCCTGCGGCTGCGTGTACATCGTGGACCGGCTAAAGGAGCTGATCAAGTACAAGGGCTACCAGGTGCCGCCCGCCGAATTGGAGGCCGTGTTGCTGTCGCACCCCGGGATCGCTGACGCCGCCGTCATCGGCGCCAACGACGCCGAAGGTGAGGAGGTGCCAAAGGCGTTCGTGGTCAAGCAATCCGGCGCCGAGCTGACCGCTGACGAGGTGATGGAGTTCGTCGCCGGCCAGGTCGCCCCGTACAAGAAGGTGCGCCAGGTGGAGTTCATCGACGCCATCCCGAAGTCGGCGTCCGGCAAGATCCTGCGTAAGGATCTACGAGCGGCGACTTAGCTCCGCCGCCGAATGCGCGCCGCGCGCCTGCCGGTACCCGAGCACAGCCCCGGCCGCGGGGATCAGCAGCAACCCGGCCACGCCCCACAGCGGATCTGCGGTTCCCGCCGTCGGCGACACCACCAACTGCTCGACGACGCCGGGGTGCGGCGGCGCGGGACGGACCGCGGGCGGGTTCAGTGGAACCGTGAGGATCGGCGGTGGCGGCGGTGGCGGCGCCGCCGGTGCAGGCGCGCGCCAACCCCACCGCGGCCCAGGATCTCGACTCTGGATGCCGGGACTGCGGCCGTCGCCGACGGTCACCTTCGGGGCGTTGCTCTGTCCCCCCGCGTTGGGGCTGTAGTCATTGCTTGGCCGCTCCTCGGACGTGCCGGATGCCCGGCCCGACCCCACTCGGGTCGACGGCCTGCCCTCCCTGGTGGAGTTGGCGCCACCGTTGATCTTGTCGTCGCTGTAGTCAGATCCACTGCCGCGCGGATTGGCGTTCTCCGCGCCCCGCTTGCTGCTGGTGTTGTCTCGCTGGTGGCTGCCGTGTCGAGCACCGGGGTCGGCGACGGCCACCGCCGCGCACGGGGCGGTGACCAGAAGGCATGCAGCCACAAGACCGACGCCTGCCGCAATGCGGCGGTTCGCTCGAGCCACAGTTCCTCTCCCGCGAGTGGCAAAGACTTGGACAGACGTGCGAAATGAATTCTTGCATGGCGACGTCCCGTCAAACCATCCGTTTGACGAAACAACGCAAATACGTTAGCGACGCTATTCGTTTTCATTCGTTTTCGACGTAGGCGCGCAACCGCTCGATGGCATTGTCCCAGCGTTTCGACAACCCTGTGAGGTATTCACTGGCCTCGGTGAGCGGTCCGGTCTCGATCCGCCAGATGCGTTGTCTGCCATTGCGCTCGCTGCTCACCAGGCCTACCGCCGCGAGCAGAGACAGATGCTTGGTGGCCGCTTGCCTGCTCACCGGGATCACCTCGGCGACTTGCGACGTCGAACAGGGGCCGTCTTCGCACAGCCTGACGACGATGCGCAGCCGATTGGGATCGCCGAGCGCGTCGAACACAGGCGCTCTGGCGACGACTGCGTGGCCGCTCACACCTGCTCGCTGAGCGCCAGGTACTTGCCCACCAGTTCGGTCTGCTTGGCCCACCCTTGGCTGTTGCCCTCGAATGCGGCCGCCCGACGCTCGGCGGGAATCTTGTCGAATCCGGATTCGACGATGCGCAACAGCACTCCGCCGTCGGTCTCGGTGAGGGTGAACTCCACCAGCGTGGTCGGCTCCGGTTCGCCCCCCGCCTCGACCGGGTAGGGATGCCAGCGGAAGGCCAGCCGCCGTTGCGGCTCGACCGCGACGATGTGCCAGGTGTCGGCGGTGCCCGCGTGCGGCTCCTGCATGCGGGCGACGTCCTCGTCGACGGTCGTCGGAGTGATCACTCCCGTCACGGAGGTGCCCTCGACGAACGGGCCGTCGAAGCGAACACCGAACCACTGGCCGAACTGGTCGGCGTCGCTGATCGCCCGCCACACCCGCTCGAGCGGGGCCCGCAGCACGACTTCCTTTTCGATTCGATCGCTACTCATGCGCAACCTCCTGGTTGCCTTAGACGGTAGCGGTGCATCGCCCCACACGCAACCTTTTGGTTGCGCGAATTAGATCGCGTCGGGATCGGCTGCGAACCCGTCGGCGGCCTTCTGCGCGAGTTCGACGGCGATCCGAGCCCACTGCGGGGTGGCGCCCGCGAGCCCGCAGGCCGGTGTGATGCCGATGCGCTCACGAAGCACCGAGCGCGGGAATCCCAGCCGGTCGGTGACGGCTGCCGCGGACTTCGCGACCTCCTCTGCCGACGGCCGCGACGCGGGCGCAGTCGCTGAGACGGTGCCCAGCATGACGGTGCGACCGCCGTCCACAAAGTCGCCCAGTCCATCCAGATCCGCCGCGGTCAACGTCGACACATCAACGGACACGGCGTGAATTGCGCTGCCTTGCAGAGCTTTCCACGGCAATCCGGGTGCGCAGCTGTGCAGCAACACGTCACCGCCGATTACGGCCACGCAGTCGTCCAGCAGCCCCATGGCCATCGGCTCGTCGACCGGGTGGACCGGCGTCAAGCTCGTCACTCCGGTCAGCCTGCCCGCCAAGGCCGCAGGCAACGACGGTTCGTCGAACTGCACCACCACCGGCGTCTGAAGGCGCTTTTCCAACTGCGCGCGGTGTGTCGCAACGCCCTCGGCCAGCGAGCCCGCCAAATCCCGCAGCGCACCCGAATCGGTGATCGCGCGGTGGCCGCCTGACAGCTCGAGTTCGGCGGCCAGCGTGATGGGCCCTGGCGCCTGCACCTTCACGGTGCGGGCCCCGCCGCGCAGGCCTGCCTTCTCCCACGCCTCCTCGAGCGCGTCGACGTCCTCGTCGAGCAGGCTGGCCGCCCGTCGCATCACCGAACTGCGGCCGCCGGCAATGCGATAGCCGCGGGGCACGGTGTCGATGCCGATGTCGACCAGCAGTGCGCCGGCACGCCCGATCATGTCGGCCCCCACGCCGCGGGCGGGTAGCTCGACAAGATGGGGCAGCGTGTGCAGTTCACCGATCACGATCTCGGCTGCTTCGCGCGGCGACGATCCTGGCCACGACCCGATCCCGGTCGCTGCGGCAAAAACACTCACTCGTTCGACGATATGCGATCCGGTTACTCTCGATCCGGAAGGGGACCACGGCATGAGAACGTTGGCGGTCTGGTGCGGCGCGATCTTGGTCGCGTCGGGATGTTCTCAGACCGTTGGCGGTAACCCGGTGCGGGCCGTTCCCGGCGTCGACGACGAGTCGCTGTCACCGGTCGACGTCGAGACCGTGATGCTCGACCAGGCACAGATGCGGGCGATCACCGGAGCGGGCGACGACCTGACGATCATCCCGAGCATGGACGGCAAGGTGCCTGTCGACATTGATCAACTCGCGAAAACCACTCCGCCGCAATGTCAATGGGTGTTCGAAGAGACTCAGACGTTCGGCCGCGACGTGGAAGAGTTCCACAAGACCACGTTTCAGAATCCACCCGACGGTGGGCTGATCTCCGAGGGTGCCGCGGCATACCGGGACCCCGCGACTGCGCATCGCGCTTTCGACGGACTGGTCGCGCTTGTCGACGGCTGCAGCACGACACCGCTGGGTGGGATGTTCGTCGGGGACTGGAGTTCGACGCCGGACTCGCTGCAGATGCGGCCCGGCAACGGCTGCGGTCGCGACTACCGGGTGAAGAATGTCGTTCTCATCGAAGTCACGTCATGCGCGTTTCCGGAATCGGTGCCCGACATCGTGATGACGAACATACTGGCCAACGTCCCGGACTGACTGGCCCGCGAACGTGCATTACCGCTCGAATCATCAGCGATTTTTCGCGCACGAGCTCACGTTCGCCGAGCGTCAGCGGGTGATCGTCGCGCTGCCGATGACCTCGTCGCCGTCGGGGTCGCGGCGGTAAAGCACCATCGTCTGCCCCGGCGCCACGCCACGCAGCGGGGTGCGAAGGTCGACGACCAGTCGCCGGTCGCGCACCTCGGCGACGCCGTCGGCGACGCCGCCGTGCGCGCGCACTTGCACGTCGCACTCCACGGGTCCGTGCGGTGGCGCCCCGGCCGTGAACACGGGCTTGGCGCCGGTCAGCGTCCAGACGTCCAAAGCGGTTTTGTCCCCGACGTGCACGGTGCCGGTGTCGGCGTCGATACCGGTCACGTAGCGCGGCCGCCCATCAGGGCCGGGGCCCGCGATGCCAAGCCCCTTACGCTGTCCGATGGTGAATCCGTGGATACCGTCGTGTTCGGCGAGCACGGTGCCGCCCGCGTCCACGACGGCGCCGGGCCGAACGCCGATTCTGGCGCCAAGAAACGCGCGGGTGTCCCCCGACGGGATGAAGCAGATGTCGTGGCTGTCGGGTTTCTCGGCGACGGCCAGCCCGCGGTGTGCGGCTTCCTCGCGAATCCGCGGCTTGGGCGTGTCGCCGATCGGGAACACCGCGTGTCGCAGTTGCTCGGCCGTCAGCACCCCGAGCACATAGGACTGGTCCTTGTCCGCGTCGACGGCGCGGCGCAGCCGACCGTCGGAGAGCCTGGCGTAGTGGCCGGTGGCGACGGCGTCGAAGCCGAGCGCCAACGCACGAGCAGACAACGCCGAGAACTTGATTTTCTCGTTGCACCGCACGCATGGATTCGGCGTCTCACCGCGCGCATACGACGCGACGAAGTCGTCGATCACATCGTCTTTGAACCGGTCTGCGAAATCCCATACGTAGAACGGAATGTCGAGCACATCGGCGACGCGGCGAGCGTCGCCTGCATCCTCCTTCGAGCAGCAGCCACGCGATCCGGTCCGCAATGTGCCCGGAGCCGACGACAACGCCAGATGCACACCGACGACGTCGTGTCCGGCGTCGACCATGCGCGCGGCCGCCACTGACGAGTCGACCCCGCCGCTCATCGCGACGAGCACTCTCATTGTTCCGCCGCCCCCGCGCTGGCCAGCGCCGCCTGGCGCGCCCGTTCGACTGCCACGGGCAGTACCGCCAGTGCGGCGTCGATGTCGGCTTCAGTGCTGGTGTGGCCCAACGACAATCGCAGTGAACCCCGTGCGCTGGCGGGCTCGACGCCCATCGCCAGCAGCACGTGCGAAGGCTGCGCGACGCCCGCGGTGCACGCCGAACCCGTCGAGCATTCAACGCCCTTGGCGTCGAGCAGCATCAGCAGCGAATCGCCTTCGCAGCCGCGGAAGGTGAAGTGTGCGTTACCCGGCAGCCGGCCGTCACCGGTGGCGCCATTGACGTATGCGTCGTCGATCCCCGACAGCACGCCGTCGATCAACCGGTCGCGCAGGGACTGCACGCGCACGCTGTTCGCCGCCAATCCCTCGATCGCCACCTTCGCGGCGGCGGCCATCGCGACCGCGCCCGCGACGTCCGGTGTGCCGGACCGCACGTCGCGCTCCTGGCCGCCGCCGTGCAGCAGCGGCACGCAGGCTGTGTCACGTCGCAACAGCAGCGCGCCGACACCCATCGGGCCGCCGAATTTGTGGGCTGCCACGCTCATCGCCGACAGGCCGCTCGCGCCGAAGTCCACCGGAATCTGACCGATGGTCTGGACGGCGTCGCTATGCATGGGAACATCGAATTCCGTTGCGATAGAGGCCAATTCAGGGATCGGCATGATGGTTCCGACCTCGTTGTTGGCCCACATGATCGAGACCAGTGCCACGTCATCGCCGGCCTGCAGCGCTTCTCGCAGATCTGCGGGCGCGACGGATCCGTCGTCGCCGACAGGCAACCACGTCACCTCGGCGCCTTCGTGCTCGGCCAGCCACTGCACCGCATCCAGGACGGCGTGGTGCTCGACGGGCGTGGTGACAATGCGTCGACGGCGCTGATCAGCGTCGCGGCGGGCCCAGTAGATACCCTTGACGGCGAGGTTGTCGCTCTCGGTACCGCCCGCGGTGAAGATCACCTCCGACGGGCGGGCGCCCAGCAGGTGGGCCAACGATTCGCGGGCCTCTTCCATCCTGCGGCGCGCGACCCGGCCTGTGCCGTGCAATGACGACGCGTTGCCGACCGTCGCCAACACCGCCGTCATCGCCTCGATGGCAGCAGGGTGCATCGGGGTGGTGGCGGCGTGATCGAGGTAGACCGTCCTGTTCGAGGTCATAACCGTTCCATGCTAACCGGCACGCAACGGCGACCCCGAATCCGAGGTCAGGCCACCAGGGCGTGACCGTGGCCGCGCCGCGACGTGTCGCCGCGCACCGCCGCTTCGCACCGTGCCGCCAGGTCGCGTCGGGAGATTCCCGGCAGCTGCAGCGACTCGACCTGCACGTGAACGACCGTTCGGCGGGCCGTAACGAGCCGTCGAATGGAGGCGATCAAGGTGTCGTCGCCGACGTAGGCGGCCAGCGTCGACGGCCTACCGTCACGATGGTGGTAGCTCAGCCGCAACGGCTGCACCGGCCTGCCCGCGTCGACGGCGGCCTGGAACATCGCGGGCCGGAACGGGCCGTACGCAAGGCCGCACCAGGTGGTGCCCTCCGGAAACGCCACCACCGTGTGGCCCGCCCGCAGCCTGGTTGCGACGGTGCTCACCACATCGGGCAGCCGTCGCAGGCTGGCCCGGTCGATCGGGATGACCTTCATGATGCGGGCCAGCACGCCCAGTGCGGGCCAGTCGATGAGGTCGGCGCGTGCCACGAACGATCCCGGCATGACGGCGCCGATGGCGAAGATGTCCACCCACGAGACGTGGCCGCTGACCACGAGCACTCCGCGTAGGTTCCGGATCGGCCCGCCGGAGACCGTAATTCGCATCCCGAGGCAGCGCAGCATCATTCGGCAGTACCCCCGTTGCAGGTGGGAACGGCCTGGCATCGGGACGGCCAGCAACGGCAGCGCGGACAACAGGAGCATCGCAAACGTCGCACGCACCGCGATGCGCCAGGCCACCGCCACTGAATGGCCGGCCGCGTGGTCGCTGTGCACACAACTGGTGTCGCACGTCGCGCGTGGCACCCAGGAATGGTCGGTGGTCATGACGGGATTCCGCCTGCCATTGCGGTCGCCGCCCCCACCGACCGCAACCGCTTGAGGTACCGGGTGTCGGCCTTGCGCTTGTCGAGCAACGCGGGGAAGTCGCCGACACCGAAGTCGGGATCGTGGGCGGGTTCACCGCAGACCTGGGCTCCCAGCCGCAGGTAGCCGCGCATCAGCGGCGGCACGTTCACCCGGCGCGGCGGGTCGATCTCGTCGAGGCGCCGGCCGGCGACGGTCACCGGCCGGTACGGGTGGACGGTGTACTCCGCGGGCGCGGCGTGGCGGCGTCGCACGTAGTCGCGGACCCCGCGGATCTGGCTGCCGGGCGCCTCGTCCGCGCAGCCGTGGACGGGCACGGACACGCAACCGGTGACGTAGTCGTAGCCGCAGCGGTCCAGGTAGGCCAGGATGCCTGCCCACATCAGCAGCACCACGCCGCCGTTGCGGTGGTCTTCGCGCACCACGGCGCGGCCCATCTCCACCAGCGAGGGTCGCAGTGCGTCGAGCCCCTGAACATTGAATTCCGTTGCGGTGTAGAGCCCTCCGGCGGCGATCGCGCCCGGCGGTGGCAGCATCCGGTAGCAGCCGACGAGTTCACCGGAGTTGTCCTCGCGAACCAGGAGGTGATCACAGTGCTCGTCGAACCGATCGGCGTCCAGGCCATCGGCCGCGCCAGCCAATGCGAAACCGGGCTCGGAGGTGAACACGTCGTGGCGGAGGCGCTGCGCGGCCTCGACGAGCGCAGGGTCGGTGGACAACAGCAGGGTGTAGCGAGGGGTGTCTGTTGACAGGGTCGGCGGATCTGCGGCGATGAGTACAGAAGCAGTGCTCATACGCTGCACGGTCGCGTAGCCGCATCTCGGGACGGCATCGCGGCGGTGACGTGTTTGTGAGCGCTAGGTGACGACTTGGGCGGTCGCGTCAGCTATCCAGGAACACCACGTTCGACTCGATCGGCTTTCGCGGGGTCGCGAGGTTGTTGGCGGGGAACGCGGGGTCCGGGTACCCGATCGACAGCCCGCAGAGCACGGTCAGGTCCTCCGGGATCCCGAGGTGGGCCCGCAGCACGTCGGGATAGGCCGCAATGGAGACCTGCACGCAGGTGCCCAGCCCGCGTTCGGTGAGGGCCAGGACGAGTGTCTGCAGGAACATGCCCACCCCGACCGCGTCGACCGGCCCGAGGTCGCGGTGCATGCACACCACCGCGCCGACAGGCGCACGGAAGAACTCCCAGTTGCGCAGCTGGGCCAGCCGCCTGCCCTCCTTGTCGTGTCGTGCGATGCCCATCGAGCCGTAGACCAGCGCTCCGAGTTCGCGTCGCAGGGGCAGGTAGCTTTCCGGGATGCCCTTGGTCACGGGCAGCTCGACGGCGGCCTCCTCGAGAAGCGCCTCGACCAACCGGTCGCGCCGCGGCCCCGATGCGACGAACACCCGCCACGGCTGCACGTTGGAGTTCGACGGCGCACGCATCGCCAGCGCGAACGCCTCGTCGAGCAGTTCGCGGGGCACAGGCTTGTCGCGCAGGAACAACCGGGTGGACCGGCGTTGCCGCACGACTTCGTCGAACTCGGTCATGATCGTGGGACGCGCCGGTCCTTGCGCTGCTCGAGTTCGTCGTCGTCGACGACAACGAGCATCGGCACACCCGGCAGACAGATCATCGTGACGAGAAACCGCAGCGCAACGTCGGTGCGGTTGTTGGCGTCCGAGTAGTGGATGATGTCACCGCCCGGCTCCCAGAACGCCTCACCGGCCTTGATCACCCGCGGGGCTTCGCCCTCGAGCTCGAAGAGCATCTCGCCCTCGAGCACGTAGCCGAATGACGGCCCGCCGGGGTGGCGGTGCGGCGGCGCGCCCGCGCTTCCCGGCGGCCACTCGATGATCACCGTCATCACCTCGGCGCCCTCGGGAATGAAGGGAGGTTTGACGGTTTGGATGGTGGTGATGGCCTTGGCCAGCTCATCGGTGTCGAACATTGTTGCTCCTTGATCGATTTGGGATCAGTCAGGCGGTGACCAGACTGGTGCGCTGCAGCGCGGCGCCGAAGTAGGTGGCGTGCGGATCGACCACGACAGGCTTGTCGACGCCCTGCTTGGCGAGCACGCGCCGGGCCAGGTCGGCGAACGAAATCTTCTGCGGTCCACCAATGTTGACGACACCGCGGGTGGCACCCGCGACCGCAGCCCGGGCCACCTCGGCGGCGACGTCATCGGCGGCGATCGGCTGGATCAGCGCGTCCGGCGCGCGCACCTCATCGCCGGTGTCCAGTGCCGCGACGATCGACTCGGTGAACTCATCGAACTGCGTCGCGCGCATGATCGTGTACGGCAGACCGGAGTCGGCAATCGTCTTCTCCTGCGCCACTTTTGCGCGCATGTAGCCACTGTCGGGCAGTCCGTCGACACCGACGATCGACAACGCCACGTAATGACCCACGCCCGCCTGTTTGGCGGCCGCCACCAGGTTCGCCGAGGAGCGGGTGAAGAAGTCCATCACAGGTTCGTCGTCGAACGACGGTGAATTGGTCAGATCGACGAGAACGTCGGCGCCCGCCAGCGCGTCGGCCAGCCCCTCGCCGGTGAGCACGTCGGCCCCCGACGCGCGCGACACCGCAACGACATCGTGTCCTTCACCCTCTAGCAGGGCGACCACCTTCGAACCGATCAGGCCAGTGGCGCCGATGACTGAAATCTTCATACGTCAACACTGACACTCGAGGGCCGCGGCCGAACCCTTGAAAGTCCGTAGTCTCATCCGGAAACGACAACGCCCCCGAACACCGACGTGTCCGGGGGCGTTGGTACGGGTGGATTAACCCTTGCGTGCCTTGATCGCCTCGGTCAGCTGCGGCGCGACCTTGAACAGGTCGCCGACGATTCCGAGGTCGGCGATCTCGAAGATCGGCGCCTCCTCGTCCTTGTTCACCGCGATGATCGTCTTGCTCGTCTGCATGCCTGCGCGGTGCTGGATCGCACCAGAGATGCCCAGCGCGATGTAGAGCTGCGGAGACACGGTCTTGCCGGTCTGGCCCACCTGGAACTGGCCCGGGTAGTAGCCGGAGTCGACCGCGGCGCGCGACGCACCGACCGCGGCACCGAGCGAGTCGGCCAATTCCTCGACCACGCTGAAGTTCTCGGCGCTGCCGACGCCACGACCACCGGAGACCACGACGGTGGCCTCGGTGAGCTCTGGGCGGTCGCCTGCGACGGCGGGCTCACGCTTGGTGATCTTCGTCGCATTCTCGGCCTGCGCGGGCACCTCGACGTTGACCACCTCACCGGCGCCCGCGGCGGGCTCGGCCTCGATCGCGCCAGGACGGACGGTGATCACCGGGGTCTCACCGGTGGACTCCGCCTCGACGGTGAACGCGCCACCGAAGATCGAGTGGATGGCCTTGCCGCCCTCCTGGACGTCGACCACGTCGGTCAGGATGCCGGAGCCGATACGAGCGGCCAGCCGGCCGCCGATCTCCTTGCCGTCGGCGCTGGCCGCCAGCAGCACACCGGCCGGGCTGGCCGACTCCACCAACGCGGCGAGCACGTCCACGTACGGGGTGATCAGGTAGTTCTCGGCGTCGTCGGACTCCGCGACGTAGATCTTCGCAGCGCCCGCCTCCTTCAACGCATCGGTCAGCGCCGCCGCGGTGCCCGGCTTGCCCACCACGACCGCGGAGGGCTCGCCCAGCCTGCGGGCGGCGGTGATCAGTTCGGCGGTGATCTTCTTCACCGCACCATCGGCATGCTCGACGAGCACAAGTACTTCAGCCATATGTCTCTGTCTTCCTGAGTCTTTGGGAGGTGTCGGCTAGATGATCTTTTGCGCAACCAGGTACTCGGCGACCTTCGTGCCGCCGTCGCCCTCGTCGGTGACCTTCTCGCCTGCCGTCTTCGGCGGCTTCGGGGTGGACGTGGTGACCTTGGAACCGGCATTGGCGACGCCAACCTCGTCGGCCTCGACGCCGATCTCGGCCAGCGTCAGCGTCGTCACTTCCTTCTTCTTGGCGGCCATGATGCCTTTGAAGGACGGGAAGCGGGGCTCGTTGATCTTCTCGTTGACCGACACCACCGCGGGCAGCGGCGCCTCGACGGTGAACACGCCGTCATCGGTTTCGCGCTCGCCGGTCACCTTGCCGCCCTCGACGGACACCTTACGAAGGTGGGTCAACTGCGGCAGGCCCAGGTACTCCGCGATGATCGCGGGAACCGCGCCGCCGACGCCGTCGGTGGCCTCGTTACCGGCGATCACCAACTCGGTGCCCTCGATGGTGCCCAGCGCGCGGGCCAGCGCCCAGCCGGTCTGCACCATGTCGGAGCCGTGCATGCCGTCGTCGAGCAGGTGCACCGCCTTATCGGCACCCATCGACAGGGCTTTGCGGATGGCCTCGGTGGCACGCTCGGGGCCGGCTGTGAGCACTGTCACAGTGCTCTCGGTTCCGTTGGCGGCTTCCTTCTCCTTGATCAGCAGCGCCTCTTCGACGGCGCGCTCGTTGATCTCGTCGAGCACAGCGTCGGCCGCATCCCGATCGAGGGTGAAATCGCCGTCGGACAGCTTGCGCTCCGACCAAGTGTCAGGGACCTGTTTGATCAGGACCACGATGTTCGTCATGACTCTGGTTCGTCCTCCTCAGCAGAGGCCGGGCGACCGGCCTGCATTACCACGTTTGAAGCAACCACCACCATGTTACCCGCCGGTAACTTGTGCTGGTGCGCACGAACACCATAGCTGGTCGAAGTTTGCGTTCTAGCAGCCCGTAGTCGACGAACCATTCGCCATCGGGCCGATCCGCGTTAGCCTGCCTTGCAATGAGCGCCTCATTCGTTAGCAACGGTTCGCTTGGGTGCCCCGACGAGGGCGCCGCGTTGCCCCTTACCGGCGAACGCACCATCCCCGGGTTGGCGGAGGAGAACTACTGGTTCCGCCGCCACGAGGTGGTCTACGCACGGCTGGTCGACCGCTGCGCCGGCCTTGACGTGCTCGAGGCCGGCTGTGGCGAGGGCTACGGCGCGGACTTGATCGCGGAGAAGGCGCGGCGAGTCATCGGGCTCGACTACGACGAGTCGGCCGTCGCGCATGTGCGCGCCCGCTATCCGCGCGTCGACATGCGCCACGGCAATCTCGCCGAGCTGCCGCTGGAAAACGGCGCGGTCGACGTCGTGGTCAACTTCCAGGTGATCGAACACCTGTGGGATCAGGGGCAATTCGTTGCCGAATGTCATCGTGTGCTGCGGCCGGGCGGAGTGCTGTTGATGTCGACACCGAACCGGATCACCTTCTCCCCCGGCCGCGACACCCCGATCAACCCGTTCCACACCCGCGAACTCAACGCCGCGGAATTGACGGAACTTCTGAGCGGGGGCGGCTTTTCGGTGGAGTCGATGTTGGGAGTATTCCACGGGCCTGGTTTGGCCGAACTCGACGCACGGCATGGTGGGTCGATCATCGATGCCCAGATCACCCGAGCGTTGGCCGATGCGCCGTGGCCCGATGAGCTGCTCGCCGACGTCGCCTCGGTGACGATCGACGACTTCGACGTCACGGCTGACGGCAATATCGACGACAGCCTCGATCTGGTCGCAATCGCGGTGCGGCCGTGACGACTCCGGCTCCAAGGCCAGATGTCGCCGGCCCCCCGGCTCCGGGGTTAGATGTCGCCGGCCCCCCGGCTCCGGGGTTAGATGTCGCCGGCCCCCCGGCTCCGGGGTTATTCACCCTCGTTCTCCACACCCATCTGCCATGGCTGGCGCACCACGGCCGCTGGCCGGTCGGCGAGGAGTGGCTCTACCAGTCGTGGTCGGCGGCCTATCTGCCGTTGATGCGGGTGCTGCGCACGCTCGCCGACGAAGATCGCACGCATCTGGTGACGTTGGGGATGACGCCGGTGGTGACCGCGCAACTCGACGACCCGTACTGCCTGTCCGGCATGCATCACTGGCTGGCCAACTGGCGGTTGCGGGCGTTGGAAGCCACGACGCTGAGTGAACCGTTGCGCGCGTTCGGCATTCGAGAGCTCGCCGAGGCAGACCGTGAACTCGACGACTTCGCGACGCTGTGGCGGCACGGCGGCAGTCCACTACTGCGCGGACTGATCGACGCGGGCACCATCGAACTGCTCGGCGGCCCGCTGTCCCACCCGTTCCAGCCGCTGCTGAACCCGCGATTGCGCGAATTCGCGTTGTGCGAAGGATTGGCCGACGCCGGTCAGCGCTTCGCGCACACCCCGAAGGGCATCTGGGCGCCGGAATGCGCATATGCGCCAGGCATGGAAACCGGTTATGCCGCAGCGGGTGTCGGCCACTTCATGGTCGACGGCCCGTCTCTGCATGGCGACACGGCGCTGGGCAGGCCGGTCGGTGCGTCAGACGTCGTGGCGTTCGGCCGCGACTTGCAGGTCAGCTATCGGGTGTGGTCGCCGAAGTCCGGCTACCCCGGCCACGCCGCGTATCGCGATTTCCACACCTACGACCACGTCACCGGCCTCAAGCCGGCGCGGGTCACCGGGCGCAACGTGCCGTCGGAGGCCAAGGCGCCCTACGACCCCGAGCGCGCCGACCACGCGGTCGACGTGCACGTCGCCGATTTCGTCGGGTTGGTGCGCGACCGGCTGATCAGCGAGTCCGACCGCATCGGCAGACCCGCGCACGTGGTGGCGGCATTCGACACCGAACTGTTCGGCCATTGGTGGTACGAGGGCCCGATGTGGCTGGAGCGGGTGCTGCGCGCGCTGCCAGCGGCTGGGGTGCGGGTCGGCACGCTTTCCGACGCGGTCGCCGACGGATTCGTGGGCGCACCCGTCGAATTGCCGCCCAGCTCTTGGGGTTCCGGCAAGGACTGGCAGGTGTGGGCCGGCGAACAGGTCGCCGATCTGGTGCGGTTGAACACCGAGGTCGTCGACACCGCGCTGACCACCGTCGACAAAGCGCTCGGCGAAACCAACACGCCGCCCGCGCGTAACTTCGTCGCCGACCAGATTCTGCGCGAGACGTTGCTCACGGTGTCCAGCGACTGGCCCTTCATGGTGAGCAAGAACTCCGCGGCCGACTACGCGCGCTACCGCGCCCACCTGCACGCGCACGCCACGCGCGAGATCGCCGACGCGCTGGCGTCGGGCCGCAGCGCGCATGCGCAGCGCCTGGCCGACGGGTGGAACCGCGCCGACGGATTGTTCGGCGGCCTCGATGCAAGGCGGCTACCCCGGTGAGGACCACGCCGAGCGACCGTGTTTGCACGCGACACGCCGCAAATTCTTGGCACTTTGGGGTCACTCACCGATGAAAGTCTTGATGGTGTCGTGGGAGTACCCGCCAGTGGTGGTCGGCGGGCTCGGCAGGCACGTCTACAACTTGGCGACGGCACTGGCGGCGGCCGGACACGAGGTCGTGGTGCTGAGCCGCAGGCCGACAGGAACCGACCCGAGCACGCATCCGTCGACCGACGAAATCACCGAAGACGTCAGGGTCATCGCCGCCGCGCAGGATCCGCACGAATTCGACTTCGGCGCCGACATGATGGCGTGGACGCTGGCCATGGGGCATTCAATGGTCCGCGCCGGATTGGCCATCAAGGACCGCCGCGGCCGGCCCTGGCGGCCCGATGTCGTGCACGCCCACGACTGGCTCGCCGCGCATCCGGCGATCACGCTTGCCGAATACTTCGACGTGCCACTGGTTTCCACCATCCACGCCACCGAGGCGGGCAGGCATTCAGGTTGGGTGTCCGGGGCGATCAGCCGCCAAGTACACGCCGTCGAATCGTGGCTCGTGCACGAATCCGATTCGCTCATCACGTGTTCGGCGTCGATGAGCGACGAGATCACCGAACTGTTCGGCCCCGGACTTGTCGAAACACGGGTGATCCGCAACGGAATCGATGCGGCGCTCTGGCCGTTCGCCAGGCGGCAACCGCGTAGCGGACCCCCGCAATTGATGTACCTGGGACGACTCGAGTACGAGAAGGGCATTCACGACGCGATCGCCGCGCTGCCCCGCATCCGGCGCACTCACCCCGGCACGACGTTGACCATCGCCGGTGACGGCACGCAGCAGGGTTGGCTCGTCGAGCAGGCACGAAAGCACAAGGTACTCAAGGCGACAACGTTCGTCGGCAGGCTCGATCACGACGAGTTGGTGCAGCTCCTGCACACCGCCGACGCCTGTGTGCTGCCCAGTCACTACGAACCATTCGGCATCGTCGCGCTGGAGGCGGCCGCCACCGGCATCCCGCTCGTCACGTCCAACGTCGGCGGCCTCGGTGAGGCGGTGATCAACGGGCAGACCGGCATGTCGTACGCGCCGCGCGATGTTGCGGGCCTGGCCAACGCCGTCCGTAGGGTGCTCGACGATCCAACCGCCGCGCAGCGCATGGCGATTGCCGCCCGGGAACGCCTCACGAACGACTTCGACTGGCACACCGTGGCCGACGAAACCGCACAGGTCTACCTCGCCGCCAAACGCCGCGAACGCGAACCGCACCGTCGGCGCACCATCGTTGAGCATCCACTGCCTGACCGCTGAGAATAGTTCGACTGGGGTCGAATCATTCCGGGCATACGTTCGGGTGCATGCACACGAGAAGGTTCAACTCACGCACCGCGTTGACCTTGATCGCCGCCTACCTGGGACTTTTCGTCGGCCTCATCGACGCCAACGCGGTCAACCTGGCCTTGCCCGCCATCCGCGACGACCTCGGCGGCGGCATCTCAGGGGCTCAGTGGACCATTGACGCGTACAACGTCACCTTCGCCGCAGTTCTGCTGACCGCGGGATCGCTTGGCGACAAATTCGGTAGACGGACGCTCCTGCGGATCGGACTGGCGACGTTCATCGGCGCGTCGCTGGCGTGCGCGGCGGCCCCCACGCTGCCGCTGTTGCTGGTCGCCCGCGGCGTCCAGGGTGTTGGCGCGGCAGTGATGCTGCCGCAAGGGCTGGCGATCACCGCCGCCGCATTTCCCGATCCCGTCGAACGCGCCCGCGCGACGGCAGCGTGGGCGATGGCCGCCGCGATGAGCACCGCGATCGGCCCGATCCTCGGCGGCGTGCTGACCGACGGCCTGGGCTGGCGCTACATCTTCTGGCTGAACGCGCCGGTCGGCGTCGTCGCGCTGCTGATGACGTACCGCTACCTGCCCGAATCCCGTGACCCGGATGCGGCCAGGTTCGACGTCCGCGGGCAGGCTCTGGCGATGCTCGGCCTCGGCGTGCTGACCATCGTCCTGGTCGAGGGACGCACGATGGCATCGACGTGGACCGTCGCGTTGGCCGTCGTCGCGGGCGCAGCCGTCACCGCGTTTATCGCGAGCCAGCGACGCAGCGCAAATCCGATGCTGCCGCTGGATCTGTTCCGTAGCACCAGACTCGTCGCCGCGCTGATCGCGACGTTCACGATGACGTTCGGCATCTACGGGCTGCTGCTGGTGAACAGTTTTGCCTTCCAACAGGATCGGGGCGCCAGCGCGTTGGCGACCGCGATGTGGTTCCTGCCGATGCCTGTCACCTATCTGGTGTTCATCCCTGCGGTCAACGCGTTGGCGCACCGGATCGGACCACGGCTGCCTATGGCAGGTGGGCTGGGCATGATGGCGTCGGGGATGGCGTTGTATGCCGCCGTCGGGCCGCAGGCCAATGTGTGGCTGATCGAGCTGTCATTCGTGCTCGCGGGTGTTGGGCTCGCATTGACCACTGGCCCGGCGATCGGCGTGGCGATGTCGGCTGTGCCGCTGCAGCGGGCCGGGCTGGCCTCCGGCGTCGTGAACCTCGCGCGCCTGGTGGGTATCACTGTCGGTGTCGCGGTGTTGGGTAGCGCCATGGCTTCCTTCGGTGCACAGGGCGCGATGGCAGTGGGTGGCGCAGTCCAATTGATCGGCGCCGCGGTGGCGCTGCGCTGGGCGCGGGCCGAAACACCTACACAGGAGGAGGTCAGCCATGCGTGACGCAGCCGAGCTTCCGATTACCGGGGATGCCGACATCGCCGCGGTGGCCTCGCTGTTGGCCGACCCGGCGCGGTGCAAGGTGCTGCTTGCCCTCGACGACGGGCGGGCGCTACCGGCCAGTGTGCTCGCCGACGAGGCAGGCATCAGCAGGCCGACTGCGAGCAGCCACCTCAACAAGCTGACCACCGCTGGCCTGTTGACCGTCGAAACGCACGGCAGACACCGCTACTACCGGCTGTCCGGTCCCGACGTCGGTGAACTGCTCGAGCAACTCGGACGCCTTGCGCCGCGGCGGCCTGTCCGCTCGCTGCGCGACGGCACTCGCGCCGCCAGGCTGCGCTCGGCGCGCACCTGCTACGACCACGTCGCTGGGCGGCTCGGCGTCGCAGTGATGGGCAGCCTGCTGGATCGCGAAGCGCTGGTCGGCGGCGACGGGCGCTACGACCCGCAACGAGACAACCACGACGGGCTGAGCAAGCCGGGCCACGATCTCACCTATGAGCTGACCGAAGAAGGCCGCGCCTTCCTCACCGGCATCGGGGTCCAAATGCCAACGGGGAAAAGACCTCTGGTGCGCTACTGCGTCGACTGGACCGAGCAGCGCCACCACCTGTCCGGCGGCTTGGGCCGCGCCGTCTTCGACCGTTTCGTGTCAGCTGGATGGGTCAAGCGGGTGCCGCGCGGGCGTGCGTTGACGGTCACCGACGACGGTCGCGCCGCGTTGGCCGACGCCTTTGGCATCGACTGGGACGCCTAGCCTCCGCCGAGCGACCGCCTTTGCACAGGGATCCGCGGCGCGTCGCCGTACAAACACGGTCAGTCGGCGAAAAGAGTCAGCGGGAGGCCTTCTTGCGCTCGATGTCGGCCAGCGCCGCGGCCAGTTCGGCGCGCTGCGCGGCGGACGTCTCCCACGCCAGCTGCCGGTTCTTGACCACCTTCGCCGGCGCGCCGACGGCGATCGAGAAGTCAGGGATGTCGCCCTTGACCACGGCGTGTGAGCCGAGCACGCAGCCGCGGCCGATCGTGGTGTTGCGCAGGATGGTCACTTTGGTGGCGATCCAAGTGTCCGGCCCGATGCGCACCGGGCCCTTGACGATGCCCTGGTCCTTGATCGGCACGTTGATGTCGTCCATCCTGTGGTCGAAATCGCAGACGTAGACCCAATCCGCCATCAGCACCGAATCGCCCAACTCGATGTCGAGGTAGGTGTTGATCACGTTGTCGCGGCCAAGCACCACCTTGTCCCCGAACCGCAGCGAACCCTCGTGGCAGCGGATCGTGTTCTTGTCACCGATGTGCACCCACCGGCCGATCTCCATCGTGGACAACTCGGGCGTCGCCTGGATCTCGACGCCCTTTCCAAGGAAGACCATGCCTCTGGTGATGATGTGCGGGTTGGCCAGTTTGAACTTCAGCAGCCGCCAGTAGCGCACCAGGTACCACGGCGTGTACGCCTTGTTGGAGATCACCCATTTCAGGGAAGCGATGGTCAGGAACTTGGCCTGACGCGGGTCACGCAGCCGGGACCCGCGCCAGCGCTTGTGCAGCGGCGCGCCCCACATGGTCGTCATGGCCGGAAAGCCTACGCGAGCACTCTCGGGTCAAGCGGTTACCCTCACGTGGACCGAACGATAGGAACAGGAAGGATCGTGTGTTCCGGCGATTGATCGTGCTGGCGTCAACGGCGCTGATCACGGGCGTGCTGGCCGGTTGCGGGACCACCGATTCCTGGGTCGCGGCGCACGCCGCGGATGGTTGGCCTGCCCAGTTCGGCAATGCCGCCAACAGCAGCTACGCGCCCGTCGCGGGCGCTGACAAGCTACGCCTCGAGTGGCGCCGCTCGGTCAAGGGCAGTCTGGCCTCGCAAGTGGCGCTCGGCTCGGGCAGCTACCTGGCTGTCAACGCGCAGTCTCAGGCCGGGTGCTCACTGATGGTGTGGGAGACCGACAACAAGGGCAGACAACGCTGGTGCACCCGGCTGTGGCAGGGCGACGGGCTGTCCAGTCCTCTTTTCGACGGCTTCGACAACCTCTACATCGGTCAGCCCGGTGCCATGATGTCCTTCCCGCCGACGCAGTGGATCAGGTGGCGTCGGCCGGTTATCGGAATGCCCACCACGCCAAGGATTCTCGCGCCCGGCCAATTGCTGGTGGTGACGCATCTCGGGCAGGTGCTGGTGTTCGACGCCCACAAGGGAACCGTCGTCGGAACGCTCGACTTGCTGACCGGACTCGACCCCACCGATTCCTCGCGCGGGCTGGCTGACTGTCAACCGGCGCGACGCGGCTGCCCCGTCGCCGCGGCGCCGGCGTTCTCGTTGGACACCGGCATCATCGTGGTCAATGTGTGGGAACCGGATGCCGCGGCGCCGGTGCTGGTCGGCCTTCGTTACCGATCCGGTGATCCGGCGTCGCTCAGCCGCGAATGGTCCAGCAACGCGGTGGGTCAGGGTCCGATCGCCAGCCCGGTGCTGTCCGCCGACGGTAAGACCGTCTACGTCAACGGTCGCGACGAACGCCTGTGGGCGCTCACCGCCGCCGACGGCAAGCCGAAATGGTCTGTGCCACTTGACTATCTGGCGCAGACGCCGCCGTCGGTGTCGCCCGACGGTCTGATCATCGCGGGTGGCGGCCCCGGTGCAAGGCTGGTGGCGGTCCGCGACGGCGGCGACAAAGGCGATGTGCTGTGGACACGCGACGACGTCGCACCGCTGACCACGTCGAGTCGGGCAGGCGGCGACGTCGCGTACGCCGTGGCCAAGGACGGCGATACCGGCCAGGCGCTCCTCGTCTTCAATCCCGCCGACGGCCACACCGTCCACAGCTATCCCCTACCGCAGGCGACGGGTTGGCCGGTCGGGGTTTCGGTCAACCACGACCGCCGAGTCGTAACCGCCACCAGTGACGGACAGGTGTACGGATTCGTGCCGGAGCGTTAAGCAAGCAACGGTGCGACCGTCGCACGCGGCACCGACGCCTCGACGGGACCCGCGGACTCCGCGAACAACTCCCCCTGGCCGAAGAAGAACAGCAGCGCGTCGTCGGTCAACGCGAAGTTCTGATACTTGGCGGGGTCGAGCCCGACACTGGCAGGGATGCCGTCGATCAGTCCCTGCTGCTTCTGCAGATACTGCTCGACGGCCGGGTAGATCACGTCCAGCGGCTTGGCGCCCGGCTTGAACAACGTGTCGAAGGTGATCGGCGCCTTCTTGCCGACATCCCAGTTGAAGGACTTGTACCAGGTCTGCGGGTGCACACCGCCCACGTTCTGCCACATCGTGAGCACCACGCTCTGAGTGCCGGTGGTCGGCGAACCCGAGCGGTACCCGGTCCCTTTGGCATCGAGTTCGTAGGGCAGGTTGTATGACCCCGGCATCTCGGAGACGTTGACGAACCCGTCGCGCGCCTGCGTGAGATATGCCGTCAGCGCTTGCTGGTCGGGATACTCCGTGGGGAACGTCATGTCCAGCGTGTACGTGGAGTTCGAGGTGTGCACGGTGCAGACGCCGTCCGGCCCGACCGTGCCGTTCAGATCGGCGCAGGCCGTCTGCGCTGCACCCGGCGACGCGCCGAGCACGGCAGGCAGGACAGCAGCCACGAGAATCGCGGCCACCCTGAGAATGCGCATCGTCGACGTCCTCGCGAGCCGGCACCGGCTTCGGCACCGGCGCATTGCTACCAGGGTACGTGGCCGCTAGCGCGACGGGCGACAAATGAATGCCGTTGCCCGGCTTGCCGCCCCGGAGCCGAGCCGGGCGATGACAACCGAGACCGATTCGCTGCCACGCAACCGCAGACGCGCCCGCAGGGCGTCCGGGTCGATGTCGACACCGCGCACCAGTATTTCGGCGGCGCCGGCATTGCGCGCCGAAAGCGCCTGTCGCAGTCGCCGTTCGCTGTAGGCGAGTTCCTCGAGCACCTCGAACCCGCGCACGTTGTCGGGTAGTCGATCTCCGGATAGGTAAGCGATGTCGGGGTCGAGCTGCCACAGTCCGTGGCGAGCGGCGTAATGCCGCACCAGACCTGCGCGCACCACCGCACCGTCGGGATCGATGATCCACCGACCGACGGTCGCCGCGGGGCAATCGGCAGGGTCGGCATCGGTGACGCTTTCCCCGGTGTCGAGCAGCGTCGCGCGGCGGTTCGCTACCGCCAGGCCTACCGACCACAGACACGCCTCACGCACGCTGCCCGCTAGCGAGGTGATCTCGATCTCGCCACGAAACCCCAGCCGAGCCAACGCATCGAAATCGATTCCAGGGGCACACTTCACGACCAGGTCGCGCTCGCGATAGACGTCGAGCAGCGCATCGAGAGGAGGTGCGTAGTCGGCCGTGTTGAAGCGGCGCCGTCCGCCGCTGCGCCTGGCGGGGTCGACGACGACGACGGTGTCACGGGTGACGGGTTGCAAGGCATCGGCGCGGCAGAGGTCGACGTCGGCAACATTGTGCGCCGCCATCGCCAAACGGACCGGATCGATGTCGCTGCCGACGACGTATGTGGCCGAAGTACGCAGTGCGGCAAGCTCAGTGCCGATCGAGCACGTTGCGTCGTGGACCTTCGTCCCGGCCAGCCGATGCGCCCGGTGTGCTGCAACCTTTTCCGCAGTGGCTTGTTGCAGCGCCTCGTCGGTGAACAACCACCGCGAAGGGTCGTCGAACTTGGCCGCCGCCTTCCGCCGCAACAACGTCGTCTCCACCAACACCGCGGCGCGGTCGCCGAAACGCCTTCTGGCTGCTGCGACATTGGCAATCAACGACGTGTCGGTCAGCGGGAGGTCATCGACTTCGGCCAAGTCCCGCGCGCCGGCGTCCGAACTCAGGTAGCTGACATCGTCAAGTCGAAACGCTACGACGGCTTGACCCCGGTCACCATGGCGTTGTAATACCAGCTCTTCGGGATCACCAGCCGCCACACGTTGTGGTCGATCCAGCTCAGCGTGATCCAGCTGTGGAACGCGAATCTCGCGTAACCCCAGGCCAGCCGGCCCGGTGGCACCGCGGCCTCGAAAGTGCGCAGCGGCCAGCCCAGCATCGCGGCGGTGAATTCCGTGGTGGCGGTGGACACGTCGACGGCGCCCGCGTTGCGGGCCATTCGCTCCAGATCGTCGGGCGAGAACGTGTGCAGGTCCACGATCGCCTCCAGCGCGGCCGCGCGCGAGGATTCGTCGAGCTCGGTTTGTGGCCTGCGCCAACCGCCGAGACCCGGCAGCCGCGTCACGTTGGTCACCGCCCGCCATGTCAGCGTCGACAACGGGCGTGCGTAGTTCTCGCCCGCATTCGTCGGTTCCCCCGCGAACACGAACCGGCCGCCCGGCTTGAGCACCCTGACCACCTCGCGCAGCGACAGCTCGACATCGGGGATGTGGTGCAACACCGCGTGGCCGACCACCAGATCGAACGTGTTGTCCTCGTAGGGAATGCCTTCGGCATCCGCGACGCGGCCGTCGATCTCCAGACCCAAGTTTTCGCCATTTCGGGTGGCCACCTTGACCATGCCCGGCGATAGATCGGTCACCGAGCCCCGCCGCGCGACGCCGGCCTGGATCAGGTTGAGCAGGAAAAATCCACTGCCACACCCAAGCTCGAGCGCCCGGTCGTACGGCAGCTCACGCAGTTCCTCTTCGGGCACGGTCGCGTCGAACAGATCGCGGGCGTAGTCGACGCAGCGTTTGTCGTAGCTGATCGACCACTTCTCGTCGTAGCTCTCGGCTTCCCAGTCGTGGTACAGCACCTGGGCGAGCTTGGAGTCGTGGCGGGCCGCCTCGACCTGCTCCGCGGTGGCGTGCGGCGTCGGAGCCGGGTCGCCGGCGACATCAGACGTCGGAGCCGGGTCGCCGGCGACATCAGACGTCGGAGCCGGGTCGCCGGCGACATCAGCGACAGTGCGGGGTTCGTCAAAGCTCATAACAGGGCAGCCTAAACGTCGAAGGAGCCTTTGGCGGCGGCCAGGACCTTCGGTGGACGGTCCACAAACCGCTTGGCCCAGGCCAGGGCCGCGTCGAAGACGCCGTCCGGGGCCACCATCTCGTCGATCAGGCCCATCGCCAGTGCCTCCTTGGCGTTGACGAACCTGCCGGTGAACACCAGGTCCTTGGCTTTGCTCTCACCGGCAGTGCGCGCCAGGCGGGCGGTGCCGCCCTGCGGTACCCGCCCGGCCAGGATCTCGGTCGCGCCGAATTTGACGTTGTCGCCCGCCACACGCCAGTCCGCGGCCAGCGCGAGGTTCAGCCCGCCGCCGAGGGCATACCCGGTGATCGCCGCGACCGTCGGTTTCGGCACCGTGGCCAACGCCTCGACCGCCTCCGTGCACACCCGTGCGGCCGCCTCGGCTTCCGCGGCGCTGAGTGTGCTCAGCTCTGGCACATCGTCGCCTGCGGAGAAGACCTCGTGACCGCCGAACACGATCACCGCGCAGAGGTCTTCACGCTTGCCGAGATCAGCTGTCGCGGCGACGATCTCGCGATACAGCTGGCGGGTCAGTGCATTGCTGGGCGGTCGCGACAGCAGCAGTGTCGCGATGCCGGGCTGCTCATCGCTGGTATGGATGGAGACGAACTCGTTCATCGGTTGCCGTACCCATCGGGTGCGCGCCGGTTGCGGGCGGCGTTGTAACGGTCGCTGTTGAAGAACTCGATCTCCCAGTTGCCGGTGTCCTTGTTGGCCGCCAGGTGCGGTTCGACAGCGACGATCTGACGCTGGACGGCAAGCACTTCCGCGACGGTGCGGCCGTTGAGCGAATCGAGCTGCGTCCACGTCGGCGGCAGCAGGAACGTCTTGCCGTCGGCGAATTCGTCGAGGGCGGCCTGCGGCGTGGTCCAGAAGGCGCGGTCGGTTTCGGTGTTGTCGCCGTCGGCGCGCTGACCTTCTGGCAGGGCGCCGACGAAGAAGTAGGTGTCGTAGCGGCGGGTGCGCTCCTCTTTCGGCGTCACCCAATTCGCCCACGGGCGTAGCAGATCCGCGCGCAGCACGAGGTTTTCCTTGCGCAGAAACTCGCCGAACGACAGTGATCGGTCTTCCAGCGCGGCGCGCTGGTCGGAGTAGATCGATGCGTCGCGCACGATGCTATCCGGATCGTCGAGGGGGCCGGCGAACAGCACGCCCGACTCTTCGAACGTCTCGCGGGCGGCGGCGCAGACCAACGCCTCGGCCAGGTCCGGCTCGACGCCGAACCGCTGGGCCCACCAATCGCAGTCCGGTCCGAACCATGCGATGTCGGCGTTGCGGTCCCGCTCGTCGACGCCACCGCCGGGAAACACCATCACCCCCGCCACGAAATCCATCGCGGAGTGCCGCCGCATCAAGAAAATCTCGATGCCATCGGCGGTGTCGCGCACCAGCATCACGGTGGCCGCAGGCCGCGGAATCAAGGGATCGTCTGTCATTCTCGTCTCCTGTGCGCCGCCCTGCTGCGGGTCCGACGCGCGAAATACCGCCCGTCGACAACGTCGAGCGCAATCGATTGCCCGAACGCCTTCGACAGGTTTTCCGACGTCAACGTGTCCGACAGCAGACCGGAATCGACGATCTTGCCCTCCGACAAGATCAAGCAGTGTGAGAATCCGCGCGGGATCTCCTCCACATGGTGGGTGACGAGCACCAGCGCCGGTGAGTCGGGGTCCTGTGCGAGGTCTTCGAGTCGCGCGAGCAGCTCCTCACGGCCGCCGAGATCAAGCCCGGCGGCCGGCTCATCGAGCAGCAGGAGTTCGGGATCGGTCATCATCGAGCGGGCGATCAGCACCCGCTTGCGCTCGCCCTCGGACAGCGTGCCGTACGTGCGTTCGGCGAGGTGTTCGGCACCGACGCTTTCAAGCATGTCGATGGCCTGGTCATAGTCCACGTCGTCGTATTGCTCGCGCCAGCGGCCCAGCACCGCGTAGCCGGCCGAGACGACGAGGTCGCGCACGACCTCACTGTCGGGAATGCGCTGGGAAAGCGCCGAACTGCTCAACCCCACCCGAGAGCGCAGTTCGGCCATGTCGACGCGGCCCAGCCGCTCGCCCAGCACGAACGCCGTTCCTGACGACGGGTGGTCGTGGGCGGCCGCAATACGCAACAGCGACGTCTTGCCTGCGCCGTTAGGCCCGATCACCACCCAGCGTTCGTCGAGTTCGACCGCCCATGTGATGGGCCCGACCAGCGTCTGGCCGCCTCGTCGCAGGGAGACTTTGGCGAAGTCGATCAGCAGGTCGGGGTCGGCTGCATCAGCTTCGGCGTCGGCCACGTGACCATCGTGCCGTATTCGACGGCTGTCGCTGACCGAGACCCCATCCTGCTTCGTCGTTGATGATCACGCGCTCGGCCCGGCCCGCGGTGCCCTCGACCAGTCGAGCGTTGCGCTGGTCGGTGGCCGCGACCCAGGCGCGAGCTTCGTCCGGGCTCTTGCCGAATTGAATGTGACGCGCGACAAGACGATCGATTCGCGTGGTCTCTTCACTCGCCACGAACCACACCTCATCCATCGCGCGCCGCGCCCGCTCCCATCGAGGTTCGTCCAGCAGCAGGTAGTTGCCCTCGGTGACGACGAGTCGCGCCGAGGGCAGCACGACGAGGGCGGCCGACAACGGTTGCTCGAGTGTGCGGTCGAAGCCCGGGACATACACCGGGTCGTCGACCTCGCTTCTGACCCGTTGCAACACATGGGCATAGCCCGTTACGTCGAACGTATCGGGGGCGCCCTTGCGGTCGCGCGCGCCGATCCGGTCCAGTTGGACGTCGGCCAGATGGAAACCGTCCATCGGCACGTGGGCTACCCAGTCGTCGCCCTCGAGATCGCGGATCCTGGCCAGAAGCGTCTCGACAAGATGCGACTTTCCGGCGCCGGGGCTGCCCGCGATGCCGAGGATGGCCCGCGCCGATCCTGCCGAATTAGACGCCAGCGCGATCGCATCGCGAGCCAGCAGATCCGCTATCGCCATCTGTCGAGTATTGCGGGTCCACGTTGCTCGCCTCGGCGACGGAGTTTGTCGCGCGCCTGCGGCCAGCCTCGGCGACGGAATTATTCGCGCGCCTGCGGCCAGCCTCGGCGACGGAATTATTCGCGCGCCTGCGGCCAGCCTCGGCGACGGAGCCCCACCCACTCACCGCCAGCACCCGCCTCGGCGTGACACGCAGAAACAGTTGCACCAGCGGGCCGATGCCGAACGCGTACAACACGGTGCCGATGCCGACGGTTCCGCCGAGCAGCCAGCCGACCGCCAGCACCGTGGCCTCGATCGAGGTGCGGATCAACCGCACCGAAAGGCCAGTGCGCACCACCAGGCCCGTCATCAACCCGT
This sequence comes from Mycobacterium sp. NPDC048908, assembly GCF_043197955.1. Taxonomy (NCBI): domain Bacteria; kingdom Bacillati; phylum Actinomycetota; class Actinomycetes; order Mycobacteriales; family Mycobacteriaceae; genus Mycobacterium; species Mycobacterium sp. NPDC048908. The sequence continues at coordinate 418,916 of NZ_JBICUE010000001.1, read as the reverse complement.
CGCGGGGACCGGGGCCGAGTGCCGCGCCGATGTAGACGACGGTGCTGAACGCGTTGAGCACGACGGCGCCGACCATCATCGCGATCCGCACAGGAAGCGACGTCGGTGTGGGCAGCACCGCCAGCGCGGCGTCGACGGTCACCGAGATGACGATGACGTTGGCGATGGTGCCGATGCCCGGCCGGGTCCGCAGCGGAATCCACGCCAGCAGCACCACCACACCAACCACCGCGCACGCCACGCCGATGGTCATGCCGGTGTGCCGGGCCAATCCCTGGTGAAAGACGTCCCACGGGTCGAGGCCGAGCCCGGCCCGGACCATCACCGCCATCGAGAAGCCGTAACCGCACAGCCCGACCAGCAGGGCCGCGCCGCGCAGAGTGGCTTTACGCATGGTGTGGGAAGCGAATTCGGATCAGATCTAATTCCCGCCGCACGCGTTCGGCGTCACGGTCAATGAATTCGGCGGGCATGGAGTCCGCCGGCTCGAAGAGCCGGGCCAGTGGCCGGGCCAGTTTGGATGTCCAATTGATGCTCATGACTCGATAATCGGAAGAACTGGCTTGCTTATCAATAGCCAGTTAGCGCATACTGGCCTGCAATGTCAGTGGAAATGCATGCACGTGCGCTCGATGTGGACCTTTTGGCCCGCGAGCTGGGCAACTGGCGCAGGTCCAGTCACAGCGGCCCGGCCTACCAGGGGCTGGCCGACGGCATCCGGATGTTGATCGTCGACGGTCGGCTTCCCGTCGGAGCGCAGCTGCCCAGTGAGCGCGCGCTCGCCGACGCACTGCGGGTGTCGCGCACCACCGTCACCGCCGCCTACACCCAACTGCGCGACGACGGCTATCTCAACGGCCGTCGGGGGGCGCGCAGCACCACTGCCCTACCCATCACGACCGACGCCCCCACACCCGCCGTCACAGCACCGGCGGCCAGCCTCGCCGAGGCGACATTGGCCGCGCCGGCCAGCGCGCTGATGGAAGCGTTCGCCGACGCCGCCCACGAGGTGATGCCGTACCTGCACGACATCGGTGTCGAACTCACCGGAGTTGCCCCGCTGCGCGAGGCGATCGCCGAAAGGTATTGCGCCCGCGGCTTACCCACCGAGCCCGACGAGATCATGGTGACGACCGGCGCCCTGCACGCCATCGGGTTGATCCTCGCTACCTACACACAACCCGGCGATCGGGTGCTGGTCGAGCAGCCGACCTACCACGGCGCGCTGTCGGCGATCACCACCAGCGGTGCGCGACCGGTGCCGGTGGCCATGGCCGATGACGGCTGGGAGTTGGACGCCATTCAGGCCGCGGTGCGCCAGCTCTCACCGAATCTGGCCTATCTGGTGGTCGACAATCACAACCCCACCGGCATGACGTTGTCAGAACCAGACCGTCGCCGCCTCGGCAGCATCATCGCCGAAACCCGCACTCGCACAATCATTGACGAAACCATCGCCGACATGTGGCTAGACCGGCCGGTGCCTCCGCCGATGGCGGCGTTCATGCCTTCGCGACGCGATCTGCTCATCACCATCGGATCGGTATCCAAATCGTTCTGGGGCGGATTGCGCATCGGCTGGATCCGCGCCGAACGCAGCACGCTTGCCACCATCGCCGCGGTGCGTCCCTCGATCGACATGGGTACAGCGATCGTCGAACAACTGGCCGCGGCGCGCCTGTTCGCCAAGTCCGACGAGTTGCTGGCGGAGCGGCGTGAGATTCTGCGCCATCGTCGGGAACTGTTGAGAGTGCTTCTGCGCGAACATCTTCCGGATTGGTCGGCCAGCGACAGTCACGGCGGCATGTCGCTGTGGATACGGCTGCCCGCACCCACCAGTTCGGCGTTGTCGGCCGCCGCGTCGCGGATCGGTTTGGTGGTGCCGCCAGGGCCGCGGTTCGGCGTCGACGGGACGCTCGAGCGCTTCATCCGGGTGCCCTACACGCTGCCCGACGACAGGCTGGCCGAGGCGGTCCAGCTGCTCGCGCGCGCCTGGCACAGCGTGACCGGAACGGCGACCGCCGACTCACGTGCGGTGGTCGTTTAACCCTTCATGAGTTCGCCGACGTGCGCGCTCACCGAATCAGCAAGGCCCTGAAGGTCATAGCCGCCTTCGAGTACCGCGACGACGCGCCCGTCGCAATGCTTCTCAGCCGATTGCATGATCGCGCGTGTCACCCACGCGAAGTCGTCGGCGGTCATCTGCAACGAACCAAGCGGATCGCGCTCGTGTGCATCGAAACCGGCCGACACGATGATCAACTCCGGTTGGAACGCGTCGAGCGCGGGGAGGATCCGATCCTCGAACGCCTCGCGCAATTCCGCACCACCGTCGCCGGCGGCCAGCGGCGAGTTGAAAATGTTGCCGACACCGGTCTCGCGGACCGCGCCGGTGCCGGGGAACAGCGGCATCTGATGAGTCGACGCGTACAGCACGCTCGGGTCGGAGTAGAAGATCTCCTGCGTGCCGTTGCCGTGGTGAACGTCGAAATCGACGATCGCGACCCGCTGCAATCCGTGCTCGCGCTGCGCATGCCGGGCACCGATGCTGATGTTGTTGAAGAGGCAGAACCCCATCGCCCGTTCGGTCTCCGCATGGTGGCCCGGCGGCCGGCATGCGACAAACGCGTTCTGCACTTCCCCGCTGAGCACCTTGTCGACCGCCTGTACCGTCGCACCGACGCCGCGCAGCACGACCTCCCACGTCGACGGTTCCATCATGGTGTCGCCACCGTCGAGGTAGACGTATCCGGCGTCGGGCCGGGCAGCCTCGAGGCCGTCGACATAGCGGTTGCTGTGCACGTAGCGGGTGGTATCGAGGTCAGCGAGTTCGGCCTCCACACGAACCAACGGGTCGAACTCGGGCCCGCCGAGGACCGACTCCACCACGCGGTACCGGTCGGGCCGCTCCGGGTGTCCATGGGCGGTTCGATGATTGGCGAAGCACGAGTGGTGCAAAAGCAGGGTGGTCATGGCGCTCAGTCCCTCGTCGAATACTGTATGCAGAGCCTAGCGCATGCGCGGACTCTCCGGATCACTCCGGAATCTCGACCCGACGCACTACCCCGTCGCGCGAGTCGGCGGCCTCGATCTCGCCACGGGTGACGCCCAGAATGAACAGCACGGTGTCGAGATACGGGTGGCTCAGCGACGCATCGGCGACCTCCCGCAGCGCGGGCTTGGCGTTGAACGCGACCCCGAGCCCGGCGGCCGACAACATGTCGATGTCGTTGGCCCCGTCGCCCACCGCGACCGTCTGCTCCATCGGTACCCCGGCTTGGGCGGCAAAATCCCTCAGCGCCTTGGCTTTTCCGGCGCGATCGATAACCGGACCAATCACCCGGCCGGTCAGCTTTCCACCGACGATCTCGAGTTCGTTGGCAGCGACGAAGTCCATCTTCAACTCGTGCGCCAACGGATCGATGACCTGCCGAAAGCCACCGGACACAATGCCGCAGTGGTAGCCGAGCCGGCGCAGCGTGCGCAGAGTGGTCCGCGCTCCCGGGGTCAGCTCGATCTGGTCGGCGACATCGTCGAGCACCTCGGCGGGCAGCCCCTCCAGCGTCGCGACCCTGCGGTGCAACGACTCTGCGAAGTCCAATTCCCCGCGCATCGCTGCCTCGGTGACCGCGGCCACGGCAGCCTCCGCACCCGCGCGGGCGGCCAGCATCTCGATGACCTCACCCTGGATCAGGGTCGAGTCAACGTCGAAGACGATGAGCCGCTTGGCACGTCGCGACAGGCTGTAGTCCTCCAACGCGATGTCGACACCCTCGTTCACGGCCACCCGCGCCATCGCGGCCTGTAGCTGTTCGTAGACGCCGTTCGGCGGCACCGACACCCGCAGTTCCAAACCCGTCACGGGATAGTCGGACACACCACGGATGAAGTCGATGTTGACGCCGAGCGCGGCCAATTCCCTGGCCACCACGCCGAACGACTCGGCGGTGATGGGCCTGCCCAGCACGACGATGGTGTGCGTCGACGGCTCGCGCATCACCGGCATTGAATCGCTGCGCTCGATTGTGACGTCAAGGCCGACACCGTGAATGGCGTCCTCGACCGCGCGACGAAGCTCCGACCCACCGGCCACATCGGGCGCACCGACCACCAGCACGCCCAGCGTCAGTCGGCCGCGGATGACGACCTGTTCGACGTTGAGGAGCTCGACCTTGTGCCGAGACAACACCTCGAACAACGCCGATGTGACGCCCGGTTGATCTGGTCCGGTGACGGTGATCAACAGCGATGAGCGCTCGCGCGGAGTGGGGGTACCACCCGCCCGAAGGGCGGAGGGACCGATGGGTGGTGCCACCTTTCGACCTTTACCCCCGACGACCAGAGGTCAGGTGCGGACGTTCGCGTCGTCCAACCGCGTGACGTCGCCGTCGTCGGGGCCGTGTGCGCGGCCGACGTGGGCTTCGGCGCGCATCCGATCCACCATGTGCGGATAGTGCAGTTCGAACGCCGGCCGCTCGGAGCGGATGCGGGGCAGTTCGGTGAAGTTGTGCCGCGGCGGCGGGCAGCTGGTAGCCCATTCCAGTGAGTTGCCGTAGCCCCACGGGTCGTCGACCAGAACCGGTTCGCCGTAGCGCCAGCTCTTGAACACGTTCCACACGAACGGGATGGTCGAGAGCCCGAGAATGAACGCCCCGATGGTGGACACCACGTTGAGCGTGGTGAATCCGTCGGTGGGCAGGTAGTCGGCGTAGCGGCGCGGCATGCCCTCATCGCCGAGCCAGTGCTGCACCAGGAAGGTGGTGTGAAACCCGATGAACGTCAACCAGAAGTGCAGCTTGCCCAGCCGTTCGTCGAGCAGTCGGCCGGTCATCTTGGGGAACCAGAAGTAGATGCCCGCATAGGTGGCGAACACGATGGTGCCGAACAGCACGTAATGGAAGTGCGCCACCACGAAGTAGGAGTCGGTGACGTGGAAGTCCAGCGGCGGGCTGGCCAGCAGCACACCGGAAAGACCACCGAGCAAGAAGGTGACCAAAAAGCCGACCGAAAACAGCATCGGCGTCTCGAAGGTCAACTGGCCCTTCCACATCGTGCCGATCCAGTTGAAGAACTTGATACCGGTGGGCACCGCGATCAGGAACGTCATGAACGAGAAGAACGGCAACAGCACCGCGCCGGTCGCGTACATGTGGTGCGCCCACACCGCCACTGACAGCGCGGCGATCGACAGCGTCGCGTAGATCAGCGTGGTGTAGCCGAAGATCGGCTTGCGGGAGAACACCGGGAAGATCTCGGTGACGATGCCGAAGAACGGCAACGCGATGATGTACACCTCGGGGTGGCCGAAGAACCAGAACAGGTGCTGCCACAGCAGCACACCGCCGTTGGCCGGGTCGTAGATGTGCGCGCCGAGGTGGCGGTCGGCGGCCAGGCCGAACAGCGCGGCGGTCAGCAGCGGGAAGGCCAGCAGCACCAGGATCGACGTCACGAGGATGTTCCAGGTGAAGATCGGCATCCGGAACATCGTCATGCCCGGGGCGCGCATGCAGACCACCGTGGTGATCATGTTGACGCCACCGAGGATGGTGCCGAGACCACCGACGGCCAAGCCCATGATCCACAGGTCACCACCGGCGCCAGGAGAGTGGATCGCGTCGGTCAGCGGCGTGTAGGCGGTCCAGCCGAAGTCCGCTGCGCCGCCCGGGGTGATGAAGCCGGCGATCGCGATCATCGCGCCGAACAGGAACAGCCAGAACGAGAACGCGTTCAGCCGCGGGAACGCCACGTCCGGCGCGCCGATCTGCAGCGGCAGCACCAGGTTGGCGAACCCGAACACGATCGGGGTCGCGTAGAACAGCAGCATCACCGTGCCGTGCATGGTGAACAGCTGGTTGAACTGCTCGTTGGACAAAAACTGCAGCCCCGGCAGCGCGAGCTCGGTGCGCATGAACAGCGCCATCAGCCCACCGATGAAGAAGAAGATGAAGCAGGCGACGCAGTACATGATGCCGATCATCTTGTGATCGGTCGTGGTGATGAGCTTGTAGACCAGGTTGCCCTTCGGACCGAGCCGAGCCGGGAACGGACGGCGAGCCTCAAGTTCTCCAATTGGGGGCGCTTCGGCTACCAACAGGTCCTCCAAACATCCGGTCGGGACATCCCCGCAAGTCTTCAGATACGAATCCTAACCTTCGAACCTGCCCGAAGTCGGGGTGGTCCTACAAACGGTCGTAATTGCCGCCCCGTATCGCCCAACCAGCTGGAAAGTGCGCGGATGTTACGGTCGGCGACGTGCTGATCAGCGGGAGGCGGACTAGCGCCGTCGCGGGCTCCGCCGCCGCGATCACCGCCGTTGTGGTGACACTGGCCAGCGGATGCAGCGTGTCGGGCGGCGACGAGCAGTCAACCGGCGGCGAGCGCTCCGTCATCACCAGCACCACCAAGATCGCGAGCGCCGGCGTGCTGGGCAATCAACGCAGGCCGGACGAATCCTGCGCACCCGATCCCGCTGGCGTCGACCCCGGTCCGCCGGACCGCGAGGTCCGCCATGCGGCAGGCACCTCCACCGTGCACGCGGACCCGCAGCGCATCGTCGTGTTATCAGGTGACCAGCTCGACGCGCTGTGCGCACTCGGGCTGCAGTCGCGGATCGTCGCCGCCGCCCTGCCGGACGGCTCCGACAGCCAGCCGTCCTATCTGGGCACGGTCGTGCACAAGGTGCGCGGTGCGGGTAGCCGCAGTGAGCCCAACTTCGACGCGATCAAGGCGGCCAACCCCGACCTGATCCTCGGCTCCGCCGCGCTGACACCGGACGCCTATCCACAGCTGACCGCGATCGCGCCGACGGTGTTCACCGGGCCGCCCGGCGCCAAGTGGGAGGACAACCTGCGCACGGTGGGCGCGGCGACGGGACGGCTGGACGCCGCCAATGGACTGGTCGACGGCTTTGAAAAGGACGCCGACAAGACGGGCGCCGACAACGACGCCACGCACTTTCAGGCGTCGGTCGTGCAATTCACCGATACCACGATGCGCGTCTACGGCGTAGACACCTTCCCCGGCAGCGTCCTCGCTGCTGTCGGTGTCGATCGTCCTGCGGCACAACGCTTTACAGACAAGCCGTACGTCGAGATCGGCATCACCGACACCGACTTGGAACACTCCCCCGACTTCTCGGCCGCGGACGGCGACATCGTGTACATCTCGTTCGCGTCGCCGGCCGCGAAAGATCGCGCGCCGACCGTGCTCAACAGCGCCGCGTGGAAGAAGCTGTCGGCCAACCGCGACAACCGGGTCTTCGCGGTCAACAACGAGGTGTGGCAGACCGGCGAGGGCATCGTCGCCGCCCGCGGCATCCTCGCCGACTTGAAGTGGGTCAACGCTCCGATCAACTAATGTCGCGCGGGTGTTCCATGTATTGAGGTCGACCTACCTGCAACCGCCCGACATCGTCGAGCAGACCCGTCCGGCCCATCTGGAATGGCTCAACGGAGAGGTCGCCGCCGGGCGGATCCTGCTCGCGGGACGTCTGGAGGACGGGTCAGGCGCCGTGCTGGTCACCGGAGACATGACCGACGAGGACGTACAGGACATCGTCGACCGCGACCCCTACACGCCCGCAGGCGCAGCACGCTACGAGCGCGTCTCGTTCAACGGCGCGTTCTGCGCGCCAGGCATCTAGGCTCCAACTCACAGCCGATTACGGGATTACGGCCGACGCCTCGGTCGTTGGATTCCTTGGGCCGCATCGTTGCGGCGATTCCATTCGGGCTTCGCTAGCCACTTGGCGCTTGCTGAGACGAGATCAAAAGAGGTTGTGATGAGCACTGTTTCCGCCTATGCCGCATCGTCGGCCACCGAACCGCTGACCAAGACCACGATTACTCGCCGCGACGTAGGCCCGCACGATGTCGCGTTCGACATTCATTTCGCGGGCATCTGTCACTCCGACATCCACACCGTGAAGTCCGAGTGGGGTGAGCCGCTGTACCCCGTCGTCCCGGGCCACGAGATCGCGGGTGTCGTCACCGAGGTCGGCGCCGAGGTGACCAAGTACAAGGTCGGCGACCGCGTCGGCGTCGGGTGCTTCGTCGACTCCTGCCGTGAATGCGACAACTGCAAGGCCGGCTTGGAGCAGTACTGCACCGACGGCGGCATGACCGGTACCTACAACGCCGTCGGCAGGGACGGTGAGAAGACGTATGGCGGCTACAGCGGCGCCATCGTGGTCGACGAGAACTACGTGCTGCGCATTCCCGACAGCCTCCCCCTCGACGCCGCCGCACCCCTGCTGTGCGCGGGCATCACGCTGTATTCGCCTCTGCGGCACTGGGATGCGGGCCCCGGCAAGCGCGTCGCCGTCATCGGCCTCGGCGGACTGGGCCACATGGGCGTCAAATTGGCGCACGCGATGGGTGCGCACGTGACCGTGCTGAGCCAGTCCCTGAAGAAGATGGAGGACGGCCTGCGCCTCGGGGCCGACGAGTACTACGCGACCAGCGACCCTGAGACTTTCACCAAGTTGGCGGGCAGCTTCGACGTGATCCTGAACACCGTGTCGGCGAACCTGGACATGGGTGACTACCTCAACCTGCTCGCCACCGACGGCACGCTCGTCGAACTCGGCATCCCGGAGAAGCCGATGCCGGTACCGGTCTTCCCGCTGGCGGCGGGCCGCCGCAGCCTCTCGGGTTCGATGATCGGCGGTATCGCCGAAACCCAGGAGATGCTCGACTTCTGCGCCGAGCACGATGTGCAGCCCGAAATCGAGGTCATCACACCGGATTACATCAATGAGGCCTACGAACGCGTGCTCGCCAGCGACGTGCGGTACCGCTTCGTGATCGACACGGAGTCACTGCGGTGACGACATCGGACTCCGAGTCACTGCGGTGACGACATCGGACTCCGAGTCACTGCGCAACTAGACGGACTCGTCGCCAACGCCGGTCAGCGGCCACCCGGCCGCGGCCAGTTTGGCGGCGACCTGTTGCACGTTCTGCGGACCGGCGTCGTGATGCGCGACGTCCTTGATGAACGCCGCGATTTCGTCCTCGCCGATTTTGCCGTCGGCGAGTGCTGCCGAGCTTTCTGCGGTGATGTGCCGGACCACCTCCTTGATCTGGTCTTCGGTCAGCGGAGTGGCGCGTAGCAGCGCCAGCAGCGGCACCCGGTCGGGGCCGGGAACGCCTTCCGGATAGCCGGCGCGCAGCCAGTTCAGGATCGAGTGCAGAAACGACGTGGCGGCCACGATGCCAGTGTCGTTGCTGTGGAGTGGCTACGCCATAGCGAATTTCACAGGCTGGCGGTCTTTCGCTGCCTGTTCACTGTGACCGGGCTTGGAATCCGCGAGTTGTGTTACGAGCGTGTGTACTCCGGTTGTCGAGTCGACGGAGTGATGCGACGCTCACTGCGGACTGCATCGTCGCGGGCCATTCATGCCCGTCGATCCGAACCAGGAGGCCCGCGGTGACAACTGAACCCGCAGCCGTTGAGACCACCGTCGCGCCGGCGGCAGGCCTGAAAAAGGGCGCCATCGGCATCGTGGCGGTCATCTTCATGGCCGTCGCCAACGCCGCACCGATCACCGCGATGACCGGCAACGTCCCGATCGCCGTCGGCTTCGGCAACGGACTGGGCGCGCCCGCAGGATTTCTGTTCGCGACGGTCGTCTTGACGGTGTTCGCGCTCGGATACGTCGCGATGGCCAAACACATCACCACCACGGGAGCGTTCTACGGCTTCATCTCACACGGACTCGGCCAGGTGTGGGGCATGGCCAGCGGTCTGCTGGCCACGTTCGCGTACGTGATCTTCGAGGGGTCGCTGATCGGCGGGTGCGCGTACTTCGCCAACGATGCGGTGAACACCCTTGTGGGAGTGAACATCCCGTGGTTGGTGTTCGCGATCGCTGCGATTCTCGTCATCGCCGCGCTCTGCCACTTCCACATCACGCTGACCGCAGCGATCCTCGGCGTCACGCTGGTCTCCGAGGTGCTGGTCCTGTTGGCGCTCGCGTTCTCGGTGATCTTCAAGGGCGGCGGCCCAGACGGTTTCATGCTCAACCAGACGGTGCTGCTGAACAACGCTTTCGAGAGCCTGCCCGCAGGTGCGTTCGGCACCGCCGCGGCGGCGGGATCGATGGCGATCGGCTTGTTCTTCGCGTTCTGGTCGTGGGTGGGCTTCGAGACGACGGCCGTCTACGGCGAGGAGTCACGCAATCCGAAGAAGATCATCCCGCGCGCGACGCTGATTGCCGTGATCGGTTTGGGGCTGTTCTACACGTTCATCTCCGCGATGGTGATTGCGGGCAACGGCGCCAAGAACTCCGTCGACACCTCGATCAGCGCGTCGCCGCTGGACCTGTTCTTCGGGCTGGTGAAAGCCAACCTCGGCGGCGTCCTGCTCGACGTCTACAAGATCCTGCTCGTCATCGGATCGTTTGCATGCGCGTTGGCGTTTCACAACGCGGCGTCCCGGTATCTGTACGCGCTCGGTCGTGAAATCCCCTCCAACGCAGTACGTTCCACCATCGGTGAAACACATCTCAAACACGGATCGCCCCACATCGCTTCTGCGGTACAGGCGGTCATCACGTTGGTGATTGTGCTGCTGTTCGCCGGGTTCACGGCGGTGCAGGTGCCCGATGCCAACGGCGCTCCGGTGGACACCCCGTCGCTGGTGCCCTACACGAACATCTACGGCCTGCTGGCGCTGATCGGCACGGCGGCGATCCTGCTTGTGCAGGCGATCTGCTCAGCCGCGGTGATCTGGTACTTCTGGGTGCGAAAGACCCACCGGGGCAACGTGATCACCACACTGATCGCTCCGTTGATCGGCGGCACGGCGATGCTCTATGTGGTCTGGCTGCTATGGGACAACCGCGCGTTTGCCGCCGGCTATGCGGCGAACTCATTGGTGTTCAAGTCCGCCCCGTACCTCATCGTGTCCGTGTTCGTCATCGGTCTGGCGTACGCAGGGTGGATGCGGTACGCGAAGCCCGAGGCCTACGCCGAGATCGGCCGCACGGTGATGGAGGACGCGCACGAGCGCGCGGAAAACTAGCGCCGCGGACAGCCGGGGCGCCGACACTACGGTTGCTGACGACTTTTCCGCCGATCGTCAGAAACCGTAGTCTCGCGGAGGGTCATCAAGAAAGCTCCAAGCCGTAGACCGCACTCTGTCCGCCCGGCGCGACGGCCCCGACGACCCTTCCGTTCACCGACCTCGGCGCGGCCTCCGGCGTCGCGGTGGACACCACAGGAACCGTCTACGTCAGCGACTCGAAGGCCGGGCAGGTGCGCAGGCTTCCGGCCGGCGCGACCCGCTCAACGGTCCTACCGTTCGGCGACCTCGATCGACCCGCCGGCCTCGCGGTTGACGGGGCAGGCAATGTTTACGTGTCGGACTACAGCGCGAACCGGGTGCTCGAGTTGCCCGTAGGCGCCGATCACCCGGAAGTGCTGCCGTTCACCGGCCTTGACAAGCCCTCGGCGCTGGCGGTCGGCAAGTCCGGCGCCGTCTACGTGCTCGACAGCGGAAACTACCGCGTGCTGAAACTGCCGACGCGCTCACGCTAGATTGCTAGCATGCTAGGCTATGCGATGTGGGCGACGAGGACGTCAAGCAGTTCAACGTGTACCTGCCGGTCAGCTTGATCAGACGGGTCAAGCACCACGCCATCGAGACGGAGTCCTCTCTTTCCGCGTTGGTGGCCGATGCGCTGCGGACCTACCTCGACGCCGGCGAAACGCATTCCACGAAGGAGGCGCAATGACGACAGCGGGCATTGAGGCCGTGTTCTTGCAGACCCACAATTGGGGCAAGTCGGCCAGGTTCTTCCAAACGCTGGGCTACGAAATCGAGTTCGAGACCGACCACAACTCCGGCCAACTGCGCCGCGGCGACGGCCCCTACCTGTTCATCGCCGAGGTACCCGAAACCGAGCCCACCGGAAGGCAACTCGTGCTCGGCGTACCCGACGCCGATGCGGTCGAACTCGACGGCTCGGTGGAGGTGGTCAGCGACTGGGAGGACACCCATTGGGGCACAAGGTTGATGACGGTTCGCGACCCCGACGGACGCGAGTGGAAACTGCAGGCACCACAACGATGAGCGACGCATCCTCTGCACCCGACAGCACCGCCGTCCGCACTGCGCTGTGGCGCGCGCTGCACGTCGAACTCGACGCCCCACCGCATGTCCTCGACGACACCATCGGCTTGCGGCTTGCCGATCCCGAGCCTGATTGGCGGTCGCGTGGCGATATGCATCCCAACGGCACCCGCGCGTTCCGCGCCTCGATCGTGGCGCGCGCACGGTATCTGGATGACCTCGTCATCGCCCGTGCGGCCGAAGGCGTCGACCAATACGTCATTCTCGGCGCCGGACTGGACAGCTTCGCGCAACGCCATCCGGACGTCGCCGTGCGGATCTTCGAGGTGGATCAACCCGGTACCCAGGACTGGAAACGGCACAGGCTCCGCGAGATCGGTTTTCCGCCCGGCCAGAACCTGCAGTTCGTACCGGTCGACTTCGAGCGCGGTGAGATGTTTCCGGATGCCTTGCGGGCCAATGGCTTCGACGCAGATCGCCCGACGGTGGTTTCGTCGATGGGTGTCAGTATGTATCTGACCAAGGAAGCGACGGAGACCACGCTTCGGCAGATCGCCGCATTCGCCGACGGGTCGGTGCTGACCATGACGTTCATGCTTCCGCTGGATCTGACTGACGCGGCCGAGCGCCGCATGCAGGAGTCCGTAGAGGCCGCCGCCGCGGCCTCGGGCACGCCGTTCATCAGCCATTACGCACCTGCGCAGATGATCGAAATGTGCCGCGCGGCGGGGTTTTCCAAGGCTGAGCACGTCAGCCCGGACGACTTGACGGCGCGCTACTTCGCCGGACGCGCCGATGGCCTGCGGCCGCCGACGGCCGAACAATTGATCGTCGCGACCGTTTAGACTCTGCTCGCATGAGTAGCCAGCGAGTACCCGGCGGCGTGGTGCACAAGCTGCCCGCGGATCTCCGCAGCGCCCTGATGGGCAACACCGCGGCACTGGCCGCCTGGAAGGACATCACGCCGCTGGCGCGCAACGAGTTCATCTGCTGGGTCGAGGACGCCAAGCAAGACAAGACGCGGGAGCGTCGCATCCGACGGACTCAGGAGGAGCTGGAGGAAGGCATGCGGCGGCCCTGCTGCTGGCCTGGATGCAAGCACCGGGAGCGCACGGGAAAGGCCTAGGCCATCTCGCGGGCCAACGCGATGTGACCCGCAAAGCCGGACCGTTCAGCGCGAACGCGGTAGCGATCCCGGAAGACGCGGTAGCGGTCGTCGTCGCCGCGAACCTGCGCAAGCATCGCGTTCAACCGCAGCAGCGGCAGCTCGTGATAGAGAAATCCGGGCTCGGTCGGCGTTGCTGCGAGGTCGTCGACGGCAGTCTGGGCTTCGGCGACGTCTCCATCGCCGCCTCGGGCGAGCAGTGCCTCGACGAGGACGGTGGTGCACCATCCACGATTCGTCATTTCCCCGGCCGTGATTTCGTCTGCCAGTACGGCCCGACACAGGGCGATCGCACCGTCGTAATCACCCAGCCGGATCTTCTCCGCTGCGATATCGATGTCGACGCACCATGCCGCAACGATGAGGTTGCGGTGCTCGAGAGCCACCCGGCGAACCCTGTGGAGCAGTTCGAAGCCCAACGCGCGATCGGCGTCCCCGCGGCGCACCAGGACCAGCCCGCGGGTGAATTCTGCGTTGGTGAGGGTGAAGTCGTCCCCGAACTGGTCGGCGATCTGTAGTGCGTCAGCCGTATCCCGCAACGCCTCGTCGTCGGCGAGCAGTGCCCAGCTTTGAGTGGCGATGTACTTGAACATCACGACAGCGCAGAACGTAAACTTGTCGGTACTGCGGGCCAGGCTGACCGCGTCGTCGAAGTCTTCGCGCCAACCGGGAATGCCCAACGCGCACCGCGTCGATGCGCGCATCACCAGTGCGAAAGCCAGCGGCGAGCCGACGATCATGTTGCCCATCGTGGGATCGCCACCCGACAGGTCGATGGCACGCTGGCTCAGCGCCATCGCTTCGGTGGCGTCACCCACAGCCCACTTGACGATCATCGCTGTCATCAGCAGCCCTACCGTCAGTTCGGGATCACCGATCGCATCGAGGCGTTCCACATGCTCTGAGGCCAATAGCGAAGCGTCGCTGTACTTCCCGTAGAACTGCATCAAAGTGACCAGCCCTGTTGTCCCGAAGACGAGGGACCGCTTGTCGCCGACCGCCGTTGTGAGTTCTCGCAGTTCCTCGAAGCCGGCGTCGTCCAGCTTCCCGCCGGCGCGCCATGTGGTCGCGCACAACCAGGTGCGGGGGGCGATGCGCATCGCCATCCGACCATCGACGTCGTCCGGGAGTCGGTCGGCGACGTCACGCGCTCGCGCCCAGCTCATCCGCGCACCGGAAATGTCGCGGTGCCGCAACCAGTCCCCCGCCCGCATGTGCCATGTGAACGCTGCCCGCAGGTCGCCTGCGGCCTCCAAATGGTCGGCGACCATCGCGGCTTTTTCGTCCACCGACGCCGGCTCGCGAGCTTCGATCGCGGTGGCCACCCGGCGGTGCAACTCGGCCCGGTCGGATTTCAGTTGTGATTCGTAGGCCACCGCACGGATCAGTGGGTGATGGAATGTGTATTCGTCGGCGGTCGGCCCGCTGTGATCGATCAACTGCCCCATGACGAGGGCATCGACGGCCGGTTCGACGCCCAACGCGGTGACGAGGCCCAGGCGGAATCGCGCGCCGATCACCGCCGCGGCGCACAAGGTGCGCTTGGCCGACTGATCAAGACGGTCGATGCGCGCGGCGATGGTCGCCTGCAGGGTTGCGGGCACGTTGATCTCAGCTACCTCTGCGGCGGACGTGTACTGGCCTGGCTTGCCGCGCAGCACTCCCCGCTCGGTCAACTCGCGCACGATCTCTTCGGCGAAAAACGGTGTACCCGCGGCTCGTTCGGCGATCATCTTGCCGATGGGAGCGACGGTCGGATCGGTGCCGAGCAACTCGGTGATCAACATTGCGGATTCGTCATCGTTCAGCGGTTCGAGGGCAATCGTTTGTGCGCTCGAAATCTGTGCCAGCGCGCCGCGGTATTCGGGTCGGTATGTGACGACCACCAGAGAAGCGGTCTGCGAGATCACGGCAAGGAGGTCCGCGAGCATGGATTCGCTGACCGCATCGATCCAATGCGCGTCCTCCACCACGTAGAGTGCCGGGCGTATCCGCGTCGACGATTCGGCTTCGATGAGTGCCGTCAGCCGCCGTCGTCGGGCATCGGGGTCCACGGCAGGCAACTGGGCGGTCGTCTCTGCAATTCCGAGCAGGTCGTCCAGCAGCAACATGCTTTCCGGGTCGATCTCAGAGAACTTCTGTCGCAACGACTCTCGGGCTGTTTGCGCGTCCAGACCGGCTAGCCCATTGGCAACCCGCAGAAGACGGCCTACGGCGTGGAAGGCGATCTGGCTGGTGTGTGATTCACAGTGTGTGGCGAACACATCCATACCGCGTGCCTCTGCGGTGGCCGAAACCTCGCGAACCAGGCGGCTTTTCCCTATGCCAGGCGGCCCAACCACCGATACCACGGAGCCGTGGCCGTCGACAGCTCGGTTCAGCAAGGCCTCGACCGCGCTCAATTCCGATCGCCGGCCGACCAGATTCGACTCCGCACGCCTGCCGGGTCCGTGATGATCGGTCATTCCCAGCAGCCGGTGGGCGGGTACCGGGTCGACGGCGCCTTTGATGTGGACTAACTCGCGCTCGCCGAGCGTCGCCGTGTGCTCGACCAGCCGCGCCGTGGACGCGCTGAGCATCACTCCACCCGGTGGTGCGACCGACTCCATCCGCTGGGCCATGCCCACTTGCTCGCCAATGGTCGTGTAACCGAACGTTCCAGAACCCATCTCGCCTGCGATCACCTGACCGGAGTTCAGCCCGACCCGCAGGCTCAGCTCTATGCCGTCGCGGCGTCGGACATCAACGGCCAGTTGGTTGGCATGGTCCTGGATCGCCTGCCCCGCGAGGCAGGCACGCACGGCGTGATCCTCCAACGCCACAGGGGCCCCGAACACCGCCATGATCCCGTCGCCGGTGAAACTGCCGACTGTGCCCCCGAACCGCGCCACCACGCGGGCCGACCGGTCGGCCACTTCCGCCATGATTTCGCGCAACCGCTCGGCTCCCACCGCGGCGGCAATGTCCATCGAATGCACCACGTCGGCGAACAGCACCGTGACTTGCTTGTACTCCGCCGAGCGGCGCGCTTGCGTCAGTCGTGCACCACACTGAGCGCAGAACTTCGCGGCGGGGCCGCAGTGCGTGCCGCAGGTATCGCAAATCAGTACCGTCGCCGCACCGTCGACCTCGGCGTCCACCTCAATATCGTGTCACCGCCCCTCAGCGGTGTCCGCCATATCGGCGTGCTAGAAGTCCCAGTCCTCGTCTTCGGTGTTGACCGCCTTGCCGATCACGTAGCTCGACCCCGAGCCGGAGAAGAAGTCGTGGTTCTCGTCGGCGTTCGGCGACAGCGCCGAAAGGATCGCCGGATTCACATCGGTCTCGTCGCGCGGGAACAGCGCCTCGTAGCCGAGGTTCATCAACGCCTTGTTCGCGTTGTAGCGCAAGAACTTCTTGACGTCCTCGGTCAGCCCGACCTCGTCGTAGAGGTCCTGGGTGTACTCGACCTCGTTGTCGTACAGCTCGAACAACAGCTCGTAGGTGTAGTCCTTGAGCTCCTGCCTGCGGGCGTCGTCCTCGAGCGCGAGGCCCTTCTGGTACTTGTAGCCGATGTAGTAGCCGTGCACGGCCTCGTCGCGGATGATCAGCCTGATCATGTCGGCGGTGTTGGTCAGCTTGGCGCGGGAGGACCAGTACATCGGCAGATAGAAGCCCGAGTAGAACAGGAAGCTCTCCAGCAGGGTGGAGGCCACCTTGCGCTTGAGCGGCTCGTCGCCCTTGTAGTACTGCATGACGATCTCGGCCTTGCGCTGGAGATTCGGGTTCTCCTCCGACCAGCGGAACGCGTCGTCGATCTCGGCGGTCGAGCACAGCGTCGAGAAGATGTTGCTGTAGCTGCGCGCGTGCACCGACTCCATGAACGCGATGTTGGTGTACACCGCTTCTTCGTGGGGAGTCAGCGCATCGGGGATCAGGCTGACCGCGCCGACGGTGCCCTGGATGGTGTCCAGCAGCGTCAGACCGGTGAACACCCGCATGGTCAACTGCTTCTCATGCGCGGTCAACGTGTTCCACGACGGAATGTCGTTGGACACCGGAACCTTCTCCGGCAACCAGAAATTGCCCGTCAGCCGG
Source organism: Mycobacterium sp. NPDC048908 (assembly GCF_043197955.1). Taxonomy (NCBI): domain Bacteria; kingdom Bacillati; phylum Actinomycetota; class Actinomycetes; order Mycobacteriales; family Mycobacteriaceae; genus Mycobacterium; species Mycobacterium sp. NPDC048908. The sequence goes on along the minus strand of NZ_JBICUE010000001.1, from coordinate 401,599 downwards.
TCCCACACCTCGGCGTCTTTTTCGTCCTGGAGGCGGTTCCAGTTGATGGCCGACACACGGTCGATCAGCTTGATGCCATCAGACACAAGAACCCCTTTTCGCCGCAGAAGTCGGTTTGCCGAACCGGCATGGTCGACACTACCCCTGGGGTGCGACAACAGCCGGAACCGCGACATCTTGTGTTGGCGTGTCGCCCTACTTTGTCGAGCCGACCCCGAAGAACTTGTACTCCGACGCCTTGAACTTGCGCGTCGACAGCCAGTACTGCCAGGTCATCCCGCTCCACAGCGTCCGGTTCACGCCGTGCTCATCGAGATACCAGCTCTGGCAACCGCCGGTGCTCCACACCGTGCCGGCCAATTCGCGCTGCAGTTCGGCGTTGTAGGCGTCGGACGCCGCCCGCGTGGGCGCCAGCGCCTGCGCGCCCGCCTTGTCGACGGCGGCGATCGCGTGTGCGGCATAGCGGATCTGCGACTCGATCATGAACACCACCGAGTTGTGCCCCAAAGCGGTGTTCGGACCGAGGAGGAAGAACAGGTTCGGCATGTCGGCGATCGTGATCCCGTGCAGCGCGGAGACGCCCTCGCGGGTCCACCGATCGCCAAGGTCCTCGCCGCCGGGCCCCTTGATGTCGACGTAGGTGTAGGAGTCGGTGACGTGGAATCCGGTGGCGAACACGACGACGTCGACGTCGCGTTCCGTCCCGTCGGAGGTGACGATGCCACGCGGCGTCAACCGGGCGATCTTGTCGGTGATCACCTCGGTTTTCGGATTGGCGATGCCGACGTAGTAGGTGTCGGAGTTGAGGATTCGCTTACAGCCGGCGCGGTAGTTCGGGGTGAGCTTGCGGCGCAACTCCCGGTCCTTGATCGAGCGCCGGATGTTGTACTTGCCCATCAGCTCACCGATTTTGAGCAACCTGGGCTGCTTGGTCATCGCGAAGCCGACGGCCTCGTGAATCCAGTAGATGCCCGCCCGCATCGCCGCCCTGGTGCCCGGGACGTTGGTGAACATGTCGCGCATCCATTCCGGGATCGGGTTGTTGGGCCGCGGCATCACCCACGCCGGTGTGCGTTGGTACAGGTGCAGCGCGCCGACGTCCTTCACGATCTCGGGCACGATCTGGATCGCGCTGGCGCCGGTGCCGATCACCGCGACCCGCTTACCAACCAGGTCGACGCTGTGGTCCCACTGCGCGGAATGGAATGCCTCGCCTTGATATTCGTCGAATCCGTCGAACTCAGGGACCAACGGGATGTGCAACCCGCCGACGCCGGAGACCACGAACTGCGCGACGAACTCGCGGCCGTCCTTGGTGAACACGTGCCACCGCAATTCGTCGTCGTCCCAATGTGCCCGGTCGACATGCGAGTTGAACGAGATGTAGCGGCGCAGCCCGTACTTCTCCGTAACGCCCTTGAGATAGTCGAAGATCTCCGGCTGAAACGACCACACGTGCTTCCAGTCCGGCTTCGGCTCGAACGAGAACGAGTACATGTGCGACGGGATATCGCACGCGCAGCCCGGGTAGGTGTTGTCCCGCCAGGTGCCGCCGATCTCGTCGGCCTTCTCCAGGATCAGGAACTCCACGCCGCGGCGCTGCAACTCGATGGCCATGCCGAGCCCCGAGAAGCCGGTGCCGATGATCAGCGCGCGGGTGTGCACGGGCTGCTGGGTGCTGTCCGCAGTCCGCTCGGGGGCAACCGTCATCGAAGGGTCCTTCCTGGGAACGCCGGTACCGGGTATTTCCGGCTTCCAGGTTAACGGTCGCGACCGCTGCGGCCAACGGCGCTGATCAGGCGACCGAAACAGCGCGGTCGGCGGACCGGTGCCGGTCGGGGTCGAACGTCTCGAAGTGACCCGAGCCGACCATCGCGATACCGCGCTGCGGCATCCGGAAGTCGCCGAGGCGGGCCTGGCGCAGCAACGGCCCGGCGGGGCCCAGGTCGCGGCCGTGCAACACCGCGGTCGAGTTGGCGACCATCCACAACTGCTTGGGCGCCATCGTGTAGCAATGCCCGTTCGGGGCACGGCCGGTAAGCCGGACGTCGCCGACGCCCATTGTGCGGCGCGCGACGCGGCTCAGCCGCCGGGAAACCGTCGGATCGGCCCATTTCTCGTCGGGCAGCCGGCCGCCGATCTTGCTCATCAGCCGGGTGGCTCGCGACGTCTCGAAGTCGACGGTCCAGTGCAGTGTTCCCGGAATCTGGATCACCGCCGACCACGGTCCGACCCAGCCGACTTCGATATCGCACTGCACCGTGGGGTTGGCCGTGGCTGCGCTGAAGTAACGGGCGCAGCTGTGTTGCCCCGGCGTCGTCGCGTAGAACGTCCAGTTGCACGACGGGTCGCGATGCCACACCGAAACATAGGGTGGTGCAAACGAAGTCGCGGGAAAATGACGCATCGCCAAGTAGTGCCCGTTGTCGAACGGCAGTCCCATGATGCCGAATCCGACGAAACGCTCGTCGTCACCGGGCGGCAGAATCGGGTTGGCCAGCAGGGCCGCAACAGTGTCTTGTGGGGTGAGTTGTTTGGTCATGCACCGATGGTCACGCGCGGGATGGACCCGTCACATGAGGCGTCTGCCCCAATTTCGGTCAGGCGACGTGCTCGCGGCGACGGACGCCTTCGTGCAGCGGCAGGTCGGCGTCGATCTTGATGCCGAGCAGCTCGCACGTGCCGTTGATGGACCCGACCATGATCGTCGTCAGGTGCGCGACGAACTCGTCGGGCGGCATCCGGCGGGGACTGTCCTGCTCGGTGCCCAGCCACCAGTCGGTGGCCGACGCGATCGACCCGAACGCGGAATACGCGGCCAACTCGAGGGCGGTGGCGTCCAGTTCCATATCGCGTAGCTCGTTGTCGAACATGTTGGCCATCGCCAGCGTGATCTCCCGACCTTCGTTGAGCGCACGCATCGTCGATTCGCTCTGCTCGGCGAAGCGACCCTGAATCAGGAACCGCAGCACGTTGGGGTGCTCGTCGACCAACCGGACGTACTGCTCCACGCTGCGCCGGATCACCTCACGCGCCGGGTCGGTTGACAAGTTGATCGACGGGAAGATGGCCGTCCACAACATGTCCCGCAGGCGCTCCCCGACGGCCTGAAACAGATCCGACTTGTCGGTGAAATGCCGATAGATCTTCGGCTTCGCGGTGCCGGCCTCTTCGGCGATCTCGCGCAGGCTCAATTCCGGGCCGAGTCGGTCGATTGCCCTGAAAGCGGCGTCGACGATTTCGGACCGCACCTTCTTGCGATGCTCACGCCAGCGCTCGCTGCGGGCGTCCACCTTGACACCCGGCTCACTTGCCGAACGTGACCTGGCCCCTCGTCGCACCCGATCACTGTACCGCCCGAGGGTCGCTGACCTGGTCAGACCGACGCGCAACACGGGGTGCCGTCGCGCTGGCCACGCGGATTTGCCTGGGAAACACCGACACGTCACCCTGGGTAATATTCGTGCGACATCCCATGAACGAGAGAGACGTATGACGCAGCGATACGACCTGGTCATCGCAGGTGGCGGGCCCTCGGGCTCGGCCGCGGCGTGGCAGGCCGCGCAGACCGGTGCCAAGGTAGTGGTCCTGGACAAGGCGGAGTTTCCCCGCGCCAAGCCGTGTGGCGACGGCCTGACCGCCCGGGCCGTCAGCTATCTGCAGAAGATGGGCCTGGCCGAGGAGGTCAACACCTTCCATCGGGTCAACCGCGTCACCGTGTTCAGCCCGTCGCAGTGGGAGCTGTCGTTCCCGAAGCGCCCCGGCATGCCCGACCACGGCCACACCGTCAGCCGCGAGCATCTGGACACGCTGCTGCTCAAGCACGCGGAGTCCGCGGGCGCCGAGGTGCGCCAGGGCGCCGAGGTGGCCGGGCCCGAACTCGACGAGAACGGACGCGTCGTCGGCGTCGTGCTGAAGAGCGGCGAGAAGGTATACGGCGACGCGGTGATCGCGGCCGACGGCGCCTACTCCCCCATCAAGCGGGCCTTGAAGATCGATTCTGAGTACAACGGCTACTCCGCGATCGCGATCCGCTCGGAGATGCACGCCAGCCGTCCCGACTCCGACAGCCTCGACATCTATTTGAAGCTCGCGTTCCAGGGCGATCAACTGCCGGGCTACGGCTGGGTGTTCCCGATGGGCAACGGGCTGTTCAACATCGGGCTCGGCTACGTGAACAGCTACAAGAACTGGCAGTCGATCAACGCCACGCAGTTCCTCGGCGACTTCCTGCGCACACTGCCGCGCGAATGGGAACTGCCGCCCATCGAGGAGCTGAAGAAGAACAAGAGTGTCCGTGCGTGGCGGCTGCCGATGGGCTTCACCGCGTGGCCGCCGTGGCGACCCGGTGTGCTGTTCACCGGCGACTCGCTGGGCGCTGGTAAGCCGGCCTCCGGAGCGGGTATCTCGAAGGCGCTCGAATCCGGTTTGGCCGCGGGCGAATGCGCAATCGCGGCGCTGCAGAACGGCGGCCCTGACGACTTCACCAACTATGCGCAGCGGATGGAAGCCGCGTGGGGCAAGGAGTACCGGCGCGGCCGTTACTTCCACAAACTGCTCGGTTATCCGAGGTTCGCCAACGCGGGCATCAAGCTGATCGACAACGCGGCGTTCCGCGACCGGATGCTCAAGGCGCTGTACAAGAAGGCCCAGGGTCCGCAGCACACGGTCAAGAAGTAGGCCGTCGTCGCCGAGTGGCCACTTATGTCACGCAGATCCCCGAATCCTGTGTGATAACTGGCCACTCGGCAGCGTGGTCACCCCGTCTTGAACAGCTGGGTGACCTTGATGAGCAATTCATAGCAGCCGTACGCGAACGGGATACCGACCCACACCCACGCCATTGCGATGTACGCCCTGGGCACCGTCGGCTGGTATTCGTGAAGTTCGGTTTCTGTCATCGTGTCTCCTGAAGTACCTCAGCACGTTCCACGGGTGTGCTTGGCTCATACCACTTCTCGCTGACCGGCCGGATCAGTTCGTTGCACACCAGCCCGACGACTAACAGAGCGATCATGATCGAGAACGACAGCGTGTACAAGGCCGGGCCGGACTTGCCTGCGGCTTCCTGGCTGTCCGCGATCGCGTTGACGATGATCGGCCCGAGGATGCCCGCCACCGACCAGGCCGTGAGCAGCCGACCGTGGATCGCCCCAACCTGGTAGGTGCCGAACAGATCGCGCAGATAGGCGGGGACGGTGGCGAACCCGGCGCCGTAGAAGGACAGGATCAGCATGGTGGCGATCAGGAACACGACCTTGTTCGAGTTCTGCATCAGCGTGAGCGTCAGATACAACAGCGCACCCACGCCGAGGTACATCCGGTAGGCGTTCTTGCGGCCGATCACGTCGGACAGGCTGGACCACCCGATGCGGCCCAACATGTTCGAAAGCGACAGCAGCGCCACGTAACCGGCAGCAGCGGCGGCGAGCGCGGCGGCGGCCACGCCACCCGGGAAGAAGTCCTGGTAGATCGGAGACGCCTTCTCCAGGATGCCGATCCCCGCAGTGACGTTGAAACACAACACAATCCACAGCAACCAGAACTGCGGCGTCTTGATCGCGTTGTTGGCCGAGACCTGGCCGACGGAGACCATTGATCCCATAGTCGGAGGCGCGGGCGTCCAGCCGTGCGGCTGCCAGTCGGGCCGCGGCACCCGGACCAACATCCACCCCAGCGACATGAACACCGCGTACACCAGTCCATGCACCAGGAAGGTCTTGGCGATGCCGGTGGGATTGGTGCCGAACAAGCCGAGCATCGCAGTGGACCACGGTGACGCAATCAACGCACCCCCACCGAATCCCATGATCGCCAACCCGGTGGCCATGCCGGGCTTGTCGGGAAACCACTTCATCAAGGTCGAGACCGGTGAGATGTACCCGATGCCCCAACCGATTCCGCCCAGCAGGCCGTAGCCGAACAGCACCAGCCAGTACTGGTGGAGCGCCAGTCCGGCGGAGCCGACGAGCCAGCCGCCGCAAAAGCAGCACATCGCGACGAACATGGCGGCACGCGGGCCGTTGCGGTCGACCCACGTGCCGAACACCGCTGCGGACAGCCCGAGCATGACGATGCCGACGGTGAATGGCAGGGCACTCAGGGTGCCCGAGATGTGCAGCGCGCCTTCCAGCGGCTTCTTGAACACGCTCCACGAGTACGCGGCGCCGATGGACAGGTGTATCGACAGCGCGGCCGGCGGAACCAACCAGCGGCTCCAGCCCGGCGAGGCGATGATTCGTTCCCGACTGAAAAAGGGCGAGTTCACAGGAGTGGTTTATCACGGTTGGGGACCTGTTGACATGTCGGCTTGATTCACGAAAGTAATTGCGACACAGTGCGTTAAGTCATCGTCCGTTGCCAGCGAACCGGCCGGCAACGATGGTCTTACCCTTTGACTGTTAGCCCCTATCGACCCACCAGCCGGGTGGCGGCACGGCTCGGATTGCTCCGCATATACGAGGCAAACACGGGCCCGGTCGCGGGCGACTGACCCCTAATCCCCTATCCGTGCTTGCCTTGGATTCCCTGGCCGGTGGCAGGCATGAAGAGGCGTGCACCCCGTTTCGGCGATCACAGCGTCTTCTGAGAATTGGTCCACCCCCGCCGCCATCAGTGCAAACAGGCGGCCCGCCTCAGGAAAAGAGCGACTAATGAACAGCACAACCATGCGTCGGCTGATCGCCTCGGCCACTCTCGCCACAGGACTCGCCGTCGGTTTCGCCGCAGCGGCACACGCCCAACCAAACAACTCGACGATGTCGGACTACTGGGAGTGCGTCGCGGACCACCCATACAAGGTCGGTGCGGAGACGTGCTGCGTCTTCTACGGCGGCACTTGGGATCCGAGCCAGTACCTCTACGAGTGCAGTCTGGACCGTGGTGAAGCCCCGAAGTCCAAGCTCGACACGATGCCCGGGCTGTCGGTCGACCCGGGTCCGACCGCACCGCCCAAGGGCCCGAGGGTGACGGCGGGTCGTCTCGCGGAGGTAGCGCGATGAACGTCAAGGGGCTGGTGGGCGCCGTGGCGATGACCGCAGGCCTGGCCATCGGACTAGCCGCGCACGCCGCCGCCGCGCCCGTCAGCGACGACTTCTGGGAGTGCGTGGCCGACCACCAAGACACCGACGGCATCGGCGTCTGCTGCGTCTTCTACGGCGGCGACTACGACGAACGCACCGGCGAATGCTGGATCGACCACGAGGCGAAGCTAGAGGAGGCCAATCCCGGCCCCAGCGTTCCGCCGAAGCACGCAGTGCTGACGCGGGTGGATCGCCTGCCCGTCTACACGATGGGCTAGCGCGGCTCGGCGAGTGTGGACGTATTGCACGAGTACTGACCGCATTGCGTGCATCGAGTCCACACTCGCCGGCGGCGTTCGGGTTACTGTCACCAATATGAAAGGCGCGACGCGGCCGTACCGGATGACCGCGCGCGCGGTCACCACGGCGCGTACCGCCACCGCGATACTGGAAGCCACTTGGGAACTGTTCGCCGACAGACCCTTCGCCGAGATCACCCTTGCCGACATTGCCGCCCGCTCGGGCGTGAGAACGCAGACGGTGTTGCGCCGGTTCGGTGACAAGGATGGGGTCTTCGCCGCAATGTTTGCCGAGTTCGGCACTGACGTGGTCGAGCGTCGCGGTCGTGTACGTTCCAAAGCCATTGAGGACATTGTCGCCAATTTGGTTGACAATTACGAACTCTCAGGGCGTCTCACGCTCAAGATGCTCGCCGAAGAGGCGATAACCCCTGCCGTTCGCGATATCCTCGCTGCTGGCCGCACAGGCCACCGCAAGTGGTGCATGGAGGTTTTCTCCGAGACTCTCGCGGGCCTACCAAGGGCGGAGCGCAATCGCCGGCTTGCGCAACTCATCGCCATCTGCGACGTGCACACTTGGGAGGTGCTCAGGATCCGCTCGGGACTCAGCACACGCGCGACCAAGGTGGCGCTGACAGAGATGCTCGCTCCGCTAGTTGTGAAGCGCGGTGGGTAACTGCGAACGGTGTTGCGCCCATTGCGGTTGGCCGCGGTGCGCGGTCCAGCTAGAACAGCGCAAGTTGCGTCGTGCGGTCGTCGCCCAACGCGGGTGGGGTCGGTCGTTGCCGGACCCGCACCGGCCACCAGAACCACCGGCCCAGCAGTGCGGCGATCGACGGTGTCATGTACGACCGCACGATCAGGGTGTCGAACAGCAGGCCCAGCGCGATCGTGGTGCCGATCTGGCCCAGCACCCGCAGGTCGCTGTAGATGAACGACGCCATGGTGAAGGCGAACACCAAGCCTGCCGCGGTCACCACTGAACCGCTGCCGGCCATCGACCGGATGATGCCGGTGTTGATGCCGGCGTGGATCTCCTCTTTGAACCGGGACACCAGCAGCAGGTTGTAGTCCGACCCGACCGCCAACAGCAAGATGATGGACAACGGCAGGACAACCCAATACAGCTTGACACCAAGCAGGTCTTGCCAGACCAGCACCGAGACGCCGACCGACGCACCCAAGGACAACGCTACTGTCCCCACGATGACGAATGCGGCGACCAGGCTTCGGGTGATGAACAACATGATCAGCAGGATCAGGCTCAGCGAGGCGATGCCGGCGATGATCAAGTCGTAATGGGCCATCTCGGCGATGTCTTTATAGGTCGACGCGGTCCCGCCGAGGTAGATCTTCGAGCCCGCCAGCGGGGTGCCCTTGATCGCCTCGGCCGCGGCATGCCGGATCGAATCGATGTGCGAAATACCCTCCGCTGTGGCTGGATCCACGTCGTGGGTGATGATCATCCGCGCCGCCTTGCCGTCCGGGGACAAGAACAGCTTGAGCCCGCGCAGGAACTCCGGGTTGCTGAACGCCTCGGGCGGCAGGTAGAACGAATCGTCGGTCTTCGAGGCGTTGTAGGCCGCACCCAACTGGGTGGAGTTCTGCAGCGCCGCGGCGCTCTGATCGTTGATCCCGGCCGTGGTGGCGTGATTGGTCATGGTCAGGTCGCGGTTGGTTTCCTGGTTGGCGATCTGCGGCGGGATCAACGCCAACAGCTTGGGTTGCAACGCATCGAGCTTGGCGATGCTGCCCGAGACGTTGGCCAACTGGTCGGTCAACTCGTTGATGCCATCGAGGGCGTCGAACAGCGACCGCAACGCCCAGCACACCGGGATGTCGTAGCAGTGCGGCTCCCAATAGAAGTAGTTGCGCAGCGGGCGGAAGAAGTCGTCGAAGTCGGCGATCTTGTCGCGCAGGTTTTGCGCGGTGGCCACCGTGTCGGCAAACGCCTGACTCTGCTCGTGGGTGATCGCGCTGGACTGCTGCTGCAGCGCATACTGCTGGCGCAATACGTCGATCGAGTCGTTGATGACCTGAACCTGCTTCACCAGATCGGCCGCCCGATCCTGTTGAAACGGCAGGTTGTTGATCTGTGCGGCGCTGTTGGCGCTGAGCTGAAACGGGATCGAGGTGTTGTCCAGCGGGGTGCCCAGCGGTCGGGTGATCGACTGCACCTGGGCGATCCCGTCGGTGTGAAAGACGGCCTTGGCCACCCGCTCCAACAGGATCATGTCGGTCGGATTGCGCAGATCGTGATCGGCGTCGATCATCAACAGTTCCGGATTCAACCGCGCCTTGGAGAAATGCCGCTCGGCGGCCGCATAACCCACATTCGACGGCGCACTGGCAGGCATGTACTCGCCAATGTCGTAGCTGACCTTGTAGCCCGACAGCGCCGCCAACCCGATGAACGCCAAGGCCAACGTCGCGATCAGGATCGGGCCTGGCCACCGCACGATCGCCGTCCCGATCCGCCGAGAGGTGCGCTTGGCGGTTTTACGCTTGGGGTCCAGCAGTCCAAATCGACCGCCCACCACGAGTACCGCAGGTGCGAGGGTCAGGGAGGCGACTAATGACACGACGACACCGATCGCCGCGGGGACGCCCAGGCTCTGGAAGTACGGCAACCGGGTGAAATACAAGCAGAATGCCGCGCCAGCGATGGTCAATCCCGAACCAATTATCACGTGAGAGGTCGACCGGTACACATTGTGGAACGCGGACTGTCGGTCCATCCCCTCGTTGCGGTGCTCGTGATAGCGGCCGAGTAGAAAGATGACGTAGTCGGTGCTGGCGGCGATGACCAACAGGGTCAGGATGTTCGTCGAATACGTGGACAGCCCAATGAGTCCCACGTCCGCCAGGAACGAGACGATCCCGCGGGCCGCGGCCATCTCGACCAGCACCGTGAGCAGCGCCAGGATCATGGTCACCGGCGACCGGTAGACGATCAGCAACATCACCGCGATGACCGCGACGGTCAACAAGGTTACCGGCACAGTGCTTGCGTTACCGATCTCGAACTGGTCGGCGATCTGGGCCGCCGAGCCGGCGACATAGGCGTGAATGCCCGGTGGTGCAGGCGTTTTCGCGATGATGTCGCGCAGCGCGTCGACCGACTCCAGCGACAACGCCTCACCCTGATTACCCGCCAAGAACACCTGCACGTAGGCGGCCTTGCCGTCCGGACTCTGCGAGCCCGCCGCGGTCAGCGGATCACCCCAGAAATCCTGCACATGCTGCACATGCTTGGTGTCTTCGTTGAACCGCTTGACCAACTCGTCGTAATAGCGGTGCGCCTGCGCACCCAGCGGCTGATCGCCCTCCAGCACCACCATCGCCGCGCTGTCGGAGTCGAACTCACCAAATACCTTGCCGATGCGCTGAAACGCCTGCAGCGACGGCGAACTCGGCGAGCTCAGCGCCACATTGTGCTCCTCGCCGACCTTCTCCAACTGCGGCACGAACACATTCGTCACCGCCGCCACGGCCAGCCAGAACAACACGATCGGCACACACAACCGGCGCACCCAGGTAGCCACCCGATGCGTCGTCGCCGGCCGCTCGGCCACGTGCAGGCTCATCCCGACTTGTCCAGACAGTAAGTGAAGGCGTTCAACGCGGTGACCGTTCTCTCGTCCTTGACCACGTCGTCGATCGTGATCCGACAACCCAGCGAGTCGCTGTCGCCCTGGGCGGAGACGTTGACAAAGACCGCCGGTTGGGTGGTGGTCGTGTCATAGCTCCACGGCAGCGTCGCGTCATCGACGCGCTGCGGCTGGGCGTTGACATCCATATAGGTGATGGTCGCGACCGTGCCCGGCGGCCCGAACACCTCCATCACCACATGCTTGGGATTGAACGGATGAATCTCATTGGCCGCCCCACTCGGAGTCGACGTGACGTCCTTGGACCCGAAGATGCCGTTGAGCCGATACACCGAAAAACCCGCGATCACCACCACGAACACCGCCACCAGCAGCATCCAATGCCGCAGCACTCGGGACATCCGTGACCCTTTCACACGCGCACCTCGGCGACCGGTGGCGTAGCCATACATCCGCGTACTGATACCCAGGCGGCGCATCAACAAGCTTGTACCGCAATAGGAATCGGCTATGCCGTCACAGTCTCACCCGCCCGACTGACCGCTCAGACGGCCGGCACGACGTTGTGGTTGATGCGGAACATATTGGTCGGATCGAACGTTTTCTTCACAGCGGCCAGGCGCTCGTAGCGTTGCGGGCCGTAGATTGCTATCGCATCGGCCGCTTCTTCAGGGGCGAGGTTGTTCACCATTCTCCGGTCGCCCTGCCAGGGCGCCATGCCGTCGAGTAGCGCAGCGATCGACTCTTTCAGTCGCTGTTCCTCTGAGAGCGGACCGACTTCAACGCCCAGAAGGACGTACGGCAGACCCCTGGTCGCCACCGCGTTGGGCACCGCCGGCTCCCGGTCCCAGGCTCCGCCCAGGGCGCGTAGTTCGGCGATCCACATGGTGGTGTCGGAGTCCGGGCCCACCAGTTCGACAAACCTGTCCTGCGCCTGGGCGGAGAACTCGCGCAGCGTGATACTGCGCTCGTAGTAGGGCAACGGGTCGGTCGGCTCGCTGTGGATCGATGCGACCTCGCTGTACGGCATATCCGCGACGGTGTCCAGGACCGCGGGACCTATCGCCCGGAGCGGCGCAATGATCCGTTCGCCATCCTCGACAGTGCCGGTGAAAGCGATCCGTAGCGACACCGTGAACGCGTCACGCAGTGGTTCGGGCACTTCGGGCAGCGACGGCAGTCGCATCGCGGCAAACGACGAGATCATGGTCTCCGGTGTGCTGGGGTGCCAGGCGGTCCAGGCGCGCAGCACATCGCACATGCGCTCCCCTGGGAAATAGATGGCGCCACCGTAGAGGCGAGACACCGGAAACAAATCGAATTCCAGCGCCGTTACGACGCCGAAGTTGCCCTTGCCGCCGCGCAGCGCCCAGAACAGTTCGGAGTTGGAATCCGCGTCAACATGGCGCAGTTCGCTGTCCGCGGTCACCACCTCGATTGCGCGTACGTGGTCGGCGGCGTACCCGTGGGACCGGCCCAGGGTGGGGCTGAGGCCGCCCCCAAGGGTGTAACCGACGACTCCGACCGTGGGATTCGACCCGTTCAGCGGCGCCAGTCCCACTTTGGCGGCCTTCTGGACGACATCGCCCCACAGCGCTCCAGCGCCAACCCTGGCGGTGCAACGGACGTTGTCGATGGCAACGTCATCCATCCGATGCGTCGTGATCAGCACGGCGCCGCGCGCTGTGCCGACCATCTGATGGCCGGTGGCCTTCACAAGCACGGGGCGTTGCTGTCCCGCCGCGAACGCGACCGCCGCCTGGACATCCGAAGCGCTTTGCGCGACCACGATCAGCGCAGGCCTCAGACTGTGATTCAGGTTGAAGACGGTGCGTTCGTCGTCGTATCCCGCGTCACCTGGCAGCAGCACCGGGCCGGTCACCGCCGTTACGAGCGCCTCGACATCCTCGCGAAGCACCGGCGGAAGGAACGAATCATAGAAAGTCATGGCTCTCTTTCTTCTGGTGTCACGGAACATTGTCTGCGCAAGCACCTTCTGGCTCGCACCACCAGCGGGTGAAACATTTCGCGTTACTCACACTAACGCGAAATCCTGGGGCGTTGCATCGACGGGCAAGCCGGCGCGAACGGCGGGCCCGTCGCGCGCAGATTCACCGCGAAGGCCAGGACGCAGTCCGTCGGGTAGCACCCTTCGTGCGAACCTGCCGATGAATTACCCGGTTCACCAGTGTCTTTCACTAAGTGTTAGCGCCGCCGAGGACGGTAGGTTCAGGGTTTCGCACAGCGAACTGCTCGTGCCGGCTCCCGGCATCCACAACGGCGCGCTCGGGCCAAAACGTAGTGACGAGGAACACAAATCTCATCGGATTGGCTCAACAATTTCGCGTTACTGTCATACATACGAAAACAGGCGCTCAACAACGTTGTCTGAGAACACGTCTGGTCCCTGGCCGTACAGATGAGAGATGGTATGAGCGCTATGGAGCCGACTCGGCAGAGTTATGACTACATTGTGGTGGGTGGCGGAACGGCGGGTTGCGTCCTGGCAGCGCGGTTATCCGAAGACCCGGCCGTTCACGTGTTGTTGATGGAGGCAGGTGCTCGCGAGCCATTGGAAGCGATGGCGGTGCCTGGGGCGTGGCTGTCATTGATCGGAAGCGCTGCCGACTGGGGTGACAGTGGTGCGGTCAATGCCTTCACCGGTACGCGAGTCGCAACGCCCCGCGGTCGCGGCCTCGGTGGTTCGTCGAGCATCAATGGCCTCGCTTTCCTGCGCGGTCACCACGCCGGCTACGACGCATGGGCGCGGTGCGGCGCACCCGGTTGGGGGTTCGATGACCTATTGCCCTACTTTCGGCGCTCGGAGACCGCCAAGGACGGTGATCCGGCTGTCCGCGGAGTCGACGGTCCACTGACCGTGGGTGCCCCGCCCACTCCGAATCCGATGATCACCGCAGCCGTGGAGGCCGCAATCGAGGTCGGTTGCGGACGGGCGGCTGACCTCAGCAGCGGTCTCGAAATCGGCTTCGGCTGGCCTGATTTCAACATTGTGGCCGGAGCGCGCCAGAGCGCCGCCGACGCATATCTGATCCCGGCAATGGAACGGTCGAACCTGGACATAGTGACCGACGCTTTGGTGCGCCGAGTGGTTGTGGTCGATGGACGCGCCGCAGGTGTTGACTTCAGCGCCGGTGGAACCACAGCCACGGTGCATTGCAACGGCGAAATCGTGCTCACGGCGGGAGCTATCGGCTCGGCACAGTTGCTTCTGTTGTCCGGAATCGGTTCGAGCGAGCACCTGCGCGCAGTGGGCGTCGAGCCCGTGCTCGAGCTACCCGGAGTCGGCGCCAACCTACAGGACCACCCGTTGGCCTCCGTGACCTACCAGTCCAGGCAGCCCATTCCGTCGATGCCCGCCAACGCATCGGGTGAGGCTATGGGTTTCATCCGCACGAGCGTCGAGTTCGACGGGCCCGACTTGCAGTTCGTACTTCACAGCCTGCCGGTGCCTGTGCCGACGCTACCGACACCAGAGCATGGCTACTCCATCCTGTTTTCCGCGATCAACCCGCACAGCCGGGGCAGGGTGCGGCTCGCCGGCCCCGACGCCGACATGCTGCCGCACGTGGACCCCAATTACCTAGGTGACGCGCGTGATGTCGCGACCATGCGCGACGGTTTACGGCTAGCCCGCCGAATCGGTGAAGCTAATGCTCTCGGTCCGTGGCGGGGCGCCGAAGTTCATCCCGGACCGCACGTCGACGATGCCGACAACGACGCATTGGACCAATACCTTCGGATCAGTTTGCGGTGCTACTTCCACTACGTGGGCACATGCCGGATAGGCGGCGATGAGATGGCTGTCGTCGATCCGCAATTGCGGGTGCGTGGCATTGCAGGTTTGCGCGTGGCCGACGCTTCGGTGATGCCCTCGATAGTCGCGGCCAACACCGTCGCGACGGTCTACGGCATCGCCGAACGCGCCGCGGACCTGATCCGCGCCGATCGTGACAATTGATCGACGAGAACTCATTCGCTGCAGGCCGTTTCGTCCTCAGATTCCGTCGAGCTGCCGGCTTCTCCATCGCGGGCAGCGGTGCGGAATCTGTCTCGATAGGTTTTTGGTGAGACGCCGAGCTGGGCGATGAAAGCACGCCGCAGGCTTTCGGTGCTGCCGAAGCCTGCGAGATGCGCGGTTTCGCTCACGGTGCGACCGGCGTCAAGCGCGGCGCGGGCGGCGTCGATTCGCGCCCTCTCGACGTAACTGGCTGGGGTTGTTCCGAGTTCGGATCGAAACAGCCGTGTCAACTGACGGGTACTCAAAGATGCCCGCGCGGCAAGACTTTTCACACTGTGGTCCGCGCCGGGGTTGCACGCAATCGCATCGGTGATCGCTCGCAGCGCGGACTGCGGCGGCGGACTGCCCTCGATCAGCGTCGAGAATTGTGATTGCCCCGCTGCGCGTTTCAGATATACGACCAACCAGCGGGCCACGTCACGGACGAGCTCGGTGCCGCAATCCAGTTCGACTAGGGCAAGGGCCAGGTCGATCCCCGACGACACCCCGGCCGATGTGAAGACATCACCGTCACGGACGAAGATCGCGTCCGGCTCAACGGTGATTTCGGGGAAGGCTCGGGCAAGCAACCGGGTTTCGTGCCAATGCGTGGTGGCACGCCGGCCGTTGAGCAGACCGGCCTGCGCGAGGATGAACGACCCCGTGCAGACGGACGCCAGACGCCGGGTCCGACCGGCTACCGATTTGACGGCCGCGACCAGCTCGGGATCAATCGCCCGCGCGGGCAGATGATCACTGCCAGCGACCAGGACGGTATCGGCGGTCTGTATGGACCGCAGGCTGTCTGTGACACCTAGCCGGGTTCCGATCGACGTTGTCACGTCGCGGCCATCCACCGACGCGATCCTGAGTTGATAGTCCGCGCCGAATCGGTTGGCCTCGGCGAAAACTTCAGCCGCTCCCGCGACATCTAGCAGCGTCACCCCGTCGAAAACGACGACCACCACCACCCGCGAACGCGCTTCGGCTTGCACCACGTATTCCATTGTGTCCCTTTTTGAGGGCAAGAGGTCTCAATAGCCGTGGGTCCATAAAGCGCAACCGGCACAGAGTTGTAGATGTAGCCCGCCCAAGGAGAGATGACCATGGCCCCGCAATCGACCCAAACCATTGCCGGCGTAGCGATCCCAGACACCGCACTGGTCCGCGAAGTGACTGAATTCATTCGTGACTCCGAGGACGACCTGCTGTTCGACCACTCCCGCAGGGTGTTTCTGTTCGCCGCGCTGCAGGGCCGTCGCCTCGGGCTGCAGCCAGATCCCGAATTGCTCTATGCGGCGGCGATGTTCCACGACCTCGGCCTCACCCGAGGCTACCGCTGCTCCATGCTGCGCTTCGAAGTCGACGGTGCCGACGCGGCACGAGACTTCCTGCTGCACCGCGGCGTCGACAGCGCCGACGCCCACAAGGTGTGGCTGAGTATCGCGTTGCACACCACTCCCGGCGTGACGCAGTTCCTGGAACCCGAAATAGCTCTGGTCAAGGCAGGTGTCGAGACCGACGTGGTGGGCATCGGCCGCGACCACCTCTCTTCAGATGCGATCGCGGCCGTCACCAGTGCTCACCCGCGCCCGGATTTCAAACGGGGCTTCGTCGCCGCCTTGGCCAACGGCCTAAAACACCGGCCGCATACCACCTTTGGCGTCATGAACGCCGACGTACTCCAGCACTACGACCCCGCATTTGTCCCCGACGACTTCGTCGACATCATCCTCAACAGCTCCTGGCCTGAATAGCCACCCGACCATCAGATCGACGAACGAGAAAGGTTTCCGAGATGAGCACCCGATTTCTGGCAATGGTAGGAAGCCCGCCTACCGCGTCGCCTCTGTCTGGTGAGGCAAATCCGCGTCCAAGCGCCGGGCAGGGTGCGCGATGTTGAGCGCATTTCTTGTTGTTGCAAACACTTCGCGCGTGGGGTGCGCAGATGTGGAATAAGCGCGAGGACATGATTGTGCGCAGCCAACTGCCGTACAACGCCGAGCCGCCACCTTCGGCGTTGGCGAGCAGTGAGATCACTCCGGTGGATGCGTTCTATGCCCGCAATCACGGCCCGTTTCCGGACATCGCCGTCGACCAGTGGCAGCTGACCGTCGACGGATTGGTGGATAAGCCGCTCACCTTGGACTACGAAGACCTGACCACGCGTTTTTCTCAGCACTGGGTGATAGCGACGCTGGCATGTGCGGGTAACCGGCGCGCAGAGCTGCTGCGCGTGCGGCCGATACCCGGCAAGGCGCCATGGGATCGCGGTGCCATCTCGACCGCCGAGTGGCGCGGCGTACGGCTGTCGGACGTTCTGCGTGCGGCCGGCGTCCATCACGATGACGGACTACATGTGGCATTCGACGCCCCGGATGTGGCCCAGGAGGCCCGGCCTGTGCAGTCCTTCGGCGGCTCCATCCCGCTCAGGAAGGCGATGTCCGACGAGGTACTGCTGGCCTGGCAGATGAATGGCCAAGCGCTACCGCGCGCCCACGGTGGACCGGTGCGCGTCGTCGTCCCCGGCTACATCGGGGCCCGCAGCGTCAAATGGGTCACCGCCGTTACGGTCCAATCCGTCCCGTCACAGAACTATTTTCAGGCCCTCGATTATCGAATCCTGCCACCCGAGGCGGACGCCGATACCGCGGGGCCGGGCGAGGGCATTTCGCTGTCAACGCTCGAACTCAACTGCGACATCTTGGTTCCCGACGACGGTGGTCAGGTCGCCCCCGGTGCGCTGACCATCCGCGGGTATGGGATAGCGAGCGACGGCCACAGCGTCGCGCGTGTCGATGTATCCATTGACGGCGGGCGCAGCTGGCAGCAGGCCAACCTTCATCGCGCACCAAGTCAGTGGGCATGGCGGCCTTGGTCGCTCACCGTGGATGCGAAGCCCGGACCATTGAGCGTCATCGCGCGGGCCTGGGACGACACCGGCCTGCTTCAGCCGGAGTCCGCGGAGTCGTTGTGGAATCCGCGCGGGTACGGCAACCATGCATGGGCCCGCATCGAACTGACCGTCGGGGCCACCTCGGGGTCGCGGCATCCCGATCCGGAACCCGAGAACGCGTAACGATCGCGCGCCACCCAAAGGAGAGCCGAAGATGACTGTTTTAGAGCTGACAAGCGGTGCGGCAGCAGATTTCGATCAGGGCGAGGTGTATTTCATAGGTAACGCCACCACCTTGATCCGTTTCGGCGGGCTGACAATCCTGACTGATCCCGCCTTCCTCCACAAAGGCGAGCACGTCCATCTAGGTCACGGCGTTTGGGCTCGCCGCGAGGTCGAGCCTGCCTGCCAGATCGCCGACCTGCCGTCGATCGATCTCATCGTCTTATCGCACTACCACGGCGATCATTTCGATGACGTCGCTGCACAGGAGCTCGATAAGGAGCTGCCCATCGTCTCGACGGCCGATGCGGTGGAGAAGCTCAGCGCTCTCGGCTTCGAACAGGGCCATGCGCTCGGCACCTGGGAATCGCTCGTGGTGCACAAAGGCGATGCGACGTTGAACATCACCGCCATGCCGGCCAAACACGCCACGGAGGAGGAAGTCGACGGGCTGTTGATGCCTGTCAACGGGCACCTGCTCGACTTCAGCAGCGGCTCTGATCACCTCTACCGGCTCTACATAACCGGGGACACGATGCTCGTCGACAGTCTCGAGGAGATTCCGCGCCGGTATCCCGACATAGACCTCGGTCTGATTCACACCGGTGGCACCACTTTTCTGGTCACCGTAGTCACGATGACCGGCGAGCAAGGAGTGAGAGCCGTCGAGATCACCAGACCGAGGACCGCCATCCCGATCCACTACAACGACTTCTCGGTCTTCCTCTCGGGACTCGACGAATTCAAGAAAGCCGCCCAGAACTCAACCATCAGCACCGAATTCGTCTACCTTGCACATGGGGAGACTTACAGATTCAAACCGCGGGTGTGAAGGTCGGCGGCGCGTCACAGCATGCAGCTGACGCAACCCTCCACCTCAGTGCCCTCGAGGGCCATTTGGCGCAGCCGGATGTAGTACAGCGTCTTGATTCCCTTGCGCCAGGCGTAGATCTGCGCCTTGTTCACGTCGCGGGTGGTCGCTGTGTCCTTGAAGAACAGCGTCAGGCTCAAGCCCTGATCGACGTGCTGCGTCGCCGCCGCGTACGTGTCAATGACCTTCTCGTAGCCGATCTCATAGGCATCCTCGTAGTACTCGAGGTTCTCGTTGGTCATGTACGGCGCCGGGTAGTACACCCGCCCGATCTTGCCTTCTTTGCGGATCTCCACCTTCGACGCGATCGGGTGGATCGAACTGGTTGAATGGTTGATGTAGCTGATCGAGCCCGTCGGCGGAACCGCCTGCAGGTTCTGGTTGTAGATGCCGTGCGCCTGCACCGACTCCTTGAGGAACTGAAGTCGGAATCAGCCCAGCACGCGTCCCTAGGACCGCTACAATTCGGCAGTTATCGCCGCGTAACGGCACTGACTCGCACCGTCGTGGCGGCCGCCCGTCATTACTCTTCAATACAGAAGGTGACGTGACCACTGACCGGCGAAATACCGCAGTCAAGCGCGAAAACATCAAAGACACCGTGCGCAATGCTCTCTGGGCCCGAACTGCGGGCAGATGCACGATCTGCAATCGACGCCTACTTGGTGACAGCCGAACGTATCTGCACTCTGTTCTCCTTGCAGAACTCGCACACAACATCGGCGCCACGGCAGGACCCGGCTCGCCTCGTCGCAACGATGACATCGCCGACACAGAGTCCGAGGAAAACTTGCTGCTCCTATGCCACGACTGCCACAAGGTCATCGATCACCCTGAACATATCGACCTCTTCCCGCCCGAGAAACTGCGTGAAATCAAAGAGGCGTTCGAGCGGCGCATCGAGATGGTCACCGAGAGCGGTGGGCTGACTAGAACGGCCGCCCTCCGCGTCGGATGCAAGATCCGCGGCTCCCTAGCACTTGCATCTCAGCGAGAGGTTGCCGAGACTCTCCTCGCTGTGAACTATCTCGGACTGGTGGAGACGCAACGCAGCGGGGACTTCACCTGTCGGATCCACGGCAGCGCAGGCGGCAAGGGCTTCTGGGATAGCGCCCAACAATCTATCGATGACGCGCTGTATCTCGTGCGTCAAGCCATCGATAGCGGTGACGTTGAACACATCTCAGTGTTCGCGATCGCACCGATACCAGTTCTCGTATATCTCGGCTGGAAGTTAGATGACAAGACCCCAGCACGTATCTTCCAGAAGCACCGCGGCCAATTCATCGGGTGGTCGTGGACAGACCATGATGACCCCATCGATTTCGAAGTTTTGACGGCAGATGCACAAGCGGACGCCAGTGACGTCGTGCTTATGTGCGCGGTTACCAGCGAGGTGAACACAAGCCGGCTTCCCGGACCGATTGCGGTGTCGCCGCGAATCGAGGTTCGGGCGGTGACGGTTGCGCCGGGGCCGACCCTGATGTCGCACGAGCAATCGTTGGCTAACTTCGCAATTCGATGGCGAGACGCCCTGGCCGCGGCTGAATCGCTATATCCGACCGCACGGCGATGGCACTTGATCACCTCGGCACCGGTAAGTGTCGCGATCGAGATGGGTCGTGCTGTGATGAGGGACGCACACCCGCCCGTGGAGGTCTATGAACTAAGCGGCGACGCATACGAAAGCGTGCTCGTTATCAACAGCTGATGAACTGCGGCTTCAAACTCGAGATCAAGCCGCGCCGACAGTCGAATTCAATTGCGGATCGACGGATGTCGAAGCAGGCACAAACGCACGCAACGGTCCAGCCTCGCCGTGCGGCATAGAGATCAGGTGCGTGCCCGAAACGGCTCCCCCAGCACCAAGGTGACTCCCCAATATGCTTGTGAGGCTGGCTGCTACTCCGGCCAGGTCAGCAGCCGAGCCGTGGAAGGTCGGCGTAGAGCATCCCCGGGTAGGAATGATCTGATCCTCGTGCACCGCCGACGAATTCCAAAGCCTGTGAAACGCTTCGAGCGATCCGTCCTTGGCGATCTTCTCCCCGACGCTACGGTCGATCGCCAACGGGCCGATCTGCAACGGTGGCGTAGAGACGGTCAAGATACCCAAGGTCCCTGTCCGAGAATCGGTGGCGACCTGCGCCAGCAGGGGGCGGTCCACAAATCCATCGGCGAGGTCATCGAGCAGTCGACCGACAGCGACGCTCACCGTCGCGTCGATGATGACGTCAACGCCACCCAGGTATTCGCCGGGGATGGCCCCGCCCTGCATCTCTACCTCGACCGTGTCGCTAATTGCCCGGAGGCGTTGCGCGAGCCCTTGCACCTTTGTATTCCCGACATCGGCCTCGACAAAATTCTGGCGCACCAGGAGACCGCCCGAGACTGTGCCCGGGTCGCATAAGACGATCTTCGCGGCTCCAGCCCGCACCACGTACTCCGCAATCCATGAACCGAGGCCGCCGCAACCCCAAATCTGAACGGTCTTGTCCGCGAAACTCGCTACTGGCCGAGCTACATCACGACGCGTCGTGACCTCTTGGCGCTCATCGGATACCGGCCACCACTCCAGCGGTATAGCCGGGTCAACCTGCGATGGGTCAATCTCGATCATCGGACCCCTCCCTCTAGTCGAATTTGCGACCGCACGAATATGGTCCGCCCCGCTAGCCGGGATGCTGGCGGCCAATAGATGCGGGGGACCGCCGTTCGGGTGAGGTACGGCGACGACGAGCCGTTGGGGGTTACCGTCGGCCTTGCGAACCGCGCTTGCTCCGAGCACAGTAAGAACCATCGCTGAGAGGCCAGTCCCCGCCGGTCCTCCCCAGAAAGCAGCACCTGGGGCCGCCCGCCCGAGATACGGGTCGTCGATAGCGTGAAGGAACGTCCCCAGACAACTCCCGGCGCCGAATGGCAAGTCCGCATCCAGCGCAACGACGGGGATGTGCTCAGCCTCCGCGGCGCTGGGTGGGCGGTCAAAGGCCAAGTCGAACCGGTGCGCCGTGCGGAATATGAGCCACCCGTGCTGGGCCCGCATGCCAGCTCGAAGTTCTTCTCGCACAACGACGGTCGGCGCCCCATCCGTCGCATGAAGAACTCCGCCGACAGCGTGGTAGAGCGCAGTCTGCGCATCGAATCGTGCAGCCGCGGCATCCCGAAGCCACTCGACGAGACGATCCAGGAAACCACCGAATCCCGCAATCGGATCCCACTCCCGTGACGCGTCGAGGTAAAGACAAAGTCGCTGCCCTTGTAGCACGTGTGCGTGGTGCAGGAACCGCAGATGATCGACCTCGATACTCGGCGGCGCTAGATCGAACCGGCCCACGTGGACGATGAAATCCTCGTGTTCGTCGAGAATGATCCCACCATCGACGCAAGGAATGTTGTCGGTGCGGAGTCGAAGGCGCAACCGCATCGAGCCGGAATTGCTCAGGCGGTAGTTGCCCACCACCTCGACGTCACCCGGAAACGCCTCGGCGATAGCGTCCAGGTCAGCCAAGACCTGACGCTGCCAGTCGCTGAGGTAGTGCTTGGTCACCCCGCGCGCCCCGACAAACTTACCGTTGCGGCGCCAGCCGATCCGGCCCCTGCGCCAACCGCGCCGTACTTCCCTTCCGCCCCATCGGATTTCGGAGCCGTGAATCCGTCACCGAACAAGGCCTGCCATTTCTTCACGCTCTCGTCCGAGTCGGTCTCGTCGTACGCGGCTTTGATCTCAGCAGCGTGCGTATGGATTCGGTCGCGGAAGTATGCATACGTTTCCTGGCTCCAGCGGTGGTCGAACGACGTACCCGTACCCGCCGGATCCATGATCACCGGCTTGAGTGGCCTGTCCTGTAGCCAGTCGTCGAGATCCGACACAATGTGCACGAGCGCCGTCGGCAGATCCGCGTAGTACCCCGTGTCGATGACCTTGCGCCACGCTTCCACCCGCTCGCCTAGCAGCGTGGTGAGCAGGATCGACTTCGTGCCGGTAAAGGAATTCTTGTGGTCACGGAGAAACTTCATGATGCGGATGACCTCGCGCAGGTGCTTGTTCGCGATCACATCCTGGGACTTCATCCAGGCGGTGAAGCCGTCCGTATCGGTGCGTTCCCATTCGTTGTCATCGCGGTTGATGATCCATTGGGTGCCGTCGGCGCGGAGCACAAACGGGACGATGTCGAGGTGCATGGCATTGTTGGCGTAATTGAGATAGACGCACCGGCACTTCCGACCGTGCGGCATGTCCTTATAGGGCGACGTATTGTGCAACACGCGATAGATGGCGTCGCCGTACGCCTTCTTGTCATCATCCCAGTCAGGGTTCTCAACCATCTGCACCATGAAGTCGCCATCGAACGGCTTGTTGTTCTGCGGACGGATGATGGTCTTCTGCGGCCACGAACCCTGCGGGATCATTTTCTTGATCAACGGACTAAGGTCGTCGTCGGCCTTCAAGACCCCGTAAACGGTGTCGACCCGTTGAGTCAGCAGGTCCAGGTTGAACTGCGACATGTTCACGGTGTTCTCAAGGAAGTTCTTGAAGTAGTCGGTGTGCTTCACGAGTCGCCTCCCGGCGGGGTTGAGGTGCCCTGGCCGCTGCCAGGACCATGGATCGGGGCGTACGGGGGCGCCACGTGGTCAGCGAACATTTGGATGTAGCTGGGACTGAGCACTCGGCTTTGACCTGCGGCCAACCCAGATAGAGCGCTGGGGTCGGCACGATCCAGGGTGAACACGTCGCCAGGCACCATGGCGTCGAAACGGGCGAAGTTCTCCTTGCCGACGAGGTGCATCGCCGTTCCTTGCGCGCCACGGCCGGAAGCGGTAATCATCAGTGGCGCAGCGACCTTCGCCCACGTTGCCCAACCGCCGGCATCTAGACGTTTGTGGTGTGTAGTCCGCTGGTCGACGGTACCGATGTTGAGGACCCGCACGGACCCGAGCGGGACGCCGAGCATGCTGACTGCCTCGCCAATCGCCACGACGGACGGGTTGTTCGCCCACACTCCGCCGTC
This sequence comes from Mycobacterium sp. NPDC048908, assembly GCF_043197955.1. Classification (NCBI taxonomy): domain Bacteria; kingdom Bacillati; phylum Actinomycetota; class Actinomycetes; order Mycobacteriales; family Mycobacteriaceae; genus Mycobacterium; species Mycobacterium sp. NPDC048908. Next base: position 377,654 of record NZ_JBICUE010000001.1, on the reverse strand, counting down.
GATGAGCCGCTGTCCATCGACGGCCGCGGCCGGGAAGAAAGTCGGCGCCGCTGTCGTCGCCATGGCGACATCGACCATGGAGATTCGCCAGTCGCGGCGCAGCCGCTCGTGGTGTGGCGTCTTGAAGATATGGACCTCACCTCGCTGCACGTCCCAGGACGGAATCACCAATCTTTTCGCACTCTGCCCGAGCAAGCGGGCTCCGAAGACGTGGCCGAGCGCCTTGCGCAGAACGTTGCCCGAATAGGCGGGGCTCCAAGCTCGCGGCAGGTAGCGCCATCTCGTTTGGCGCGCGCGGGGGAATACGCGTGCGGTCATCTCGGTGTACTGCTCGACGATCTCTGCGGGCCGCATGCCTGCGCCGAGGCCCAGGCCGATAATGCCACCTGCCGATGTCCCAGCGATCAGGTCAAACGAATCTGCAACACTCACACCGAGATCGGCTTCGAGCCGCGCCAGTACGTGGGCGGTGAAGAGCGCTCTAACGCCCCCGCCATCAAGAGCAAGCACCTGAAATCGTCCGTGACCGGTGCGCGACACACCCGACGGATTGTTGGTATCTGTTGGTTCTTTCGTCATTTAGTCCTGGTGGCGCGCCAGCCGTCACAGCATGCAGCTGACGCAACCCTCCACCTCAGTGCCCTCCAACGCCATTTGGCGCAGCCGGATGTAGTACAGCGTCTTGATTCCCTTGCGCCAGGCGTAGATCTGCGCCTTGTTCACGTCGCGGGTGGTCGCGGTGTCCTTGAAGAACAGCGTCAGGCTCAGGCCCTGATCGACGTGCTGCGTCGCCGCCGCATAGGTGTCGATGACCTTCTCGTAGCCGATCTCATAGGCATCCTCGTAGTACTCGAGGTTCTCGTTGGTCATGTACGGCGCCGGGTAGTACACCCGCCCGATCTTGCCTTCTTTGCGGATCTCTACCTTCGACGCGATCGGGTGGATCGAACTGGTCGAATGGTTGATGTAGCTGATCGAGCCCGTCGGCGGAACCGCCTGCAAGTTCTGGTTGTATATGCCGTGCGCCTGCACAGACTCCTTGAGCCGAGTCCAATCCTCCTGTGTGGGAATGTGAATGCCGGCGTCGGCGAACATCTGCCTTACCCGGTCGGTCTTCGGTTCCCACACCTGCTGGGTGTACTTGTCGAAGAACTCGCCCGACGCATACTTCGACTTCTCGAAGCCCTTGAAGTGCGCACCGCGCTCGATGGCGATCTTGTTCGACGCCCGCAGCGCGTGGTAGAGCACCGTGTAGAAGTAGATGTTCGTGAAGTCGATGCCCTCTTCGGAGCCGTAGAAGATGCGCTCGCGAGCCAGGAAGCCGTGCAGATTCATCTGCCCAAGCCCGATCGCGTGGGAGTCGTTGTTGCCCTGCTCAATTGAGGGGACCGACCAGATGTGCGTCTGATCGCTGACCGCGGTCAGGGCACGGATGGCCACCTCGATGGTCTGCGCGAAGTCTGGGGAATCCATCGTCTTCGCGATGTTCAGCGAGCCGAGGTTGCACGAGATGTCCTTGCCCACCTTGGCGTAAGAGAGATCTTCGTTGAACACCGACGGCGTCGACACCTGCAGGATCTCCGAGCACAGGTTGGAGTGCGTGATCTTGCCGTCAATCGGGTTTGCCCGGTTCACCGTGTCCTCGAACATGATGTACGGGTAGCCGGACTCGAACTGCAATTCGGCAAGCGTCTGGAAGAACTCACGCGCCTTGATCTTCGTCTTGCGGATCCGCGCATCGTCGACCATCTCGTAGTACTTCTCGGTCACCGAGATGTCGGCGAACGGAAGGCCGTACACCCGTTCGACGTCGTACGGCGAGAACAGGTACATGTCTTCGTTCTTCTTCGCCAATTCGAACGTGATGTCGGGGATCACCACACCGAGTGACAGCGTCTTGATGCGGATCTTCTCGTCGGCGTTCTCGCGCTTGGTGTCCAGGAAGCGGTAGATGTCCGGATGGTGTGCGTGCAGGTACACCGCGCCCGCGCCCTGGCGCGCGCCCAACTGATTGGCGTACGAGAACGAGTCCTCCAGCAGCTTCATGATCGGGATGACGCCCGAACTCTGGTTCTCGATGTTCTTGATCGGCGCGCCGTGCTCCCGAATGTTGGACAGCAGCAACGCGACTCCGCCACCCCGCTTTGACAGCTGCAGGGCGGAGTTGATGGAGCGTCCGATCGACTCCATGTTGTCCTCGATGCGCAGCAGGAAGCAGCTGACGGGCTCACCGCGCTGCTTCTTACCCGAGTTGAGGAACGTCGGGGTGGCCGGCTGGAACCGCCCGTCCATGATCTCGTCGACGAGCTTCTCCGCCAGCGAGGTGTCGCCCGCCGCCAGCGTCAGCGCCACCATCACGACACGGTCCTCGAACCGCTCCAGATACCGTTTACCGTCGAAGGTTTTCAGCGTGTAGGAGGTGTAGTACTTGAACGCGCCGAGGAATGTCGGGAATCGGAACTTCTTGGCGTAGGCCCGGTCCAGCAGCGACTTGACGAAATTGCGCGAGTACTGATCGAGCACCTCGCGCTCGTAGTACTCCTTCTGGATCAGGTAGTCCAGCTTCTCGTCATAGTTGTGGAAGAAGACCGTGTTCTGGTTGACGTGCTGCAGGAAGTACTGATGCGCGGCTTCGCGGTCCTTTTCGAACTGAATCCTGCCCTCGGCGTCGTACAGATTCAGCATCGCGTTGAGCGCGTGGTAATCCGTCTCGCCGGGCAGCGCGTGTGGGGCGGCGGTTACAGGCTCTGCAGCTGTGACGGTTGGTGACACGTCTGGTCCTTCCAAAAGTCTTCCAAGCCCGCGCGGACGGCTTCCACGTCGTCGGGGGTCCCCATCAATTCGAAGCGATACAGATACGGCACCCCGCACTTACGGGAAACCACGTTGCCCGCGTAGGCGAATTCAGCGCCGAAGTTGTTGTTGCCCGCGGCGATGACGCCGCGAATCAACGACCGGTTGTGTTCGTTGTTCAAAAAGGCGATGACCTGTTTGGGCACGTAGCCCCCGTCGTTGATGTCCGGGGTGGCGCGCCCACCGCCGTAGGTGGGCAGCACCAGCACGTACGGCTGGTCCACCTCGATGCGCCCGTGCAGCGGTATCCGGATGGCGGGCAATCCCAGCTTCTCGACGAAGCGGTGGGTGTTCTCCGACACGCTGGAGAAGTAGACGAGGTTGCACGATGCCATCTCGACCTCCTCTCCCTTTCTGCGTCGGATTACCCCACTTATGCCGTCGCCGCCACCGCGCCGGCGAGCGCCTTGATGCGGTCTGGCCGGAACCCCGACCAGTGCTCGTTGCCAACCACCACCACCGGCGCCTGCAGGTACCCAAGGGCCATGACGTAGTCGCGGGCCTCGCTGTCCAGGCTGATGTCGACCGTCTCGTAGGCGATCCCCTGCTTGTCCAGCGCCTTGTAGGTGGCGTTGCACTGCACGCATGCGGGCTTGGTGTACACGGTGATGGAGGGCTGGGACATCTTCGGTACGGCTCCTCTGCGGACGGACTGGCAACTGGTCAGGTACTGCATATCGCTTGAATTCAGCGATCCTCGGGCCCTCAAAATTCCTGGCGTCCGGGGCCGCTGCCCGGTGGGTCTCAAAACCGACACCGCCGGATTTCTGGGCTCCGGCCGACCCGGGAAGGTACACGTACCGATGGGGGTCTGTCGGTGCTCGAAACACTACACCTAGTGTCCGACATTGCGAAGGGATACAAGATGTTCTGAATAACATTTTTGAAATTCCCTGGTCGTAAGCTGTCAGGCGGCGTTTCGCCCGGCGTGTCGCACATCACATCTTGGGTGTGTCACGACGCTTCGACTAGGTCTACCACGGGCCACCGACACCACCGCGACGGCGAAGCGTCACGGTGACGTAACAGCAAAGTCGAATCAGCAGCGCGCCTTGGCGGGCTCGCAGATCCGTGTGCCCGGCGCGATGGCCGGTGCGGCGCCGCGAGCCGGCGCAGGCTTGGCCTTGCCGAGCCCCTTGACCGACGTCGGCACCATCGAGGACAGCGTCCGAGTGAATCCGCACATGACAAGATGCTGCGGCGCAGGGAAAGGCGTCGTCACGAGTAGTGCACTACCCGACTCCCTTGCGACGACGGGAACCGCTACCCGACTTCGGCGGCCAGCTTGCCCACCACATCGCGCAGATTCGATGCCACCTCCGCGTTCTCGCGCGGATGCCTGCCGTCGAACGCGGTCGTCTGCACGGACAGCTTGAGATCGTCGACAACCCGAACCCCTGCGATACCGAACGACTTCCGCGTCTCGTCATGCGCCCACACGCCGCCATAGCGGCCGTGTGCAGCACCCACCACCGCGACCGGCTTGCCCTTGAGCGCGCCGTTGCCGAACGGGCGCGACAACCAGTCGATCGCGTTCTTCAGCACAGCAGGGATGCTCCCGTTGTACTCAGGGGTGATGACGAGCGCAGCGTCGGCATCGGCCGCGGCCGCACGCAGCGCCTTCACGGGCTCGGCAACGTCGTCGGTGTCGATGTCCTCGTTGTAGAAAGGCAGCTCACCCAGCCGGTCGAACAGCTGCAGGTGCACACCTTCGGGGGCGGCCTCCACCGCGAGTTCGGCAAGCTGACGGTTGATCGAGGCGGCGCGCAGGCTTCCCAGCAGCACCAACACCTTGGTGTCGGACATCTTCACATTTCCCTTCGGTCCTCGGGAGGATAATCCCACGCGCCAACCGGACCATGGTCCGATTTATTCCGGCTGAACTAAACTGCAAACATGACCGCTTCTCCCCCACTGCGCGAGTTGCCGGTCACCGATCAACCGCCCCATGAGCGTGGCGACGCCGCTCGCAACCGCACCCTACTGCTGGACGCCGCACGCCGTCTGATAGCCGAGCGCGGTGCGGAGGGGGTCACCACCGACGACATCGCCGCGGCCGCAGGCGTCGGAAAGGGCACGCTGTTCCGGCGGTTCGGCAGTCGGGCCGGACTCATGATCGTCCTGCTCGATGAGGACGAGAAAGCCCAGCAGCAGGCCTTCATGTTCGGACCGCCGCCGCTGGGGCCAGGCGCGCCCGCACTGGATCGGTTGCTCGCCTACGGCCGGTCCCGACTGCAGTTCGTGGTCGCCCACCACGCGCTGATGTCGGATGCCAACCGTGATCCGCTGACGCGGTTCAACGAGCCGATGATGCTGCACCATCGCCACATTCGGGTGTTGCTGGAGGACGCGGGCACCACCGGCGACCTTGATGCTCAGGCGCATGCTCTGCACTCGCTTCTCGACGTCGACTATGTGCATTTCCAGATGACCCAGCGCGGCCGGACTCTCGACCAATTGCGCGAGGCGTGGGACAGCGTGGCACGCAAACTCTGCGGCCGATGACACCTAGCTGGATCCTGCACGTCGACCTTGATCAGTTCCAGGCCGCCGTCGAGGTGCGTCGCAGGCCCGAACTCGCCGATCTGCCGATCATCGTCGGCGGCAACGGTGACCCCGACGAACCGCGCAAGGTTGTCACATGCGCGTCCTATCCCGCCCGCAAGTTCGGTGTGCGCGCAGGAATGCCATTGCGTGTCGCGGCCCGCAAGTGTCCGGACGCCACGTTCCTGCCGCTGGACACGGCGGCATACGACGAGGCGTCCGAGGAGGTGATGAACCTGCTGCGCGATCTCGGCCACCCCGTCGAAGTGTGGGGCTGGGACGAGGCTTACGTGGGCGCCGACGTCGACGATCCGATCGAGCTGGCCGAGCAGATCCGCCAGGCCGTCGGCCAGACGGAGCTGTCCTGTTCGGTCGGCATCAGCGACAACAAACAGCGCGCCAAGGTCGCCACCGGCTTCGGCAAACCGGCGGGCATCTATCAGCTCACCGACGAGAACTGGATGGCGGTGATGGGTGACCGCGAGGTCGACGCCCTGTGGGGCGTCGGCCCGAAAACCGCCAAAAAGCTTGCCGGGATGGGCATTACCACCGTCGCCGACCTTGCGGCGACCGATGCCACATTACTGACGTCGACGTTCGGACCGACCACCGGACTGTGGCTACTGCTCCTGGCCAAGGGCGGCGGCGACACCAACGTCAGTGCCCAGCCCTGGATTCCCCGCTCGCGCAGCCACGTGATCACCTTCGCGCAGGATCTCACCGAGCGCGTGGAAATGGACTCCGCTGTCATCGATCTCGCGCGGCAAACCCTTGCCGAGATCATCGACCAGAATCGTGTCGTCACCCGGGTCGCCGTCACCGTGCGGACCAACACGTTCTACACGAGAACGAAAATCCGCAAACTTCCCACGCCGACCACCGACGCCGAACCCATCACGCGGACGGCGCTGGATCTGCTCGGCCAGTTCGAACTCGACCGGCCCATCCGGCTACTGGGTGTGCGGCTCGAACTCAATCCACCGGAAGGCGGGTACTGAACCAGATGCTGCAGACGGTCGCCATCCGTGGGTACCGCTCACTGCGCGAGATCGTGCTGCCGCTTTCCGGTCTCACGGTGATCACCGGCGCCAACGGTACCGGCAAGTCATCGCTGTATCGGGCGTTGCGCCTACTCGCCGACTGCGGCCGCGGTGAGGTGATCGGCTCGCTGGCCCGCGAAGGCGGCCTCGAGTCGGTGCTGTGGGCAGGCCCCGAGCAACTGGGTGGCGCGCGCAGGACCGGGCGGGTCGAGGGGACGACGCGCACCGGACCCGTGTCGCTCGAACTCGGGTTCGCCTCAGACGATTTCGGCTATCTGGTGGACCTAGGGCTGCCACAGATGGCCGGGCACAATTCGTTGTTCGCACGTGATCCTGAGATCAAACGCGAAGCGGTGTTCGTCGGCCGGGTGATGCGGACCAGCTCGACCTTGGTGCGCCGCACCCGCGACTATGCCGAGGCCAGCGCGGAATCCGGCAGGGGCTTCGAGGAGATGACCAGATCGCTGCCTGCATACCGCAGCGTGCTGGCCGAATACGCGCACCCCGGCGCACATCCCGAGCTCGCCGCTGTGCGTCACCGGCTGCGCAGCTGGCGGTTCTACGACGGCTTCCGGGTCGATGCGGCCGCGCTGTCGCGACACCCCCACGTCGGCACCCGAACACCCGTGCTCTCCGACGACGGCAGCGACCTGGCGGCAGCGGTGCAGACGATCATCGAGACCGGCTTCGACGAGCTCGCGCGTGCTGTGGCCGACGCGTTCGACGGCGCATCGGTGTCGGTGGCGGTCCGTGACGGGATGTTCGATCTGCAGCTACACCAGCGCGGGATGTTACGGCCATTGCGGGCGGCCGAATTGTCCGATGGCACACTGCGTTTTCTGTTGTGGGCCGCCACACTGTTGAGCCCACAGCCGCCGTCTTTGATGGTGCTCAACGAGCCGGAGACGTCACTGCATCCGGATTTGGTGCGGCCGTTGGCGTCGCTGATCCGGGCGGCGGCGGGTCGGACACAAGTCGTGGTGGTCACGCATTCGCGGGCAATGCTGGAATTCCTCAACACCGTGCCGGTCACCGACGCCGACGACGGCACCGCGGTCGAGATCGAGCTGTACAAGGAACTCGGCGAGACGCGGGTCAAGGGAATGGGCATGCTGGCCGCGCCGCCGTGGGACTGGGGCAAGCGTTAACGTTTGACGGCCGGCCGCAGTGCGCGGCTGAACAGGACGTTGGCCTGCCGCATCGCAATGCTGTAGGGCCACCAGGCCGTTCGCTTGAACAGATACAACGCACGGATATCAGGCGACGTGTAGATCAGGAAGCGGTTCTTGCGCACGCCGCCGAGAATCTTTTCGGCGACATGTTCCGGCGACACCGCGTGCCCGCTGAACCGGTCGGTCCACCGCTTCACGTTCGGGTCTTCACGATCCACCCCTGCGATCTGAACCGTCTGCACCAGAGGCGTTTTCACCGCGCCGGGCACCACCACCGACACCCCGATGCCGTATCGCGCCAAGTCGAAGCGCAGTACTTCAGACAAGCCACGCAGGCCGTATTTGCTTGCGCTGTAGGCCGCGTGCCATGGCAACGCGACGAGACCGGCAGCCGATGACACGTTGACAAGGTGCCCGCCGTTGCGGGCCGCCAGCATCGGCGGAATGAACGTCTCGATGACGTGGATCGGTCCCATCAAGTTGATGTCGATCATCGATTTCCAGTGCTGATGGGTGAGCTTGTCGACTGTGCCCCAGGCGGATACGCCCGCGATGTTCATCACCACGTCCATCGGTGGGTGATTGGTGTGAATGTGCTCGGCGAAGGCGGCCACCTCGTCGTAGTCGGCGATATCGACAACCCGATACTCGGGCACTTCGGCACCCAACGCCCTGGCGTCGGCGACGGTGACCTGCAGGCCCTCGGCATCACGGTCGGTGAGGTACAACTCGGCGCCTTCAGCGGCCAGTTTCAGCGCGGTCGCGCGGCCGATGCCGCTGGCTGCCCCGGTGATGAAACAACGCCTGCCAGTGAAGCCGCTTTCCCGCAAGACGCCAGCCATGGCGCTGAGACTACCGGTCAGGCCAGAACGCGCTCAGCCACAGTCGCTCCACGATCTCGATGGCGCGCGCCGGATCCTGACCTCGTCCGATGAAGGTGCTGTCGTGCGTCAGCGTCATCGTCGTCACCGCAGCCATCGTGCGCACCAGCGCGGGCACGTCGTCGGAGATCGGGCGGGCGTCGGGATCCTGCTCGAGCAGCGTGATCAGCTTTTCGATCACGCTGTCGTAGAAGTCGTCCATCATCTCGCGGATCTGCGCGTCGGTGTACCGCGCGACTTCGCAGGCCGACAACACCGGATCGTCGTTGGCGTAAACCGCCGCGGCGCTGCCCACCATCCGCTTCGCGAACGCGGCGGGACTCTCCCCCGGCTCACGCGGTGCGAAGTGGTGCGTGAGCTCGTCGAGCAACTCGCTGGCGTCGGCGAGGATTGCCGCGAGCACCGCGTACTTGGAATCGAAGTAGAAGTAGAAGCCGGATCGCGCTACACCGGCCCGCTCGCTGATGGTGCTGACCGACAAGTCGGCAAAAGACCGCTCCTGCAGTAGCTCGCGGACCGCGGTGACGATCGCCTCACGTTGCCGGTCGCCGCGGCTGCGGCGGGCCTCCTGAGGGGCGGGTTGGGCACTCATTGTCCTAAACCTTTGCACTCACGCCGCGCCGGATCAAAACTTGACATGCGTCAAGTGTGGCATTCAGGATGAAGATTAACGTGACAACGGCCACAGTCTTTTTGCCTGAGGAGCATGCATGGCGACGATCAGCACCAAGGACTACCTGCTTGACCAGGCCAAGCGCCGGTTGAAGCCGACTCCCGTCACCATTCCGGGGATGGGATTGGCCGAGAAGCGCCTTCGCAGGCACGACTTCAAGCAGTTCCCGCTGGCACAGCCGCCCGCAGGTAGCGGACTCAAACCCGTGATGGGCGATGCAGGACTGCCGATCATCGGCCACTTGATCGAGTTCTTCCGGATGGGGCCGGACTACGCCGTGGAGATCTACCGCAAGTTCGGCCCGATCCACTACAACTATTCGCCGGCTCTGTCTGCGGTGGCGGCCCTCGGCCCGGACGCCACACAGGCTGTCTTCTCGAACCGGAACAAGGAGTTCTCCCAGCGGGCATGGGACCCCGTCATCGGGCCGTTCTTCGATCGAGGCCTGATGCTGCTCGACTTCGACGAGCACATGTTCCACCGCCGGATCATGCAGGAGGCGTTCACCCGTAGCAGGCTGACTGGCTACGTCGAGCACATCGATGCGGTGGCGAGCCAGGTGGTGGCCAGCGATTGGGTCGCCAACGACCCGCGGTTCCTGTTCCACCCCGCCGCCAAGGAACTCACTCTCGACATCGCGTCAGTGGTGTTCATGGGCCATGAGCCCGGCACGGATCGCGAACTGGTCACCACGATCAACCAGGCCTTCACCACGACCACCCGCGCCGGCAACGCGATCGTTCGCAAGCCGGTCAAGCCGTTGACGTGGTGGCGCGGCATCGAGGCCCGCAAGACGTTGGAGAACTATTTCACCGCCCGGGTCGCCGAAACACGCGGCAACGAGGGCACCGACATGCTCAGCGTGCTGTGCCAGGCCGAAGACGAAGACGGGCAGCGGTTCACCGACGACGACATCGTCGCGCACATGATCTTCCTGATGATGGCGGCCCACGACACGTCCACATCGACGATGACGACGATGGCCTACCACCTTGCCGCGAATCCGGAGTGGCAGGACCGCTGCCGCGACGAGTCCGCCCGCATCGGCGACGGCCCGCTGGACATCGAGGCGCTGGAGAAGCTGGAGACCTACGACCTGGTGATCAACGAGGCACTGCGAATGGTCACCCCGCTGCCGATGAACTTCCGGCGGGCGGTGCGCCACATCGAGCTGCTCGGCTACTTCATCCCGGCGGGCACCGACGTGGTGACGTGGCCGTCGCTCAACCATCGCCTGCCCGAGTTGTGGACGAATCCGGACAAGTTCGATCCCGAACGCTTCGCCGAGCCGCGCTCGGAGCACAAGAAGCATCGGTACGCGTTCGCGCCGTTCGGCGGCGGTGCCCACAAGTGCATCGGAATGGTGTTCGGTCAGCTGGAGATCAAGACCGTCATGCACCGCCTGCTGCGCCGCTACAAGCTGGAGCTGACCCATCCGGATTACAAGCCGCGCTACGACTACGGCGGGATGCCCGTGCCGTTGGACGGCATGCCGATCGTGCTGCGCCCGCTTCGGTAGGCGCATTGCGCCGAAACGGTATTCCAGCAGGGCCTCACTCGCACTTTCGCTGCTGGAATACAGTTTCGGCGAGAGTCAGGCGGTCAGCAGCCGGTTTGCGCATGCGATGACGGCGCGCAACGCCGACTGCGTCGGGTCCTCGGACCACCCCATCGCCCACTGGGATCCGATTCCGTCGGAACCGCGCACGAACGTCGCGGTGTGCGCGCCCGCCGGAACTTGGTGAAACGCCGTCATTTCCACCGCGATGCCGTGACCGTGAAGCATCTCGGTCAGCGCTGCGACCGGTCCGCAGGCCGAGGCCGACGACGTGCTGATGCGATCACCGACCGCCAGGGTGGCTTGGTAATTGCGGGCCTGCGGCCCCAGCCGGGAGGACGGCCGCTCGGCGTCGGTGCATTGCCAATTGCCCAGCCGCAGCGGTCCCGAACTGGACGCGTATTCGTCGTGGAACGCCTCGAAAGTCATCGCGTCGGCCTCCTCGCGCAGACCGCGTGGCATCAGCCCGGTCATCCGGGCCGCGAACGAAATGGACGTCAGCGGCGGTGCGCTGGTAGCAGAAAAGGTTTTCATTGGTGCCGGTCTTCTTGATCGAAAGGGTGACCGACGTAGTAGCTCCGACCCACAGCGAGGGGTCGGTCAGGATCAGACCCCGCTGCGGGTTGCTACTACGAGTCGCCTCGGCACGTCCGCGATGTTAGGCGCTCACCCCAACCCTGTGCAACGCCTTTTGGTTTCGTGTTTGGGATGAAACCCCTGCACAATTGTTCGCCCATCGGCTGTCCCGCAGTCAAAGGCAATGGCATTCTCATAGAACTTCTTGGGTTGGGACGTCCTGGGAAATGGTGGGGACCTTTACTTGAACAGTGAGAATCCTTGTTCTCGTGCTTCCACGATTCCGATGGGCGAACGAGTCGGTTCGTTCCGGTATACGCGCGCGGACGACCGCTGGGAGTGGTCGGATGCCGTCGCTCATATGCACGGCTACATGCCCGGGCAGGTGCATCCGACCACCTCATTGGTGATGTCGCACAAGCATCCCGAAGACGCTGAAAACGTGCGGCGGCTCATCGGGGCGATGACCGGTGAGGGACGGCCGTTCTCGAGTCGCCATCGGATCGTCGACACGCACGGCCGCATTCATCCGGTAGCGGTGATCGGCGAGCGGCTCACCGACGAGGCAGGCAACGTGATCGGCAGCCAAGGTCTGTACGTGGACCTGAGCGACTTCGACGACGTCGGCACCGTCGAGGACGCGATAGCCGATTTCACCGAGCATCGGGCGATCATCGAACAGGCCAAGGGCGTGCTGATGATGATGTACGGCATCTCGGCCGACCGTGCCTTCGACATTCTGGTGTGGCGGTCACAGGAGACCAACACCAAACTACGCAAGCTCGCGACCCACCTGGTGCAGGACTTCACCTCCGAATTGCACGTGCCCGCGGGCATCCGCGAGCGCGCCGATCACCTTCTGCTGACCGCGCACCGGCGCGTGCGCGCACCGCTTCCGGCGCCCGGCTCACACAGCGACGCCTGCTAGTCGGCGAATTCGACGCGAGCGGACGCGAAAGCGCCCAAAACCGCGCGGATGTGTGCGACGTTGCGTGTGTTCGGCAAACGGGAATCCCCAATCTTTGCTCTGATGGCTTTATCATTGGTCCATGACGACAGACGGTAGCGCCGCCAGGGCCACAACGGACGACCTGTTCAGCAAGGTCAATCCGGGCCGGGCGTCCGAGATGATCGTCGACCAGATCCGGCTTCTGATTCGTGACGGGTCACTCAAACCCGGCGATCGGTTGCCGGCGGAGCGTGAACTGGGCGAGAAGTTCGGCGTCAGCCGGGTGACGGTTCGCGAGGCGCTGCGCGGACTCGAGGCCAACGGGATGGTCACCATCAAGGTCGGCGCCCGTGGCGGCGCATTCGTCACCGCGCCCACCAGTGCCCGCCTCAGCGAAGGCATCATCGACCTGCTCGCTCTCTCGGAACTGACCGATAAGGAGGTCACCGAGGCACGCCAGATCCTCGAACTCGGGATCATCCCGTTGGTGTGCGAGCGGGCCACCGACGAGGACATTGCCGATCTGCTCGAGATCTGCGACCGCGGCGACGCCGCCCTGGAGCACGGCTCGTACCCGATGTCGCTGTCGGCGGAGTTTCACACCCGTGTCGCCCGCGCCAGTCACAACGCCGCGATCGTCATGCTGGCTGAGTCGTTCCACGGCCCGACGCTGCGATCTCTGCAGAATGTCAAGGACGATCACCCCGAGATGGGTATTCGCGGCAATCGGGAGCATCGTCAGTTCGTCGCTGCGATCAAGAAACGCGACGTCGACAAGGCCATCGCCGTGATGCGGACCCATATCGGGCGGACCGCGCGGCACGTCTCAAAAGGCAAGTGAGGCAAGGAAGTCGATGACGCGCTTCGGCGCGGTCTCCACGGTCTGCTCGGCTACCGGCACGTCCCAGTACTGCGCGGCGGGCAGGCACTCCTTTAGGTAGTGCGCGGCCGACGGTGCGTGCGAGCTGTCCTCCCCCGGCACGATCAGTGCCGGAACATCCAGCGCCAGAAGGTCTTCCGGCTCGGCACCCGGCACGGTGTCGCGGTCGAACAGCAGCCTGCTCATTCCCGCGACGATCGTCTGGTAGCGGACCGCGTCGAATTCCACATAGCGTGCTGCGAAGTCCGGATCGCTGCGCAACACCGACACCCACGGACCCACCCGGCCGTCGTCGGAGAAGCCTGCCTCGGTCGCCGCCGCCAACGCGGCCACGCCTGCCAACCCGTGCTCAGCGACGTAGGCCAAATGAGCGGTGAATCGGGCGTGCTGTTTGCGTCGGTATTGCGGACCACCGGCGGGCGAGTACAACACCATGCCTGCCACCCGATCGGGGTGGGTGGCCGCGAAAAGCGTTGCGATGGAACAACCGACACACGCACCCATGATGTGGACGCGGCGGTGTCCAAGGTGGTCGAGCAGGCCGATCCCCTGACTCACGTAGTGAGCCCAACGCACCCGTTCCAGCCGGCCACCGGAGCCGCCGGCCTCCCGCTTGTCAAATGTGATGCAGGTGAACCGTTCACGCAACTGCGCCAGCATGCGTGTGCGTTGATACAGGCCGTGGGCCTCCCAGCTGTCCAGGCTGGCGTTGAATCCGCCAGGCGAGAACATCAGCAGCGGCGGGCCGGTACCCGACACCTGGTAGCGGGTCAGGATCCCGTCGGCGACCGTCGTTGCCACGGTCACCGCTTGAGTCCACCCGCGACCTGGCGTGAGGACCGCACGTCGTCGGAGTACGCGACGATCGCGTCGTGCACGACCTGCGCGACATTGGCATATGTGTCCGGCGGCGCATCCAGCGCATCGGCGCTGTAGCCGATCGCCGCGGTCGCCATCCGCATCCGGCCGTCCAGCCACGGCCCACCGCCGAACCCGCCGAGGACGGGTATCGACACCGCCTCCGCGACGGCCGCGCCGACGGTCGGCCCCGAGTTGGTGAAGTTCAGCAGCGCGGCGCCCGCGTCCTCCAGACGCTTTGCTTCGCCGACGATTTCGTCGAGCATCTCATCGGGCACCACATCTGCAGGCTTCGGTATTGCGCTGTAGGTGACGCCATACTTCAGCGACGTCTGCGGGGTGATGCCGAATTGCGCGAACACCGGGATACCCGCGCGTGTCACCGCGGTCACGGCTTCCAGATGTTCGGACGCACCGTCGATCTTGACCATGTCGACACCGGCTTCTTTGACGAACCGGATCGCGGCTCGCACAGCGCTTTTGATGCCTTCCTGCACGGGTCCGAACGGGAAATCACAGCTGACCAACGCACGGGTGACGCCGCGGCGTACCGCCTGACAGACCACCATCATCTGCTCCATGGTGATCTCGAGCGGATTGGCCTGACCCCACAGGTTCACACCGACCGTATCGCCCACCGACACCAGATCGACGCCCGCACGGTCCACGATGCGCGCCATCTGGTAATCCCACGCGACCACGCCGACGATCTTGCGGCCGTCGTGTTTCATCGCCTGCAGGTCGCTCAGTTGAACCTTGTCTCCCATGCCGCCTCCTTCAAGCCCGCAGCGCGGTCAGCACATCGATCACGTCGCGCTCGTCGGTGCTGACCATCAGCACACGGGCATGCGGACGGATCGCGGCCACCGTCGCACCGACGAGCGCCTGCTCGCCAATCACCAAACCGGCCGTCATGATTCCGCGCACGGTACACGCGGCGCCGATGATGGTGGCCGCGGCTGCGTCACTTTCGGTGGTGGCCACCATGATCACCACATCGGCGTCCTCGAGTTCGGCGAGCAGGCTCGACGCGGCGCCGTCGGCATTCCGCAACACCACCGATTCCGAGCCGCCGTCGCCGACCACCCGCACCGGTTCGGCCAGCGAGAAGAACCGCGCATGACCCCACTGCTCGTGTGAGATGCGCGCGACGATCGCGTCCGCGCCCGCATCAAGACCGACGATGCGGGCACCGCGGCGCCCACGAATCGGCCGATCGATGCGATAGCGCATCTCGGTGGCCGTCGTGGCCCGCGCGCAACTGCTGCCGAGGATCGGCCGCGCGGTCATACCGAGGACTGCCGAACGCCCTCGCGTACCGACAATTCGTCGCGACAGGCCTCGATGAACGACGCGTCCCGCGGCAGCACCACCGCGGCGGAACGCACCCTGTGATGCGCAGGGTCGACGCCGGGAGGAGTGATTCCGTTGTCGCGCAACGCCTCGACGGCCTTCTTCAGCTTTTGCCTGGCCTTGATGATGCCGGTGTCGGCGGACACCAGC
Source organism: Mycobacterium sp. NPDC048908 (assembly GCF_043197955.1). Lineage (NCBI taxonomy): Bacteria > Bacillati > Actinomycetota > Actinomycetes > Mycobacteriales > Mycobacteriaceae > Mycobacterium > Mycobacterium sp. NPDC048908. The sequence continues at coordinate 362,167 of NZ_JBICUE010000001.1, read as the reverse complement.
ATCTCCTTGGTGCGGTCGACGATCGGTCCCATGCTCTCCTGCAGCGACGCGTCCTGCATCGCGATGCCCTTCACGCCCGAATACGTGTCGCCCCGCTTCTGCGCTTCGCGGTCGATCAAGTAGTCGTTGTCCTTGTTGGCTTTCGGGCGGTATGTGCCCGGGATGTTCTCGCTGTGCACGCCGTGGCCGTCGCGCATCGCTTGCACCTCTGACGCGGTCAGGGCGCGCACCGGGTGGTAGTCGAATGAGTACGCCCAGCAGTTCTCGTCGTCGATGGGAATCCAGAAGTGGCCGTGCACCGGGTGATCCCCGCGGGGCGGCACCATCGTGAAGCACGGCATCACCCACGGAGTGATTCGCCAGTAGTAGGTGTCGTCTTCGGCGTTGCGCCTCGCGCCGACGAACAGCCCGCCGTCGAAGTCGGCCACCTCGAAGTACGGCTTGAGGTCGGCCATGTTGTAGTCATTGCCCTTGGTGCCCTTGAACAATGGGTCGCTTTTCAGCCCGCCGGCGTGCAGGAACGACACGTGGCTGGAGTCGATGCCGCCCTCGAACGCCTGCAGCCAGTTGCATTCCTGCCAGCGCTTGGAGGTGTACGTCTGCTCGGGCGGGACGAGTGCGAACTCGAATTCCGGTAGCGGGGGCTGCTTTTCCGGATCACCCATGTACGTCCACAACACGTCGCCGATCTTGACCAGCGGATAGGAAGTCAGCTTCACATGCGCACAGAAATTGCTGTTCTCGGGTTCCGAGGGCACTTCGATTGCCTGGCCGGTGACGTCGTATTTCCAGCCGTGGTACGGGCAGCGCAGCCCCGATCCCTCGTTGCGTCCGAACCACAGCGACGCGCCGCGGTGCGCGCAGAATTCGTCGATCAAGCCGTAGCGGCCGTCGCTGTCGCGGAACGCGACCATCCGCTCGCTGAGCAACTTGACCCGAACCGGCGGGCAGTCGTTTTCGGGGAGCTCCTCGGCGAGCATCGCCGGGATCCAGTACTGCCGGAACATTTCGCCCATCGGCGTGCCCGGACCAGTACGGGTCAAAAGCTCATTGATCTCTGCCCTAAGCACCGTCCACCCTCTCAGCAGTCCTCACCACAATGCACCAATTGTAATACCATTAGTACTATCGGCCAACCCCGGATCCAAAGAGAGGCAGCACATGATCGGAATCATCGGCGTCGGCGATATGGGGCAGCCGATGGCCGGCCACATGGTCGCCAACGGCTTCGACGTGCTCGCCTACGACATCGACGCCGACCGACTCGCGGCGGCTGCCGCCGCGGGGGCTACCGCGGCATCGGATCTCGCGGAACTGGCGACGAGCACCGACATGGTCGTCGTCTGTCTGCGCACTGACGACCAGATGGAAGCCGTCGCCGACGAACTGGTGCTCCGTGGCAGGGCCGGTCAACTCATTGTCGTCGCGGGCACGCACAGTCTGCACTTCATGCAGCGGCTGGCGTCGATCTTCGAACCGAAGGAGATGCGGTTGATCGACGCACCTGTGGTGTTCGGTGCGCAGGGCGCCAAGGACGGAAATCTGCTGTCGCTGTGCGGCGGTGACGCCGTGGATGTCGAACGAGCGCGACCGGTGATGATGAGCTACAGCCGCGGGGTGGAACATGTCGGACCGCTCGGTGCCGGCCAGCTGGCCAAGGCCTGCAACAATCTGCTGCACTGGGTGCATTGCGTCGCGAACTTCGAAACACTCGCTATCGCAAAGCGTTACGGGGTCGATGCCCAGCGCATGCGCGAGGTCCTGTTCAAGTGCCCTGGCGACAACGGCACACTGCGCCGCTGGGACAGCACGCGGTTCACCTGGCAGGAGAAGGACATGGACTTCGTCCTCGAACTCGCTCAGAACGGTGGCATGGTGTTGCCGTTGACCGGGCAGATCGACCAACTCATCAAGACGCTGACCGCCGCAGACGTTGCCGACTTGCTGTACGGCACGGAGTGCACCTACCTGGGCCGCCGCGTCGCGCCGTTGGCCAAGGCCGACGGAGGGTTATAACGACAGCCCTGCGACTTCGAGCCGACCGACGTAGTGCCGCCACCGCGACAAGTCGTTGAACGACGAACCCAGATCCGGCAGTTCGCGTCGGTCGTCTTCGGGCAGCACCTGCGGGCGACCACCCAGCAGCGCCACCTCGGTCGCGATACTGGCAAGTTCGACAAGATCGAGGGCGCGCAACGTCGCCTGCTCCACCGACTCTCCTGCCGTCACGATGCCATGTCCGCGCAGTATGCACACCCCGGAGTCGCCGACGGCGTGTGCCACGGCCCGACCCAGTTCTGGCGTCCGAACCAGTACCGAGCGCGGATACACCGGCACGCCGTCGTGCGCCAGCCGGGACGCGGGAATGTTGTAGGCCCCGAACACCTGTCGCAGCCCGACCCCCGCCAGATCGGCGATCATCACCTGCCGGGGATGCGCATGCACCACGGCCTGCACGTCGGGGCGCGCACGGAAAAGTTCGGTGTGAATGTGGAATTCGTTGGGCACCGCGTAGCCGCCGTCGAGTTCGCCTCGACCGTTCAGGTCGACGATGCGAATGTCATCGGTGTCGGTGAACAACAGTCCGCGATCTTCAGGCCCACGGCAGCGCAACAGGATTCGGTCGGCATCCAACCGGACGCTGACGTGTCCGAGGACGTCGGCCGCCAGACCCTGCTGGGCCAGGATGCGGCAGGCTGTGGCGACAGTGGTGGACAGATCGCTCATGCCAGCGCCACCGCCGGGTCGACTGTATCCTCACTGGCCGAGAACACCAGCGACTTTATGGTCACCGGCACGGTATTCGACGGATACCGGACTCGTCCCAAGTCGACGAAGTCGAAATCTCGCAGATCGATTCCATCGAGGATGAGCAGGTCGTTGGTCACCGCGAGTTCGTTACGCAGGATGGTGCCGAGCGTCAGTGCGATGTCACCGTCGACCATCAGATAGACGGGGCACCCGTCGGCCATGCGGCGCCGCAGTCCCGCCACCACGCCCTCGGCGAACGCGCGCACCCGCCGGTAACTCGGCGTTCCGGTCCAACGCAGCGCCAGCGCGACGTCGCTGGCCGTATCGTGCAGCCCGAACAGCGAAAGGTGGTGTTCGATCGTCGCCGCGATCGCATCACTGGCCACCACCTCGCCGAGCGTGTAATCGGGCCGCGCAACTTGCAGATTGCGGCGCGGCAACGTGCGGTCCGGCGTCGGAATGAAGCTGGTGATCCCGCTCAGTTGCACACTGTATCCGGATGCGCCGAGCACCGTCGCGCGAATCCGCTGCGCCGCAACCAGCACGGGGGCAGGCAATTCCTCGGTACGCTCGGCGAGCGCCAGTCCCAGTCGGCGGCCCAGATCACCGAAATCCCTTGTCTCGGTGCGATACACGTATTCTGCGACTCCTCCGGAGAAGATGATGCCGTCCACTCCCTGCGGGGCGACCAGTTCGGTCAGGAACAGGGGGGCTGCCTCGGGCTCGCCGCGCACCGCGGCGATGACCAGATCGGCCATCTCAGACGCGATGGCATCGAGGTCGGCCGACGACACCCGGCTACCCAGTTCGAGGTCCAGGCCGACCGCGGCGGCGTGCCTGCGGCCGCCGGGTTCGATGCGCGTGACGGTGTCACCGTCTACCGCGATCAACCGTCCACCGACGTGGAATGCTGCGGTCGCCAACACCCGGCCACGATCGACGATTGCCAGCTTTGTTGTGCCACCACCGATGTCGATGTTCAGGATGCGCTCACAGGCGTCGTGCGAGGCTTGCACGGCGCCCGATCCGTAGGCTGCGAGCATGGCCTCCATATGGTGGCCCGCCGTCGCGCACACCAGATCACCCGCCCGCTCGGCGACCACTGCGGCGATCCGTTCGGCATTGCGACGGCGCAGCGCCTCCCCGGTCAGGATCACCACGCCGGTGTCCACGTCCGCTGGTTGCCGCCGCGCACTGTCGTAGGCCGCGTCGAGCATGCGTCCCAGCGCCGCCGCGTCGATCTGCAGATCGTCGGTGTACGGCGTCAGCTCCAAGTCCGACGCGAAAAGGGTGTCCCGCGACACCACGACGTACCGGCTGGTGAGGTCCTCACCGCGCCTGCGCAGCGCCAGCCTCGAGAACACCACTTGAGTGCCCGAACTTCCGATGTCGATACCGACACTGTGCAGTGTGACATTGTCCTGCTGCCAGATCGGGTTTTCCGCGAGGGGCAGATCGGGTTCGTCGTGTTCGTGGTCGGGATCGCCGGTCATGCCGGTGACGCCACCGGCACCTGCTCGCCGGGTTTCGGCGGCAGGTCGGCCAGTTCAGCGGCGTAGGCCTCATCCATCTGTGGGACCAACCCGTTCTCCGCGAGCGCCTTGGCGAACGTGTCACGCACGACGGGGGACTCGTCGGCGTAGTCGATCTGATCGCCGCCGATGCGCTGGCTGATCCACGCCTTCGGCACCCCCTGCGCGTTGCGTACCGACACCACCTCGTGCTTGAAAGCAAGGTAGCGCGCAGCCGTCGCGCCCGTGTTGAAGTGCTGATGGAACCACATGTTCGGGGGCACGATCAGCGTGCCTGGTTGCCAGTCGTACCGACGGGGCTCTTCGCCCTCCGGCCACATCAATGAGAAGCCCTGCCCGGTCAGGATGATGACGTGCGCGCCAGGCCCGTGCCGGTGACCCTTTTTGTACGTGGCGGTGCCGAACTGCGAGATGTGGCTGTTCATGGAACCCTTCGCCATCGAGAAGCGGATGTGTCCGCCGCCCGCGCCGCGTTCCTTGGCCGAAATCAGAGGCAGGTCAATGGTGTTGGCCACGAAGTTGGTCTTCAGCAGCAGGCCGTCCTGCTCGTCCTTCGGGGCGAAGTAGTCGGGCTCGCCCGCGAACCGCCCCACGAAATCGTGCGCGGTGTTGAACACGAAGTCGGCCTCGTCGTAGAGATTGATCACCGGAGGCAGGTTGGTCGACGACACGAAGCGCGCTGCGGCCGTGCCGGACCCGTTGAAGTGCTGGTGCCACGTGTTCAGCGGGATGGCGAACATTGCGCCTGGGCCCCACTCGAAGGTGACCTTCGCACCGGCGTCGTTCCACACCGAGGTGGACCCGTGCCCGGACAGCACGAGGATCATCTCCTCGAACAGTTGACGCTGCGGCGCCAACTCGCCGCCCGCAGGTATCTCGCACACGTAGCAGTCGTTGGAGGTGCGGGAGGCTTCATGGTTGATGAAGACGCCACGGCCGCCGCGACGAGCCCACGGCTTCAGCTCGACGGTGTTGAGGTCGGGCACGTAGTGGGCGCTGATGATGTCGAGGCCCTCACCGCGCACCCACCGCACATACGGCGAATCCTTTTCGGTGGCGAACTTCTTCGCCAGAGCATCGGAAACGATTGCGTCTTTGGCCACGTGCATCCTCCATCAGCAGTTTGACCTAATGGTATTACCAATAATGTGCATGTCAAGGTCAGGTCGGCACGGCCGTGTCCTCCTGTTCCCCCACTCCCTGATACGCGCGGACCGGGTTCGGCCGCGCCACGAAGAACCCTGCGTAACCGGCCGCGAGCACGCCACCGAGGGTCAGCGCCAGCACGGGCCCAAGCGCACCCGCCACCGCACCGACCAATGTGTCGCCCAATGCTGGACCACCGCGCGAGGACATCTGGTAAATCGCAGACACCCTGCCGCGCAACTCATCCGGCGTCTCCAGCTGAACGGCGGCGTGCCGAATCGTCGTGGCCATCGCGTCGAACGCTCCGATCAGCAATCCCGCCGCCACGGCGAGTACGAAGATGTGCGCCTGCGCCAGCGCGACGTTCGAGATGCCGTAGAGCACCGTCGACACCAGGAGCACCCTGCCCAGACGCCTCGTCCTGTCGACCACGCGGAACACCGTGTATGTGGCCAGCAGGGCGCCGGCCGACGGCGCAGCCGACAGCAACCCATAGCCCTGCGGCCCCACATGGAACACCGTCGCGCACAGCGCGGGCAGCACCACGCGATAGGCGCCGAACAACGTCGCCGACAGGTCCAGCGACATCAGCATCCAGATGATCTGGCGACCCTTGACAAATCGCGCACCCTCCGCGAGCTGCTCCCACACCGATGTATGCGATCCGGCCCCTTCGAGTTTCGCAACCCGCAGCACCTGCAGGATCACGACCAGCACCGCATAGGTGCCCGCATCGACCGCGTACATCAGACCCGGCCCCGCCATGCCGATGAAGACCCCGGCCAGCGCCGGACCCAGCAGCACCGCGATCTCGCGCGACGGATTGAGCAAGGCGAAGGCCTGCGGCAACTGCGTTCGGGGCACCAGTGCCGGAATCAGCGCTTGCCTGGCCGGCTGGTCGAAAGTCGCTGCGGCAGTGGTCAACACGACCGAGACCAACACCTGCCAGGCCACGATGTGACCGGTGAGCGTCAGCGCAGCAAGGCCGCCCGCTACCACCATCGCCACCGCCTGCGACCATTGCAACAGCCTGCGCCGGTCCCACCGGTCGGCGAACACACCGCCCAACGGACTCAACACCAGAAGGGCAACGGCCTGACCCGCGCCGACCAAACCGGTCTGCGTGACTGAGCCGGTCAATTGGTAGACGTGGTAGAGATTCGCCGCGACGGTCCCGCGGGTGCCGATCTGCGAGAAGACGACGCCCGCCCAATACAGGTTGAAATCGCGGTTTCTCAGTACTTCCGCAACACGCATGCTCGCGGTCAGTCGACGGGGACGAGCGACAGCTTGCCAGGCTGCATGTCCAGATACACCGTGGTGCCCGGCGCATGGGAGATGTGCGGAAGACAGCGGGCCCGGATCTCATGTTTACCGACAGCCACCACGTGGTCGACCGCATCGCCGAGGAACGCGCGGGTGGTGACATTGCCTTCCCACACGTTCTCCGCACCGGCGGGATGGTCGGTGGTCAGCATGACCGCCTCGGGTCGAATGGACACCACGACTTCGGTACCGGGTTCGACGTGCGCACCCGATTCGAGTGTCAGGCGGCCGTCGCGCGTCTCGACGACATGCCGGTCGCCGCTACGCGATGCGACGGTGCCGTCGATGAAGTTCGACGTTCCGATGAACTCGGCGACGAATTTGCTCTGCGGATTCTCGTATATCGCCCGCGGCTTGCCCAGCTGAACCACTTCGCCGGCCTTCATCACCGCGATGCTCGACGACAGCGACAACGCCTCGATCTGGTCGTGCGTCACGTAGATCGACGTGATGCCGAGGTCCCGCTGCAGCCGTTTGAGCTCGAAACGAAGCGACTCACGGAGTTTCGCGTCCAGATTGGACAACGGCTCGTCCAGGAGCAGCAGGGACGGCTCGATGACAATCGCGCGCGCCAACGCCAACCGCTGCTGTTGGCCGCCGGATAACTTGGTGGCATGGCGGTCGGCGTACTGCAGCAGTTCCATGGTCTCGAGGACCCGTTCGACGCGTTCGGTGATCTCGCGCTTGCTGGGCCGCTGGCGACGCGGGCGCACCCGTAGGGGGAACGCGACATTCTCGAACACGCTCATATGCGGCCAGATCGCGTACGACTGGAAGACCATTCCGAGTCCGCGCTTGTTCGCAGGCACGTTGACCCGCTTCTGGGCCTCTGCGCCTGCCGCGAACAGCACGTTGCCGCCCACCGAGACGACGCCCGCGTCTGGCTGCTCCAGGCCCGCTATGGAGCGCAGCGTTGTCGACTTGCCACACCCCGAGGGTCCCAGCAGGGTGAACAACTCCCCCGGCTCGACCTTGAAGCTGACGTCGTTGACGGCGAAAACGCGTGGCGGCTCACCGTTTTTGACGGCCTGCCCGCGTGATCGGCGCTTCTGCCGTTCACCGTCGAACGTCTTGACCAAGTTCTTGACTTCAAGCACGGGAGCAGTTCCTTTCCAACCAGATCAATCCTGCTTGAGGCCGACCTTGGCCCCGAGTTTGTATGCGACGGTGACCAGCACGACGAGCGTCAGCACCATGACGACACCGAGCGCCGACAAGACGGTGAACTGACCATTCTCGAACTGCTCGAAGATCAGGATGGACAGCACTTCGTTTCCCGGGCTGTACAACAGGATCGAACTCGACAGTTCGCGGAACGACACGACGAGGATGTAGATCCAGCCGGCGATCAGCCCCGGCATCAGCAGCGGCAGCAGCACGCGACGGAACGTCTGCCACCAACTGGCGCCGTTCACCATCGCCGACTCCTCCAGTTCATTGGAGATCTGCTGCATCGAGGTGACGGAATACCGCATGCCGTACGGCAGGTACCGGGTGCAGTAGGAGATGAGCAGGATGAACAGCGTGCCGTAAATCGGGATGGGGCTACGAAGGTAGACAAAGCTGAGTGCAAGACCCATCACCAATCCCGGGACCACAAGCGGGAGGAAGGCCAACCCGTCCAGGATCTTTCGGCCGCGGATCTTGGAGCGCACGACGATCCAGGCGGCGACCGCCATCACCCCCATCACCAGCGTCGCCGAGGACAACCCGAGGATGAGCGAGTTCCTCAACGCCGTGATGGCATCCTCGGTGTGCGCGAGAGCCCGGTAGTTCTCCAGCGTCATGGACTTGAAGGTGTCCTTCGAGGGTGGCGCGTAGAACTTGAGCAATGAGGTGTACAAGAGCACCAGCAGCGGGGCGATGACCGTCAAAAGGAAGTACCCGACGATCAGCACGCCTGCCACCGGTCGCCACTTGCCCAGTTCCATTGGCCGAGGCCGGAATCCTTTGCCCGTTACCGTCTGATAGTTCTTGCTGGCGCGACCGGCGAAGTTGGAGATCGCAACGCCGAGCACGGCGATGATGAGCAAGCCGATCGCCAACGCGCCCGCCGCCGACAGGTCGGGCGGATAGTCGCGCAACACGAAGTAGATCCGGCTGGTGAACACGTAGGTGCCGTTCTGCAATCCCAGCAGTGCCGGCACCTCGAAGCTCTCCAGGCTGCGCACCACCATGATCAGGATCGCGGCCACGATCGCGGGACGAGCCAACGGCACGGTGACCTTGCGGAAGACGGTCCACCGGCCTGCCCCGGACATCAGCGCCGACTCTTCCAGTGACGGGTCCATCGACCGAAACGACGCAACCATGAGCAGAAAGACGATCGGCGACAGTTGCAGCCCCTCGACCCAGATCATTCCCCAGATGCTGAACACGTCGATCACCGCGCGCCCGAACACTGGCTCGAGGTAGTGGTTGATCAATCCAATGTCAGGGCTTCCCAACAAGATCCACGCGATCGTATAGAGAATGCCGGGTATCACGAGAGGAATGATCGATGCGGCGAAGAACAAAGCCTTGAACGGTACGTCGGTGCGCACGTTCAGGTACGCCAGGCCGGTGCCGAGCACCAGCGACACGGCGGCCGCACCCACCGCGAACAACAACGAGTTGCCGACCAGGCTGAAGATCTGGTGGTTGCCATATGCCCGCTCGAAACCCGAGAAGGTGAACCCCGTTGCGTCGAAAAAGGTTCCCCAGAACAGGTAGTACAACGGCACCAACGCCAAGTAGGCGATGACAAGGGTCACCACGGATAGCGTCAGGAACTTCGTGTTGGGCAGATAGCGTCGCCAACGACTGGGCTCGGTCGGCGTGGACCTGACCGGTGGTGGCGGAGCGGTCGGCCGAGTCGGTGTGGCGGTCGTCATGTATTCACCTCAATGGTTCTGGCTGGCCTGGGCAGTCGGCGGTTCAGCCGCCGATCTTGTCGCTTCGCGAGAGCAGGGCCTCGTATCGGTCGCTCCACTCCTTTTGCTTGTCCAGGAGTTGCTTGACGTCGACCGGGATGACCTCGATGCCTTCCAGCGGATCCTTCAAATTCGCGGGCTCGATCGACGGCGTCAGACCTTGATCCACGAACACCTGCTGCCCTTCGGTGAACAACCAGTCCTGGAACAGCAACGCCGCGGCGGGGTGCGGGGCGGATTTCAACGGGGCGGCGCCTTGCGGACGCGCGATCACGGGCTGCACGAACGGCTGGTAGGCCACCGGGGCGCCCTTGTTCACCGCCTTCTGGACGATGTAGCTGTAGTTCGACGCGGCCACCGAATACTGGCCGGCGGAGAGCATTTCGCCCATCACGGTGTGGCCCTTGACGACCTTGGCGCCGTTTGCCATGTCGGCGAAGATCTTGTCGATGTCTGCGTCGCTCTTACCGTGCTGCTGCCAGTATTCGTAAAGCGTCAGATACCAGTCGTAGTCGTTGAGTTCCATCGCGAGCGCACCGTCCCATTTCGGGCTGGCAAGGTCTTCCCACGACTTCGGCTGATCTCCCGCCGGCACCTTTGTGGTGTTCCAGCTGGGCGCGAACAGGTTGTAGCGGTCCGCTGTCCAGGTGTCGAACTTGCCTTCGGCGCCCACCAAGTCGCGACGTTCGCCGGTGTACGGCTCGACCAGTTGCTCCTTGCCGAGCGAGGCCATCTCCAGCGCGTCGGTCTCGACCACGTCGGCACCGGCGTGGTTGGCCCTGGCCTCTTGGAGAATGCGTTGCAGCACGGTCTCGGAGTCGGCCCGATACAGGTTGACTTTGATGCCGGTCTGTTGGGTGAACGCTTTGGTCACCGCGTTTGCAACGTCACTCGTCATCGACGTGTATACGGACACTTCGCCTTCGGCCTTCGCGTCCTTGAGCAGCGTGTCACGCCGCTGCTGTCCCTTGAGGCTCTCGTACTGCTGGAATTTCGAGGCACCGTTGCTCTGCCCCGACCCGGTCGGCGGCGCGGTCGGCGGCGCCCCGCATGAGACGAGGGCCAGCGTCAGGCCGACGGCCGCGACCAGATGGCCGTGTCGAAATGTCATGTGCCTCGAGTCCTCACTGTTTCAGTTTCCGCCGACGCGGACTGCGCCGGACTCTGCCTTCAGATCGCCGACCACGGGCCGAGAGTCCTGTGGCGACCTCTGGACTTATTGTATGACCATTGGTGTGATTCCTATCATGTTTGAGGCGCGATGTGAAGCCCCTCCACGACATATTGTCTGCTCTAAGAACACTAAATGCCACAGAATTCTGGAAAGCAGAAAACGCACTGTGCCGCCCATTGGGCGACCAGCGCGTTGGAGTTCGGTCCGGCGGCCGGTGAGGGCAAGCCGCCGGACCGAAGGCTCGGATCTGGCCTCGAATCAGGCGGTGGCGTCGGCCAATTCGCCTGCCGCCGTGTCCGCGGCCGAAGCGGGCACGAAGAAGTGCGTGTTGTCGTAGCCGAGATGCTTGAACACCCGGTTCTGTGCGTTGAACAGCCGTAGCGGCGTACCGTCAGCCGCGAAGAGCTGGCATACGTGGTTCTGCGGCACATACAACGTGTCGCCCTGCTTGATGTCGTATCGCTTCGGCTCCAATGCGATACGCGCGTAGTACTTCTCGGCGATCTCGGCCTCAACCTCCCACTGCAGCGCGTAGCCGCCGCCGGACAGCACGTAGTACACCTCGTCGGCCATCTTCCAGTACTTGCCCGAGTGCCCGCCCGCCTCGATGTCGAGTTCGAACGCGTCGACGCTGAAGATCCTGCCGTCGGTGCGCTCGGCAGAGGCGATGGTCCGTACGCGCCCCAGCGGCGTCTGCTCCCACACGGTGTCGGCCGGGCTGATCACCTTCTTGCGCTCCAGCACGCCCGGGGTCCAGATTTTCGACCAGTCCTCGCGCGGTCCGAACGCGGCCTCGTTCTCGACCGGCCCGCTGCGACCCTGCTGAATCAGGCCCATGAACATCCAGGTGCACTTCGCCTTGACGACCAGAGCCAGCGCCTTCTCGTCGTATGGGTTGAAATGCCGGTGCACCGAATCGGTGTGCACGTACACCAGATCGTCCTTGGCCCAGTCATAGCGTTGGTCGTCGTGGATCTCGTAGCCGTGGCCTTCGAGGATGTAGAACGCCGCTTCGTTCTGGTGGCCATGACCGTGGTTGGACGACCGAGGCGGAAGCTCGACGAAGTGAACCTGGATTGTCTGGGTGAGGAAGTCCTCGTCGCCGGGGCCGATCCGCCACCAGGTCCGCGATTGTTCGCTGTCGCCGGAGTGGGCAACCTTGGCGTCGTCCACGACGAACGCATCGTCACGAACCCGTTCGACCTCCAACTGCTGGCGACGAAACTCGCCGAGCCCATAAGTCTCCGAGGTCAGCCCGCGGACGAATACGCGGCCCTTTTTCCCCATGCTGTTCTCCTTCAACGGACCTTCAACTGTAGAATGGTTTGACCATTAGCATGGTAAGCCGGGTCACACGTGATGTCCAGCCACGGTGGGCACCGCCGGCGTGAGCCCAGCGAGCACGTTGTCGAGCGGGCGCACGTTGCACATTCTGGGAAAGACCTTCTCCATGAAGAACGCCCGCTGTTCCGCGAACCCGTGGCAGCACTCCGGCACGATGGTGATCTGGAAATCCATATCGCGGGCGTCATAGGCGGTGGATGCGATGCCGACGTGAACGGAGCCGCCGACGAGCAATATCGTGTCGATGTCGCGACTACGCAGCGAGAGTTCCAGATGCGTCCCGTGGAAGGCCGACCATCGGTGCTTGGGCACGTCGTAGTCGCCGGGCTGCGGAGCAATCTCGGCCAGTACCGACAGCGCCGGTGAACCCGACGCGTGTGGCGGCAGTGTTCGGTACGGATTGTCCGGCCCCCATGGCCGGAACTGGCTGTCGGTGTCGGCGATGGTTCTCGCGAAATCGGCACCGTCGGCGCGATGGTCGGCGCGGGCGTAGAAAATCGGCACGCCCACCCTGCGGCACGCCTCGATCAACCGTTTCGTCGGTTCGATCGATCCGGCGGCCTCAATCGGCTCTCGATAGGCCTCCAACATGTCGAACACGACAAGGCCGGTGGCGCGGTAATCGTAGTGAATCACTGGTTTTCGACTCCAAAGGTGATCGGCAATTGCTTCAGTGCTGACGTTTGTTGCTGGCGAAGTCGTAATCGCCTGCGATGGTCGAGGTGAAGCGCCAAGAAACCTGCGGCGCCTGGGGCTTCGAGGTGACCGTTCGCAGCCATGACACGATCAGCTCGAAGGTCTCGCGAGCCTGCTCGGCGCGGAACCGGCCGGGCATCGTGTCGTTGAGCCAGCCGTGCGGCAGGTCAGGGTACAGCACGAAATCATAACTGCGCCGGGCATCTTCGAGATGATCGCGGAGCCCTCTGACGTGCTCCACCGACATCGTGTGGTCCTTCTCCCCCCAGATTCCCAGCACCGGCGCTGCGCCGGCCTTGATCAAGTCCACATAGGGCGTCGAGCGAAGTTCGCCGACGACGTACTCGCGTGGTTGCGCGCCGCCGTAGAGCAGGACCGCGGCGGCGACGTCATCGCGTTCCGCGTCGGCGAGAATTCCGTAGCTTCCGGTCCGGCAGATTCCGATGACGGCGATCGACGTTCCGGTCAGCCGGGCATCCATAGCTCTTACATACGACGCGGCCGCGTCGAGGTGTCGCAGCGCGCTGGCGTCACCGATGTCGGGCAATCGCTCGTGCTCACCGGACAGGTCCATGTCGGCGTAGAAGTCCGGGGCGACTGCGACAAACCCTGCGCCTGCGAATTTCTCGGTCAATTCGACAGTGTGCCGCACGACGCCGTAACGCTCGTGACAGACGATCACGATCGGCGCGGCGCCATCGATGGCGTCCGGCTTGGCCACCCAACCGAAGGAGTCGGGACCCAACCGGGTCAGTTCGCCAGGCGGGATCCGATCACCGGGTCCACGCGCCTCCCGGCTGCGCAGGGGCGGAACACCGTGCGGCTCTACACACATCTACTGCGTTCCTCTTTCACCGTTAGCCCTGTGATGCTCATGATCCCGTAATCAGTTGGTTGTATTCGTCGGCAATCTTCGCGCGGTTGGCCACCAAGTCATCGACGTCCAGATCGATCACCTGCGCATTCGCCAACGGGTCGTGTTGGGTGGGTAGTGGCGGCAGCGCGCGCAACTGCTCATCGACCGCGGCACCGTCGGGGCCGAGTTCGAAATCCAGGTACAGCGCGGAACCTGCCGGGTTGTCGGTTCCGCGCATCACGCCGCCTGCGTCATATCTGACGACCACCGGGCTGACGATGTGACCAGTGCCTTCTCCGAACGAGACCTGCGCGCCCTTGTCAATGAGCCTGTTGACCGACTGCGTATAGACCGACAGTGCCACGTCGAACTGTCCGGCCGCGAGCAGTTCCGCTTGCACCGTATGTCCCTTGACCGTCTTCGAGTTCGCCGCGATCTTCCGGAACATCGCCGAGACGTCCTCGGCCGGCATTCCTTTCTCCCGGTAATAGCGCCGCAGGGTGGCGTACCAGTCGATGTCGCTGTACTCCATGCTGATTCGGCCGCCCCACTTCGGGTCTGCGAATCCGGCGTAATCGGCAGGCAGGTCGGCCGGCGCCAGTTTCCCGGTGTTAAAGCCTGCCACGAAGGCAAGCCTGCGCACCCCGGTCCAGCCCGTTGACTTGCCGGCCTCGGGCATCACATCGCGGTACGAAGAACGGTAATCGCCAAGCAGTCCTTTGGATTCCATCGCGGTCATATCGGTGGCGGGAGCCACCAGCACGTCGTTGGCGAGCTTGTGTGCGGTGGCTTCCTGTACGACGCGCTGAAGCACGGTCTCGGAGTTGGCGTTGTAGACGTTGACCTTGATGCCGTACTTCTTGCTGAACGCGTCGGCCATCGCTTGCTCGTCGTTGAACGCCGAGTACACCGTCAGTTCGCCCTCGGCCTTCGCGGCCGCAACGAGCGCGGCTTCGCGCTGCGCTCCGGTCAGCCCGTTCCATGATTGTGCCTGCGAGGACCCAACCGCCTGCCCACCGTCGGGTCCGGAGTGGGGTGGCGCGCCACATCCGGCGACCAGTGCCGCCGCAAGACCGATGGCGACCATCACCACTGCCCGTGCCGGTCGATGTTGTAGGCGCATCGGTCGTTCCTTCCTGGTCAGGCGTCGACAGGCTCCGGCGTGATGTGCTCGACCGCGGCGACCAGGTCGTCTGCGGTGAGTTCGTTCGGGTCGCGAGTGACCTCTTGGCGCATCGCCAGCGCCGACAACACGAGCTTGCGTACCCGACGCCCGTCGAGGCCTGCACAGGCATCGGCGAGTTTCGCGTGCAGTCCGTCATCGTGGGCCAGCGACCTGGCTCCCGGCCACAGCGCCGCCAACTCCTGCAAGCTGTGCCGGATGATCTGCGCGATCGTCGTGGTGTCCGGCAGCGACAGTTGCACCACCAAATCCGCCCGCGACAGAAACGCTTCGTCTACGGCCTCGGTGAAGTTGGTCGTCGCGACGAACAAGACGCGCGGTAGATCCTTGGCAACCGCGTCGATCCCGGCCAGTAGTGCGTCGGTGGCACGGTGCACGTCGACGGGGTTGGCGCCGAACGACGCGGCCGACCGTCGCACTGCGAAGCTCTCCACCTCGTCGACGAGCACGATCGTGTGGGGCCGCCGCGCTGCCAGTTCCGGAATCGTGTCTGTCATCAATTGGGTGATGTTGCGCTGACTTTCGCCCAACAGCTCGCTGGGAAAGGCATGCGGGTCGATCTCGACGTACGTCGTCGCGCCGCGTGAAGCCACCGTGCGTGCGGCCATCTGCGCGAGGCCCCGCGCCAACGTCGTCTTGCCGGTGCCAGGGGGACCCGACAGGATGATCAGTCCGTGCGGCAGACCGGCCATGGTGGCCAGCGCGGGACCGTGCAACAGCGTCAGCAGTGCGTGGTTGAGCAGACGCTCCTTCACACCGGGCGGCGTGAGGATGTGATCCCACGGCCCGTCGTGGTGGTCGGCCGGCAGCACGTGGACGGACAGCACCCCTGGCGGCAGGGCCGTCGGCGTCACGGCCATGTCGGCCTTGTCACCTCCGGCCAGTCGATGGTGCTGATGTCGCCCGCCTGCGCATCCCTGATGCGCACTGGGGGCTCCTCGAAGAGCACCATCGGGTCCATCAGCACCCGCATCGTGTCGAGCAGGCTGTCGAACATGTGGATCCGCACGACTTTTGCCGTTTTCTCGGGATCGTCGTTGAAGTGCTGATGCCACAAGAAGTGGTCGACCACGATCAGGTCGCCCTTTTTCCACGGGTAGTCCGTGCCGCCCTCGGGTTCAGTGCCGAGATAGCTGTGGCCACTGCCTTCGAGGACGTACAGCCACGCCTCGCCGGCGTGCCGGTGCATCGATTGACCACGTCCGGGTCCGATCTCGAACATCGCCATCGAGATGCCGGACGCCTGATAGCCGTTCGCGCGGTCCAGCAGGAAGGTGGTGCGGGTGCCGCGCGGGGTCGGCAGCAGTTCGAGTTCATCCCAGTCGGTGTGCAGCCGTCCCGAGCGCCGCGCCCGCTGATCACGGGCCAGTCTGCGGATCCGCCGCGCATACGGGTCGTCGCCCGTGACCTCACCGGTATAGGCGGGCCGTCCGGGCAACTCGCTGACAGGGGTGTGCCCGGCGTCCTCGATGATCGACATTCCCATGGTCTCCAGCAGCGGCTCGCTGGAGAACGTCAGGTACCGAGCGGTGATGTCGCCGTCATTTCCGGACCTATGCCATGACCAGGCCGGCAGGTGCAGCGAATCTCCTGGGCCCCAGTCGATTCGCTGCCCATCGATCTCGGTCCACCCGTGACCCGCCACCACTAGGACCATGGCGTCCCACGAATGCCGGTGGATGGTGGACACCACGCCAGGATCGATCTCGTGGGCGAGGGCGTCCATCGACCGGGTCGGGCGATCGCCGTCGGCGCCGACGTACACACCGACGCGTGTCCCGCGCTCGGTCTCGACCATGTTCACGTCCTCGAGGGCGACGACGGTCTTCTGGTAGCCGCGCCACTCCTCGATGAAGTCGGCCCTGCGCTTCTTCTGCACGTGATAGTGCGAGACCTTGGTGGTGGTGTGCGTGGTCACGTCTGCCTTTCTTTTGTTCTGGCGCCCTTGCCTTTTCGGCCAGCGCCGCTACGTCTGACCGCCCGCGTCGGTCACACTCTTGTACCTGTCACTCCACTTCTGGGCGTTGTTGAGCAGCTCCTCTTCTGGCGTGGTGATTGTCTGGACACCGGCCAGGGGGTCCTCGGCCGTCGGGATCGCACCGATTCGATTGGCTCCCGCAATGGCCTTCTGGCCGTCGGTCAACAGGAAGTCGAAGAACAGCATCGCGGCGGCTGGGTGCTTGGCCGATTTCATCAGCCCCGCGCCGTTGGGCCGCAGCACCACCGGCTGCACCGGCTTGCCGTCCTTCCGCCACGTCACCGGAGCACCCTTCTCAGCCGCGTTGTCCACGGTGTGCGAGTAGATCGACACCGCGACGTCGAACTGACCCGCGGCCAGCAGTTCACCCATCACGGTATGTCCCTTGGCGATCTTGGAATTCGCGGCGAGTTGGTGAAAGAAGCCCATGACCTGGTCGTCGGACTGGCCCTGCGACTTGTAGAACTCGTACATCGCGGCGAACCAGTCCACATCGCCGAGTTCCAGCCCGACGCGGCCCTTCCATTGCGGCGCCGTCAGGTCGCTCAGTGACTTGGGTTCGGTGCCCGCCGGCACCTTGCTGGTGTTCCAGCCGACCACGAATGCATTGAAGCGGTCCGCCGTCCAGCCGTCCTTGCGGCCCTCGGGACGGACCTTGTCCCGCAGTTCGCCCTTGTACGGGTAGAGAAACTGCCGTTGCTGCATGGCGTTGAGTTCGCCCGCGTTGGTCTCGACCAGGTCGGCGCCCTGATAGTTGGCGCTGGCCTCCTGCAGCACGCGTTGCAGCACGGTCTCCGAGTTCGCCCGGTAAGTCTCGACTTTCAGCTTGTACTTGTCCTCGAACGCCTTGACGACGTCATCCATATCGGTGTTCGACGTGTACAGCGACAGCGTGCCGTCCTTCTTGGCGAGGTCGAGCAGCGTCTTGCTGCGTTCGTCTCCTGTCACACCGTTGATCTGGTCGTAGACCTGTTGCGCCGCGGTCGCGCCCGCCGGTGTCGAAGCGGAGTTGCTCGCCGTCGGGCTGCCGCCGCACGCCGCGGTCAGCAGCAACATCAGGGCGACCATCGCATGACTAGCCGAACGGATTCTCACGGCTCACTCCTCACGATCGACACGATCAATGGACTGACATTCAGACCATCAGTGTGATTTCTATCATGTCTGCGAGATCCTGTGAAGCCCCTGTCTTGCGCGCAACGGCAACATGGGGTCAGATGACGAACGCTTCGGCGGTTTCCGGTGCGAACAGGTCAGCGGGCTGATAACGGTTGCGGGAGAGCCCCTGTGCATGGTGGTAGTCCAGGAACGCGTCGAGCACGTGTTCGTTCTCGGTCAGGCCGTAGGACCAATAGTCGCGGCCCAGGAGTTGCCTGGACTCCTCGAGATGCTGGATGAGCCACGGCTCCATGAACCGAAGCGCCGATGAATCGTAGATGCGTTCGTACGCCAGGTCTCGCGCGCGCAGGCACGCCTTGTACAGCGATTGCGCGATCCACCGGTGCCGTTCATAGAGTTCGGCGCGGATCACCACGACATGCATGATCGGGAAGATGCGTGTCGCCGCGAAATAGTCCCTCTCGACGGCAACCACATCTTCGAACAAGCGCTTGACCCGTTTGTCGCCGTCCCGGAACGGAGTGGGCACCCGCGGCGTGTACAGCGCATCGATCTCCCCGTCCGCGAGCATCCGCGCCAGCGTGGCGCCGATCGGTATCGGGCGGATGTCGAGTCCGGTGTTCACCTTGCCCTTCTCGATCCGGCCCGGCGTTTCCTGTCCACCGGTGAAGTAGGTCACCGAATCGATTGGCACGCCGTGGTGTTCGGCGAGAATGCCTCTGATCCAGACGCCGGCTGTCAGCTGGAATTCGGGTGACGCGACGCGCTTGCCCCGTAGGTCGGAGGGGGCCGAAATGCCCGCGTCCGCGTTGATGTAGACGCCGCCGTGCCGGAACATCCGCGAGGTGAACACCGGCAACGCGACGAACGGGCGCGCGTCGCGGTCGAGCGTCGCCACGTAGGTGGACAACGACATCTCCGCGACGTCGAACTCGCGGTGGCGCAGCATGCGGAAGAAGGTTTCCTCCACCGGCAGTCGAAGGTAGGTGAGGTCGATGCCGTCGGCACGCACACTTCCGTCCTCGAGCGCACGCGTGCGGTCGTAGTCCCCGCAGGCGAACGTCAGATGCAGATTGGACACACCACTCACCTTCCTGCGGCGGCAAGTCGCCGGTGCAGACGCGGGTACGCGCGTCTGGCATTCAATTCGACGATCGCCTGCCGGTTGACCGCGGTCAGCCCGAGGTTCTCCACGTAGACCAGGGTGTCGTCCCATGCCACACCGGTCTCCGGGTCGGCACCTCTCACCGCGCCGAGCATCTCGGAGGCGAACAGAATGTTCTCAGCCGGAATCACCTTCGCCAACAAGTCGATTCCGGGTTGGTGGTAGACGCAGGTATCGAAGAAGACATTGCGCAGCAACTCGGCGGGATCGGGTCTGCCCATTCGTTCCGCCAGCCCGCGATACCTCCCCCAGTGGTAGGGCACTGCCCCGCCACCATGCGGGATGACGAAGGTCAAGGTCGGGAACTTCACGAACAGGTCCGCCAACACGAACTGCATGAAGACACTGGTGTCGGCGTTGAGATAGTGAGCGCCAAGCGTATGGAAATTCGGGTTGCACGAAGTCGAGACGTGGATCATGGCGGGCACTTCGAGCTCCACCATGGCTTCGTAGAGCGGATACCAGTACTCGTCGGTCATCGGCGGCGTCGTCCAGTACCCGGCAGCGGGATCGGGATTGACGTTGCAGCCCACGAAGCCGAGTTCCAGGACGCAGCGCCGCAATTCGTCGACCACCGGGCCGAGTTCTTTGGCCGGTGTCTGCGGTAGCTGCGCCACCGGCGCAAAGGAGTCAGGAAACAGCTCGGCGACCCGGTGCACGAGGTCGTTGGATGCCCTGGCCCACTCGATGGCGGTGTCCTGGTCGCTGACGTGGTGCTCCATGCCGGAGGCCTTCGGCGAGAACAACATGAGATCCCCGCCACGCTCCCGCAGGAGCCGCAGCTGGTTGCCCTCGATGCTTTCGCGGATCTCGTCGTCGGTGATCCGTGGCCGGGCCGGCGACGAAGGCGACGGGTCCTCCAATGCGGCGAGCTGATCGTTGCGGAAACGCTGCTGTTCGGCGGGCGCGGTCGTGTAGTGGCCGTGGACGTCGATGATCACTGCGGTGCCTCCCCGTAATCGACGTAGCGTAGGCCCAGCTGCTCCAGGTCTTTTCGCATGTCGTTCATGTCGAGGAACAGTTCGCCGCGTTGATAGCGCTCACGCGAACGCGCTTCCTTTTCCTCTCGGGCCCTGGCCGCGGCGAGCACCTCGGCAGCCTTCGCACGCGGCACGATCACCACGCCGTCATCGTCGCCAACCACGACGTCTCCGGGTTCGACGCCGGCACCCGCGCACGTCACCGGAATGTTCACCGAGCCGAGCCGCTTCTTCACGGTGCCCTGCGCCGATACGCACTTCGACCACACCGGAAATTTCATCTCGGTCAGCTCCGCGATATCGCGGCAGCCGGCGTCGATCACCAGTCCGCGCACTCCGCGCGTTGCCAACGTCGTCGCCAATAGCTCACCGAAATAGCCGTATTCGGAGGGCGATTCGGGCGCCACCACCAGCACGTCGCCCGGCCGGCACTGTTCGACCGCGACATGGATCATCCAGTTGTCGTCGGGCGGCAGGCTGACGGTGACGGCCGTACCGCACACCCGGGCGCCGGTGTAGATGGGCGTCATATACGGCGCGACCAGGCCGGTGCGACCCTGAGCTTCGTGGATCGTCGCCACCCCGTACTGCCCCAGGGCGTCACAGACACCGGAATCGGCACGGGGGGGATTACGAACGACAGTCGGGGTGCTCATTTGTCCTTCCCCAGCCATGGCATCAGCGAGATGTGGATGACGTCTTCGTCCGCGGTATCGCCGGCGAGCGCGCGGATCGCCCGGTCGACCTGATCGAGGCCGAACTGATGTGTTGCCAGCCGCTCCAGCGGGAACCGACCCGAACTCAGCTGATGCAACGCCAATTCACACGCGCGGTAGCTGTGCCCCCGGGCGCTCTTGACGGTGATCGCCTTCTCGGTCAGCAGCTTGATCGGAAAATCCGGGAAGGCCGCCAACTCCCCCTGGATCAGCAGCGTGCCCTCGCGGCGCTTGAGCACATCGATGCCGAGCAGGACCGGGCCGACGCCGGCCCGCGACGTGCAATCCAGGACGAAGTCGACGCCGCGGCCGCCGGTGAGGTCCATGACGGCCTCACACGGGTTGACCTGATCGATGTCGACCACCGCATCGGCACCCAGTTCGACTGCGAGATCCAGTCGCGCCTTGTCGCGCGTCGTGCCGCTGACGATGATCGTCGACGCACCCGCTTGCTTGCATGCCACCACCTGCGAGAGGCCCTGTTGGCCCGGTCCCTGGATGAGCACCGTGTCGGAGTACCCGACGCCCGCGGCGAGCAGCGCCCATTCGATGCCGTTCGAAAGCGGGGTGACAAGGCCGGCCAGTTCGGCGCTCACCCCGACCGGAACCTTGTGCAGCACGGCATTCCACGGCAGATACATGTATTCGGAGAAACCGCCCCACAGCGTGCCGGGATTTTCCGCCGAGGTGTAGCCGTACCGGCGGGCGTCGGAGTTCGTGCGCCAATCTGTGGCCTCGCAGTGCCGGTATTCACCGATGCGGCACCATTCACAGTTGTAGCAGCCGACGTAGTGCTCGACGAAGACGCGGTCGCCCTCGGTGACGCCGTGCAATTGCTTGAACTTCTCGCCTGCGACCGCGATGGTGCCGACGTTCTCGTGGCCCATGATCACCGGATCGTCGAAAGGGGGTTTGGCATACATCTTCACGTCAGTGCCGCAGATGCCGGCGACCTCGACCTTGAGCAGGGCGGAATCATCCGACAACTCGGGCTTCGGAAGCTCTCTGAGCTCGGTGGTGCTGGGTGCCACTCGCACTGCGGCCAGAACGCTGTCGGCCATCGGTCTCCTTCGTTCACCCATATGGCATTATGGTCATGCCAATGTACCAAACGGTGGTCGCAGCGACCAGGGACGGAGAACGTTGAATGTCTGAGCCCGTGTTGACCACGCTGACCCGAACCCAAGGCGCCAACCAGGCCCTCAAGGACGGTATGGTCGCCCCGGCGGGCTTCTCATTGCGCTTCGAAGAAATCCCGGTGTTGGTCAAGGGATTTCGCCGAATGGTGCGATCGTTGGAGTTCGACGTCAGCGAGATGGCGCTGACCACTTACCTGACGGCCCGCGAACACGGCGTCGCGTTCACCGCGCTGCCGATCTTCCTGGTCCGCGGCTTCCACCACGGCGCGATCCGGTACAACGTCCGATCGGGCATCCGCACGCCGAAGGACCTCGAAGGCCGTCGCGTGGGCGTCAATCGGGGCTACACGGTCACCACCGGTGTCTGGGCCCGCGGCATCCTCGCCAGCGAGTACGGCGTCGACCTGCAGCGTGTGCAGTGGATACCGTCCGGCGATGAACATGTGGCGTCGTACGTCCCGCCTGCCAACGTCGAACCGGGCAGCGGGGACCTCGCCGAGATGCTGATCAACCGCGAGATAGACGCCGTCATCGGTGTCGACGTGGAGCATCCCGATGTTGCACCGCTGATCGACGACCCGCAAGACGCCGCGATCCGCGCCCTTCGCGACCGCTCGTTCTACCCGATCAATCACCTGGTCGTGGTAAAAGAT
The DNA here is from genome assembly GCF_043197955.1 of Mycobacterium sp. NPDC048908. Lineage (NCBI taxonomy): Bacteria > Bacillati > Actinomycetota > Actinomycetes > Mycobacteriales > Mycobacteriaceae > Mycobacterium > Mycobacterium sp. NPDC048908. The sequence continues at coordinate 339,497 of NZ_JBICUE010000001.1, read as the reverse complement.
TCTGTGCTGCAGCGCTATCCAGAGGTAGCGCGCGCGGTGTTCGACGCTTTCACCGAGGCCAAGAATCGCTACGTTGCCCAACTGCGCTCCGGCGCTGCCACCGACCGTGTGTTGTCGCGAGTACTGGAGATCACCGGAGCCGATCCGCTGCCCTACGGCGTGGACGAGAACCGCCCGATGCTCGAGCAGCTGATGGAATACGCGCTCGACCAACGGATCTTGACCCGTTCCGTCGATATCGACGAGATGTTCGCCGCCTGACACCAGTCTCCTGCCTCCGCGAGACGGCAGTGAGGCGCTTGTGCCGCCTAGGCGCCGATCGCCTGCGGAACAATCAGCTCGCGCAGCGCGACGCTGCTGTCGGCTGCGGCCGCGGCATGGATCGTCGAGCCCAGGCCTAGCGCCTTACGGACCGCCATGTAGTCACCCGGCATGTTGACGGCGTCCACCGCCAACAACGCGCCGTCGCGGTAGTAGAGCACCGAGAACGACTCCCCGGCAATGTCGCCGCGGACCACGTATTCGTCGTGTCCGGCTGACAGACCGGCGATTTGGAGCTTGAGATCGTACTGATCCGACCAGAACCACGGCACGGCGTCGTTCGGTACACGCAGACCCGCGAGTGTCGCCGCCGCGCTCTTTGCCTGACTGATCGCGTTCTGCACCGATTCCAACCGGACCCGGCCCTCGCCGGTTAGCGGGTGAGGCTGCACCGTGCAGTCACCGGCGGCGACCACGACGGGATTGCTCGTTCTGGCGAACTTGTCCACGACGATGCCGCCTGCCGACTCGAGGCCGAGTTGGCGGGCCAACTCGGTGCATGGTTCGACTCCGATACCGACGATCACCAGGTCGGCCGGTATCCGACTGCCGTCGGAGAGTTGCACCGCCTGCACCCTGTTGTGCTTGCCGCCGAGCGAAATCACCTTCGTACCAAGGCGGACGTCGACACCGCGGCCGATGTGGGCGTCGCGGTAGAACTCCGAAACCACCGGTGCAACCGCGCGACCGATCAGGCGGTCGGCCGCCTCGACGACGGTCACCGACTTTCCCTGCGTGCGTGCGACCGCCGCCGCCTCCAGCCCGATGAATCCGCCGCCGATCACCACCACCGACTCGGCGTCCGACTGCAACGCGCGCAGCACGGTGGCATCGTCGGCGGTGCGAAGATAGGTGACGCCGTCGAGGTTGGCACCGGGCACGCTCAGCCGCCGGGGCCGCGCACCGACGGTCAGCGCCAACCGGTCGAAGTCGAGCACTCGCCCACTGGCCGTCCTAGCCGTTCCCGGCGGCCCCCCGGAATACAGGTCGACGGTCTCAACCCGTTCGCCCGTGATCAATGTGATCCCCTGACCAACAAGAAAATCCGGTGCACGCAGCCACAACTGCTCGAGTTCGGTGTTGCCGTGCAGATAGGCCTTCGACAGCGGCGGGCGCTGGTACGGCAGATGCGGTTCTGCGCCGACCAGGGTGATCGGCTCGGTGTTCCCCGCGTCCCGCAACGACACCGCCAACTGCAAACCCGCCTGGCTGGCCCCGATGATCAACGTGCCCGCAGGCATCATCACTGCTCCGCGGGCACGTGCACGGTCAGGCCGTCGAGCGCATCGGTGACTTCGATCTGACACGACAGCCTGCTGGTGTCGCGGCGGTCAGCCACTCCGAGGTCGAGAAGGTCGTCCTCCATGTCCTTCGGCCCGCCGACGCTGGCGGTGAACTCGTCGTTCACGTAGACATGGCATGTCGCGCAACTGCAATTGCCACCGCATTCGCCGATGATGCCGGGAATACCGTTGCGCACGGCCACGGCCATGACCGACTCACCGGCGTTGGCGTCGACGACTCGCTGAGCACCGTCGACGGTGATGAAGACGACCTTCGGCATGCAAACTCCAGTGCTAAGTGATGGTCTTACCATTCTACCTTAGCTGACGAGCCTCGCATAGCTCAAGACTTATGGTGTTACCATAAGGCCGCTTGCTTGGATGCCGCGACTTCGAGGACACGACACATGCGCATCGCGATCGCCGCCGACCACAACGCCGTTGCGATGAAATCGCGCCTCGCGGCATGGCTGCGCGAACGCGGCCACCTCATCGACGATCGCGGGGTCCACGACGCCGGTGAAGTCGCGGACTATCCTCCGCTGTGCGCTGACGTGGGTTTGCGAGTGGTCGAGGGCAGCGACGACTTCGGCGTCATCCTCGGCGGCAGCGGATGCGGTGAACAGATTGCGGCGAACAAGATCACCGGCGTGCGGGCGGCTTTGTGCCACTGCGTCTTCACCGCCGAGATCGCGCGCGCCCACAACGATGCAAACGTTCTGGTGATGGGCGCCAAGGTGGTCGCCCCCGACCTGGCCGAGCGCATCATGCAGGTGTGGCTCAGCACCGCGTTCAAAGGCGGCCGGCATCAGTTGCGCGTGGATCAGATCAGCGCACTCGAACGTGGGGAGTCGCTACCATGAGCCGCGTTCTGGTGCTGCTGCGGCACGGCGAGAGCACCGCCAACGCCGCCGACGTGTTCGGCGGTTGGCTCGACTTCCCACTGACCAACCGTGGTCGCGACCAGGCCGCGATGGCGGGCGCGTTGATCCGCGATGCGGGCATCTCCCCCGGCGCCGTGCATACCTCACTGCTGACCCGCGCGATCGACACCGCCGATACCGTTGTCGCTGAATTGGGTTCGGCGCTGCCGGTCCGACGCAGCTGGCGGCTGAACGAACGCCACTACGGCGCGTTACAGGGCCGGCGCCGCAGCGACGTCCGCAAGGAGTTCGGCGTCCAGATCTACGCCGACTGGCGTCGGTCATATCACCTCGCCCCTCCTGCGCTACCACCTGACCATCCGCAGCATCCGCGCCGTGACGCCCGCTATGCCGCGCTGCCCGCACGCGAATTGCCAACCACGGAGTCTCTTGCCGCGGTGCGCCGCAGGCTGGTGCCGTACTGGCAGGACGCGATTGCCGCGGATCTTTCCGCCGGACACACCACACTCGTAGTGGCGCATGGCAATTCGCTTCGCGCGTTGTGCATGCATCTGGACGGCTTGACACCGCAGCAGGTCAGTTCGCTGCACATCCCCACCGGTGTCCCGCTGCGCTACGACCTCGACGATTCGCTAATGCCGTTGGTGGCCTACGGCGTTTACCTCGATCCGGTGCGTGCCGCGGCGGGTATCGCCGAGGTCGCCGCGCAAGGCACCCGCTGACTCGCCCTCGGGGAACAGATGGGCGATTCGGTGCGTGGTGCGGCGCGCCTTCGCACTGGTGCTGGCAGCGCCGATGACGAGGACCATCGACCCGAAGCCGACGATGACCCACAGTGCCGGGCGGGTGGCGGTGATGAATTCTGGCGCACTCATGAACGAGATATGCGAACTCAGAATCGATCCGACAACTGCAACCCCGAGGCTGGTCCCGATGTTGCGACTGGTCGTCGCGACCGCAGCGGCCACTCCTGCGTGACTGCGCGGCATCCCCGATACTGCGGTGTTGGTGATCGGAGCGTTCACCACGCCCTGCCCGACACCGAACGCGAGATAACTGGTGAGCACGAAGCCCAGTGGCGTGTGCGCGGTGACGAACAACAGCATGCTCGCACCGACGCAGATCATGGTTCCGGCGAGCAGCAACGACGGCCGCGGCCCGAATCTGGCGACGACTCGGCCGGAGATCGGGGAACACAGCAGCACGGTCAGGCCGAGCGGCACCGTGCACAGGCCGGCCTGTATCGGCGAAAGGCCGCGAATCATCTGCAGATACAGCGTGTTCATGAACAGGAAGCCGCCGAACGCACCGAATGCGCAGATCGCGATCAGTGTCGCGGCGGAAAACGGCACACTGCGAAAGAACCGGAGTTCGATCAGCGGGTCAATGCGCCGCGGCTCGTGAATCAGTAGAACGGTCAGTGCAACCGCGGCGAGCGCGAACAGCCAAAGCGTCTGCGCCGACGCCCAACCCGCATGCGGCGCCTCGATGATGGCGTAGACGCAGCTGGCCAGTGTTGTCACCGTCGCCAGTTGACCGAGCGGGTCGAACCGGCGCGGTCGCGGTGACCGGGACTCCGGCACGAACAGTGCCGTGGCGATCAATGCCACTGCACCGATCGGCAGGTTGATCCAGAAGATCGCCCGCCAGTCGACGAGTTCGACGAGCACGCCGCCAACCAGCGGCCCCACACCGATGCCGAGGCCCGATACGCCACCCCAGATGCCGATGGCCCGGGCACGGTCGCGTGGTTCGGTGAAGACGGTGGTGATGATCGACATCGCCACCGGGTTGAGCATCGATCCGCCGAGCGCCTGCACCATTCGGGCGGCGACGAGCCAGCCGACCGACGGCGCCAGGCTGCACAGCAGTGATCCCCCGACGAAGACCGTCAGCCCGATCTGGAAAGTGCGGCGCCGACCGACACGATCCGCCGTCGACCCGGAAAGCAACAGGAAACTGGCCAGCACCACGAGGTACGCGTCGATCGTCCACTGCAACGCGGAGATCGGGGCATCGAATTGTGCACTGATCGACGGCAACGCGACGTTGATGGTCGTGATGTCCATGCTGACGATCAGCAGGCTCATACAGCAGATGCCGAGCACCAGAAACTTGCGCCGGCGGCTCAGGCCCATGACGCCGATGGTATCGCTTAGGGACTGATGGACCAATTGTCGGTCCATATTCGGACCTGCCGAATTGACAGACGACTCGCGCACATAGTCAGGTATCTGCCGTGGATTGGCTTCTCCTCGTCGGTGCTGGCGTGCTGGGCGGACTCACCGGCAGCATCGCCGGACTCGCCTCGGTAGCCACCTACCCGGCACTTTTGCTTGTCGGACTGCCTCCGGTGACCGCCAACGTCACCAACACTGTCGCATTGGTGTTCAACGGTGTCGGATCGGTTCTCGGCTCACGGCCAGAACTCGCGGGACAGGGCAGGTGGATCATCCGCATCGCGCCAGTGGCCGTCCTCGGCGGCGCAGCGGGTGCCACGCTGCTGTTGTCCACTCCCGCAGAGGGGTTCGAGAAGGTGGTGCCGATCCTGCTCGGACTGGCATCGCTGGCGATCCTGATTCCGCGCCGCGGCACGCAGAATGCACGCGTCGCAGATCCCCGCCGCCACCTGGTCGCCGTCCTGTTCGAGCCCACCGCGATCTTCCTGATCTGCATCTACGGCGGCTATTTCGGCGCTGCCGCGGGCGTGCTTCTGCTCGCGCTGCTTTTGCGCGCAGGCCACGCCACGCTCGCGCATGCCAACGCGGGCAAGAACGTGATCCTCGGCATCGCGAATGCAGTGGCGGCGGTCATGTTCGCGATTCTCGCTCCGGTGCACTGGCCCGCGGTGCTTGCCCTCGGTGCCGGATGCCTGATCGGTTCGCGTCTTGGTCCGATCGTGGTGCGCCACGCCCCCGCCACGCCACTGCGGGCAGTGATCGGCACCGCGGGCATCGCGCTGGCCGTGAAACTCGGCATCGACGCCTATTGATGAGGACTATCGCAGTTCGACGCTCATTCGGTGCGCCAACTCGTCGACGCCGATCCCGAACGTCTCGCGTACCCGCACCCCGTCCTGATCGATCTCGAAAGTCGCGTAGTCGGTGTACACCCTGCTCACACACGCAAGCCCGGTCAACGGGTACGTGCAGTGCCGCACCAGTTTCGCCGCGCCGTCCTTCGCGAACAGAGTCATCATCACGTAGACGTTCTTCGCCCCGATGGCCAGATCCATCGCGCCGCCGACCGCGGGGATGTCGCCGGGCGCACCGGTGTGCCAGTTGGCGAGGTCGCCGCGCGTGCTGACCTGGAAAGCGCCGAGCACACAGACGTCGATGTGGCCGCCGCGCATCATCGCGAAGGAGTCAGCGTGGTGGAAGTACGACGCGCCGGGCGTCTCGGTCACCGCGATCTTGCCCGCATTGATCAAGTCGGGGTCGACCTCGTCACCGGTTGCGGCGCGGCCCATTCCAAGCATCCCGTTCTCGGTGTGTAGGACGATGCCTGCCTCGACAGGCAGGTAGTCCGCGACCAGCGTGGGTTGGCCGATGCCGAGGTTGACGTACGATCCCGCCGGAATGTCGCGGGCGATGACAGCGGCGAGTTCTTCGCGGCCGAGTGGTCCGGCGCTCGACCTCATCGGTGGACCTCGAGGATCCGGTCGACGAAGATGCCGGGGGTAACCACGGTCTCGGGGTCGATCGCGCCGTTATCGACGACGCGTGACACCTCCGCAATGGTCACCGCGGCCGCGGTGGCCATCACCGGTCCGAAGTTGCGGGCGGTCTTGCGGTACACCAGATTCCCCGCCCGATCCCCGATGTGGGCGCCGATCAGGGCGACATCACCGCGAATCGGATACTCCAGCACGTAATCCCTGCCATCGATGGTACGGACCTCCTTACCGTCGGCCAGTAGCGTGCCCACACCCGTCGGGCAGTAGAACGCGCCGATACCGGCGCCCGCGGCGCGCATGCGCTCTGCGAGATTGCCTTGGGGCACCACTTCGAGCGCCACTTCACCCCTTCGATACAGGGCATCGAACACGTGCGAATCCGACTGGCGGGGAAACGAGCAGATCACCTTGCGCACCCGGCCCGCCGCCAGCAGCGCGGCTAGGCCGGTGTCGCCGTTGCCCGCGTTGTTGCTGACGATCGTCAGATCGCAGGCGCCCTGTTCGATCAACGCGTCGATCAGCGTCGTCGGCATACCCGCCATCCCGAATCCGCCGACCAAAACCGTTGACCCGTCAGGGATTCCGGCGACCGCCTGAGCTGCTGTCTCACAGATGATCGTGCGACTCACTGGTCAGCCGCCGTGTCGTACTCGGCGAGTACGTCGTTCGCGATCCGAAACGCCGTGTTGGCGTCCGGCACGCCGCAATAGATGGCCGTCTGCAACAGCACTTCCTTGATTTCGTCGTTGGAGAGGCCGTTGCGGCGCGCGGCGCGCACATGCATTGCGAACTCTTCATGATGACCGCGGGCCACCATGGCGGTCAGCGTGATCATCGACCGGCTGCGACGGTCGAGGCCGGGCCGAGTCCAGATCGACCCCCACGCGTACCGGGTGATCAGTTCCTGGAACTCGGCGGTGAATTCGGTGACGCCTGCGATCGCACGGTCGACGTGGGCGTCGCCAAGCACGTCGCGTCGTACCGCCATCCCCGCGTCGTACACCGGATCCTTCGGCGCGAGGTGGCCGAGGATCAGCCGTGCTATCCGGTCGGGTGCCTCCGCGGGCGCCAGGTGGCCGATACCGTTGAGGACGATCACCCGGCCGTCTTTGACGCTTGACGCGATGTGTTCCAACGAATCAGGCGGCGTTGCGATGTCCTCGGTGCCGCCGACCGCCAGTACGGGCGTGCTGATCTCACCGAGGCGTTCGTTGATGTCGAACTCCGCAAGAGCCTCGCATGCCTGCGCATACGATTCGTCGTCGGTCGCCAGCAACGCGTTGACCAACGACGCGACGACGTCTGGCCGTTGGTCGGCGAAGCCGGCGCCGAACCACCGCTGCGTCGCAAGCTCGACGACGGCGCCCGTGCCCGACGCGCGCACGGTAGCTGCCCGCGCCGCCCAGTCTTCCGGACGGCCGATGGCGGCGCCGGTGCACAGCAGCGCGGCGGTCGTCACCCGGTCGCCAGCGTCGAGCAGAAGCTGCAAGCCGACGGCGCCGCCGATCGAGTTTCCCGCGTAGTGAAAGGCGGTTCCTGGCGCGATCTCATCGGCCAGCGCCAGCACGCCAGCTGCCAGGTCGGGAATGCGGAACCCGCTTGCTGGGCTGCGACCGTGTCCTGGTAGGTCCCAACCGACGACGTGCACGTGTTCGGCAAGGAGTTCTGCGCACGCGCCCCACAGCGCGGACGTAGACGTCCCCACCGAAGGCCCGAGCAGCAGAAGGCCCGCGCCCCGTGGTCCGCCGAAGTCGGTGCCGACGAGCGATGGGACGGTCATATCGCCTCCTTCAGATGGTGGCGCGCGCGTTGCAGCGTTGTGTCGATCACAAGATCAATCGCGCCGAGATAGCTCGAAACAGCTGTGCGGCCGGTTAATTCGGCCATGGCGCGCTGCTCGGCCCGTAGGTCACCCACCGCCGCGAGATTGTCCGCCGCACGATCGGTGTCGACTGTCAGTCCCTGGAGCAACTCTGTGGTCTGCGTGGCGGCCACGACGGTGCGTCGGGCAAGCGTGCGCATGGTGGCCCACTCTGCGTGCCACCCACCGTCGGCACGTTCGTCCACACTGGCCGCCGAGGAGGCGTGCAGGGTGGCCGCGAGTGCGGGCCCGGTCATCGCCGCCCGCCGAATGAGTATCGACAGCACCGGGTTGTTCTTGTGGGGCATGGTCGACGAACCGCCCGCCCTTCCCTCAGCCAGTTCGCCGATCTCGGCTCTGCTGCCGGTGGCGACATCCGCCGCGATGTGTCCCCATGCGTCACAACATGTCACCAGCGCATCGCCGACACGGGTGAGCACCGCGCGGGTGGTGTGCCACGGCGCGGTGTGCGTCAGTCCCAGCGTCCCGGCGAGCCGAGACGACAACGCGACAGCGTCCGCCGCCGATCCGGTCAGCTCCGTCGTCGCAGCGAGAGTACCTGCGGCGCCGCCTGTCTGCGCCGGCAGCGGAGGCAGCGCCGCTAGGGTGTCCGCGGCGTCCAACACCGCCGACAACCAATGCGCGGTCTTCATGCCGACTGTGCTTGGCAGCGCCGGCTGAGTCAGTGTGCGCGCCAACATCGGCGCGCGCTGGTGGCGTTCGGTCAGTGCGATCAAAGTGGTGACCTGCGAGACGATCTCATTGCGAACCGTCGACAGCGCGTCTCGAACACAGAGCATGAGCGCGGTGTCGATGACGTCTTGGCTGGTCAATCCGCGGTGCACCCAGCAGGCGGTTTCACCGCCGGTTCGCTCGCGCAACACCGCGAGCAACCCGGTCACCGGGTTGCCGTCGGCCTCGGCACCGATGGCGATCACCTCCGCGTCGGCGTCGGAGACGATTGCGGTCAGGTCGGCGCGCGCCGCGGCGGGTGCTACCCCGGCGTCCACAAGCACCCCGAGCCAAGCATTTTCGACCAACACCAGCGCCGCCAGCAGTGCCTTGTCGGTGAAGGTCGAGCCGGCGCGGTGGTCGCCCGGCCAGTACAGGTCCGTCATCGGTGGCCCCGGTAGCGCAGGAACACCGTCTCGTCGTCACCCTGCAGCCTGATGTCGAACCGAAGGCCACGATCGTCGGGCAGCGCGATCAAAGTGTGGCGCCGATCCTGCGGCACCGAGTTCAGCAGGCCGTCGTCGGCCAGCCGATCGTCCGGTATGTACGCGCGGGTGAACAGCCGGTTCAGCAGGCCGCGCGCGAACACCGTCAGGGCGAAGAACGGAGCCGTATCGGGTTGCACTGGACCGGGTTTGACCGTGCTGAAGCTGTAGCGTCCGGCGGCGTCGGTGCTCGCGCGGCCCCAGCCGGTGAAGGTCCAACCGTCACGTCGCAACGAACCTGTCGCCGTCGGCACCACACCGCCGGAGTCTGCCTGCCAGATCTCCAGCAGCGCATCGGGCACGCCGACACCCGCTCCATCGGTGACCACACCGTGCAGTCGGATGGCGCCCGGCGACCCAGGCGGGACGAGTTCGTTACCGCGCTCGAACGGCAACGCATAGCCGAAGAACGGCCCGATCGTCTGGCCCGGCGTGGCGGTCAGGGTGCTCATCAGGCTTCCTCGAACGGTGTGCGGCCCACACCGGTCAACACGATGTCCCATCGATAGCCGGTGGCCCATTCGTGGCTGGTGACGTCGTGGTCATAGGCGGCGACCAGCCGGTCACGCGCCTTCTGGTCGGTGACGGACTGGTAGATGGGGTCAAGCGCGAACAGCGGGTCGCCGGGAAAATACATCTGCGTGATCATCCGTTGGGTGAAGTCCGTTCCGAACAACGAGAAATGGATGTGCGCGGGCCGCCACGCGTTGTGGTGATTGCGCCATGGATACGGCCCGGGCTTGATCGTGGTGAAGCGGTAGGTGCCGCCGTCGTCGGTGAGGCACCGGCCCACCCCGGTGAAATTGGGGTCGAGCGGCGCGGGATGCTGATCGCGCTGGTGGATGTAGCGTCCCGCGGCGTTGGCCTGCCAGATCTCGACGAGCTGGCCGCGCACCGGCCTGCCGTCGCCGTCGACGACCCGCCCGGTGATCACGGTCCGCTCCCCGATCGGCTGGCCGGCGTGCTGGATCGTCAGATCGGCGTCCAGCGGGTCGACGTCGGTCTCACCGAAGCACGGCGCCCACAGTTCGACCGCTTCCGGGTCGGCGTGAAGCAGGTCGTTGAGGGGATGGCGAAGCGCACTGCTCCGATACGGCGGATAGTGCAGTCGCGGTTGGGTTTCCTCGACGCCAGAGCGGTGATAGTCGGTGTGGATCGCCGTGATCTCGGCGGTGATCTCCGCCTGCCCTGTCATAGCGCGCACGGTACCGACCACAGCTTGCGGTATGAAGGTTAGGCTTCCACTCAGCGAAAGGGTGCACGAAATGGCCGGGAACACGTCGGTGCCGGGGGCGACCGTCACCTCCCGCCTGCTTGCGGTACTCGGCGCGTTCGGCGAACACCATCGCAGCCTCACGCTGTCGGAAATCGCCCGGCGCGCCGATCTTCCGCTGCCCACCACTCATCGGTTGGCGCGCGAACTCGCCGCGGGCGGCGCACTGGATCGCCTCGAGGACGGCCGGTACGTGATCGGCCGACTGGTGTGGGCGGCCGGCTTGCTTGCACCGGTTCAGGGCAGGCTTCGGCAGGTGGCCGAACCCTATCTGCACGACGTGTTCGCGACGACCATGGCCACCGTTCATCTGGCGGTGCGCGACGGTGACGAGGTGCTGTACGTGGACCGGATGCAGGGCCGCGCGTCGGTGCCGATCGTCAGCACCGTCGGCACGCGGTTGCCCATGCACGCCACCGGCGTCGGGAAAGTTCTGCTCGCACACTCCCCCGCCGATGTCCACGATCGGGTGATGGCCAACCTGGCGCGGATCACCCCCTACACGATCACCCGGCCGGAACTACTCGAGGCGCAACTGGAACGGGTCCGCCGCGACGGCCTCGCGACCACGTCCGAGGAGATGTCGCTGGGCGCCTGCTCGTTGGCGGTCCCGGTGGTGCAGTCCTCCGACGGCGTAGTGGTGGCGGCGATCGGCGTCGTCGTCGCGACCCTCAAACGCGACCGTCAGCGGCTGCTCGGCGCGCTGCAGGTGGCGGCACGCGGGATCAGCAGGCTGCTCTAGTCAATGCCAAAAGGACTGTCTCCCTTGGCAACTCGCGTGCCGATGTCAATCAGGTTCTGCGCGTTCGAGTGAAGCCGTTCGCCCGCATCTCGGCTTGCTTGGCCGACCAGGTACCGCGACCACGTGCCCTCGATGACGATGCCGAGCTTGAAGCATGCCATCGCGACATACCAATTCAGACTTGATGTTTCACGGCCGCCAGCCGCCAAGTAAGCGTCGAGCAGTTCCCGCCTGCTGGCCAGCCCGCCGAGAGCGGCCAGCTGGGCGCCCGCGGTGATCGTGTTGGTCTCCAGCGGCCAGCAGATCAGCATCCAGCCGAGGTCCAGCAGCGGGTCACCGACAGTACACATCTCCCAGTCCACGAACGCCGCCAACTCCGGCTCGTCGCGGCGCAGCAGCACATTGCTCAAGTGCGGATCGCCGTGCATGATGCCGGGTTTCCCGTCCGCCGGGCGATTGGTCTCCAGCCAGTCCGCCAAGTCCGTGACGGCCAGCGATTCTGGCGAATAGCGGTCGTGGCGATAGCTTTCCAGCAACCGGAGGAACTGCGGAACCTGCCGTTGCAGAAACGAACCCGGCCGCTTCAACTCGGCAAGCGGACTGCCCTCCCACTCGACGTTGCCGAGCTGGGCGAGGCTGGCCGCATACGACAGACCGACCCGGTGTCGCCAGTCGGCGTTGTCGACGTACGCCTGATCCATGCTGTCGCCGGGGTTGAAGCCGTCGACCTCTTCCATCAGGTAGAACACCACCCCGAGCACGTCGAGGTCATCGCAGCCCGCGATGAAACCCGGATGCGGCACCGGCGTGCCTGCCAACGTTCGCAGCGCCGCGATCTCCCGCAGCATGGTGTTGTTGCTCGTCGATCGCGGATGCAGCGGCGGCCGCCGCAACACCACCGGCCTGCCGTCGATGTGCACGCGCACCACGATGTTCTGCGTGCCGCCGGTCAACGGCGCGACATCGGAGACCTCTGACCCGAGGCCCTGGTTTCGCACCCAGCGCTGCAGCGCGGCCAGCGCGTCGTCGGTCAGAGTCGGAAGCTGTTGCACACCGACATGTTCTCAGGCCTTGCGCGCCGTCACGAGCAGGTACTCCAATTGCATGCGGCCGCCGCCTTTCAAGACTGCATCGCCGACCTCCGCGATGGCGCCGTCAAGCGCGGCCACGCGGTCCGGTTGCGCCGCGTTGTTTCGGTACGCCGTGATCGTCGGCCCATAGGTGGCCTTGAAGTAGTCACGGAAGGCGGCGCCGTCGGCGAAGTGGTGTACCGGCAGCGTGCGTCGCTGCATGACCAGGTCGCCCACGCGCTCACCGAACAGGCCGCGGACATGGTCCTCCTGCCCCCACAGCGGCGGCGGTTGCGCGCCCGGCGGCGGTGCGGGCATGTACGGCTTCATCGCCGCGAACAGCCTGCCTATGTGCCCTTCGGGCGTCCAGTTGATCAGCCCGATCCTGCCGCCCGGTTTGGTCACCCGGACCAGCTCGTCGGCCGAAAGCTGGTGGAACGGGGCGAACATCACGCCGATGCACGACATCACCACGTCGAACTCGTTGTCGCCGAATGGCAAGGCGTGGGCGTTGGCCTCACGCCACTCGAGCTCGACACCCTGTTCGGCGGCGAGCGCGCGACCGCTGTCCAACAGCTCGGGACACAAGTCGCTGGCTATCACGCTGGCCCCGGTCCGTGCCGCGGGGATGGCGGCGTTCCCGGTTCCTGCGGCCACGTCGAGCACGCGGTCGCCGGGACCGATACCGGTGGCTTCGACGAGCACGGGCCCCAAGGGGGTGACGAGGTCGGCGGCGAGTTTCGGATAGTCACCCGACGCCCACATGGCTCGGTGTTTGGCGGCGATCTGGCTGTGGTCAGCGGCCGCGGTCATGTTGCTCATGGTTGACATCGTCGGTCGTCCCGGTGCGGCCAAACTAGTAACAGATCTGTACTGCGGCTGGTTCGATATCTGTACTGGGGTGCGGACCGGGAGGTGTGCGATGTCCGGATACGGCCAGTTCTGTCCGGTGGCCAAGGCCATGGAGCTGCTCGACGAGCGCTGGACGATGCTCGTCGTTCGCGAGCTGCTGCTGGGCAGCAGACACTTCAACGAACTTCGCCGCGGGGTGCCGAAGATGTCGCCCGCGTTGCTGTCGAAGCGCCTGAAGTCGCTGACACGTGCGGGCGTCGTCAGTCGCGACGAGGTCGACGGCCGCACGGTGTATGCCCTGACCGAGTGCGGGAAGGAACTCGCCGACGTGGTCGAGGCGCTCGGCGCATGGGGGGTGCGCTGGATCGGCGAACTCGGCGAGGAGGACCTCGATCCGCACCTGTTGTTGTGGGACATCCGTCGCACCGTGCCGATCGAGGCATGGCCACGGACCAGGACCACGCTCGCGTTCCGCCTCGACGGGGTGGCGCCGAAGGCCTCCCGTTGGTGGCTGGTGGTCGCCGACGGCGAGGCCGACGTGTGCGATTTCGACCCCGGCCACGAGGTCACGGGGACGGTGGAAACCAGCCTTCGCACGCTCACCCGGATCTGGCGCGGAGACACCAGTTGGCAGCACGCACTGCTCGACGGCAGCGTCGCGGTGTCGGGTCCGGCCGACGTGCGCCGTGCCATTCCCGCTTGGATCGGTCAGAGCTCGCTGGCCAGCGTGCCGCGGCCGGCCTGACCTCCACGCCGAAATCAAGTTCCGGTACGAGAACCCGCCGTTTCGCGTGCCACAAGTCTGATCTCGAGGCCCTTCCCGCCGCCGGGCCGGCCTGAGCTACGCGTCCTCGTACTGCAGACACGACTCTGCGCCGTCGATGACACCGGATCGGAACGCCTTGACCCTGGCCCAGCCCGCGCCCTGCCGCTCGACGTCGCCCTCACCGCGGAACACCAACAGCGCCTTGATGCCTTCGTCGAGGTCGCCGGGCGAGATGTGGTACGTGCTGGTATCCGGTCGGTTGTAGAGAATGACGCTCGCGGTGTAGCCGCCTGCCATGCAGTCGGCCCGAAGCGTCGACGTCTTCTCGTCGGACTCGTCGCCGAGTCGGGTCAGCGCCGCGAGCCCATATTGGGTGGCAAGCAGCGCGGCGACGGCGTAGTCGCCGCCCTGCCGGTACACCTCGGGCATCGCCTCGACGTTGTCCCACCCGACGTAATCGTCTGGGACGCAATAGAACAGCGCGTAACCTTCGGCCGACTGGCCACCGCAGGTGGGCGGAGAGTCCGGGCTGTAGGGTTCGAGCCCCCTCACCGGCTGCCACTGCTGTCCTTGGGTCAACTCGGGGTACACGTGTGTCCAGTAGTCCTCGAGGTCATAGGGCACACCGTTGACGATCGAGTCGTAGGGAGAGTCGCCGCCGCGGGCCGCATCCTCCTCGTCGTTGAACGGCAGTTCGAGCACCATCGGTTCGTCGTCGCGGTAGTCCTTGCACTTCGTCGAACCGTTGTCGAACCCGTCCTGGAACGCGCTGACCCGGTCGAAGCCACTACCGTGTGCGCTCGGGTCGATGTTCGACGTGCCCGGGGTGTCGCGCAGATCGAGGATGCCTGCAAGCGCGGTATCCAAGTCGGCGGCGGTCACCTTCAACGCGCCGTCGTCCTTGGCGTGTTTCGACCATGCCCCAGCGAAACAGTCCGCCTGCAGTTCCTTGGTCACCGTGCGTGCGGTGAAGTGGGACCGGCCTTGGATGGCATGGCCCCATTCGTGGGCGAGCACCACGGGGATGACGAAGTCGCCGTACTTGTCCTTCAAATCGGGCAGCAGGCCTTCGGCATCCCAGGCGACGACGTCCTTGGTCGCGCAGTAGAACGCGTTGCCCGACACTTCACTGGCGTCCTGGGCGCACGGGGGCACCTCGCCCGCGGACGGTACGACGGCGTAGAAGCCGCCCTTCACCGGCTGGTAATCCTCGCCGTAGAGCTTGGGAAACTCGGCGCCCCAGTACTGCTGCAGGTCGGCGATGGCCTGTATCGCGAGCTTGTTCACGTCCGAGGAGGCGTCGCCGTGGATGTCGACGCTGCCGGTGTCGGGAGGGCCGCCTTGCATCTTGGTGGTCGGTATCTGCGGCTTCGGGCCGCCGCAGGCCGCCAGGAGCAAAACGATGGCCACCGCTGACCACGCCTGGATTCGCATGGGCAAACATTAGCGGTCAAGATCAGGGTTAGCTGAGGAAGTGCTGAACGGGTTCGATCAGTCGAGAATCCGGCGTGCCACGTTGGTGGTGATCAGGTCGAGCAGTTCGTCGCCGCGGCCGGCCAGGATGGTCCGGATTGCGTACAGCGAGAATCCCTTGGCTTGCTCGACGGTGATCGCGGGCGGTATCGACAACTCCTGACGGGCGGTCACCACGTCGACGATCGCCGGACCGTCATGGGCGAAGGCGTCGCTCAAGGCCTGCTCCAATTCGGCCGGTTTCTCGACGCGACGGCCGAAGATGCCCATCGCCGCGGCGACGTCGGCGAAATTCGGATTCACCAGATCCGTGCCGTAGTTGACGATGCCGGCGGCCTTCATCTCCAGTTCGACGAAGTTCAGCGACGAGTTGTTGAACACGATCACCTTGATCGGCAACCGATTCTGGATCAGCGTCACGAGTTCGCCGAACATCATCGTCAGCCCGCCGTCGCCTGCCAGCGCGACCACCTGACGATCGCGGTAGGCGGTCTGCGCGCCTATCGCGTGTGGCAGCGCGCACGCCATCGTGCCGTGGTTGAACGATCCCACCAGACGTCGGCGTCCGTTCATCTTGACGTAGCGCGCCGCCCATACCACGGGCGATCCGACGTCGACGGTGAACACCGCGTCCTCGGTGGCGAGCTGATTGGCCAGCGATGCAACGAATTCCGGCCGTATCGGGGTGCGGTCTCGGTCGTTGACGGCCAGCTCGTCGAGCGTCTTTCTGGTCTTGCCGTAGTGCCGCAGCGAACGGTCGAGATGCTCGCGTTGATTCTTCTGCTGCAGCAGTGGCTGCAGGGCGGCCAACGTGTCCTTGACGGTGCCGACGAGGCCGAGTTCCAGCGGCGTCCGACGGCCGAGGTTGCGGCCGCGGGTGTCGACCTGGATCACCTTCGCGTTGTCGGGATAGAACTGCTGATACGGGAAGTCGGTGCCCAGCATCAGCAGCGCGTCGGCCTCCTTGATCGCCTTGTATCCGGAGGCGAATCCGAGCAGGCCTGTCATCCCGACGTCAAACGGGTTGTCGTATTCGATGAACTCCTTGCCGCGCAACGCATGTACCACAGGCGCGTTCAGCGTCGCGGCCGCCCGCATCAATTCGTCATGGGCTCCTTCGACGCCCGCGCCGCCGAGAATCGTGACAGCGTGCGCGGCGTTGAGGATGTCGGCCGCCCGACGCAGCGACTCGTCGTCGGGACGCAGAACCGAGCGCGTCGGGGTGATCGGTCGGATCAGGTACCCCGACTGCTCGGCGCGCTGCAGGAAGATCTCGCCGGGGATGACGACGACGGCGACACCACGCTCCTCGACCGCGGCGCGCATCGCCATCTCGAGAATGCGCGGCGCCATCTCCGGCGTGCTGACGAGTTCGCGGTAAACGCTGCACTCGCGGAACAGTTCCTGCGGATGCGTCTCCTGGAAGTACTCCGACCCGATTTCGGTGCGCGGGATGTGGGCCGCGATGGCCAGCACAGGCACCCGGCTGCGGTGCGCGTCGAACAGCCCGTTGATCAGATGCAGGTTGCCCGGGCCGCAGCTGCCCGCGCAGACCGCGAGCTGTCCGGTCAGCGCCGCGTCGGCGGCGGCTGCGAACCCCGCGGTCTCCTCGTGACGTACATGCTCCCAGCTGATCTCACCGGACCGCCGGATCGCGTCGGTGAATCCGTTGAGGCTGTCCCCCGGCAGCCCGTACACGCGGCGAACGCCGCTGATCCGCAATGCTGAGATGACATGATCGGCAACGGTCGCCACCTGGCCAGGTTAGCGATTCGTGCGCGTTTCGGAGAGGTGAGCGCTCCCGAACGCACACAAACCACAACTATTTCGGGGCGAAACGCTGCCCGGCGTCAAGCCGGAGGCACTGGCCGTTGAGCATCGGGTTCTCGACGATCGCCGCCACCAGCTTGGCGTACTCCTCGGGCTTACCGAGCCGCTTCGGGAACGCGGCGTCTTTGGTGAGCGCCGTGGCGAACTCGTCAGGTATGCCCTCGGTGAGCCCGGTCGCGAACAAGCTGGGCGCAATGGCCAGCGCCCGGATGCCGAGACTGCCGAGATCACGCGCCATGGTCAGGCACATACCCGCGATCGCGGCCTTGGAGGCGGTGTAGGCGACCTGCCCGATCTGGCCCTCGAAAGCGGCGATCGAAGCGGTGTTGATGATGACGCCGCGCTCCTCCTGCTCGTCGTCGACGAGGTCCTGCTTGCTCATCTGCCACGCGGCCAGTCGGCTGATGTTGAAGGTGCCGATGAGGTTGAGGTCGACGGTCTTGCGGAAGGACTCCAAGCTGTGCGGCCCGTCCTTCTTGACAGTGCGCTCGCCGATGCCGCCGCCCGCGGTCGTCACGATGATGTGCAGCCCGCCGAGCGAGTCGACGGCCTGCTGCAGCACCGTTTCCGTACCGTCGAAGTCGGTGACGTCCACTTCATGGAACGAGCCGCCGATCGAGTCAGCGACTTCCTTGCCCTTCGACTGCGGACGATCCAGCACCGCCACGTTCGCGCCGCGCTTGGCCAGCAACTCGGCGGTCGCCTTACCGAAGCCGGACGCCCCACCGACGATGACGGCCTTCTTGCCCTCGATCTCCATTCAGCTGCCTTTCCAAAAAGTCGTCGAACCGTAAAGCAACTTAGCTCATCGCGCATGCGGTAAGGCTTTCGGGCGCACCGTCGCCGTCACGACTTCGTAAGGTCTGCCAGCGCGACTCGCAGGTAGGTTTTGGTTATGCCCGAACCAGCTCCCGACAAGCGGATGCTGGCTGGCATCGCCGCTGCCGCCGTCGCGCTCGGTGTCACCCAACTGGTCGCGGTGGCGTTCGGTCCGCAGGCGGACGCTCGCACCGCGATCGGTTCCGCGATCATCGATCTGACGCCCGGACCGGTCAAAGAGTGGACGATTCAGACGTTCGGCACCGCCGACAAGCTCTTCTTGAGCATTCTCATCATCGGCGTCATCGCGCTCATCGCCGCAGTGACCGCGCGCTGGGAGACGAGGCGTGTCCCGGTGGGCAGCATTGCGATCGTCCTCGCGGGCATTCTCGGCTGCGCGGCGGTGCTCTCACGCCCGGGGGCGACAGTGGCAGACATCGTGCCCACTGTCATCGGCACGGTGTGCGGCGTCGCAGTGCTGCGATTGCTCACCTCAGGGCGGGTCAGCGACGAGTCGGAGCAGCGGGATGCCCGCGACCTGACCGCCCCCGACCCCGGCCGTCGATTGTCGTTGTTGACACTGGGATTTCTTGGCGCCGGAGCGCTCACCGGTGTCGCCGGCGTGGTGCTGACGAGGATGCTGTCGTCGGTGTCGGGTGATCGCGACTCGTTCGCATTACCTCGCGTGAATGCAGGCGCGCCGCTTGTACCGCCGACGGTGCAGCCCAAAGGCGTTGCGCTGCCGTCATTTGTCACCAGTAACGCCGATTTCTACCGGATCGACACGGCGCTGACTGTGCCGCAGCTGAGTCGCGCGGACTGGCAACTGAAAATCCACGGCATGGTGGACCGCGAAATCACCTTGCGCTTCCAGGATCTCGACCGGTTCGACGTCATCGAGAAACTGGTGACACTGACCTGTGTATCGAATCCCGTTGGCGGCGACCTGATCTCGAACGCCGCATGGACCGGCTACCGGGTGCGCGACTTGCTGGCCGAAGCCGGCGTGCACCCCGACGCCGACATGGTGTTGTCGATGTCGATCGACGGGTTCACCGCAGGCACCCCCATCGAGGCGCTCACCGACAACCGTGACGCGTTGCTTGCGGTCGGAATGAACGGGCAGCCGCTGCCGACCGAGCACGGCTACCCCGCCCGACTCGTCGTTCCCGGCCTGTACGGCTACGTCTCCGCCACCAAGTGGGTCGTCGACTTGGAGCTGACCCGATTCGACGAGGCCGAAGCGTTCTGGACGCAGCACGGCTGGTCGGCGAAGGGACCGATCAAGACCGAGTCACGTATCGATGTGCCACGCAGCGGGCAGGAGGTCGCCAAGGGGCCCGTGACGTTCGGCGGCATCGCATGGGCGCAGACCCGTGGGGTGCGCGAGGTGGAGGTTCGCATCGACAGTCCGAACGCGCAAGGCGACTGGCGACCCGCCGAACTCGGCGCCTCCTACTCCAACGACACCTGGCGGCTGTGGAGTTTCAACTGGCAAGCCACCCAGTCCGGTTCGCACACCATTACCGTGCGCGCCACCGACAACACCGGCGCGGTGCAGACGCCCGACGAGGCGTCGCCGGTGCCCGACGGCGCCACCGGTTGGCACACCGTCCAGTTCTCGGTCACCTGACGAACTCCTCCGTCGAACGTGAAGTCGTGCTCGAATTTCCTGTCGGAACTCGCGCATAAGCTCACGTTCGACCCGGCATGAGAGGAGGGCCGTGCAGCTGATCGAGGTGGCCGCCGCGTCGGCCGAGGTGGGTGCGACGTCGGCGCGCCTGGCGAAGATCGCCCGAATCGCCGACCTGCTGCGCGTAGCAGGCGTCGAGGGTGACCCGAAGCTGGTCGCGGTCGTGGTGTCCTGGCTGTCCGGCGAACTCCCGCAACGCCAGATCGGCGTCGGCTGGGCGGCATTGCGCTCGCTTCCGAAAGCTGCCGACCAGCCATCGTTGACCGTGCTGAAGGTCGACGCCACGTTCACCGACATCGGCAACGTCGCGGGCAAGGGCTCGCAGGCCCGCCGCGCCGAACTGATCGCCGGGCTGTTCGGCGCCGCCACGGAGTCGGAACAGATCTTCCTACGCAGGCTGCTCAGCGGCGAACTGCGTCAGGGCGCACTGGTGGGCGTGATGGCCGACGCCGTGGCCAAGGCCGCCGGCATCGCCGCGCCCGTCATCCGCCGCGCGGCCATGCTGGGCGGTGACCTGCCTGCGGTCGCGGCCGCCGCACTGACCGGCGACGAAACCGCACTCGAACAATTCACCCTCATGGTCGGCCGGCCCGTCGGCCCGATGCTCGCCCAGACCGCAACCGGGGTCGGTGAGGCGCTCGAACGTCTCGGCGGCACAGCTGTTTTCGAGGCCAAGCTGGACGGCGCGCGGGTGCAGGTTCACCGCGCGGGCGACGCGGTGTCGATCTATACCCGCAGCCTCGACGACGTCACCGAACGGCTGCCCGAGGTCGTCGACGCGGCATTGGCGCTGCCCGTCACCGACCTGATCGCCGACGCCGAGGCCATCGCGTTACGACCTGACGGCCGTCCGCACCGATTCCAAGTGACCGCGTCGCGATTCGGCCGCTCGGTGGACATCGCGGCGGCCAGGGAGTCGCAGCCGTTGTCGGTGTTCGTGTTCGACCTGCTGCATCTGGACGGCGCGGACCTGCTGGACCTACCAACTGGCGAACGGATCGCCGCGTTGGATGCCATCGTTCCTGCGGCCCACCGGGTCGACCGGCTGATCACCGACGACGCCGAGGCCGCGCAACGGTTTCTCGACGTCACGCTTGACGCGGGTCACGAGGGCGTGATGGCGAAGTCGCTGACCGCGCCGTACGAAGCCGGCCGTCGCGGTGCGGGGTGGCTGAAGGTCAAGCCGGTGCACACCCTCGATCTGGTCGTCCTCGCAGTCGAATGGGGATCCGGCCGTCGCACGGGCAAACTCTCCAACATCCATCTCGGCGCGCGCGACCCCTCGGCGGGCGGATTCGTCATGTTGGGAAAGACTTTCAAGGGCATGACCGACGCGATGCTCGAATGGCAGACCACCCGCTTCGTGGAATTGGCGGACGGCCCCACCGACGGCTACGTCGTCAAGGTGCGACCAGAGCAGGTCGTCGAGATCGCGTTCGACGGAGTTCAGGGGTCATCGCGTTATCCCGGTGGGATGGCCCTGCGATTCGCCCGCGTTTTGCGCTACAGGGACGACAAGAGTCCGGCCGAGGCCGACACCATCGATTCTGTGCGCACCCTGTATGAACGTGGTTCATAACCGAAGTGAAACCTGGGAATCGACCCAACGCCGTTTCATGCGGTGAAAGGATCACAGGACCGGGTAAGACACCGATGTCGAGGAGAGACCGTGGCTACACCCACCGCCGCACCATCGGAGCGCATCGAGGAGCAAGTAGGCGATGTCACCTATATCCGCACCGAGAAGGATCTGCCGCCGGTAGCGATCATCGACCGGTCGCCGATCACCACCAGACACAAGCTCGTCTTCGGGCTCATCGCGCTGCTCGGCGCCATCGCGTGGGCCATCATCGCGTTCTTCCGTGGTGAGACAGTGAACGCGGTGTGGTTCGTCATCGCGGCGATCTGCACTTACGTGATCGGCTTCCGGTTCTATGCCCGCTTGATCGAGATGAAGATCGTGCGTCCGCGCGACGACACCGCCACCCCCGCTGAGCTTTTCGAGAACGGCACCGACTACATGCCGACCGACCGGCGGGTGCTGTACGGCCATCACTTTGCTGCGATCGCGGGTGCGGGGCCGCTTGTCGGCCCGGTGCTGGCGATGCAGATGGGCTATTTGCCCGGCACCATCTGGATCATCATCGGCGCGGTGCTTGCCGGTTGTGTCCAGGACTATCTGGTGTTGTCGATTTCGGTGCGCCGACGCGGGCGCTCGCTCGGCCAGATGGCGCGCGACGAACTCGGCGCCGTCGGCGGCGCCGCAGCCATCATCGGTGTGCTGGTGATCATGGTGATCCTGCTCGCCGTGCTGGCATTGGTGGTTGTCGGGGCGCTGGCCGAAAGCCCATGGGGGGTCTTCTCCATCGCGATGACGATCCCGATCGCCATCTTCATGGGCATCTACTTGCGGTTCCTGCGTCCCGGTCGGGTGTCGGAAGTATCGCTGATCGGCGTCGCCCTGCTGCTGCTCGCGGTCATCTCCGGCGGGTGGGTCGCTGAAACGTCTTGGGGTGCAGACTGGTTCACCCTGTCGAAGGTGACGTTGTCGTGGTGCATCATCATCTACGGATTCTGCGCGTCGGTGCTGCCGGTGTGGTTGCTGCTGGCTCCCCGCGACTACCTGTCGACGTTCATGAAAGTGGGCACCATAGCGTTGCTGGCGATCGGCATCCTGTTGGCCCGTCCGATCATGGAAGCGCCCGCGATCTCACAGTTCGCCACGAAGGGCACCGGCCCGGTGTTCGCCGGTTCGCTGTTCCCGTTCCTGTTCATCACCATCGCGTGCGGAGCGCTGTCGGGCTTCCACGCGCTCATCTCGTCTGGCACCACGCCGAAGCTTCTCGAAAAGGAAAGCCAGATGCGGCTGATCGGCTACGGCGGCATGCTGACCGAGTCGTTTGTCGCGATCATGGCGCTGATCACCGCGGCCATCATCAATCAACACCTGTATTTCGTGATGAATGCGCCCGGCGCCCAGACCGGGACCACTGCGCAGACGGCCGCCGACTACGCGAACGGTCTTGGCCTGGCTGGCAATCCGATCACCGCGGCCGAGATCACGCAGGCGGCAGAAGACGTCGGCGAGAAGTCGATCGTGTCGCGCACCGGCGGCGCGCCGACGCTCGCGTTCGGAATGTCTGAGGTACTGCACCAGGTGTTTGGGGGCCAAGCGCTCAAGGCATTCTGGTACCACTTTGCGATCATGTTCGAGGCGCTGTTCATTCTCACCACCGTTGATGCCGGCACGCGCGTCGCGCGGTTCATGCTGTCCGACGGACTCGGCAATTTCGGCGGACCGATGAAGAAGCTGCAGAATCCGAGTTGGCGGGTCGGCGCCTGGATCTGCAGCGTGATCGTGGTCGCCGCGTGGGGCGGCATCCTGCTGATGGGTGTCACCGATCCGCTGGGCGGCATCAACACGCTGTTCCCGCTGTTCGGTATCGCCAACCAGCTATTGGCCGCAATAGCGCTGACCGTGGTCACCGTCGTGGTGGTCAAACGCGGCCTACTGAAATGGGCTTGGATACCGGCACTTCCGCTGTTCTGGGATCTCATCGTCACCCTCACCGCGTCATGGCAGAAGATCTTCTCCGCGGATCCGAAGGTGGGCTACTGGAAGCAACACAGCATCTGCCAGGCTGCTCAGGCCGCAGGGAAGACATGTCTGACTGCGAAGACGCCCGACGACGTCGACAAGATCGTCCGCAACACATTCATTCAGGGCACGTTGTCGATCGTGTTCGCTTCGGTCGTCGTCATCGTGTTCATCGCAGGAGTCATCGTCGTGCTCAGGTCGATCAGAGGCACGGCCCGCCCTCTGACCGAAGACGAGCCGGTGCCGTCACGCATCTTCGCGCCGTCGGGCCTCATCCCCACCAAGCCGGAACGGGAGGTGCAAAAGCAATGGGACGCGCTACCGAAATCGCACGCCAGATCGGTTGGTACTGGAGCACATTGATGGGCGATAACCACTACCGTCGCTACGTGGAGCATCGCGGGCGCACGCACCCCGGTGAGCCAGTCATGTCGGAGCGGGAGTATTGGCGCATGCGCCACGACGCGACCGAGTCGAATCCGAATCCGCGCTGCTGCTGATCCAAGTCGACGGTCTGGCCGCGGCTCACTCGATGGGCGCGTGCACCCGCACGTTGTAGTGCACGCCCTTGCAGTTGACGTCACCGCGTGGCTCGCAGCAGATCCTCTCTTTGACGAGGTGCCAGGTCGTATCGCTCAGCAGAATCCCGCCGGGTTCGCACTTGGCTTGGAGCCTCGCCGCGATGTTGGCCTGCAGACCGATGGCCGTGTAGATCATGCGACCGTGCGAGCCGAAGCTCCCCACGCTGAGCACGCCGCTGTTGATGCCCACGCGCATCGTCAGCGGCTCCGTCGCGCCGAGCTTGCGGCCAGGCCTCCGCCAAGGGCGGCAGCCGTGCCTGCATCACCTGGGCGGCACGGACGGCGCAGACGGCCTGCTCCTCCGGATCCATCTCGTCGGGCGCGCCGAACAGCGCCATGAACCCATCGCCGCCGAACTCACTCACCGTCCCGCCGAAGTCGTCGACGATCTCGCTCATCGCCGACATGTAATCGTTGACGATGAGCGTCAGCACCTCCGCCTCGACACGGTCGGCCAATATCGTGAACCCGACGAGGTCGATGAACAACACGGTGATACGCCGCCTCGACGGCTCCCCAATTCTCGCGGTGTCCCCAGCCACGATGTGCTTGGCAACTGCGGGCGGGACGTAGCGCCGGATCGCCTCGGCGCTGCGCTTCAAATCGCGCTGCTGCGCGCCGATGATCTGGTCCTTGCAAAACGAGCGGCGCGACACGATCTCGATGACAATGCACACGAGCAGGCAGCCCAGGTAGGCGATCCACTGGATCGCGCCCAGTCCGCCCGCCTCGACGGCGCTGAGCCGCCCAGCGTCGTAGCTGTCATAGAGACGGTAGGAGGCGAACGCGACGTACGGCGTCACCGCCGCAATCGCAAACACGGGTGGCACCCGGAAGATGGCGAAGCCGAAGAACATCACGATCAGCATCCCGCCGGTCATGGCGCCGGCTCGCCACGCCGTCGCCTCCGAGGTCACCAGCACGTCGGACAAGAGCCAGACGATCAAGAACCCTGCCAGGCAGTTGGCGAGGGCCGCGAGCGGCATCACCGACAGTCGCAGTGCCTCCGGGAGCGTCAACGCGGTGAGCGCGATGAGCAGCACAATCCAGCCGACGATCGGCGGGACCGCCTGACCCACAGAGCCCATGTCGAGCATGACGACGGCGACGAGCAACAGGCACCAACTCGGAATCGACCCGATGTAGCCAACACGCGCGAACGACGTCGCCGTCGCGATGCGCCACCCGCGGTACTGGCGCTCGGTGTCATTGTTGGCGAAGCGCAACCCGAACCAGCGAAACCCATGGTCGGGCCGGACGGCTACTGACACCGTCCCACCGTCCGCTAGCGCTGCATGCGTACGTATCAGCGCGCGGAGTTGCTCGAGTCCCCCCAGGCCACGAGCGAAAGCTTACCCGTGCCGCGGGCCGGGTTTGCCATCCCGCGTAAAAACGGCAAGTTCTGGCGCGCCAACGGGATTCGGATAAAGAATTGACGCCATAGACGATTCACATACGACGCCGCAGCCGAGCGACATCGTACAGGCCGTGGCGGATCCGTTGTGCGCCAAGCCGATCAAGAGATGTTGCGTCTGAATCCAGTCACAGTCCCATAGCAAAGGACTTCGGCCACGCGGCAGGCGCAGTTGGTTGGCACGAATGCACCGCGTTGAGTTGCCGCCCAGCAGATTGCCACTGACCGCATAGCTGACTCATAGGCTGGCTACCTAACCTCGCGTTCGGGTTGGGGCGTCTATCGACGCGCGAAAGGCCAGGTTATGAACCTCAAACAAGCGATCGCTGGCGCAGCGATCGGCTGCACCCTCGGCATCACCGGGATCGGTCTAGGCTCCGGCGTTGCGAACGCCGCACCGTGCAGCCCAGTGCCAGGGGTGCAATGTGGCGGCGGCCCAGGAGGCGGTCCGGGCGGCCCTCCGCCACAGCGTGGACCGGGTGGGCCGCCCCAGGATCGCGGGCCCGGTGGGCCAGGCGGTCCAGACTTCCACGGACCCGGCGGAGGACCCGGCGGTCCGGACGGACGTGGCGGTCCAGGTGGTCCAGACTTCCATGGACCCGGCGGAGGCCCCGGTGGACCCGGCGGTCCGGACGGACACGGCGGCCCGGGCGGACCCGACTTCCGCGGACCCGGTGGTCCAGACTTCCGCGGACCGGACAACCACGACTGGCGGCCGCCGTGGAATCCGGGAGACAACGACTGGCGTGGTCGATTCCACAACGCGCCGTGGGGCAATGACCTGCCGCCGTGGGGTTTTGGCGCGCCGCCGCCGCCACCCTGGGATGGACCCTTACCGGATCCGTGGGGGCCGCCGCCACCACCGATCAATTACTGGGGATTCCAGGAACAGCCAATTTGGGACCCGGGCTACAACCAATGGGGGTTCTGGTTCTTCGGGATCTGGATTCCACTCCCGATCTGACCCGAAGGGAGGACGGCCGCCCCACGTGCCCGGGGCGGCCGCTCCTTCGGAGCTCTTCTTCGCGGGACCTGCGCTACACCTATTGGCGCCCTTCGGATTTCCTGGCAAGTTCGGGATTGTGAACACCGACCTGGCAGCACACTGAGATTGAGCACATAGCTGGCGCTTAACGCGCTTTCTTAACGTCGCCTGTGAAGCGAACACGACGATGCACGCGGGAAAGGCCAGCTATGAAGTTCATGAACACGGTTGCGGGAGCAGCGATCACCTGCACTCTGACCGCTAGCGGAATTGGCCTTGGGGCCAGCGTGGCGAGCGCCATGCCTGGTCCCGCCGACTTCCGAGTGCCTGGCGGTCCGACCCTTGCCGGCGGTGCGAGCGGTGCGAGCGGTGGTAGTAGCTCCGGTGGCGGCGGAGGTGGCGGATTCAGCGCGGGCGGAAGCTCTTTGGGCGGCGGCGGGGGCGGAAGCTCGTTCGGCGGCGGCGGGGGCGGAAGCTCGTTCGGCGGCGGCTTCTTCGGTGATGGCGGTGGCGGCGGAGGACTCGGCGGTGGCCCCGGTCCCGCGCTTCCCAGCGACTCCGGCAGCGGGAGTGCCCCCGCCGCACCGGCGGCACCGGCGGCACCAAGCGCTCCCGACGCACCGGCGCCCGCCTTACCAGCCGGACCCGACGCGACCGCCGGACCCGGCGCACCACCGGCCGCACCAAGCGCACCCGACGAACCGGCGCCCGCCACACCGGCCGGACCCGACGCGCCCGCCGCACCGAGCGGCCCAACGGGACCCAACGCACCGAATGGGGCCAACGGGCCCGGGCCGAGCAGACCGGACGCACCAAGCGCCCCAAGCGAACCGGCGACTCCAGGGGCGCCACGCAATCCCGGCGCACCAACACGACCGGACGACCACGGGCAGAGCCCCTCCGACGGCCACAACTGGCAACCACCATGGAACCCGGATGACACCAACTGGCACGGTCATTTCCACGGCGCACCGTGGGGTGATGGTCTGCCTCCCTGGGGTCATGGCCCGCCTCCGAGGCCGCCGTACCTCGGACCATTGCCACCGTTTGACGCGCCGCCGCCGCCAGACTTCGACTACTGCGGCTTCAATGTGCAACCAGTCTGGGATCCGGTGCGCAAGCAATGGGGCTTCTGGTTCTTCGGGATATGGATTCCACTCCCGACCTGACCCAGAAGGTCAATTCACCTGAGCGAGTAGCGGATCGGCAGATGCTTGAGCCCGCCGACGAAGATCGTCGCGATGTGTTGCGGGTCGCCGGTGAGTTCGACCGACTTCAGCCGCGGTATGAGCTCGCAGAAGAAGCTGTTGACCTCGATGCGCGCGAGCGCAGCGCCGAGACAGAAGTGCACCCCGTAACCGAACGCATTGTGTTTGTTGGGATCACGACCAACATCGAACTGGAACGGATGGTCGAAGACCTCTTCGTCCCGGTTCGCCGACGCATACGACAGCAGCACCGAGTCGCCCGCGGCGATCGGCACACCGCGGACGGTGGTGTCTTGCTGCGCCGTGCGCATGAACTCCTTGACCGGCGTGACCCAACGGATCATCTCCTCGGCGGCCAACGGCATCAGGCCCATGTTGTCCTGGAGGCGGGCAAGTTGGTCCGGATGCTGAATGAGCGCGTGCAGGCCGCCGGCAATCACCGCGCTGGTGGTGTCGTGGCCCGCGGCGGCAATGATTGCGTAATAGGACACCGTCTCGATGTCGTTCAGCGGCTCGCCGTCGACCGTGGCATCGGCGATGGCCGAAGCCAAGTCTTCGGTCGGAGATTCGCGACGGGATGCCGTCACCGCGTGAAGTACGCGAACATGTCGAGCAGTGAAGCCATCTGCTCTTCTTTGGTCGTGCCACGCTGCAGCTCGGGATCGTCGTTGCCGAAGATCTCCTGGGTGTACTTGAGCATCCGCGGGGAGTCTTCTTCGGGAAGTCCGAGCATCGACATGATCACGTACAACGGGTAGTTCACCGCGACCTCCTGGACGAAGTCGCATTCACGGCCGGCCCGCATCATGTTGTCGACGAAGCGCTTGGCGAGCTGGTCGACGCGAACCGTCAACGCTCGCATAGCCTTCGCCCGAAACCAGTCAGCGCCTATCGCCCGTACCACCCGATGTTTCGGGTCATCCATGTGAATCAGCGTGTTGATGCCGACCGCCGCCTGTTGCTCGTCGGCCTCCTCCGTCATCAACACGGGCCGTGGTGAATTGGTGAACAGGGTGTTGTTGCGCTCGATCGCCATGATGTCGGCGTGCTTGGTGATGGCCCAGAACGGCCGGTATGACGGCACCTCAACCCAAGCCACCGGTGCATTCGCGCGCAAATGCGACAGTGCGGCATGCAGTTTCGCTTCGTCGGCGTACGCCGACGGGTCGGCGAACACCTTGGCGGCTTCGTCCACCGTCGGCGCGGTCACGGCCGCCTGCTCACCGGTCGGCCGCGCAACTCGTCGAGCATGGTGATGACGGTGTGCTCGGGAACCGATGACGGGAATCCGACCAGGACACGGTCGATCACCCCGTCGCATCGCTCGCGGATCTTGCTCGCCACCGCGTCGATCGGCGCGACGACCGCGAATGCTTCGAGGATCTCGTCGTCGACGAGCGAACCCATGGCGTCCCACTCGCCCTGCAGACTCAGCCTGTGCAACTCGGTGTGCAAGTCGCCCCACCCGTGCAACTCGAGCACCTTGCGGTACGCCGGAGTCGAGCCGTAGAACGCGATCTGTCTGCGCGCGCCTGCGGAGGCCGCGGTCAACTGCTCGTCGCTATCCCCCGTCACCACAAATATAGGGGCCGAAAGCTGAAACTCACTGCGCTGCCGTCCGGAGCGCTGCAGACCGCGCGTCAATGCGGGGATGGTCACCTCTTCGAAGTACCGCTTGGTGGTGAATGCGTGCGCGAGCAGACCGTCGGCGACCTCACCGCACATCTCGGTCATCGCCTCACCGACGGCCGCGATGAACACCTTGGGGTCGGCGTGCGGTTGGGGCTCTGGCGTGAACATCGGGGTCATGATCTTGTGGGTGTAGAAGTCCCCGTCGAAACGCAGCGTCGTGCCGTCGCGCCAGCACGACCAGATCTCATGCACCGCATCCACGAACTCACGCATCCGTTTCACCGGCTGGCTCCACGGCATGCTGAAGCGCTTCTCGATGTGGGCCCGCACCTGTGGGCCGAGCCCGAGAATGAACCGGCCACCCGAATAGCCCTGCAGATCCCAGCCGACGTTGGCGACCGTCATCGGATTGCGTGCAAACGCCACGGCGATGCTGGTGCCCAACTCGATTCGCGTTGTGTGCTCGGCGGCGAGCACCAACGGCAGGAACGGGTCGTGGTTGATCTCGGCGGTCCAACAGCAGTCGTAGCCTCGTCGCTCCAGCGTGCTCGCCGCCTCGGCGACGCTGATGAGTCCGCCGGCAACGGCCGCGTCGACCATGAGGGCGCCGTCGCTACCCATAGCCGCAGACGCTACAGTAAGGAATTCAGTATGGTCAACGCGAACATGCCGGTGCGACCATCGCCTTCTGACGACAGGAGTGGCGCATGACGAAGGCCAATGAACACGCCGGCGACTGGGGGAACACACTCGGCGAATTGACCCGCCGCCGTCAACACGCCCACGCGATGGGGGGAACCGAGCGACTCGCCAAGCACCACAGCAAGGGCAAGCTCGACGCGCGCGCACGCCTCGAGCACCTCATCGACAAAGGCACGTTCCGCGAGTTCGGCGCCCTGGTCGGCGGCGATATCGCCGCAGACGGGATCGTCGCCGGTTCAGGGTTGATCAACGGTTCGCCGGTGATGGTCGGCGCCGAGGACTTCACCACGTTGGCAGGAAGCATCGGTCCAGGCGGAAACGCCAAGCGCTACCGGCTGGCAGAGTTGGCGCTACGCGACCGGATTCCGCTGGTGATGCTGCTCGAAGGTGCCGGCTTCCGGCCCAGCGGCGAACAGTACGGCCGCACCCCTACCGACTTACTCGCACAGGCACGGTGCTCGGGCAAGGTACCGATGGTCGGTGGCCTACTCGGTCCGTCGGCCGGACACGGCGCATTGGTGGCACCGGTGTGCGACTTCACCATCATGAGCCGACAGGGCGCGATCTTCACTGCCGGCCCTCCAGTGGTGAAAGAGTCGACGGGCGAGGACATTTCGAAGGAAGATCTGGGCGGCCCCAGCGTTGCGCTGGCCAGCGGCGTGATCCACAACCTCGCCGAGGACGATGAAGCGGTGCTCGACGATATCCGAAGATACCTGTCGTACTTCCCGCCCAGCGCATGGTCATATCCGACGTCGCTGCCGGAAGACGAAGCGGCCGAACCTCGCTCGACACCAGAACTGGTCGACATCGTGCCCCGCGGCAACCGGCGCATCTACGACATGCGCGCGGTCCTTGATGTGGTGTTCGACGCGCGGGGCTGGTTCGAGGTACAACCGAAGTTCGGATCCGCCATCATCTGCGCGCTCGCACATCTCGGCGGACACCCCGTCGCGGTCGTCGCCAACCAGCCGCAGGTGATCGCCGGCTCCATCGACGCCGACGCCGCCGACAAGGCCGCGCATTTCATCATGGTCGCCGATTCGTTCCACCTGCCGATCGTGTTTCTCGCCGACAATCCCGGCATGCTGCCCGGCAGTCGGTCTGAGAAGAGCGGAGTGCTGCGCAGTGGCGCCAGGATGTTCGCCGCGCAGACGGCGGCAACAACGCTGAAACTGCATGTGACGCTGCGCAAAGCCTACGGTTTCGGCTCAATGGTGATGTCGCTGTTGGGGTTCGACAACCAAAGCGCAACATTTGCGTACCCCGGCGCAACCATGGGAGCGATGAGCGCTGCCGCGTTGAGCAAGGCGTCTCATGCCGCGGAGGATGTCGAAGCGAAACTGCGCAAGGCCGAAGTGGAAGCGTCGTTCCGGTCGGCCAGCCACCTCGGCTTCGATGACCTCATTCACCCCGAAGAGACGCGCAACGCACTGCTCTCGGCGCTGCAGCGCGGGATCTTCACTCGTCAGGCAGCCGCCGAACCGGTGTCCCGCACACTCATCTTTCCGTGATTCGTCACAGGCAGTCGCGGTAGGCCGCGACGATCGGCGCCAATTCGTCGGGGGTGGCGCCGTGCATGATCACCGCGTCGGCACCATAGTCGAACTCCTTGCGGATCCTGTCGACGCATTGTTGCGCCGATCCCGTTGCGGACGGCTCCAGCCATTCGTCAGGAATGAGCGTGGCAATGTGCTCGATCTGCTCGGACGTCGCCTTGTGATCAATACCGCCAGAAATCGATGTGACGACGGAGTCTGCTCGAAACCGTTGCAGTACAGCGGGGTCCCAGCCGTTGGTGGCGACCATGAGATCGCCGTAGCCCTGCAGATAGGTCGCCAGTCTGGCGACGGTCTTCTTCAGCCGCAGCTCCTCGGGCAGGTGATCGCCGACCGTGGCGAAGCAGGACCACACCCGCACGCTGTCGGGATCGCGACCCGCCTTCTCCGCAGCCTCCTTCACCGTCTTCACGCACCGTTGCAGCGTTTGTGGCGTGAAGTAGGTGTGCAGGATGACATCATCGAAAACCCGCCCGCCCAACGCCAACGTCTGCGGACCGAACGCCACGAGGGCCAACCGGATGTCCTCGCGGAAGTCGGGATCCAGGAACAACACCTGGTACTTGCCGATCGGTCCGTCGTGGTTGAAGATCACCTCCCCACGCCACAGCCGCCGCATCACAAGCGCAAAGTCCTCCATCTGCGCAGTGGTGACGGCCGGGATGCCGAATGCGGCGTACATGGCCGCAATGCCGCGGCCCAACCCGAGAGTGAAGCGCCCGCCGGACAGACGATGCATGGTGGTCGCCCACGAGCCGGTGATCAGCGGGTGCCGGGTGTTGTGATTGGTCGCCGCGGTAGCGATCTGCATGCGGCGGGTGACTGCGCAGGCCGCGCCGACAAGTGACGACGCTTCCTTGACGTTCCACCGCTCAGAGATGAACGCGGTGCCGAAGCCCAACTCCTCCCCCCGCCGCGCCTCGTCCATCAACGTCGCAGGGCCCTCTCCACCGGCACCGGCCAACAGGTAATAGCCCAACTCGTCGCGCACTCGCATCACTGCCGAACCTTTTACTCGTAGCCGCAGCTCCAGACTTCGGATTCTGCCGTCTATCCCCCGCAAAACCGCCCGCTTGCCTGATCGGGCACGTGGCGCCCCCGAGTCAAACGGATCGATAGTTTCATTTTCAGCGTATAAGACCTGGTCACGCGGTCGGTGACACCCAGTGTTGCTTATATTGTGGGCGTGTGCTCATAATGTGGCTGCGTCGTAGGTCACACACCGAGTGGCCCGTGGTGACTCAAACCAAGCAGAGCGTGCGAAGGGGCCACTTCATGTCACATACCGCAGTCGTCGTCAACACCGCGGTCGCGATCATCGCGGTGGTCGTGATGATCGTGCGTTTCAAGTTCAACCCGGTCGTGTCGTTGGTGGTCGGCTCCGCCTACCTCGGCTTGACGGCCGGCATTGGCGTCGAGAAGACCATCGACGCGATCATGAAAGGCTTCGGCGACATCATGGCCGAGGTGGGCCTGCTGATCGCGTTCGGTGTATTGATGGGCGCGATATTGCAAGAGACCGGCGCCATCCAGCGTCTGGTGCAGACGCTGATAAGGCTCGTGGGACCGAAGCGCATGCCCCATGCCATGTCGTTGACAATTGCGACACTGCTTCAGTCCATCTACGTCGATGTGCTGGTCGTCATCTCGGCACCGCTTGCTCGCAGCCTTGCCAGAACGATCGGGAAAAACGGAACCGCGCGCATGGCCACTGCCATGGCCATCGGCCTGGACTGTGGCGTCGCTCTGACCGTTCCAAGCGTCGGCGCGCTTGGTCTGGCAGGTCTGCTCGGCGTACCGCTCGGCAAGATGCTGTTGTTCGGTGTGCTGCTGGTAATACCCACCGTTACGATCGCCGTGTCGATTATGTCGTTCCTCTTCAATCGCGGCTGGTGGAATCCGGACCGCGATGAGCAGGAGTTCCTCGGTGAAGATACCGAAGCCGGCGCGGATGCCGGCGCGGATACCTCGGGCACCGCCAATCCAACTGAGGCCCAGGAGCCTTCGGGCGGCGGCCTTGCCACCAGGACAGCCGCTGTGACCCGTACCCAGCCAGCGCTGGTCGTCCTGTTCGCGCCGATGCTGACGTCTTTAGTGCTCATCGCTTTGGGCGCAATTCTCGATGCGGCCGATATTCACAACCCGATCGTTAAGTTTTTGTCCTCCCCCGTCATCGCGCTACTGATCGGCCTGATCGGCACCAGCTTCGTCGGCCGCCGAGCGCTTGGTGGCGAGCGGATTCAGCACGCGATCGCCTCCGGGTTCAAGGAGAGCGGACAGATTCTGATCCTGACCGGGGTCGGCGGCTCACTGGCTGCCACGATCAAAGCCGTTGGGCTCGGCGACATCCTCGGCCATTACTTCACCGCGACCACTGCAGCGCCCCTGCTGATGGTGTGGCTCATCGCCGCGGGTTTGCACGTAGCGGTCGGCTCCATAACGATCTCTGCGATCACATCGGCAGGCATCCTCGCGCCGGTGGCACCGGTCATCGGGCTGGACCCCGTGCTGATCGCGCTGGCCGCAGGCGCCGGCTCGCTCTTCGCCGTGCACGTCACCAGCAATACGTTCTGGCTACTGCAGTCACTGTTGGGTCAGTCGACACGCGGTGCATTGAAGACGAACACAGTTGGCGCGTCGGTCGCATCGGTCGTGGCGATTCTGCTCATCCTGTCGATGAACGCGCTGCTTCACTAAGACTCAAGGAAACACATTGAACACCACAGACATTCGTCCACTCGCCGGCGTGCGGGTGCTGGAACTCGGCAACTACATCGCCGCCCCGACGGCGGGCAGGATGCTGGCCGACTTCGGCGCCGAGGTCATCAAGGTCGAGCGTCCGATGACCGGCGACGAGTTGCGCAACTGGCGACTGTATTCCGGGGACACGTCGATGCTGTACCGCACGATCAATCGCAACAAGAAGTCCGTCGTGCTCGACCTCAAGTCCGAGCGCGGCAGGCAGATCGTGCTCGACCTCGTCCGGCACTGCGACGTGCTGCTTGAGAACTTCCGTCCGGGCACGCTCGAGAAATGGGGGTTGGGCCCCGAGGAGCTCGACCGTGTCAACCCCGATCTGGTGATCACCCGAATCTCCGCCTTCGGGCAGACAGGACCCCTGGCACAGCGACCCGGGTTCGCCGCGGTGGCCGAGGCCGTCGGCGGGCTGCGAGAGCTGGTCGGTGATCCTGATCGGCCGCCAGTTCGCACCGGCGTGTCGATCGGTGACTCCATCGCCGGTATCTACGCAGCCTTCGGCACCGTGATGGCGCTGTTTCAGCGCGAACGGATCAGAACCCCGCTGTCACAACGCGTCATCGACGTCGCTTTGAACGAGTCGGTGCTGTCGGTGATGGAATCGCTTGTGCCGGATTACCTCGCCTACGGCGTCACGCGGCAACGTGTCGGCGGGAGGATGGAGGGCATCGCGCCGAGCAACGCGTACCCCTGCGCCGACGGCACAAACATCATCGTCGCCGGCAACGGCGACGCGATCTTCCAGCGCTACATGCACACCATCGGCAGGCCAGATCTTGCCGACGACCCCGAGCTACAGACCAACGCAGGCCGGTGGCACCGTCGCGAGGAACTCGACGAGGCGATCGGTCAGTGGACCAGTCGACACCGCCGCGAAGAAGCCCTCAAGCTGCTCGACGAGGCGGGGGTACCGTCCGGCCCCATCTACACCGCCGCCGACATCTGCGCCGACGAACAGTACGAGGCGCGAAACATGATCCAGCACTTCGATGTTGACACCGGGGAGCCTCACCCGAAAACAGTCGGCTTCCCCGGCATCGTGCCGGTGATCGGCGGCGCGTCGCTGCCGATCCGCCATGTCGGACCCGACCTCGGTGAGCACACGCGTGACGTGTTGTCCACGCTGCTCGGCCTCAGTGACGACGAGATTGGAGCACTTACATGACGCCACGTCCGTACACCCCGCTCGCCGAACTCCGCGACGTGACGTTGCGCGACGGGCTGCAGCTGACCGCGAAGGCGTTGCCCACCGAGCGCAAGGTCGAGATCGTCCGCCAGTTGCTTGCGCTCGGTGTGCCTGCGCTCGAAATCGGGTCCATGGCAAGGCCGGACCTCGTCCCGCCGCTTGCCGATACGCTCGATGTCATCGAGGCATTGGACGCCGACGAGTTGGCGCGGTGTTGGATCTGGGTGGCGACGCCACGCCATGTGGAGAAAGCGGCGGCCGCAGGTGCGCGGAACTTCCAATACTGCTTCTCGGCTTCGAATTCCCACAACAAGGCCAACATCGGACGCAGTACCGAGGACAGCGTGGCGGCCATGCCAGATGCCGTGCGCATCGCCAGGGAGATCGGCGGCACGATTCAGCTGTGCATCGCGACGGCGTTCACGTGTCCATTCGAAGGCGTGACCGATCCCGACCGGGTGATCGGCATCGCCGCTGATCCGCGCACCGACGGCGCGATCGACGTCGTCGTCTGCGACACCATCGGACAGGCGATCCCCACTCAGGTAACCGACCTGATCGAAGGCCTCCGGACGCGAAGCCCCAAGCGACGCATCGTTTTTCACGGCCACGATACGTGGGGGTTGGGCGTCGCCAACACGCTCGCCGCCATCGATGCGGGCGCCACCATGGTCGACGGATCCCTCGGCGGCCTGGGCGGGTGCCCGTTCGCGCCTGGCGCCAGTGGCAACACCTCCACCGAGGATCTGCTGTTCGCGACCCGGCCCGACTGGTTCACGCCCGCCACGCTGGCGTCGATCGTGGATATCTCCGAGAAACTGCTTGCCGAACTCGGTGAACCAAACCGGTCCCGGACCGCGCAGGGGGCGCGCTCCAAGGCCAAGGCCTTCGAATGGGTCATCGACCAGGGGTAGATTCTCGTCATGGCATCAGACGACGCCGCCTCGTCCAAGCAGCAACCGCTGCTGGTGCTCGGCAAAATCACCGAAATCCTCGATGCCTTCTCGCTGACCCAACCCGATATGTCGCTGGGCGATATCCAACAGGCGACCGGGCTACCCACCTCGACCGTTCAGCGACTGGTCAGCAACATGGTTGCGCAGGGCCTGCTCGACAGAACGGGTGACCGAATCAGGATCGGTGTACGGATGTCGTACTGGGCCGCCACCGCGCTGAAGGACCTGGACGTGCTATCGGTCGTCAACCCGGTGCTCAAAGAGATTCGCGACAAGACAGGCGAGACGGCGTGCTTCTTCAAGGTCGAACAGAACTTCAGGGTATGCGTCGCGGTCGCTGAGACACATCACGCGCTACGCCGAGACATGTACGTGGGCAAGGTCATTCCGCTGCACGTCGGATCCGCTTCACGAATTCTGCTGGCCTGGAACCCTGACTTGGCCGATAAGATCCTTGCCACCCCGCTTGAACCGATGACCGACGGTACGGTCACCAGTCCCGACGAGTTGCGCAAGTTGATCGCACAGGCCAGGGCGGACGGCTATGCGATCACCACCGGCGAACGTGAAGACTCGGCATCCGGCCTTTCCGCACCTGTCTTCGATGCCGCGGCCGACATCCTCGGCGCCATCACGATCAGCGGCCCGACCGTGCGGATGCCCCAACCACAGTGCGAAGCGTGGATCGACCTGCTGGTCGGCTATGCCGAGCAAGTCACCCGGACGATCGGCGGTCGCCTTCCGCGCTGAGCCCGCGATCAAACCGCACACTCTCCCGGGATCCGCGCGTCGACATCATCGCAACGAGTAAGAGATTGAACGGCCAAGTGCCCCCGTCGTTTTCGGTGCTCGCCCACTACCGTGTCGGGGCGAGCCGAGCCGAACCGACCCTATCGCGCTGAGCTCACCAACCGTTCCTCGCGACGCCGGTCGTAGTAGGAGGCCTTCTCCTCAACGAGATCAAGGAACGCCGCCAGTTCATCTCGCGCGCGGGCCGCTTCGCCGTCGAAGTCGTCACGCTCGAACACCCGCCAGAACCGCAACACCGGGCGCACGACATCGTCCAGATGCGAACGCAGGTCGTAGATACCCGCTTTCGCGATGACCAGCGCGTTCTCCGCAAACCCCGGCATGGTGCTGCCCGGCATCTGGAAATTGATCACCTCGCGCGCGATCGCCTTCATCGTTTCGATCGGTGCGATATCGAGCGCGGCGTTCACCAGGTTGCGGTAGAAGACCATGTGCAGGTTCTCGTCGGTTGCTATTCGGGTGAGGAGTTGTTCGGCGATCGGACATCCCGATGCCCGGCCAGTGTTGCGGTGGCTGATCCGTGTCGCCAGTTCCTGGAAGGACACATAAGCCAGCGCCTCTATCGGCGTTTTGTCACCGGAGTCGTAGCCGGCCGCCATGTGCACCATGCGCCCACGCTCGAGGGCTACCGGGTCGACGCCGCGCGTGACGATGAGATAGTCGCGGATCGCGACGCTGTGGCGGCCCTCTTCGGCTGTCCACTGTCCGACCCACTGCCCCCAGGCACCGTCACGCCCAAAGCGCACCGCGATTTCGCGGTGGTAGGACGGCAGGTTGTCCTCGGTCAACAGGTTCACGACCATGGCGGCTTTGGAAACCTCGTCGAGTTGGGAATCGGCGGGTGTCCAGTCCTCGCCGCCCAGCAGGGCGAAGTCACGCCCGCGGCTCCAGGGAATGTAGTCGTGCGGATTCCAGGGCTTCGCCTTCTCGAGATGTCGGTTCAGGTTGGCCTCTACCACTGGTTCCAGCTCAGTGAGCACTGCCTCTTGGGTTGTCGTCATCGAGACTCTCCGTCGCTTACCTACGGGTGCGTAACCTACGCTACCGTAGGTCTAGCAGAAATCAAATGGAGCGGGCTGCGATGACCCAATTGGACTGACCGCCATGCTGTTTCACGTCGGCCACTGTCGAACGCTGTCGGCGCACCGACTGCGCCACCGCCGGCCCGTATCGCCCGGCGCGAATTCCATACTGCTCACCGCGGCGATGACCGGCTCAGCGGGCAACGTACTATCCGAGGCCAACGGCCTGATGATCAAGCTGCTCCCGTACCAGCCCTGAGAGGCACGATGCCTGAGTCCACGACACAATTCACCGTCCCGCATGCGGCCGACGCGGTCGCCTCGTCGATCGGCGATCGAGAGTTCATCATCCAGGGCAACCGCCGCTACACCTATGCGCAGATCGTCGAACGGTCCAACCGCCTCGCGGCTTACTTGCACGCCCGCGGGCTGGGCTGTCACGCAGAGCGCTCGGAGCTGGCCGGCCACGAAGTAGGCCAGGATCTGCTGGGCATTTACGCGTACAACGGGCCGGAGTACGTCGAGGCGATGCTCGGTTCATGGCGAGCCAGAGTGGCCCCGTTCAACGTCAACTATCGCTACGTCAAGAGCGAACTGCAGTACCTGCTCGCCGACTCGGGCGCCACCGCGCTGGTGTATCACGCGGCCTTCGCGCCGCGTGTCGCAGAGGTACTTCCGGACCTTCCCCGGCTCCGGGTGCTCATTCAGATCGCCGACGCCTCTGGTAACGACTTGGTGCACGGCGCGGTCGATTACGAGTCGATCGTGGCGTCCGGACCGGTACAGCTTCCCCCCGCCGAGCCCTCCCCCGACGACCTGTACGTGCTCTATACCGGTGGCACAACGGGGATGCCGAAGGGTGTGTTGTGGCGCCAGCACGACATCTTCATGACGTCGTTCGGCGGCAGGAACATGTACACCGGTGACATAGCTGGGTCCTACGACGACATCGCCAACCGCGTCGCGGCAAATCCGGGCACCAAGATCTTCACCCTTCCACCGCTCATGCACGGGGCCGCGCAGTGGGCCGTGATGACCGCGCTCACCACCGGCCAGACGGTCGTCTTTTCCTCTGCACCAGAGCGTTTCGACACCGACGAGGTGGTACGAACCGTCGAGCGCGAGAAGGTCATGACAGTGCAGGTGGTCGGCGACGCGATGG
This sequence comes from Mycobacterium sp. NPDC048908, assembly GCF_043197955.1. NCBI lineage: Bacteria > Bacillati > Actinomycetota > Actinomycetes > Mycobacteriales > Mycobacteriaceae > Mycobacterium > Mycobacterium sp. NPDC048908. The sequence goes on along the minus strand of NZ_JBICUE010000001.1, from coordinate 300,165 downwards.
CCCGACCACTCGCCGACGCGATCGAACGGGGTACGGCTGACGTGTCGTCGCTGGCGGTGGTCGCCAACGGCGGCGCGTTCTTGACGCCCGCCGCCAAACAACGACTGATCGACGTGAAACCGGGTCTGATCGTGATGGACGGCGTCGGCTCCTCGGAGACCGGGATCCAGATGAGCCACATGTCCACACCGGGCGCGGTGTCGACGGGAAAGTTCACCGCAGGGCCCGATACCCAGGTCGCGGCAGAGCGCCTCGACGCCATACTCGAGCCGGGCCATGACGGCATCGGCTGGCTCGCCCAACGCGGCTTCGTCCCCCTCGGATACAAGGGCGATGCGGCCAAGACCGCCAAAACCTTCCCTGTCATCGACGGAGTGCGGTACTCGATACCCGGCGACCGTGCGCGTCATCTGGCCGAAGGCGGCATCGAACTCTTGGGGCGGGAATCCCAGACCATCAACTCGGGCGGCGAGAAAATCTTCGTCGAAGAGGTCGAGTCCGCCCTGTTGTCGCATCCCGCCGTGGCCGACGTCGTGGTCTCCGGTAGGCCCAGCGAGCGGTGGGGCCAGGAGGTCGTCGCCATCGTCGCAGTGGTCGCCGGCGCCGTCGTCACGGCCCAGGAACTGATCGACCATGCGTCGGCGTCCATCGCTCGGTACAAGTTGCCGAAGGCGGTCGTGTTCCGGCCAGTCATCGAGCGCAGCCCGGCGGGAAAGGCCGACTATCGCTGGGCACGCGAGCAGGCGATCAGCGGCGACGCCTGAAATCGGCGCCGACTCGCGCCGCCGCACGCCTTGATCGCAATACTGTAAGCTTTACAGTATTGTCAGCTGGACGCCTGTTCGTTCGATGACGCGGGAGATCAGCGGTGGAAAGCCCGGTGCACGACCTCACGGCCGACGAGACATTCAGCCTGCTTGACGACCCGTACCCATTCTTCGCCGAGAGGCGGCGCGGACCCGGCGTGTTCAAGGGCAGCGTGATGGACTGGTCCAAGACGCCGGAGTCGATGATGCCCGAGCAGTTGTACGCGGCAGTGTCCTTCGAGGCTGTCAACAGAGTCTTCCGCGACAGCAAGGTGTTCAACTCCCACGTCTACGACAGCACCATCGGCCTGTTCATCGGGCCGACAATCCTCGCGATGGAGGGCAAAAAGCATTGGCAACACCGCAATTTGGTGTCGGCAGCCTTCAAGTCGAGATCACTGCACCGGTGGGAGCCCGAGATCGTCCGTCCCATCGTCCATGGACTGATCGACGAGTTCATCGAGACCGGCGAGGCGGACCTGGTCCGCGATTTCACCGTGGAGTTTCCCACCCGGGTGATCTCGAAGCTGCTCGGCCTGCCCGAGGAAGATCTGCCATGGTTTCGGCAGCGCGCGGTCGAGTTGATCAGCTACACCGTGAAGTACAAGCGAGCATTCGAGGCATCTGCGGGGCTCAAAGACTATTTCCTGCAACGGATTGAGCAGCGCCGTCGCAGGCCGACCGAAGACGTCATCGGCGACCTGGTCTGTGCAGAGATCGACGGTGAGAAACTCAGCGATGAAGCCATCTATTCGTTCTTGCGGCTGTTGCTTCCCGCCGGCCTCGAGACCACCTACCGGTCGTCGGGCAACCTCTTGTTCCTGCTACTCACGCATCCCGAACAGTTCCGCGCCGTGCAAGCCGACCACGATTTGATCGCGCCAGCGATTGAGGAGGGTCTGCGCTACGAGACTCCGCTGACGACGGTGCAGCGCTACGCGGCCGATGAAACCGAAATCGAAGGGGTGACCCTTCCCAGGGGTGCGGTGATCGACGTGGCCATCGGCTCGGCGAATCGGGACGAACGTCGGTGGGAGCGTTCCGAACAGTTCGACATCTTCCGAAAGCGATTGCCGCACATTTCGTTTGCCGCAGGCGAGCACACCTGCATGGGCCTTCATCTGGCGCGCATGGAGACCAGGGTGGCGGTGGAGGGGTTACTCGCACGGCTGTCGAACATCCAGCTGGTGACCGGCGACGACCCGCGGATATGTGGCCACCCATTCCGGTCGCCGACCGCGATTCCGGTCAGGTTCGACGTTGCCGCTCGAAAAGCCGGTCCGCCCCCTGTCGGGTCCGGCTGACCCTGCTTCCTCGTACACTCGGAGTTTGCGGGACGCGCAACAGTAATCGCTACCGTTGATTGCTCAGTCACAGGGAGGCCTCGCTTGATCAAGGTGATGGAGGGCGTCCGTGTCCTCGAAGTCGCTCAGTTCACGTTCGTTCCCGCCGCTGGGGCCATCCTCGCCGACTGGGGTGCAGACGTCATCAAGGTCGAGCATCCGGTCCGCGGTGACACCCAGCGCGGCTTCATCAACATGGGCGGCTTCCAGCTCGACCCAAATCGTCATCCGTTGATCGAGCACCCAAATCGCGGTAAGCGCAGTGTCGGCATCGACGTATCGACGCCCGGCGGCCAGGAGGTCCTTCACGAGATCGCGAGGACAGCCGACGTGTTCCTCACCAACTACATGCCTGCCCAGCGCCAGAAGAACAGATTCGATGTCGAGCACATCCGCGCGGTGAACCCGAACATCATCTACGCCCGCGGCAGCGCCTACGGCGACAAGGGACCCGAGCGCGATACCGGAGGATTCGACGGCACCGCCTTCTGGACGCGTAGCGGTGTCGGGTATGCGCTGACACCTGAAGGACTGGGCGGCGCGCTGTCACAAGGCATTCCGGCGTTCGGTGACTCTATCGGCGGCATGTTCATCGCAGGGGGAATCTCGGCAGCACTGTTTCATCGGGACCGCACCGGCGAGGCGGTGGAGCTTGACGTCTCACTGCTGAGCACGGCGTGGTGGGCGGGCGGCGCCAGCATGACGCAAGGCATGGAGACCGGCGAGACGATGCGTTCGATGATGCCGGGGGCTGCCGGCCCGACGGTGAACCCGTTCATGGGCAACTATCTGACGTCGGATGGAGGCACCATCAACCTGTGCATCGTCAGCCCCACCGGCTACATCCGCGATGCATTCGAACACCTCGGGCTTCCCGAACTCGCCGATGATCCCCGGTTCAGCGACGTGCTTCCGCTGATCGAGAATGCGGCCGCCGCAGTCGAACTCATCGCAGAGCAGATCCGCAGCAAGCCATTCGAGTACTGGCGTCAGCACCTGAAGACGATGAAGGGGCAGTGGGCACCGTTTCAGAGCTTCACCGACCTCAGCACCGATGAGCAGGCGATCGCCAATGACATGGTCGTCGAGGTCGAGGCGAGCGACGGCGGTAAGCCGTTCAAGGTCGTTCGCGGTCCGGTGCAGTTCAACCACGAACCGCTCGAGACCACGCGCGCCCCGCAGGCGTCCGAGCACACCGAGCTGGTGTTGATGGAACTTGGCATGGACTGGGACCGCATCGAGGAACTCAAGAACTCCGGCGCCATCGCCTAGTCTCGCCGAAACTGTATTCCAGCAGGCCGTCACTCGAACTTTCCCTGCTGGAATACAGTTTCGCGGTCAGACACGGCATAGCCTGGGCCAGTGCGGTGGATCGTCGACGGCATGAACGTGATCGGGTCTCGGCCCGACGGGTGGTGGCGCGACCGCAGGCGCGCGATGGCGACTCTGGTGGAACGGCTCGAGCGATGGGCGGTCACCGACGGTGCCGACGTCACCGTGGTGTTCGAGCGGCCGCCGTCACCGCCGATCGAGTCGTCGGTGATCACGGTGACGCACGCCCCGCATCCCGCCCCGAACTCGGCCGACGACGAAATTGTCCGACTGGTGCGCGCTGACGCCCATGCCGACCAGGTGTGCGTCGCCACCTCCGATCGCGCACTGTCCGAACGCGTGCGACAAGCCGGTGCGTCGGTCTTCCCGGCCGAGCGTCTGCGCGGCATCATCGACCCGCGGTGACACCCACCGTCGCTACTGTAACGTTTACAGTTTGTTCGTTTCCTGAGTCGCGGGAGGACTCGCATGAATGACGTGGCCATCATCGGCGTCGGCCTGCACCCGTTCGGACGCTTCGCGGGCAAGTCCGCCATGGAGATGGGTGTTGATGCGATCTTCGCCGCGGTCACCGACGCGGGTGTGCAGTGGAGCGACATTCAATTCGCCACCGGCGGCAGTTGGACGGTGGCCAACCCCGACGCGATCGTCGGAATGGTCGGGCTGACCGGAATCCCATTCACCAACGTGTTCAACGCGTGCGCGACGGCGGCCAACGCCGTCAAGGCATGTGTCGATGGAATCCGGCTGGGAGACTACGACATCGGCATCGCGATCGGCCTCGACAAGCACCCGCGCGGTGCCTTCACCGAGGATCCGGCGCTGGTGGGCATGCCGCGCTGGTATGCCGAAAACGGCCAATACCTCACCACGCAATTCTTCGGGATGAAGGCCAACCGCTACTTGCACGACTACGGCATCTCGCAGGAGACCCTGGCCAGGGTCGCGGCCAAGAACTTCCGCAATGGGGCGCTGAACCCGAACGCCTTCCGGCGCAAGCCCATCGGTGAGGACGAGATCCTCAACTCGACGATGCTGAACTACCCGCTCACCCAGTACATGTTCTGCGCACCCGACGAAGGTGCCGCCGCGGTCATCATGTGCAACGCCGACATCGCCCACCGCTACACCTCGAAGCCGGTGTTCCTTCGTGCCGTCGAGGTCCGCACCCGCAGATACGGCGCCCACGAGGTGAACACGACGTTCGCTCCCGTCACCGAAGACGTGGCGCCGACGGTGTATGCCGCAGAGGCGGCATTCGAAAAAGCCGGTGTCGCACCGGGAGACGTTGATGTGATCCAGCTGCAGGACACCGACGCGGGCGCGGAGATCATCCATATGGCGGAGTGCGGCTTTTGCGCCGACGGTGAGCAGGAGAAGCTGCTGGCCGATGGCGCCACCGAGATTCACGGCGCGATGCCTGTCAACACCGACGGCGGGCTGATCGCCAACGGTGAGCCGATCGGCGCGTCCGGCCTACGGCAGATCCACGAGGTGGTCCGTCAACTCCGCGGTGAGGCGGGTGACCGACAGGTGCCCGGCGAGCCCAAGGTCGGGTTCACCCAGTTGTACGGCGCACCGGGCACCGCGGCCGCGACGGTCGTGACGCTATGACACCGCAGGTGCTCGGGCGAAGACAACCGCTCCTGGAACTTCCTCGTCGGGCCTGAGCACCAGTTCGGCCTCGATCGTGAACCCCGCATCACGAAGCCAGTCCGCGACCCTGCTCGGCGGCCGGTGGTAACTGTTCACATTGATCGGGCGACCCGTGTATCCCTTTGAGGTGTGTTGTGTTTCGTCGCCCACATGAAACCCGACCAGTAACGGACCACCTGGACGCAACACCCGGCAGAACTGCTCGAACACGCCGGGCACGGCGTCGTCGGGCACGTGGATCACGGACCAGAACGCGAGCACGCCGGCAACCGAGTTGTCCGCCAGGTCGAGGTCGGTCATCGTCCCGACCTCGAAGCGCAAGCCGGGGTGATCCCGCCGCGCGATCGCGATCATCTCGGGCGAGAGGTCAATGCCGAATGCTTCCACTCCAGCGTCATTGAGGTAGCGCGTGACGTACCCCGGCCCGCAGCCGACATCGGCGACTGGTCCACCTCCGCCGTCGCGCACCAACTCGGCGAACAACTCGAGGCTTACCCGCAGGTACGGATTATCGCCGAGCAGCCCACGTACCTTCTCGGCGTATCCAGAGGCGTCGGTGTCGTACGATGAGCGGGTTTCGGACAGCCAGGTATCACGCATGGGCGCCATGCTAATCAGTCCGTCAACGGCTGACGTACGCCGAAACTGCGATGAATCACGAGGCCTTCTCCTGCGCGGGCGGTGCGTAGGCAGGCTTGCCCAATCCGAGCACGTACTGCGCGATCATGTTGCGGAACACCTCGAGTGTGCCGCCGTAAATCCCGACCAGCGGCGCGAATCGGTAGACGTATTCCGATGCTCCGTCGTCGGCGGCACCGTCCGTGCCGATCGGCAGCGACGCGGCAGTGCCGAGAAGGTCCATCAAATCCGGCGAGATGTCCCGCATCGTCTGCGCCAGCGCCACTCGCCCGAAGATGCTCGACGCCGACAACGACGCTTCCATCCGGGCGACGCTGCGCCCCAGCCGATATGTGACCGACGCATCGTCGATCAGGCGGCGACCGCTCGAATCGGGTTCGGCGATCTTCGCCGCGGCCTTGTCGACGGCGGTGGCCATGAAGCCGGCCTGATGCATCATGATCGACACATCCTGCAGCCCGTCGGGCGCAGCATCGACCGCACCGTGTTCGACGTTGAGCGGTTCCCGCACCACGGTCCAGCCGTCGTTCACCTCACCCAGTCGGTACTTGTCATCGACGCGAACATCGCTGTAGTACACGATGTTTGTGCGGTCGCCGTCGACGGTGCGAATGCCCTGGATCTCGATGCCAGGTGAGTGCAGCGGGACCAGGAACATGGTCAGGCTCTTGTGCTTCGGCGCATCGGGGTCGGTGTTGGTGATCAGGAAAACGTACTGGCAGTTGTGCGCGCCGGTGGTGAACATCTTGGCACCGTTGATGATCCAGCTCGATCCATCCCGCACCGCGCGGGTTTTGCATGTTGCGACGTCCGAGCCGCCTTCAGGTTCGGTGTAGCCAAGGCACAGCCGGATGTGTCCGCTGAACACGCCAGGCATCACCTCGGCCTTCAGTTCCGGCGAGCCGAACTTCTCCACCGATCGTGCGATCATCGCGGTGGTGCCCGACGTCACCCACGGCACATGGGCGCGGCGCTTTTCCAGTTCCCAGATACGCCGACGCACCCGGTCGAAGCCGCCATCGGATTCCGGCTTCCACTCCTTCGCCAGATATCCGGCGGCACCAAGTGCGAGATGCACCCCTTCGTCGAAGTTGTCGCCCGTCTCGCGGTCACGACGGATGACCTCCTCGGTGACGTGCGTACGCAGGAAATCGCGCGCTTCCTGGAGGAACGCCTGATCATCGTCGGACAACTCAACCCGTGAGAAATCCACCTAAGCGCCCTTTCCTGAACCACTTTCGCGGGCCGCGACGATCTCCGCGATGTACTTCGCGCTGGCGCCGGGGTCACCGCCCGCCAGCGACCACCCACGGGCACGCACCAGATACGCCGTGGCCGCCGCCTCCGCTGAAACGCCGAGTCCGCCTTGGACGTGCACACACATCGTCGCGGCCTTGGAGGCCTCCTCTGCCATGAAGACGAACGCGGACGGCGCGAGTTCAGGCCGCTCATCGGGTTCGTTGTCCAAGAACCACGCTGCCCGACGAGCCAGATTCCGGCCGCCCTGGACGGTGATCGCGATGTTCGCCAGCGGATGCGAGATGCCCTGCAGCGTCGAAATGGGGACACCGAGCGTGTAGCGGGACTTGGCGAACTCGGCGGCGATCCTCAGCGTTTCATCGACGAGGCCCACCAGCGCCGCCGCCGTCAACACCCGCCACTCGTCCAACGCTCGTTGATATTCCGCCAGCGCGGCGGCGCCGCTCGCCAGCACAGTGCGGGTATCGGCTGTCGCGGGATCGACCCACGCCATCGGCAACCGGCCGATGTTGTCGACCTTGGCGGGTCGGGTGCCGAACGTCAGCCGCACGATGTCTTGGCTTTCTGGACCGTCGCGTACGACGACGTGGTCGGCGATCGAACCCGTCGGGATCAACCTCACTCCGGAAACGTTGTCGTGTTGCGGGTCGAACGCTGCCAGCTGCTTGCCGTTGACGACATCGGCCTGCACCGCATCGAGGCGGGCCAGCAGCCGCGCCGTGCACACGTGGTCGACCCACGGCACCGGTGCCAACGAGCGGCCGATCTCCTCGGCCACCAAGGTCAGGTCGACCAGTGTCGCCCCGTCCCCGCCAACGGCATCCGGCAGCGCCATCGTGGTCGCGCCCATGGCGCACAATCGTTCCCACAAGCTCTTGTCGAACCCGGACTCCTCTGCGGCGCGCACGGTTTCGATCGAGCAGTGCGTCTTGAAGAAGTCCTTGTAGGCAGCCCGCAGTGCCTCATGGTCGGGCGTGAGGCTGTAGTCGATTCTGCGGAGTTCGTAGCGATCCATCACTGCCCCCTTGTGCGCCCGAAGAAGAAATCTTCTGCGTTGTTGTACAGATAGTTGTCCAGCACGTCGGCAGACAGATCCAACGCGAGCGCCTCGGGTACGACGCGGCGCATCTTCAGCACCGGCCAGTCCGAGGCATACATCACCTTGTTGGCTCCGCGAGTCCGCATGTAGTGCAGGAGGGTTTCGGGTAGCCGCTTCGGCGACCACGCCGACGTCATCAGGCGCAGATTCTGGTATTTGATGAGTAGCCGAATCGCGATGTCCCACCACGGATCCGCACCGTGGATCATGCAGAGCTTCAGCTCGGGGAACCGCACGCATACTCGGTCGAGGTGGATCGGATTCTGCACTTCACCGGGGACCGGCGGTCCCGGGATCCCAGTGTTGATGCACAGTGGTAGCTCGATCTCGGCGCACTTGGTGTACAGCGGGTAATACACCGCATCGCTGGGTGGGTACTGACCGTCGCCCCAGAAGCTGGGCCCGACCGCGGTGTACGCCACCGGCAGAGCCTTGGCAACCGCGGTGAGTTCCCGTAGCGCCGGCATCGGCCGCAACAGGTTGATCCCGCCGATCGCCAACGCGAACCGCTCCGGCTTCGCCTCGACGAACTTGCGCGCGGTCATCGAGGGCTTGGCGAGGCTGTCCATCAGGATGGCTTTCGCGACGCCCTGCTCATCCATCTCGTCGAGCAGTTCGGAGAGGTCGACCGGGGCGAACATCGAGTCGGGGCCCTTGAAGTAGTCGTCACGCACCTTGAGCATCCAGGTGGGCTGCTTCTCGGTCTCGCCGAAATGGACGTTGACGAGGCAATCGATCGCTTTGTGGGTCATGCCATAGCTTTCTGTGCCGCAGCGTTTTTCGCCCACCGGTAGTCGGCCTTGCCGTTGCCGAGCCGACGAACGCGGTCGACGACGATGAACTCCTTGGGCGCCTTGAAACGTGCCAGACGCGACGCGCAATGGCCGTGCAACACCGCGTGGTCCACCTCGTCGCGCAACGCCACCAGCGCAACCACCTCCTGGCCCCAGCGCTGGCTGGGCCGTCCGACCACCAGCGCGTCCGCCACCGCGGGATGTGCGCGCAGCACCTCTTCGACTTCCTCGACGAACACCTTCTCCCCGCCGGTGTTGACGATCAGGGCGTCACGGCCGAGCAGTCGCATCGTGCCGTCGGCCGTCAGCGATCCGCGGTCCCCCGAGATCACGACGCGCCGTCCTTCGACGACCGGGAATGTCTTCTCCGTGGCGGCTTGATCGTCGAAATAGCCGAGTGGGATCCGGCCCGCGCGCGCGACGTAGCCGATCTCGTCGTCGCCTGGCCGCAGGAACCGGCGGTAGTCCTCGGATACCACCAGGGCGCCGTCGCGAAGTTCGAATGTGTCCTTCTGCGAGCCGCGTTGGCTGCGCCCGAAGCCCACGTTTCCGGTCTCCGACGAGCCGTAGCCGTTGATCAGGGTGATGTGCGGCAGCAGTTCCAGCAGCGCCCGTTGGTATTTCGGGTTGGTCGCCGCTCCGCCGGTGCCGATCGCAAACATCGACGTCAGGTCGTAGCGGCCGCGCCTCAACTCCTCGACCAGAGGCCCGGCGTATGCGTCACCCACCATCGTCATCATGCCCACCTTCTCGCGTTCCGCGGTCGCAAGGACTGCGGGCGGGTCGAAGCTCGTCCGGTCATACAGCACCACCGGCAAGCCGTTGAGCAGCGCCGCGAAGGCCGTCCACATGCCGGCCGCGTGCATCAGCGGCGAGACCGCAAACCACGGCTGTCCCCCGTTGTGCACCTTGTCGTGTATCTCACCGGCGGACTCGTGATCGGCACCGTTCATCGACACCACATAGCTGTCCGTTTGCCGCCACATGACGCCTTTGGGTCGTCCGGTGGTGCCGCCGGTGCACACCATCAGCAGGTCGTCGGGCGACGGCGTGATGTGCCGATTCGTATCGCCCTCAGCCAAGGCCATTTCGAGTTCGATCGCGCCAGGCAGAGCGGCAACGTCGCCGCCGTCGTCGACCGCTATCAGCAGATCAGCCGACGGCGGCGGAAGCACGTCGGCGAACTTGGGACCCAGCGAGCGGTGATAGATGACCGCGCGCGGTCGCAGATAGTCCAACAGGTCGGCGACTTCGCGTGGCGTGTAGTTGTAGTTGACGTTGGCGGGCACCGTGCGTGCTTTGAGGCAACCGATCACCATGTCGGGATAGAGATCGTTGTGCATGATCAAGGCAACCCGGTCCTGGCCGCATTCCCAGCTCTCGAGTTCGTCACGCTCCCGATGGGCGCCGAATCGCTGGGCGGCAAGGAAGTTCGCCAGCCTGCGGGTCCGTTCGGCCGATTCGCCGTAGGTGCTGCGACGCTCGCCGCAGATCGTCATCAGCCGGTCAGGAACCACCTCTGCGATGGCGTCCAGTACCGCGCCAATGGTCCACTCGGTCATGCCGAGACGCTGACACCGAGGAGCTCTAAGGCATTGTCGCGCATGACTTTTCGGGTGTCTACCGCGCTGAACTCCGGGAATTGCGGGATGTCCGCGGTGAAGGACATCGGATCGGCGAGGCCCTCACCGTGCGGCCAGTCGGACCCGAACAGGATCTTGTCGACGCCGACGGTCTCGGCGAGCAGTTTCACGTCGTCCTCGTAATACGGTGCGATCCAGACATTGTTGCTCAGCTGCTCGACCGGATCCTCCTTGAAGTGGTAAGGCGCGGTGTTGGCGGCCTTTTTCAGCCGTTTGATCAAGCGGTAGACGAAATAGGAGCCGTTCTCGATGCTTGCGACCTTGAGCTCGGGGTGTCGAGTGAACACCTGATGCACGATCATCGAGGCCATCGCGTCGTGGATGGCGCGGTCGTCGAGCAGCACCTGATCGAGCGGATCCTTCTTTCCGAACCCCTCGAAGGTCGACTTGCCACCCCACAGCGCGGCGATCGCAAGGTATCCGCTGTCCGACAAGTGGAATCCGACCGGCACGCCGGCCTCGGCCAGCCGTGCCCACACCTGGTCGTGCAGCGGATCTCCCAGCGAACGCGGCTTGACCACACCGGGTACCGGCGCCGGCCGCACCAGCACCATCTTGGCGCCCTTACCGAGCACGAACTCGACCTCTTCGACGGCTTTGTCCGGGTCGGCGAGCGAAATGATCGGCGCGGAGATGATCCGGTGATCCGGACGGTCGAAACCCCAGTCCTCGTCGAGCCAGAGGTTGAACGCGTGCACGGTGGCCATCGTCGCCTCGATGTCGTGTTTGAGCGCCTCCTCGACGCCGCACGCGAACGTCGGCAACATGAACACGGTTTCGAGATTCTGCTTGTCGAGGATCTTCACCCGGGCATCGCGGTTCTGGTACTCGGGATGCTCGCCCAACCGGTCGACCTTCATCAGCGACGCCGGGTTGACGCCTTCGGGGATCTCGCCGCGGAACAACAGGTCGAGGCACCCGGGTTCGATGATCGGGTCGAAGGTGGGATTCGGGATGAAGTGGTTGACCCGCTCGCCCATCACCGCCAAAGTGCGCTTGCCGTCCTTGACCATCTGTACACCGCGGCGCTTGAACTCTTTGGGCAGGTGCCGGGTGCAGGCGTCCAGCGTCTCGTAGTAGTGGTTGTCAACGTCGATCGCCTTGTAGTCGAGCGTTGGACGCGCGATCCGCTGCGGTACTCGCTCTGTCGTCATGACGTCTCCTTCAGAGGCGGAAGTCGGGCGGGCGCTTCTCGAAGAAGCTCGTGATGCCCTCGATGAAGTCCGGGCGAAGCATGGACTCGTGCATCAGCTTTTCGGCGCGGTCGCTGGCCTCGAACACGTCGCGCATGGTGTCCGCGTACACCTGTTGCTTGATCACCGCTAGGGAACTGGGCGCACAGTTTGCGGCGATGTCCTCGCCGTACGCGATCGCCCGCGCCAGAAGCTCATCGGCCGGCACGACTTCCTTGACCAGACCCAGTTGCGCCGCCTCGTCGGCAAGAAACACCCTCCCGCTCAGCAGCAGGTCAAGCGCTGCGCCGCGGCCGATGAGCCGAGGCAGTAGCCACGAGATCCCGTACTCGGCGATCAGCCCGCGGCGCACGAACGACGTCGTGAACTTCGCTCCCCGGGCTGCGAACCGGACGTCGCACGCCAACGCTATCGTCAAGCCCATACCCGCGCAGGCACCGTTGATCGCGGCGATGACGGGCTTGCGCATGGTCATCACGTGGTGCGGATGCCGCGAACCGACCAGCTTGCTCACGTCTGTTTCGGCCGCTGCGTTCACTGTCGCATTGCTGATCGAGTCGAGATTGCCCATGTCCGCACCCGCACAGAACACGCGACCGCTGCCTGTTAGCACAACAGCCCGCACGTTCGGATCGGCTTCAGCGTCGTCGAGTCGGTCATAGAACATGGCAGCGAGACTCCCGCCCCAACCGTTCATGCGCTCGGGCCGATTCAGCGTCAACACCGCGACGCCGGTATCGCGAACCTCATACAAGACCGGCTCGGGCACGCTCACTCGGCGAACCTCCTCGGATGCAGCTTGAACGCGGTGTATCTCCGTACTGTATACATATCGGTAACACTTTCTGCAGTGGGTCAGGCGACCAGCCCGAACGGCTGATACGCCAGTCGAATCTGCGCCTGCCCCTCCTTGGGCAACTCCGCTTGCGGAGGCCTGGAGTGCGGATGGTCACCGATCGGCAGCCCGAGAAGCGACGCCGCGTACTTGAAAGCGCCGCCCCAGTGCGTGAAGTAATCCGGCCGCCCGGGGTAGCAGGTGAACCAGGACCGCATGTCGGCACCGAACTGGTCGAGTCCGGTCTTCTCCGCGTAATCCATCGCCTCGGTCAGCTTGTCGTTCCAGACCAACGCCCAGTACTCGGAAAGTATTGGCTGTTGCGGGGTTTCGTACAGATAGCCTGCGGTGCCGAGTTGGGCCGGCCCGACGATTCCGGCGCGCAGCCAGCCTGCCCGGTAGACCGTGGTATCGCACTCCCAGATCACGAGGTTGGGCGCGAGCTCGTGCAACAGCCGGGAACTGGCTGGCCGAAATGCACCTTCTTTGGTAGCGCAGATGGCCGGGATTTCGTCGTAGATACGCCCACTTTCGGCCGGTGTCAGCACGTATCCGGACGACGGCGAGTTGAACATGCCAAGGGCGATGTCGGTGCGATCGGCGATGTAGTGAAAAAACCGTAGGATCCCGACGCCGCCGTGGGCCTCCATCATCGGAGTCTGGATGTAGACGATGTCAGCGCCCGCCTCTTGGGCATGAAGGGTCAGCTCCAAACAATCCTTGGCCGACATCGCCGCCGTGCAGGCCTGCACCACGACGTCGGGATTGGCGGCACGGCCTTCCTCGATTGCTACTTCCAGCAAGCGCTTTCGCTCGTCGAGTGTGAGCGACCAGAACTCGCCGACGCCGCTGGTGCACCACAGCATCGGGTGGCGAAGGTCGCGGACGCAGTAACGCACCAATGTCCGGTACGCGCTCCAGTCGATGTCGTCACCGTCGACACCACTGAACGGCGTGTAGAGGCTGTTGCCGATTCCGCGCAGCGCTGCGTGCGCCCAATCGCGAGCCTCGTTGGCAGTTGCCATCTCTCACTCCCTAAGTGAAGTCACTACCACCGTCGACGTTGATATTGGCTCCGGTCATGTACGAGTTGCGCTTTGATGCGAGAAACGCGACGACGGGCCCGATCTCCTCGGGCTGTCCGGCGCGGGGCAGGTGTGCGGGATGCCCGAAGTGCTGGTCGATCGCGGCCATCAACGCGTACGGATCGTCGCCGTCGACGCCGACCGAGTCGGCCCATCCGCGCAGCGTTTCGGACGCGATGCTGCCCGGGGAGACGACGTTGACCATGATCTCGTCCTTGGCCAGCGACAGCGAAAGGTTCTTCGAAATGCTTGTCACTGCGGCCTTGGCGGCGGTGTAGGCGGGCAGGATGACGGCCTGCCGTTGTGTCGAGTGCGCGGAGAAGTTCACGATGCGAGCCCATTTCGCCCTGCGCAGCAGCGGCAGAGCCGAACGCACGCAATGCACCATGCCCATCACACCGTCGTCGAATGCCTGTCGCCACTGCTCGTCGGTCAGGTCTTCGAACGCGCCGATGCCTCCCGGACCCACCGCGTTGATGAGCGCGTTGAGTTCGCCGCCCCAGCGCTCGCTCACGTCGTTGAAGGTCCTCCGGACCTGGTCGGCGTCGCCGGTGTCAGCCACCAACGCGACCGCGTCGGGGCTGCCAGAGTCGGTCAATTCAGAAACGGCGCGTTCGAGGACCTCCTTCGTCCGGCCGACAACCGCAACCCGCGCGCCGTCCTCGGCAAGGCAGCGCGCGGCCGCGAAGCCCATCCCGCGGCCACCCCCGACGACGACCGCGGTGGCGTCCCTCAGGCCCAGGTCCATCCCCGATTCGTCCCTGCCTTCGAACCGATTTGCTAGAAATGCTTACTATATGTCTTACAGTAGAAGGATGAGAAAGTGAAGGCGCCTGTGACCGGATGGGCGCCGGTAAGGTTGTCGATAACGCCGAGCGGCGACACGACGGCAAAGACGCAGTTCAGATGCGGCCGCCGGTAGATTCGGTTTCACCAAGTTCTTGATGGAGGTACGCCTCGTGGCCAAGCAAGCAACCGCTGAGAAGCGTCAGCGACGCGAGCGCGGGTCCATCAATCCCGACGACATCATCAAGGGCGCCTTCGAACTCGCCGAACAGGTCGGCATCGACAACTTGAGCATGCCGCTGCTGGGCAAGCACCTGGGCGTCGGCGTCACCAGCATCTACTGGTACTTCCGCAAAAAAGACGATCTGCTCAACGCGATGACCGATCGCGCGTTGCGGCATTATGTCTTCGCGACGCCGTACGTGGAGGCAACGGACTGGCGGGAAACGCTGCGCAATCATGCGCGCACCATGCGAAAGACGTTCCTGGGCAACCCGATTCTCTGCGATCTGATCCTCATCCGGTCGGCACTTTCACCACGCGCCGCCAAGATCGGGGTGCAAGAGGTCGAAAAGGCGATCGCCAGCCTGGTGGAGGCCGGACTGTCGGCGGAGGAAGCGTTCGACACGTACTCCGCGGTGTCGGTGCACGTTCGCGGTTCAGTAGTGCTGCAGCGGCTTCGGGACAAGAACCGCGCCGCCGACAGCGAGGGGCCCAGCGATATCGAGGAAACGATGACCATCGATCCCGACACCACGCCGCTGTTGGCCCAGGTGACGGCGAAGGGGCACCACATCGGCGCGGCCGACGACAAGAACTTCGAGTTCGGTCTCGAATGCATCCTCGACCACGCGGGTCACCTCATCGCGTCGGGGAGTAAGCGGGCGACGGGCACGCGCAAGGCGTCAGATCCGCGCACGCGGGCGAAGGCGCCCGCCGCCCGTTAGCGGCTACTGCACCTTGTAGACCCAGATCAGGGTCGTCGTCAGCTCACCGGTAGGGGTCCACTGGTATCTACGTGCCAGGCCCTGGCCGGCGTAGTTGCGGACGAAATCGAGCAGGGCGGGGCGTGTAATAGCGCCCGAGTCAATGCCTTTCACGAGGATCGTGCCCAGATCGTAGGCCTCGGTGCTGTAGGTACCGGGCTCCTGATTGAACTTGTGGGTGTAGTCGTCGACGAAGGAGCCGCTAGCCGGCGCACAAGGGCATGACAGCAGTGCATCCTTGGCCGTTGCTCCTGCCAGCTTGACGAACTGCTGGTCCTTGCTGCCGTCACCGCCGGCGAAGGTTGCCGTGACACCCGCGTCGCGCGCTTGCTGGACCAGCTGCGCCGCTTCGGTGTAGTAACCACCGTAGAAGATCGCGTCGGGCGAGGCGGACTTGATCTGTGTCACTGCCGCCGAAAAATCTTTGTCGCCCTTCTTCACCTCGAACTTGCACTGCGAGTCCGCAGCAGGCCCCAGTGTTTGGGTGACCGCCTGTGCAATGCCGAGCCCGTAGTCGGTGCTGTCATCGATGACGCAGACCTTCTTCGCGCCTACGGTGTTCTTCAAGTAGTTCGCGATAGACGGACCCTGGACGCCGTCGTTTGCCAGACCTCTGAAGAAGGTTTTCCAACCGTTCTGTGACAACGCGACATTGGTCGCGGCCGGCGTGGCCGCCACCAGGCCCGCTTGGTTGAAGATGTTCCCCGTCGCTTTCGTCTCGCCGGAGAACTGCGGACCCACCAACCCGATGATCGACGAGTCGTCGATGATCTGCGGTGCGACCTCGGTGGCCTTCTGCGGATCGTCCTCCGTGTCGAAGACCTTCAGCTGCACCTGGCAACCGGGATTGGCGGCGTTGTGCCTGTCGACCGCTAATTGCACCCCGTCTTTCATGTTGGCGCCCAATGCCGCATCCGCACCGGTGAAGGCGCCGGCAGTCGCAATCGACACCGGAGGGCACGACGCCTTGCCGTCCCCCGCGGGGTCTACGGGAGTATCGCCACCGCTTGCCTTGACTTCCGCCCCATTCGCATCGATCTGTGCGAGGCCCTCGATCTTCAAGTTTGTCTGTGCCTGTTCCGGCGCGGTTTGACTGCACGCCGACAGTGTCAGCGCGATCAGTGCGGTACTGCCAAGAGCGATCGCATCGCGTGCGGTGCGACGACGCATTCGTTCACCTCCGTGTTGAGTGGTCAAACGGAAAGAACGTCGCGCCGTCGCGCTTCGATACAGTTTCTCGCCAGCGAGTCTGGCGAATTCGCCCTAGACCTCGATGACCACGGCGCCGCCCTGGCCACCGCCTGCGCACATCGCGGCGACGCCGATGCCACCGCCACGCCGCTGCAACTCGTAGACGAGCGTCGTCACCATCCGCGCGCCAGACGCGGCGATGGGATGGCCGAGGCTGCAACCACTTCCGGAGAAGTTGACCAGTTCCTCGTCGATGCCGTACTCCTTGCACGCGGCGATCGGCACGGATGCGAACGCCTCGTTGATCTCCCACAGCGCCACGTCCGACGGCTTCAACCTGGCGCGGTCGAGCACCTTGCCGATCACCTTCACCGCACCGAGCCCGCAATCGCGAGGTGCGACACCGGCGGCCGCCCACGCCTTTACAGTCGCCATCTTGGTCAGGTGGTTGGCGTCGGCGTAATCATTGTCGACGAGCGCGACGGCGGCCGCCGCGTCGTTGGTCCCGCTACTGTTGCCTGCCGTGATCGAGAATCCCTCGATCTCCGGGTGCAGCGGCTTGAGCCCGGCCAACTTCTCCACCGTGGTGTCGCGGCGCGGGTGCTCGTCGACGCTGAAGTCCACCACCGACCCGTCCAACTGCTGCACCTTGAGCGGAAGGATCTCGTCGACGAACTTGCCCGCATCGATCGCCGCAATGGCACGCTGATGCGAGCGGGCCGCCCATTCGTCCATCTCCTCCCGGGTGATGCCGACGGCTTGCGCGGTGTTCCACCCGACGGTGATCGACATGTCCTTGCAGGGTGCATCCGGCGTCTCTACGTGGATCGGCGGCATCCAGCGCTCCTCGAACTTCAGTTCGGGGCCAGGGATGCGCCAATTCACCAACGGCGTCATGGACAGCGACTGCACCCCACCGGCGATCAGCGCGCGCTCCATGCCGGAGCCGATCTGCGCAGCGGCATTGCCGATCGCCGTCAGGCTGCCCGCGCAATGCCGATTCACGGACTGACCGGGTACGTCCTGCATGCCGGTTGCGTCGGCCGCATACCGGGCGAGATCGCCACCACCGTAATGCGATTCGGCGAAGATGATGTCGTCGAAGTCCTTCGGGTCGACGCCCGAGCGGCGGACCACCTCGGGAAGCACCGCGGTGATCAGCGTTTCGGGCGGGGTGTTGACCAGCGTCCCCTTGAACGAACGGCCGATCGCCGTCCTGGCGGCACCGACGATGACTGGCTCGGACATCATTTCCACCTCGGGTTCGGCGTTATCGACGTTACAAAAATAGCAGAGACTGTATTGTCGCCAGTAGGTGACCGGCGTCACTCAGGGTTCGGGCACGTCGAAGTGCTCGTCGCGCAGCCGGAACGCCTCCTTGGTTCCGCGCTCGGCCCGCGTCTTGACGAAGTTGAACTCCCCCGGCGCGAACTGCAGGTTCGTCCCGAATGCGTGGAACAGGTAGCTGGCGACCTCCTCGCCCTGGTAGGCCTGGCTCTGCTCGACGAGGCGGAATGCTTCCTTAGCGATGACGACACCGTCGGCGGGCATCTTCGCCGCCTTCTGCGCCCAGTACCGCGCCCGTGCCGAAACCGACTCGGGTTCGCGCGTCTCGGTGAAGACGCCGAGGTGCGCGACGGTGCCTGCTTCGATGATGTCGCCGGTCAGCAGCAGTCGACGCGCCAGCACCGGCCCCAGTCGGTGGAAGAACATGTGCAGGCTGCCGAGCGCGGGCCCGAGGAACCGTGTCGCGGGCATGCCGATCTTGGTATCGCGCGCGATCACCGAGATGTCGGTCATCAACGCCATCTCAAACCCGCCGCCGAGCGCATAGCCACTGATCTCGCCGACAGTGACCTTCGGGAAGCCCATCAGGTTGTGATAGAAGCTGAAGGACTTGCGGTCCACCGAGAGTCGTCGACGTTGGCTCGGCCGCCGCTTGGCCTCGGGCGCGTCTTTGTCGCCATACCAGCCGTACGCGTTGTTCATATCCGCCCCCGTGCTGAACACGCCGTCCGCCCCGCGCAGGACCACCACCGTGATGTCGTCGTCTTCGGCGACGCGGTCGAGGCGGCGTGCAAGCACGTCGCGCATCGCCGCATCGTACGAGTTGCGCTGGCGCGGGTTGTTGAGCGTGATCGTCGCGATCCGGTGGTCGGGATCGACGTCGAACAGCACGCGTTCGTCAGTCATCTGCCAGGCTCCTGATGGTTGCCGTTCGAAATCATTCTGGCCTCAATGATTTTGTCCCTACCAACGACGAGCGTGTTCCGCCGGGCAACGGTCAAATGGCCGTGGGCGATCCGGACCGCACGGGCGGAGTCACCGTCTCGGATGGCATCGAACAGACGTTGGTGATCCCGCAATGCCGCGCGCATGGTTCTGCGCGACATCGGGTCAGCCGGGTTGTCGTCGCTCCACACCGATGACTCATGCGCGGACCAGATCAACTCCAGTGATCCGATCAACAGGATCATGGGTTCATTTCCGCACCGCGAGACGATCGCCTCGTGGAACCGCCTGGCATTGGGCACATACCGCGACAGGTCATCGAATTGCTCTGCTTGACGGCAGATTTCGGCTTCCAGGTGAGGCAGCACCTCAGTCGCCCGGTCCTCGCGCGCCGCGCACATGCCCGCGCAGATGGGCTCGAGGTGCAGTAGGGCACCGCTCACGTCGGCAGGTGTCGACGATCTCGACTGCAACGCCATGCTGATCATGTGTGCGGTGCGCTCAGCGGAGGGCTGATGCACGACGGCGCCCCCGACGTTGCCTCGCCGCACCGAGATCAGTCCATCGGTCTCGAGGATGTGGATGGCCTCGCGAAGCGCCGGTGGGCTCACGCCGAACTCGGAGAGCAGAATCTCTTGAGACGGCAGCACGTCGCCTTCCTTCAGTCGCCCGGACAGAATGTCCTCCCGCAGTCGGGCGGCCACGATCTCGGCGACACGCGGTTGGCGGATGCGCTGGACCACCATCAGGTCTTGACCCGGCGCTTGCCGAACTGGAAACCGGTCAGCATCTCCGGAGAAGTGGCCAGCGTCTTCACCTCGCCGATGCACAACACCTCATCGCCCAACAGCAGGCGTGCCGTCGACGTCACCCGGCGCTGCTCTTCGGACCGCTCGATCTCGAACCGCAGTTCGGTGAGGATCGGGGTCGGCCGGCGGTACGTCACGGCAACCGAGCGCGTCTTGCCCGTCCGCTGGGCCGCGCAACTCTGATGCTGGGTGATGCAGTCGAAGAACACCGCAAGGAAGCCGCCGTTCACCAAACCGGGCGGCCCCTCGTAGACGAGCGGGAAAGTGACTGCGCCGGAGGCGGTCTCGTCGTCGAGGTGATCGAACCGGTACTCGGGGAAGCACGGGTTGTAGGCGCCGACGTCGAACGCGTGGTCAAGATAGACCCGCCTTTCCTGCCCGCCCTCGCCTATCCGGGGCGCCGGATCGGGCGGAACGGCGGTCGCCAACTGTTGCTCCCATTCGGCGAACTGCGCAAGCATGGCATCCACGGTGGGATGTTCGTGTTCGAGCGACAGCAGCACTCCGGCCAGACGCCGCAGTGCGCCCGCGGCCGCGACCGTCTGCGGCAGCGGCCGCTCACCGTACCGAGCGTTGTCCTCCGGCATTCGCCCTTTCCTTGCTAACTTGTACAAGATAGCAATACTGTAGACCTAACCGTATGACTTTGGATTGGCGGATTTCCACGGTGACCGACGAAGGCGCAGTGACTGCGGCCAGAGACGGCGGGGTGCTCCTGCTGACGCTGGACCGCCCCTCCCGGCACAATGCGCTCGACCATTCGATGATCGACTCGCTGGTCGGCGTGCTCACCGACGCCGCGACCGACGACTCGCTGCGGGCCATCCACATCCGCGGCGCCGGCGCCAATTTCTGCGCAGGCTCTGACTGGGTCGCCACCAACAGCGTCGGGCGACGGCCCCGAACGGGTGATCTTGTTCGGCGCATTCCACACGCCGCCAACCGTGTGATCGAACTCGTGCACACCGTTCAGTTGCCGGTGGTGTGCACTGTGCGGGGCTGGGCCGCAGGCTTCGGTTGCAATCTGGCGTTGGCGGCCGACTTCACGGTGGCGGCCGATGACGCTGTCTTCTGGGAGCCGTTCGTCGGCCGCGGCTTCTCCCCCGACTCGGGCGCGACATGGCTGCTGCCCCGCTTGGTCGGGATCGCACGGGCCAAGGAGATGCTGCTCCTCGGCGAGAAGGTGAGTGCACCCGACGCGGCGGCCTGGGGGCTCATCCACCGCTGCGCCTCCGACGTCGATGCCGCCGCAGAAGAACTGCTCACTCGATTGGCGGCAGGCCCGACCGTCGCGATCGGCCTGGCCAAGCAGGCCATCAACTACGGGCAGCACGCCACCATGACGCAGTCCATGACACAGGAGCTGTTCAACCTGGAATTATCCTGTCGCACCGCCGATTTCAAGGAGGGCTTGGCGGCATTCCGTGACAAGCGCACACCTGAGTTCGGTGGAAGGTGACCATGAGATACATCAACTATGAAGTCGACAGGCACAACGCCACCATCACGCTGAACCGACCGGATGCGCTCAACGCCCTGAGCCCCGCCATGATCGCCGAACTGCGCGCGGTTTACGACGAGGCCGAGAACGACGACAACGTCTGGACTCTGATCGTCACCGGCACCGGCCGCGCCTTCTGCACAGGCGCCGACGTCGGCGAGATTCCCGAAGACGGCCGGGTGATCTACGAGCGCCCCTACCTGTCCACCTACGACCAGTGGGAGTCGCCGCAGGAGGGCACGCCGCCGTTCCGCCGGATGGCCAAACCCGTGCTGACCGCCGTCAACGGATTATGTTGCGGCGCAGGGTTGGACTGGATCACCACGGGTGACATCGCCATCGCCTCGCACATGGCGACGTTCTTCGACCCGCACGTCAGCATCGGCCTGGTGGCCGGCCGTGAGATGGTGCGGTTGGCCCGCGTACTGCCCCGCAACATCGCGCTGCGAATGGCGTTGATGGGCAAGCACGAACGGATGAGTGCGCAGCGAGCCTACGAACTCGGCATGATCAGCGAAGTCGTCGAACACGACAAGCTGCTCGAACGCGCACACGAGATCGCCGACATCGTTAACTCCAACGCGCCGCTCGCCGTGCGCGGAACGCGGTTGGCCATCCACAAGACGCTCGACCTTCCGCTGCACGAGGCCGAGATCCTCGCTGAAACCTTCCGCGAACGCGTGGTCCGCACCGACGACGCGCTCGAGGGGCCGAAGGCGTTCATGGAGAAGCGGCCGCCGAATTGGCAGTGCCGATGACAGCTTTCGAGACGATCCTGCTCGACGTGGACACGGCCGACCATGTCGCGACGATCACGCTGAACAGGCCGGAATCACTGAACGCATTCAACAGAACCATGTGCGAGGAGATGGCCGAGGCGTGGCGGGTGGTCAAACTCGACGACCGCGTGCACGTTGTCGTGCTTCGCGCAGCAGGTGATCGGGCGTTCAGCGCCGGCCTGGATGTCAAGACGTCCTACGGGCAACCGGACAATGTGTGGAATCACGAGGATCCGGGCGAGGCGCTGAGCCCGAAGTGGCAGAAGATGTGGAAGCCGGTCGTGTGCGCCGTTCACGGCATGTGCACCTCGGGGGCGTTCTACTTCGTCAACGAGTCCGATGTGGTGATCTGCGCTGACGATGCGACGTTCTTCGACTCACACGTCAGCACCGGGCTGGTGTGCGCCCTCGAGCCGATCGGCTTGATGCGTCGCGTCGGATTGGGCGAATCGCTACGAATCGCGTTGATGGGCAACGATGAACGCATAGGCGCCGACACCGCGCTGCGGATCGGATTGGTGTCCGAAGTCGTCTCACGAGACGGCCTGTGGGCGCGGGCACACGAGATCGCGGCGGCGATCGCGGCCAAACCGCCGTCGGCAACGCAGGGCACCGTGAAGGCAATCTGGGAGTCGCTGGACAAGCCGTACCGGGTGGCGCTCGAGCAGAATCTCATCTACACGCGGCTCGGAAACCCGCTCGGACAGGCCGAATTGGCCGCCCACGACGCTGGCACGACCGCCGCGCCGAAGGTCCGCTGATGCATGCACTGCGCCGGCGGATCGCCGACGTGTTGGCGTTGCAGCCAGATGCGGCGGCCATCGAATACCACGGTCGATGGTCCACCTGGCATCAGGTCGGCCAGCTTGCGGGTCGCATCGCCGCGATCGGCGCCGCCGATGTCGGCATGGTGCTGCGCAACGATCCCGCTCAAGTGGCCGCGTTTCTCGGTGTTCTCCTCGGTGGCGGCACCGTCGTGACGATCAACCCGTCCAGGGGCGACGACCGCATCCGTGCCGACATCGCCGCGATGGACCTCTCCGTGATGATCGGGGCACCCGATGATCTGCTGTTGCTGGCTCCTGACGGTCCCACCCTGGTGCCGCTGTCGAGCCTCGACGATGCACCACGCATCAACAGCGCCGCCCCCGGTGGCACCGGCATCGCGGTCCGGATGCTGACCAGCGGGACGACGGGTCCGCCCAAGCGGATCGACCTCACCTACGACATGCTGGCCCGCAGCGTGATCACGTCGCCGATGCCCACTGAGCTGCGGCACGGCGTCGCGATCGTCAACGCCCCGATGGTGCACGTCGGCGGGGTCTACCGTGTGCTGCAGTGCGTCTGCGAGGCAAGGCCGTTCGCTCTGCTGGATCGGTTCGAGCTCACCGAATGGGTGGAGGCGGTTCGCAGGCATCGGCCGCGCGCGGTGTCACTGGTGCCCGCCGCCCTGCGCATGGTGTTGCACTCCGATCTGACGCGCGACGATCTGGCTGGCATCCTGGCGGTGACGTCGGGAACCGCTCCGCTGTCGGCCGACGACGCCGACGCGTTCACCGCAAAGTTCGGTATTCCCGTCCTCACGTCTTACGCGGCAACAGAATTCGGCGGCGGGGTCGCGGGCTGGACACTGGCGGACTACCAGAAGTACTGGCGGGACAAGCGCGGCAGCGTCGGTAAGGCCACTCTCGGCGCGCAGCTGCGGGTGGTCGACGACGACGGCATCCCGCTGCCCCCTGGCCAGGCCGGGCTTCTCGAGGTCAAACCGGGACAGCTCGGGCCCTCTACCGGCTGGATGCGAACCACCGATATGGCCTGCGTCGACGACGACGGCTTCCTCTGGATCCTCGGCCGCGCCGATCAGGCGATCATCCGCGGCGGTTTCAAGGTGATGCCCGATGACGTGCGCGCGGCGCTGGAGAGCCATTCAGCGGTACGAGGCGCCGCCGTGGTGGGCAGGCGGGACGACCGCCTCGGTGAAACCCCTGTCGCCATGGTGGAGCTGCGTACACCCGTCGACGCCACAGCGCTGACCGAGTTCTTGCGCACGCGGTTGGCACGCTACGAGATTCCCACCGACATCGCGATCGTCGACCAGATTCCCCGAACGCCCTCCGGCAAGCCCGAGCTCAGCGCAGTCCGCGCATACTTCAACCGGTCGGTCCACCATGCCGAATGACTCGTTGACCGTTGGGGCCGTTCTTCGCCGGCAGGCGGCCACTCGCGGGCAACATCTAATGCTGGTGTGCGACACAGAACGCCTCAGCTACGCCGACGCCGAGCACCGTTCGGCCTGGTTGGCCCGCGGCCTCATCGGCCTCGGCGCCGGAAAGGGCACCCACATCGGCGTCCTGTACCCGAACGGGGCCCACTGGATCGTCGCGATGCTTGCGGCCGCTCGAATCGGCGCCGTCGTCATCCCGTTCTCCACGTTCGCCACCGCACCCGAGATCGCCGCGCAGGTGACCCACAGCGACACCGAGATCCTCCTCGCCGCGGCATCGTTCCGTGGGCATGATTACCGCGACCGGCTTGCAGACATCGACGCTCCGCTGTTACGGCACCTGCTGATCGACGCCGACCCACCCGACGGTGCCGACGCCTGGCGGTTCGACGCGATGGAACACGACGTCGACGAATCGGATCTGCTGGCGATCGTCTACACCTCCGGCTCGACAGGCATGCCAAAGGGTGTGGTGCACACGCATTTCTCGTTGCTTGGCCACCAGCAGGTACTCAACGAGACCCGCGGGTTGACCGCGAACGACAAGCTCTTCTGCAACTCACCGTTCTTCTGGATCGGCGGAATCGCCTTCGCGGTGTTGGCCACCTTGCTGGCAGGCTCGACGCTGGTGTGCTCCAACGCCACCGACCCGGCGGTCACGCTTGACCTGCTGGAATCCGAAAAACCCACGATGACAAACGGTTTCGTGGCGGGCATCGCTCAGCTAGCCCATCATCCCAGCCTGCCCGGGCGTGACCTGTCGTCCATCCGGCGCGGCAACCTGTATCCGATCATGGCGCCCGAGGTGCGGCCCGCCGACCCCGAACTGCGGCACACCATGTTGGGCATGACAGAAGCCGGCAGCGTCATCACGATCAGCGAAGACGAATCCGACCAGCCCGAACACCGGCGCGGTTCATTCGGCAAACCCGCTCCGGGTTTCGACACCAAGATCGTCGACGGCGAACTGTACATCCGCGGCCCGTACCTGATGCAGCGGTACTACAAGCGCAGCCGCGAGGAGTCCTTCGACGTGGACGGCTGGTTCCACACCGGCGATCTCGTGCGCACCGACGCCGACGGTTTCGTGTATTTCCTCGGCAGGCAGGGGGCGATGATCAAGACCGCAGGGGCCAACGTCGCACCGGCCGAGGTGGAGCGTGCGATCGCCAAGGTGACCGACGGAACCGTCGCCCACGTGGTGGGCCTTCCCGATCCTGAGCGCGGGCAGGTGGTGGCGGCGGTGATTGCGCTCGAGGACGACGACGAGTTCGACGAAGCGGCGGTGCGCGACCGTCTCAAAGCCGAGCTGTCCACCTACAAGATCCCGAAACGCTTTGTCGCGCTGCCGCGCTCGCTGATCCCAATGCTGTCCAGCGGCAAGGTGGACACCGCTGCGCTGCAGAAGGTGTTCGATGCCTGACACTGTCGATGGGCTGCTCAGAGCACAAGCCGACCGATTCGGCGACAAGGCGGTGATCATCGACACCCAGTCGCGAATCGGCTTCGCCGAACTCGACGAATCCACGCGCGCCATGGCCGCCGGCCTGTTCGACGCGGGGGTCGGTAAGGGCACTCGGGTCGGGCTGATCATGCCCAACGGCGTGCGATGGGTGCAGATCGCGATGGCTGCCACGCGCATCGGCGCCGTCCTGGTTCCGTTGAGCACGCTGCTGGAGCCGCCGGAACTGGTGGCGCAGCTGCGCGCCGCGTCGGTGCAACTGTTGATCACTGTCGAGCAGTTCCGTGGCCACCGCTATCTCGACGACCTGGCCGCCCTCGTCGAGACGCCCGAACTTCCTGCACTGCGGGCGATTTGGACACCAGACGAAATGACGTCAAGCGATCAGCACATCGACGGCGTTGCCACTGCCGTGACGCCGAGCGATGCGCTGGCCGTCATGTTCACCTCCGGGAGTAGCGGCCCGCCCAAGGGTGTGATCCATTCGCACGGCAACGCGTTGGCCGCGGTGCGATCCGGTCTGGCCGCGCGCTGCATCGATGCGGACACCCGGCTCTACCTGCCGATGCCGTTGTTCTGGGTGGGCGGATTCGGCAGCGGCGTGCTGTCCGCGCTGCTCGCCGGTGCCACGCTTGTCACGGAGGAGATCGCCCGGCCGGAAACCACGCTCAAGCTGCTCGAGCGTGAGCAAGTCACGCTGTTTCGCGGCTGGCCATCTCAGGCCGAGGCGTTGGCGCGCACGTCCGCCGCCGTCGGTGCGGATCTGTCGGCGCTGCGGCCGGGCAGCCTGGAACCGCTGTTGCCACCGGAGAAGCGCGCAGCACCCGGTGCGCGCGCGAAGCTGTTCGGGATGACCGAGTCCTTCGGACCGTACTGCGGCTATCCCGCCGACACCGACATGCCGCGATCGGCATGGGGAAGTTGCGGCAAGCCGTTCGACGGCATGCAGGTGAGCATCGTCGACCCGGAAACTGGAGATGCTGTTCCCGCAGGCACCATCGGCATGATCCAGCTTCGCGGACCACACACGTTGCGGGGAATCTGCGGTCGCAGTCGCGAGGAGTTGTTCACGTCCGACGGCTATTACAGCACCGGCGACCTCGGCCATCTCGATGACGACGGGTTCATGTTCTACCACGGCCGCTCCGACGACATGTTCAAGGTCAGCGGCGCCACCGTCTACCCGAGCGAAGTCGAGCAGGCGCTGCGCACCATCGACGGCGTGGACGACGCTCATGTCACCGATGTCGACGGCGCCGTCGGCGCGGTCGTGGTGACCGCAACCCCCGTCGATCATTTGCACGCGCAGGCGCGAAAACGACTCAGCGCATTCAAGGTTCCGACGGTGTGGGTGGTGGTGTCGTCGGACGACGAGGTGCCGCGTGCCGCCACGGGCAAGGTCGACGTGCGTAGGTTGCGCGCGTTGTTGCGCGCGCGCGGTTAGTCGACCACGCCGCGCTGGGTGAGGTGCTCGATCAGCGGTGTCGCGCCCGCCGCGAGGTGTTCGGACATCGCCGTGCGCGCGAGATCTTCGTCGTGTTTCTCTAAGGCCGCCAACAGTTTTCGGTGATGCTGGGTCGACTGCTCTGGCCAGCCCGCGATGGTGGGAAACACCGACTCGGGCGCGTAGCGGGTGATCTGCGACATCAACTGGGCGAGCTTGGGCGAATCGGCCGCCACATTGATCGCCTTGTGAAACTCGTGATTGAGTCTCACGGCACGCTCGTCGTCATCGGCCGCGTAGGCGTCCTCGAGTTCGGTCTGGATCTTTTCCAGCTCACGCATTTGACTGTCGGTGACGCTGGCGGCGGCCCGCGCGGCGAGTTCGCCGCCGATATGGGCCTGTACGTTCGCGACATCGGTGAGATCACGCGCAGTCACCGGGATCACCGCGAATCCGCGCCGAGGCTGCTGGGCCAGCAGACCTTCCGCGGTCAGCACGAACAGAGCTTCCCGCACCGGTGTGACGCTGACACCCAGTTCCGCGGCCAGCTGATCCAGCCGGATGTACTGTCCAGCAGCATATGTGCCGTCGAAGATGCGCCTGCGCACATAACGCGCGATATCCTCGGCGAGCTGCGCCCGGTACGCGAAATCGGGTGCGGACATGGTCAGATTCGGTAGTCGGCGAGAAGGCGCTTGCTGATGATGTTCTTCTGGATCTCGCTGGTGCCCTCGCCGATCAACAGGAACGGCGCGTCGCGCATCAACCGCTCGATCTCGTATTCCTTCGAATACCCGTATCCGCCGTGAATGCGGAAGCTCTGCTGAGTGACCTCGGCACAGAACTCGCTTGACAGGTACTTCGCCATTCCGGCGGCGACGTCGTTGCGTTCACCGGAGTCTTTGAGCCTGGCCGCGTTGACCATCATCAGGTGGGCAGCCTCGATTTTCGTTGCCATCTCCGCCAATTGGAACGCGATGGCCTGGTGGTCGGCGATCGGTTTACCGAATGTCTGGCGTTGCTGCGCATATCGCACCGCGAGTTCGAACGCGCGGATGCCGACGCCGCACGCCCTTGCGGACACATTGACGCGGCCGATCTCGATACCGTCCATCATCTGGAAGAAGCCTTGGCCCGGCACCTCCCCGAGGATGTCGTCGGCGCTGGCCGTGTAGCCGTCGAAGATCAGCTCGGTGGTGTCGATGCCCTTGTAACCGAGTTTGTCGATCTTGCCGGGAATGGTCAGACCCGGCGCGACTTCACCGAAGCCGGTCGGCTTTTCGATCAGGAACGCGGTCAGGTTGCGGTGCGGCTTGTCGGCCCCCTCGTCTGTGCGCACCAGCGTGGCGACCAAAGTCGAGCTGCCGCCGTTGGTCAACCACATCTTCTGGCCGTCGATGGTGTACGTGCCGTCGGCGTTGAGGTTTGCCCGGGTGCGGATCGCGGCGACGTCGGAGCCGAGTTCGGGTTCTGACATCGAGAACGCGCCGCGGGTCTCACCGGTCGCCATCCGCGGCAAGTAGTGCTGCTTCTGCCGATCGGTGCCGTGCTGGCGGATCATGTACGCCACGATGAAGTGGGTGTTGATCACACCCGAGATGCTCATCCAACCGCGGGCAAGCTCCTCGACACACAACGCGTACGTGAGCAGTGATTCCCCCAGCCCGCCGTACTCCTCGGGGATCATCAAGCCGAACAGGCCCATCTCCTTCATCGCATCGACGATGGCCTGCGGGTAGGTGTCGGAGTGCTCGAGTTCCTGTGCGGTCGGGATGACCACTTTGTCGACGAATTGCCGCACGGTGGCGATGATCTCGGTCTGGAACTCGGTGAGGCCGAGAGTTTGGGCCAGTTTGGTCATGCGCCGACCCTCTCGAAGACGGCGGCCAGCCCCTGCCCACCCCCGATGCACATGGTCTCCAGGCCGTAGCGCGTGCCGCGACGGTTCAGCTCACGGGCCAACGTCGCCAGCATCCGGCCACCGGTCGCACCGACCGGATGTCCCAGCGAGATACCGGAACCGTGCACATTCGTCCGTTCGAGGTCCGCCGCACCGAACTGCCACTCCCGCATCACTGCGAGCGCCTGGGCTGCGAATGCCTCGTTGAGTTCGATCACGTCGATCTCGGACAATTCGAGTCCGGCTTTGCGCAGCGCGATTTCGGTGGCGGGCACCGGGCCGATGCCCATGATGTTCGGCGCGACGCCCGCGGAGCCCCACGACAGCAACCGGACCAGCGGAGCCAACCCCAGTTCGTCGGCCTTCTGCGGTGTCGTGACAATGCACATCGACGCGGCGTCGTTCTGACCGCTGGAATTGCCGGCAGTCACGGTCGCCGCCGAATCTTGGTCCAGCAGAACCGGTTTGAGCTTGCTCAGCGACTCGACCGAGGTGTCGTCCCTCGGGTGCTCGTCGGTGTCGATCAGCTCCTCGCCCTGGCGGGTGGGCACCGCGACCGCAATGATCTCCTCGGCCAGGATGCCGTCCTTCTGCGCGGCCACCGCCCGCTGGTGGGACATCACCGCCAGCTGGTCTTGTTCCTCGCGCGCGATGCCGTACTGCTTGCGTAGGTTCTCCGCGGTCTCAAGCATGCCGCCCGGCACCGGATAGTGCTTACCCCCTGCGGTGGTCCGACCGCGCGCGAGACTGTCGTGCACTTTGACGCCGCCGCGAGCGCCTCCCCAGCGCATGTCGGTCGAGTAGAACGAAACGTTGCTCATGCTTTCGGCACCACCGGCGACCACAACGGCGTTGTCGCCGTTGGCGACCTGCAACGCCGCCTGGATGACGGCCTGCAACCCCGAGCCACACCGACGGTCGACCTGCATACCCGGAACGGTGACGGGCAGCCCGGCGTCAAGTGCTACCACACGTCCGATGGCGGGGGCCTCGCTGCTGGGGTAACAGTGGCCTAGGATCACGTCCTCCACCGCGGCAGGCTCGATTCCGGTGCGCTGCAACAGACCCTTCAGCGCGGCGACGCCGAGGTCGACGGCGGTCAACGATTTGAACATGCCGCCATAGCGGCCGATCGGCGTCCGAACGGGTTCGCAGACAACGACTTCACCCACGGTTCACTCCCTCCGCCGAAACGGACAAGTGGGCGCGAAGGTGCGAGTAGTTCTCGCGATTTCGTCGATCTCGCCGGGCAGCCAGCTCGCTCACACGTGCCTCCCACCGGTGACCTCGAGGACGGTGCCGGTCATGTACGACGACAGATCGCTGGCGAGGAACAGCGCAACCTTGGCGACTTCAGCGGGCTCACCCGCTCGGCCCATCGGCACCTCGGCCAGCTTTTGGTCCCAAATGTGTTGGGGCATAGCCTCGGTCATCGCAGAGCGGATCAGGCCGGGCTGGATCGCGTTGACTCGGACACCCAAATGGGCAAGCTCCTTGGCGGCGGCTTTGGTCATGCCGACGATGCCTGCCTTGGCCGCCGAATAGTTGGTCTGCCCGATCAGGCCGACCTTGCCGGAGATCGACGACATGTTCACGATCGCGCCGCGCTTGTTCTCGCGCATGATCGCCGCGGCCGCCTTGGTGCCGTTCCAGGTGCCCTTCAGATGCACGGCGATGACCTGATCGAACTGCTCCTCGGTCATCTTGCGCAGCGTGGCGTCGCGGGTGATGCCTGCGTTGTTGACCATGATGTGCAGGCCGCCGAACCGCTCGACGGCGGCGGCCACCAGTGCGTCGACCTCGTCAGCCCTCGTGACGTCGCAACGCACGGCGAGGGCCACCTGATCGCCGCCCAGCTGCTTGGCCGCGGCTTCGGTGGCTCCCTGGTCCAGGTCACCAAGCACCACCCGCGCGCCCTCGGCGATGAACCGCTCCGCTATGGCATAGCCGAGACCCTGCGCACCGCCGGTGATGACCGCGGTCTGATCGGTCAGCAACGACACCTGATCACCCCTTCTTGCTGGTCACGCCCCGATTAGGGGCCTGTCAGTCGCACATCATATTTCATATATGATCCTGGCAGCCGCGGACCCCATTCACCCGCCGAGCAGACGCAAAAGTGCCCTTTTCCGCGGCGTTTTGGACACTTTTACGTCTGCTCGCGCGGAAAGAGGAGCGCGATGACCGCCGAAGTCAGCGACGACGATTTCCGGGAGATACTGACGCAGACCCGCCATTTCGTCCGCACCGCGGTCGTTCCCAGGGAGCAGGAGATCCTGGCCGACGACCGCGTCCCCGACGACTTGCGCGAGCAGGCCAAGAAGATGGGCCTGTTCGGTTACGCCATCCCGCAGCGGTGGGGCGGCCTCGGACTCAACCTGGCCCAGGACGTCGAGATGGCGATGGAGCTGGGTTACACATCGCCGGCGCTGCGCTCCATGTTCGGCACCAACAACGGCATCGCCGGGCAGGTTCTCGTCGGCTTCGGCACCGACGAACAGAAAGCGCGCTGGCTCGAACCGATGACTTCCGGTCTGATTGCCTCGTTCGCGCTGACGGAGCCGGGGGCGGGCTCGGATCCGTCAGGCCTGCGGACGAAAGCCGTCCGGGACGGGTCGGATTGGATCATCGGCGGCCAAAAGCGGTTCATCACCAATGCGCCGATGGCCGAACTGTTCATCGTCTTCGCCCGCACCAGACCCGCCGACGAGGACGGCCCGGGCATCGCGGTGTTCTTGGTGCCCGCGGACGCGGCCGGAGTGATCGTCGGTGTGAAGGACGCGAAGATGGGCCAGGAAGGCGCATGGACTGCGGACGTCACGTTCGACGATGTCCGCGTGCCGGACACGGCGCTCATCGGCGGAAGCGAAGACATCGGCTACCGGGCCGCGATGACATCGCTGGCGCGCGGCCGGGTGCACATCGCCGCACTCGCGGTCGGCATCGCGCAGCGCGCCCTCGACGAATCGGTCGCCTACGCCGCCACGGCGACGCAGGGCGGCACGCCGATCGGGAATTTCCAACTGGTGCAAGCGATGATCGCCGATATGCAGACCGGGGTTCTCGCGGGCCGGGCGCTCGTCCGCGACACCGCTCGGCGCTGGCTCAGCGACGAAGATCGCAGGGTCGCACCGTCGGCGGCGAAACTGTACTGCACCGAAATGGCAGGCAAGGTGGCGGATCTCGCCGTTCAGGTGCACGGCGGCAGCGGCTACATGCGGGAGGTGCCCGTCGAGCGCATCTACCGCGACGTGCGGTTGCTGCGCCTGTATGAAGGCACCAGCGAAATTCAGCGACTGATCATCGGTTCGAATCTGGTCAGGGCCGCACAGCGGGAGGCCAAGTGACGGGACGGCTAGCGGGCAAGGTGGCGTTCGTCACCGGTGCGGCGCGCGGCCAGGGCCGTGCACATGCAGTGCGGATGGCCGAAGAGGGCGCAGACATCATCGCCATCGACATTGCCGGGAAGCTCCCCCCTTGTGTTCCTTATGATTCCGCAACACCGGATGACCTCGCGGAGACGGTCGGCAAGGTCGAGGCCACCGGCCGGAAGATCCTGGCCACGATCGTCGATGTCCGCGATGCCGACGGACTCCGACGCGCCGTCGACGACGGCGTTTCCACGCTGGGCCGACTCGACATCATCGTGGCCAATGCTGGAATTTCGGCTCCGCAGACATGGGACACCATCACCGCCGAGGACTTCCGCGACGTGATGGACATCAACGTGACCGGCACCTGGAACACCGTGATGGCAGGCGCACAGAAGATCATCGACGGTGGCCGCGGCGGTTCGATCATCCTGATCAGCTCCGCCGCAGGCATCAAGATGCAGCCGTTCATGCTGCACTACACCGCGAGCAAGCACGCGGTCACCGGGATGGCGCGCGCATTCGCGGCCGAATTGGGCAGACACTCGATCCGCGTCAACAGTGTCCATCCTGGAGCAGTGAACACCTTGATGGGTAGCGGCGACATGATCGGCTCGCTTGGCCGCGCCATCGAGACCTACCCGCAGCTGGCCCAGATGATCACACCTTTTCTGCCGACATGGGCCGCCGAACCCGAGGACATCGCCGACGCGGTCTGCTGGCTTGCCAGCGAGGAGTCGAAAAACGTTACCGCGGCCGCGATCTCGATCGACCAAGGGATGACCCAGTACTGACCAGCCGGCCTACGCCGCAATGGACTCTCAGCCGATGAAACGGACGATCGACTCGGCGACGGCCGCCGGCTTCTCCGAACCCTCGATCTCCACGGTCGTGGTCAGCGTCGCCTGCACCGCACCGTCCAGCTGGTCGACCTTGGCGATCTCGGCGCGAGCCCGGATCTTCGCCCCGACCTTCACCGGCGTGATGAAGCGCACCTTGTTGTAGCCGTAGTTGATCGCCATCGCGATGTTGCTGACGCTGTACATCTGCGCCGTGAAGTGCGGCAGCAGCGACAAAGTGAGCAGGCCGTGCGCGATCGTCCCGCCGAACGGGCCGTTCACCGCACGCTCCGGGTCGACGTGGATCCACTGGTGGTCGTCGGTGGCGTCGGCGAACAGATTGACGCGCTCCTGCGTCACCTCCAGCCAATCGGTGGGACCGAGTTGGCTGCCCTGGGCAGCGGCGAACTCCTCCAGCCCACTGAACTTCTTCACCACTTCTCTCCTTCACCGCCTAGAAGACGACCGTCTGGTTGCCGTATCGGATGATGCGGTCCTCACAGTGCCACAGCACCGCCCGCGACAGAACAAGGCGTTCGACATCCGCGCCGAGCCGCGCAAGATCGTCGACGCCGTGTCGGTGGTCTACCCGCACCACGTCCTGCTCGATGATCGGCCCCTCGTCCAGGTCCTCGGTGACGTAATGCGCTGTCGCGCCGACGAGTTTCACGCCTCGTTCCTTCGCCCGCCGATACGGCGCGGCCCCGATGAAGGCGGGCAGAAATGAGTGATGAATGTTGATCAGCGGACACCCGACTTCGGCTAGGAATTGCAGCGTCAGGATCTGCATGTACCTGGCCAGCACCACTAGATCGACGTTTCCGCGCAGCAAGTCGAGTTGC
This sequence comes from Mycobacterium sp. NPDC048908, assembly GCF_043197955.1. Taxonomy (NCBI): domain Bacteria; kingdom Bacillati; phylum Actinomycetota; class Actinomycetes; order Mycobacteriales; family Mycobacteriaceae; genus Mycobacterium; species Mycobacterium sp. NPDC048908. Next base: position 266,114 of record NZ_JBICUE010000001.1, on the reverse strand, counting down.
CGCTGCTCGGCGTCCGCCCGATTATCTTTAGTCGCCGGCACATGCAGGAATGGCACCGAGAATGGGCGCACCTGATCGGCGAGATCGGGATGGTTGGAAATCACCATCACAACCGCCATGTCCAGATCGCCACGACGATTGCGCCACAACAGATCGAGCAGGCAGTGGTCTTCCTTGGACGCCATGATCGCGACCCGTTTTGGCTTCGCGGCTTCGGTCAATCGGAAATCGATATCGAACGGCGCGGCGACCTGTTCGCGGAAATCCCGCTCGAGAGCATCGCGCGCTGCCGTCAGCCCGGGCAAGGCAAATATCGTCCGCTGCATGAATGTGCCGCCGGACTGCTCGGTGGAATGTTGGTCCAGCGACACGATGTTGGCGCCCGCACCCGTCAGAAATGCGCTCACCGCCGCCACGAGGCCCGGCCGGTCCGCACAGCGCAGAAGGAGCCGGCCCAGATCCTTGGCCGGCAAACCTCCGGTACCTGTGGTCGGGTACTCTTCCTTCACCTTTGTCAGGGTGTCACCCCCGCGTGCATCCGGCCCGGAAATCTGCACATATCGCCACCGCAGAAGCCGGCCGGAGTCCGTCGCCTGCGAATGAGGACGGCGGCACGAGAGCCCGCACACACGCTTTCGTGGAGCGCGGGTACCTCAACCAAGAAATAGATCGCGGCGGGGCCTGGTCGGCCGCTGACAGCTGTCGCCGCGCTATTTCGCTGGCTCAATCAACACATAGCGAAAGGATCGCGAAATGCTCGACCCTCCTGTCGACCCAATTCGTGGCATAGACTGCCAACTTCGCCAACCACTCGAGGAAAACGTCATTACCAGTAACAATTCCTCAGTGCGTGATTGCCATCAGGCGCTGACTCGAGTAGTACGAGGCCGGAAATTTGCGTCGTGTCCCCAACGTGCAGGAAAAGTTTTTATTGCTAGCTGGAATCCGAGTTACTCGTGGCGAGATACTGATCTGCGTCAGCCCAACACAACACCTTTGTTGACTGGCTGCCCTAGGAAGGGACAAAAATGACCGTTCCCCAGTCCGTGACCGCGCGCCGCAAATTCATGGCCCTGACACGAAGTCCCAGTTGCTGGGATCCCGACAGCGAGTGCACGATCGTATTCGCCCAACCCTCGGTCGAGCGAGAACTGTGGCTGGATTATGTGCGCGGTGCGTGTGAGAGCTACCGCAAACACGGAGTGGAAAGGGCGCTCGACATGGAAGCGCTGCAAAGTGGCGCCGATACGGTCATCTTCGCGGCCTGCGTCAACGACGCGGGCCGCGTGGTGGCGGGCCTACGCGGGAGGGGTCCTTATCAATTCGCAGATGAATGCCATGCGCTACTCGAGTGGAGCGGGCAGCCTGGTCAGGATGCCGTGCGCAAAATGGTGACCGACCGACTGCCCTTCGGCGTCGTCGAGATGAAAACCGCCTGGGTAGCCGACGATCCGGACCGCGGTAGAAAATTGACCAGTGCGATCTCCCGCACTCCCCTGCATGCGCTGAACCTGCTCGACATTCAGTTCATCGTCGCGACCGCTGCGGAGTATGTCCTCAAGCGATGGCTCTCGTCGGGTGGACAGTTGGCGACGAAGATCCCCGCGACGCCGTATCCCGATGGCCGCTATCAGACCAAGCTGGCTTGGTGGGACCGCGCGACATTCGCCAACCATGCTGACCCGAAACAGCTTTCGATGTTCTTCACCGAACAGAAAGAGCTGGCCACCCACGTCGACGACGACCTCACCGCGGGAACGATGCGATGACGTCTGGCATCGATGATGCGGAGTCGTGCAACGGGATAATCCTCACCACCGGGGATCCCAAGGCTGAGGCGATGCTGGACGCGCTTCGAGCTGACCCGGGCATCGAATTCGTCGACAATGCGCCGCTACAGTTGGCCGCGCTGCAGCGGCTCAGGCCGTCGCCCCCGCCCGACGTGGTCGCCGAAGAAACCAGGTGGGTCTACTATCCGTGGCGCCGAACCGTTGTCAGCGTTCTTGGGCCGAGAGGATTTCGGCTGGTTCGCCTCGACCGCAACAGAAATCTGATCACAACGGATGAGCTCGACCGACTCAATTGGCTTCACATCGGCGTGGTCGGCCTGAGTGTGGGCCACGCAGTCGCCTACAACCTTGCTGCGCAGGGGCTTTGCGGCCAATTGCGACTCACCGACTTCGACGACGTCGAATTGTCGAACCTGAACCGGGTGCCGGCGACCGTGTTCGACCTAGGGGTGAACAAGGCGGTGGTCTGTGCAAGAAGGATCGCCGAACTCGACCCCTACTTGCCAGTGACGGTCATGCCGGCGGGCATCACCGCCACGACAGTCGGTGACTTCCTCGACGACCTCGACATCCTCATCGAAGAATGTGACTCGCTCGACGCGAAAGTCCTTGTCCGCGAACACGCAAGAGCGCGGCACCTACCGGTCCTGATGGCCACCAGCGACCGCGGACTCCTTGACGTCGAGCGGTTCGACCTCGATCCAAAACGCCCCATCATGCACGGCCTCATCGGCGATCTGGACGCCACGAGGCTTGCCGGCCTGAGCAACAGGGACAAGCTTCCGTACGCGCTTCGAATGACCGACGCGACTCAAGTCTCGCCGCGGATGGCGGCCTCGCTGGTCGAAGTCGGCAAGACCTTGTCGACGTGGCCGCAGCTGTCGTCAGAAGTCGCGCTCAACGTGGCGGTCGTTGCTGAGGCGGTCCGGCGGATCGGGCTGCACGAGCGGTTACCCTCAGGTCGAGTTCGTATCGACACCGCTGCCGCACTCGACTCGCTGGCAGAGCCTGCCGTTACAACGGGCGCATTGCCGCCAGACGAGGAACCTGCTGTCACCATCGACCCGGCAGGGGCCGCCGAGAGCGTCGCCGCTGCTGCCGCCCGCGCACCCTCGGGTGGCAATGCCCAGCCGTGGCAGATCGAGACGCGCGACGACGCGGTGGTCATCCGGTTGGCGCCCGAGCGCACGACGGCGATGGACGTGCGGTATCGGGCGAGCGCCGTAGCACTGGGGGCGGCCACGTTCAACGCCCGTGTCGCCGCGACCGCCCACGGGTTGGTCGGCAAGGTCGACTTTCGACCTGGCGACGAAGCGTCGCCTCTCAGCGCCCTCGTCCGCCTAAGTGCGGGCGAGGACCCGCAGCTGCGCGAGATGTATGACGCAATGATGCGCCGGGAAACCAACCGGCGCCGCGGTGATCGCGTTCCGATCGCGGACCGTACCGTCGACGCGCTTGGGGTGGCCGCCAGAAACGAAGGAGCGGGCCTCGAAATCCTCAGTGAGCCAACGGACCTCGAGCGAGCCGCGACGATACTCGCCGCGGCCGACCGTATCCGGTATCTGACGCCCCTGCTACACGCGGAGATGTTCGCCGAACTCCGTGCGCCAGGCGACGCGTCGCCCGAGTCGGGCATCGACGTACGCAGCCTCGAACTGGACCCCGCGGATCTGGTGATGCTCGACATCCTTCGGCGGTCAGATGTGATGGCGAACCTTGCGGCGTGGAACGGGGGATCCGCACTCGGCGACGAGACTTTGAATCGGGTACGCGAAAGCGCCGCGCTAGCTGTGGTCTCCGTGGCCGGAGACCGCCTGACCGATTACGCCCGGGGCGGAGCGGCCGTCGAATCGGTTTGGATCACAGCGCAACAGCACCAGCTCGCCGTTCAACCCGTCTCGCCGCCCTTTCTGTATGCGCGCACCGACGAGGACCTCCGCGCGCTATCGCCTGGTTTCGCCGGAGAGCTACACGATCTGCAATACAATTTCGGCAAGCTGGCCAACACCGCGGCGGGCGAGTCACAGGTGTTGGTACTCAGGTTCAGTCGCGCACCGCAACCGTCGGTGACAAGCCGGCGGCGCGGGCTTCGTCCAATCTCGCCGCCGCTGGGCTGACACCGATACGGAGGATCAGTTGCCGAGCAGCCTTGACACGGTCGTCACGTCAGTGGCCACCGAATTGATGGGAGTGACCGCGGCCACGTCGGTCGAGGTGAGCCAGAAGGTGCTGGCCGATCTGGTCGCGTACTTCGACGTGGATGTCAGCTTCTTGCGCCGTAATGATCACCGCATCCGCGCCTCGGTGCTCGTCGCCGAGTGGCCCGTCCGCCCCGGAATCCCCGACCCGGATCCACTTTCGGTCGTCTACTTCGCCGACGCCGACCCGGTCTTCGCGCTCTGTGAACATCAGAAAGAACCGATCGTCTTCCGCCCGGAGCCGGCCACCGACGACTACCAACGCACGATCAACGAGGGCAGGCAGGTAGCGGCCACCTCGATGGCGTGCGTGCCACTGCTGTCGGGCGACCTCACCACCGGCGTGCTCGGCTTCGTCAAGTTCGGCGACCGTGACTGGTTACCCCAAGAGCTCAATGCGCTCAAGGCGATCGCCTCGCTGTTCGCACAGGTACAGGCACGTGTGCTCGCCGAGGAACAGCTGCGCTACCTTGCCGAACACGACGATCTGACCGGGCTTCACAATCGTCGCGCACTGTTGGCCCACCTCGATGCACGGCTCGCCGCCGGCCAGCCGGGCCCGGTGTCGGCATTGTTCTTCGATCTGGATCGGCTCAAAGCCATCAACGACTATCTCGGCCACACCGCGGGTGACTGGTTCATTCGGGTTCTCGCCGAACGGCTGCGCGAAGGCGTCGACGGACCCAGCTTGATCGCCCGACTCGGTGGCGACGAGTTCGTCGTGGTGCCCGCCGCGCCAATGGACGCCGAGACCGCCGAGGCACTGGCGTACCGACTGCAGGCGACGCTGCGTGAACGGGTGGCCATCGACGGTGAGATGCTCACCCGGACGGTCAGCATCGGTGTGGCACTTGGGGTTCCGGGCCGTGACACCACCTCGGACCTGTTGCGCCGCGCCGACCAGGCGGTGCTGACGGCCAAGAACTCCGGTGGCAACAAGGTGGCGGTGTTCTCCGACGAAATGTCGCTGGAAAGCGAGTTCCGCAACGACATCGAGCTTCACCTGCAAAGCGTGATCGAAAACGGTTTGCTGATGCTGCACTACCTGCCCGAGGTCGACATGCGCACCGGTGAGATCCTGGCGGCCGAGGCACTGGTGCGTTGGGAGCATCCCACCCGCGGGCTGCTGTCTCCTGCTGCGTTCATCGGCGTTGCCGAATCAATAAACCTCGCAGGGGAATTGGGGCGTTGGGTGATGCGCGCCGCGTGCGAGGAATTCGCCCGATGGCGGGCACGCGGGGTGGGCCACGAAACGGTGCTGCGGATCAACGTCTCACCCGTTCAGCTGGTGACCGACGGCTTCGTCGACAGCGTCGCTGACATCATCGCCGAATTCGGGCTCGACGCCGGCTCAGTGTGCCTCGAGATAACTGAAAGCGTCGTGGTGCAGGACATCGAGACCACGCGCATCACACTGGCCGGGCTCAAGCGTGCGGGCGTCCAGGTTGCCATCGACGATTTCGGCACGGGGTACAGCGTGCTGTCACACCTGAAGTCGCTCCCGGTCGACACGCTCAAGATCGACAGAGGGTTCGTTCGTGAGCTGGGCTCCGATCCAGGGGATCTCGCGATCGTGCGGGCCATCATCGCGTTGGCGGAAGCGTTCGGACTGCAATTGGTCGCTGAGGGGGTGGAGACCGAGACGGCCGCCCTTACGCTGCTTCGCCACGGTTGCCATCGGGCTCAGGGATTTCTGCTGTCCCGCCCGGTGCCCGGCGACGCGATGGAAGCGCTACTGACCAGGGGTGTAATACCCGTCGATTTTTCCGCAGCGCCACGTCTGTAGGCGACTGTGTGTCTGTCGCATGTTCGCGGGTAACCGCCTGCTCATCGCTCGGCACGTGGAGACGGCACTTTTGGTGAGCGGCTCCGAGGTCAGCAGCTCGAGACGGCCGAAGCGACTGGCGGGCTGGCTGACCAGACACAGACGCAGACCGGCACCCGAAGGTAGCGGCCGACCCGCGGTGATCGCAGCCTGCGGACCTCCTGCGGCGACGGTTACGCCGTGCCTGGCCCGGACGGCCAGAGGACCATCAGGCGTCATGAACTCGGCACCGAGCACCTCGCCCTCCTCGAACACGATGCGCTCCAGTGACGTCGCCTGACACACTTCGATCCCGCGGTCGCGTGCTTGCGCGGTGAGCCAATCCATCACGGAACCCCCGACGTTGCCGGGATCTGGTGTGATCGACCCGATTTCGGCGACCTCGATGGATTCGCCATCGGCGGTGCGCAACGTGGTCGATTGCCAATCAACCACACGCGTGGAGAGATACCCGTAGGGCGACACCAGACACCGCGCGGCCCAGTCCCTGAGGCGTGCGCCGACGAACGGCGGCACGGCACCGCGCGCGTCCACCGGCTTGGCCTGATCCACCACCCTGATCGGCAGGTCGACGTCGCGCGCGAACCTGGTCAACGGACCGAGGTCGGATGACAGGGCGGCGAAGTATTCGTTGGTTTCCGGATCTGTGACGTCGAGGTCGAGCCAGTGCAGTCGGTCGACGCGCGACCGGACCGCCACCGATGTCCCGCCTGGCCGCGCGTCGTCGCGCGCACTGGCGACGAACACCTCGCCGTCCATGTCGACAACCGCCACCGAGTGCGCCAGTCCAGCGACCCCCGCACCAGTACACACCACGTCGACTTCAATATCCCACTTCACCGTTAATTACCTCGATATTGCTGAACTGATCGAAATCGGCGCCGGCGATGCGGATTCCCCTGCGGTTTGGAACCGGTTGAGCGCCGAGTTTGCATGGATACGCTCCATATATCCCGCGACTACTACAAACGGACGACACGAAGTTGCCACAGTCCGCGCGGGGGTTTGAGGGGGTTTGCCAACGCAGACTATGGCAACGGGACGAAAATACCATTGGGATTTGCTCGGCGATAGCGTAATCGGCGCTGAAACGCCCGTGGTGACCTCGGGATCAGCCCTTCGGAACCGTTCCCCGCTGACCGGACCACCAGTCATCACAATGAGCAGCTTACATACCTTTTGCATGATATGCAGCCGAAAAAATGACTTAAAGTATTGGCAGTCCGCTTTGCCCCTGCCCACCAAGCGCGGGACGGCGAAGGGGATCGTGAAGGGGTTTGCCCCGCGAGAGTGGTACGCCCACGGCTGCCGGTGAGGCGCGTTGGGTGAAACAATCGGGTAATCGGCTAATTTACGGAAACCACGATTACCCGACCGGCACCACCGTCAGGATTCCGAGGCTGGGATGTGACCGAACAGCTCGACAGGCGAGCGGACGCCACGCGGCAACACATTCTCCGCGCGGCGTCCCGACAGTTCGCCCGCAAGTCGTACAGCCAGGTCAGCCTCGACGACATTCTGGCCGACGCGGAAGTCACCAAGGGAGCGATGTACTTCCACTTCCGGTCCAAGCACGCGTTGGCGGCGGCGATCGTCGAGCACCGTTTCGAGTTGGCGTCCGCGTCGGTCGATGAGCTGCTGGCTCGCAGACTGTCGGGGCTCGAGACGCTGATCGACATCCTGTACCTCGTCGCGGTCGAAGACATCGGGGACGAGATTGCCCGGGCCGGATTGAATCTGCTCGAGTCCATCGGCCGCAGTGATGGCCTGCAAGGCCAAGTCCTCGGACGGTGGGTGGACGCGTTCGCTTCGATCGCCGAGAAGGCCATCAGAGACGGTGACATCGTCGAAGGACGCGACCCGCGGAGCATCGCGACGCTTCTGGTATCGATGTACCTGGGGCTACGTCAGACCGGCAACCTGGCGCAACCGGGGCAGTTCCTGCGTGATCTCGAGAACCTCTGGGTGCTCGCGCTATCCGGATTCGCCATGCCAGACCGGATTCACTATCTGATTCAGTTCCTGAAGCGGCGCACCGCCGTAGCGCAGAGAAACGCCACGCCACTCGAGGAAGTTGCGCTGGGTTAGGATTCGCTAGGCCACACCGACCCGGGACGGCCGACGGAGCTTCCGGAGGTACTCGGACGATGGTTCGCCAAGCGCGGTCCATGGCCACCCGCATGAAGATCATCGGGTCTGCCGTCGAGGTGTTCAACGAAATTGGTTACTCCGCCTCCGGATTGGGAGACATAATCGAGCGCGCCGAAATGACGAAAGGTGCGCTGTATTACCACTTCGAATCCAAGGAGTCGCTCGCTACCGCGATCATCGAGGAGGGCAACATCCGTCTCGCCGAGGCGTACCGCAGCATCTCCACCTCGTCCGCGCCCGCCATGGAGAACATAATCCACGGCGTCTTCGTCCTCGCGGACCTCATGGTCACCGACCAGATCGTCCGGAGCGGAACAAAACTTCTGCGGGCTTTCGGCGAGTTCAACGAGGTCGCCGCTCGCACTTACAGCGGTTGGACCTCGGAGATGACATTGCACACGCGGCGCGCGATCGATGAAGGCGACGTACGCGAGGACGTCGATTCGCAGGCGGTCGGCGAGACGATAGTGGGGTCGATGCTCGGGGCGGAACTGCTAGCCAGCGCGACCACAGCGGGCGCCGACGTCTTGGTGCGCGTGACGCGGGCATGGAAGGTCCTACTGCCTGCAATCGTGACCGAAGAGTCGCTGCCCTACTTCACCGAGTTTCTGGCCCGCGAGTCGATGCGCCGCTCCCCCGCAGCGTTGGCCGACTGACTACAGTTCCTCGGCCCACAGTCGTTCCGTCAGATCCTGGAAGGTAGCCAGCGCCACCGGATCGTCGCCGCGCAACAGAGCCGACTTGCTCATCCTGGCCCGAACGATGGACCGGTCGTGGTGGACCAGTTCGACGACCAGATTCGCGTGTGCGCGCACCACAGAGACGGGCGAATCGTCGGCGGGCAGGGTGTGGAAGATCTGCTGAAACTTCAACGCCTCGACCGCGTCGGGCGGGTATCCGAGCATGTCCGCGAACGCCGCATTTGCGAACAGGATGGTTCCGTCCTCCGCGATGGCCAGCACTGGCACCGGAAACCGCTCCAACACCACCAACGCCGGCAGCTCCCTGAGAAGCGTCATCGGGTCCTGGCCGCCCAGGCCATCTCGTCGCCGCTCCACGATCCCGATTATGGCCGCTGCGCGCTGCCCCGTCACCGTGATCCGGTACTGGGTTTAACCGGCGTCGTCCCGGGTAGCTCGCAGCCACCGATCGAGGAGGAGACATGACCACAGCGAGCCCACACGACATCATCGATGACATCATCACCGACCACCGGGAGGTCGAGGCGGTGTTCACCGACATCGAGAAGGGCGGCGGCGGCAACAAACACGACCTCGTCGAGCACGTCATCGTGGAGCTGGTCCGCCATTCTGTTGCCGAGGAGCAGTACCTGTACCCGCTCGCGCGACGAGTGCTGCCCGACGGCGACGAACTCGCCGACCACGAGTTGAAAGAGCATGCAGAAGCCGAAAAGCTGATGAAGTCACTGGAGCAGACGGATGCGGAAGACCCGCAGTTCGACGAGCTGACGCGCCAACTGATCGACGCGATCCGGCACCACGTCCAGGACGAGGAAAAAGACCTCCTGCCGAAACTTCGCGATGCGTGCGATGCCGCCCAGTTGCGCGAGCTCGGCGAGAAGTTCGAGCACGCCAAGAAGATGGCGCCGACACGTCCGCATCCCTCGGCGCCCGACCGCCCGCCTGCCAACAAGGTGTTGGGCCCCGGCGTTGGGCTCATCGATCGTATGCGCGACGCGCTGACCGGACGCAACACTTGAACGGCGATTAACTTACTCGGCCCCGCCTTCGCCCACTTAACTAACTAGGTTTACTCTGTCTGCACGCCTCCGGCAGACGGGAGAAACGCATGGACCTCGCATGGTCGGCGACCGATTCGGCGTTCCGCGATGAGGTGCGCGCATTCCTGGCGGACAAGCTGACACCCGAATTGCGGCGGGCCGGCCGCCTGATGACCAGTGTGTACGCCGATCACGAGGCGAGCATGCAGTGGCAGCGGATTCTGCACGAGCGGGGGTGGGCCGCACCCGCCTGGCCGGTCGAGTACGGCGGCTGCGACTGGAGCCTGACTCAGCACTACATCTTCAGCCGTGAATCCCAACTGGCGGGAGCACCCTCGTTGTCGCCGATGGGGATCCGAATGGTCGCGCACGCAATCGTGAAGTTCGGCACGGACGCGCAGAAGGACTTCTTCCTGCCCCGCATCCTCACCGGTGAGGTGTTCTTCTGTCAGGGCTACTCAGAACCCGAAGCGGGCTCGGATCTGGCCGCGCTGTCGATGTCGGCGGTCATCGACGAATCGGCCGGCGACCTCATCTGCACCGGAAGCAAGATCTGGACGACGCATGCGCGCGAAGCGAATTGGATGTTCGCGCTTGTGCGCACGTCGAAAACGCAGAAGAAACAGCAAGGCATCACGTTCGTGCTGATCGACATGACCACGCCGGGCATCGAGATTCGCCCGCTCGTGATGACCTCGGGTGAGGAGATTCAAAACCAGGTCTTCTTCGACGAGGTACGGGTGCCCAAGGCGAACGTGCTCGGCCGGATCGACGACGGCTGGACGGTCGCGAAGTATCTGCTGGAGTTCGAAAGAGGCGGTGGCGCGGCATCGCCTGCGCTGCAAGTGATGGCCGAGGAGATCGCGACCGTGGCCGCCGACCAACCGGCGCCGGGCGGCGGCCGACTTCTCGACGATCCGGCATTCGCACGCAAACTGGCCGAGGCGCGAATCCGCACCGAGGTCCTCGAGATACTGGAGTACCGGGTGCTGGCAACGCTTGCCGGTGGCGGCCATCCCGGCCCTGGCGCGTCGATGCTCAAGGTGCTGGCCACTGAGTTGAGCCAGTCACTCACCGAACTGGCGATGGAAGCCGCCGGTCCGCGCGGGCGGGTCTATCAGCCCCACGCGACATGTCCGGGTGGCCCCATCTCGGAGTACGAGCCGCCGCCCGACGGCTACGTCAGCGGTGCGCCCTGGCAGGCGGTTGCACCACTGCGCTACTTCAATGACAGGGCCGGCTCGATCTACGCGGGTAGCAACGAAATTCAGCGGAACATTCTCGCCAAAGCGGCTCTGGGGCTTTAAATGGACTTCAATCTGAGCAAAGAACAGGAACTGCTGCGCGACGGCCTCGGCAAGTTCCTGGCGACACGCTACGACCTCGAAAAGAGTCGTGCCGCCGCCAAGACCGGCGCGGGATGGCAGCCCGACATCTGGCGCGGGTTCGCCGACGAACTGGGCATCCTCGGCGCTGCGCTCCCTGAAGAGGTAGGCGGAATCGGCGGCGGGCCAGTCGAGATCATGGTGATCGCCGAGGCGCTGGGGCATGCGCTGGTGGTCGAACCGTACGTCGACACGGTCGTCGTGGCCGCTGGTTTGTTACACCGTGCAGGCGGCACGCTGGCCACCGCGCTGTTGGAGAAGATCGCCGCGGGGACCGCGATCGTTGCGCTGGCGGCTGCGGAGCCTGACACCGGTGAGCATTGGCACACGGTGTCGACCGTCGCCGAACAATCAGGGCATGCATGGGTTTTGCGCGGGCAGAAGATCGTCGTGATGAGCGCGCCACTCGCGACGCACCTTCTGGTCACTGGGCGCACGCCGGGCGGGCTGTCACTGTTCTTGGTCGACGCTGACTGGTCGGCCATCGAGGCCCACCACTACCGGACCGTCGACGATCGGCGTGGCGCCGACCTCCGGTTCGACGGCGTGCCCGCAACTCTGCTCGGCGAGGAGGGACAGGCGGGGCCATCGCTTGCACAGGCGCGCGACGAAGGGGCCGCGGCGATCTGCGCTGAGGCGGTCGGTTTGATGCGGAAAGTGTTGGCCGACACCGTTGAGTACTGCAAACAGCGTCAGCAGTTCGGGCAACCGATCGGCAGCTTCCAGGTGCTGCAGCATCGCATGGTCGACATGTACATGGAGGTCGAGCAGGCTGTCGCCGCGGTATACCTGGCGGTGCTGAACCTGCAGGAGGATCCCGATACCCGCGCGAAGGCGGTCTCGGCGGCCAAGGCGACGATCGGTAGGGCCGCGCGCTTTGTCGGTCAGCAGGCCGTGCAGCTACACGGCGGCATGGGCATGACCGAGGAACTCGCGATCGGCCACTACTTCAAGCGGCTCACCGCACTGCAATATGAATTCGGCTCGACGGACTATCACGTCGCGCGCTACGCGGAACTGACGAGGACGTGATCGCGCGAACGCACGGTCAGCGCACCGGCATCGCCTTGCCCGCCGTCAGCACCAGCAGTTGTTCATACGTCAACGACATCACCGAATCGGCGGTGCCCGCCGCGGTCCAGATCACCGGATAGCGCACCAACGTCTCGTCGACGATCGTCCGTAGCCGACTCGGGTGGCCGGTCGGGGCGACCCCGCCGATGACCTGGCCGGTCGCGTCGCGCACCAACCGCGGAGCGGCCTTGCGGATCGCGGTGGCACCAAGCGCGCGGGCCAGCAGGTCGGTGTCGACGCGGTGCGCGCCGCTCGCCATCACCAGCAGCGGCTCGCCGTCGCAGTCGAACACCAGGCTGTTCGCGATGGCCCCGACCTCGCACCCCAGCTGCGCGGCGGCCGCGACCGCGGTCTTGGCGTCGGCGTCGAGAATCTTGACGTTGGGCTCGATGCCTGCGGCGGCCACTGCTTCGGCCACCCGGGAATTTCGGTTGTCCACGTTTCGTAGGGTAAAGACGTGAGCTCGCGCGGATGGGTCCTGTTCCTCGCGATGAGCATCATCTGGGGCATCCCCTATCTGATGATCAAGATCGCGGTCGACGGTGTCTCGGTGCCCGTGCTGGTGCTGGCCCGCACTGCCGTCGGCGCGCTGGTACTGCTGCCGATGGCGCTGAATCGGCAGACCGTGACGATCGTGCGCGACCACTGGAAGGCGCTGTTCGGGTTCGCGTTCTTCGAGATCATCGCCGCGTGGTGGCTGCTTTCGGACGCCGAACGCCACCTGACCAGCTCGATGACCGGTCTGCTGATCGCGGCCTCCCCCATCATCGCCGCGGTCCTCGACCGGTTCACCGGCGGTGAGCGACTGGGCTACAAGCGCATCATCGGCCTCGGCGTCGGCATCTCGGGTGTCGCGGTGCTTGCGGGCCCGCACATCGGCGGAAGCACGTGGCCGATCATCGAGGTACTGCTCGTCGCGACGTGCTATGCGATCGCGCCGTTGATTGCCGCGCGCTATCTCGCCGACGTGCCCGCGCTGCCGATGACCGCGGTGTGCCTCGGCTTCGCCGCGCTTGTCTACGCCGGCCCTGCGGCGGCCACCTGGCCGGCCGGGATGCCGTCGACGCGAGTGCTTTTGGCGCTGGCCGGCCTGGCGATCGTCTGCACCGCTCTGGCGTTCATCGTCTTCTTCGCGCTTATCCGCGAGGTCGGGGCGGCCCGTGCGCTGGTGTTCACCTACATCAACCCGGCCGTCGCGCTGGCCGCCGGGGTCATCGTGCTGCACGAGCCGTTGACCGCGTGGAACATCGCCGCGCTGGCGCTCATCATGGCGGGGTGTGTGCTGGCCACCCGCCGACACCAGGACCGAGAACCCGACGTGGTGACCGAGGCGACGGCCGCTCCGCGGTGAGCTGACGAGCTTCGCGATCTGTCCACCCGGCCGCCCCGGGTATGCGATGCTTCGCTCAGGCGTGGATTGAACCGTTGGTCGGGGGGATATTGTGAAGCCGGCAGCATTCGACTACCACTGCCCCGCCGATATTCCCGAGGCGATCGCACTGCTGCAGCAGCACGGCGACGACGCGAAGGTACTCGCGGGCGGTCAGAGCTTGATTCCTCTTCTCTCGTTGCGGCTTTCACGTTTCGAGCACCTCGTCGACATCCGGGCGATCGCGGAACTGCGCGGCGTCACGGCGGTCAACGGGTCGATACGCGTTGCGGCCATGACCACTCAGTCCGCCGTCGCGCGCAGCCAAGACGCCGCCGCAGTACCCCTACTCGCCAAGGCGACATCCCATATCGGCCACTACCAGATCCGCAACCGCGGCACGGTCGGCGGCTCACTCGCCCATGCCGACCCCGCCGCGGAGTACCCGGCTGTGGCGCTGGCGCTCGACGCTTCACTCGAGGTCACCGGCCCGGCCGGCAGCAGGCGCATCGACGCTTCGGACTTCTTCAAGTCGACCTGGGTCACCGCCATGCAGCCCGATGAGGTGTTGGTGGCGGCGCACTTCCCGATTTGGCTGGGAAGCTGTGGCTGGGCCGTCGCCGAGGTGGCCCGCCGCTCGGGCGACTTCGCCATGTGCGGCGCAGTGTGTGGCATCCAACTCGATGGCCAACGCGTGAGCAGGACGGCGTTGGCGATCTTCGGCGTCGACAGCGTGCCGACCCGGGCAACGATCATCGAAACGGCGATCACCGGGTCGACAGTGGACAATCTCGACCTCGCCGGCCTCGGCGCTGAGCTGGCCGAGTCACTGGACCCACCCGACGATTTGCACGCGACGGGGGAACAACGCAAACGAATGACCAAAGCGCTTGTCCCGCAGGTGCTTGCGACCGCGATCGACGAGGCGAGACATGCGTGAGGTTGCGCTGACCGTGACAGTGAACGGTGAAAAATGTTCCCGCACAGTGGAAGCGCGGCGCACGCTGGCCGACTTCCTGCGCGACGAACTGTGTCTCACGGGCACCCATCTGGGCTGTGAACACGGTGTCTGCGGGGCCTGCACTGTGTTGCTCGACGGGGAGGCGGTGCGCTCCTGCCTGATGTTCGCCGTCCAGGCCGACGGTGCCGAAGTGACGACGATCGAGGGGCTCTCCGGGCGCAACGGAGAACTCACCCCCATCCAGGCGGCCTTCCAATCCGAGCACGGGTTGCAATGTGGGTTCTGCACACCGGGTTTCGTCGTCTCGGCTCACGCGTTCCTCAAAGACCACCCTGATCCGTCGGAGGAGCAGATCCGGGAGGCACTGTCCGGGAACCTGTGTCGGTGCACCGGGTATCAGGGCATCGTCGCGGCGGTGAAAAGCGCAGCGAACAACGGAAGCGCGTCATGACCGCCGGCCGATTCCTTGGCCAGGCGATCGCACGCTCAGAAGACCCGCGACTGCTGTCCGGGCGCGGCCGGTTCATCGCCGACGTGGTGGTTCCCGGCGCCTCGGACGCGGCGTTCCTGCGTAGCGAGGTGGCCCGTGGCCGCATCGTCGGCCTCGATGTCCAAGCGGCCCGGTCGGCGCCGGGCGTGCGGGCCGTGTACACCGCCGCGGACCTGAACCCACTGGTGCACAGCGCATCGCTGCCCGCCATGCCGGACGCGCCGATTGCGCCGAAGTACTGCCTGGCCGAGAATGACGTCCGCTACGTCGGCGACCCGATCGCGATCGTCATCGCCGAGAACCGTTACCTCGCAGAGGACGCCGTCGAGTTGATCGACGTGGACATCGACCTCCAGGACCCGGTCATCGACCTCGACGCCGCCCGCGGCGGCGACAGCGACCTGGTGCATCCAGAACTCGGCACCAATATCCCCGCCTCCATTCCGGTCCTCGGCGACCCCGAACTCGAGCAGGCCTTCGCCGAGGCCGCACACGTGGTGCGCGACACCATTGTGATGCACCGCTATGTCCAGGTGCCCATGGAATGTCGCGGCATCATCGCCGACTGGGAACCCTACGGAGAAGCGCTGACCGTGTGGAGTGCCACCCAGAGTGTGCACGAGGTGAAGGCGTTCCTCGCAGGACTGCTCGGCCTCAACAGCAACCAGATACGGGTGCTGCAACCGGATGTCGGCGGCGGATTCGGTCAGAAGATGATGCCTGGGCGCGACGAGTGGGCAGTTGTGCTGGCCGCCACGCTGCTTGGCAGGCCAGTGCGCTGGATCGAGGACCGGCGCGAAAACCTCACGGCCGCATCTCATGCCCGCGACGAGAAGATGGACTTGTCGATGGCGCTAGCCGCAGACGGGACTGTCACCGCCATCCGAGGCGAATACGTCGAGAACATCGGGGCTTACCAGACCATGGGATCGCTGGGCATGGGTGGCTTCGTCGCGCCGTTCCTTTCGAACGCCTACAAGATTTCCAAGACCGGTTTCGCCAGCCAAGCGGTGTACACGAACACCTGCGGCAAGGCGCCTTACCGCGGCCCGTTCCTGATGTACGCGGTGGGCATCGAGCAGTTGATGGACACCGCCGCACGTCAAATCGGCGTCGATCCGCTGGAACTGCGCCGCCGCAACGTCATTCGCAGCGAGGACCTTCCGTACACGTTGCCAAGCGCGCTGTGCTTCGAGTCGATCACCCCAGCCGAGACACTCGAGCAGGCCGCGTCGATGATCGATTACGACGGCTTCCGTGCCGCACAGTCGACGGCCCGCGAGCAGGGGCGCTACCTCGGCATCGGCATCAGCCTGTGCGTGGAACCGTCGGCGATCGCGGTCGGCGGTCTCGGCACCGAGGCTGCGGTGGTGCGGATGGATCACAGCGGCAAGGTCACAGTGCTGCTGGGCAGCTCGAGCACCGGGATGAGCATCGTGTCGACGATGAAACAGGTGGTCGCCGAGCACCTCGGATGTACTCCCGACGACGTCACCGTCGTCCAGGGTGACACCGCCGCCACTCCGTACAGTGCAGGCACAGGCGGCAGCCGCAGCGCGGTGCTCTGCGGCAACGCGGTCGCGCAGGCAACCATCGAACTGCGGGCGAAGCTGCTCGAGATCGCGGCCGACGCACTGGAAGCCGCTGTCGAGGATCTCGATATCGACGACAGCCGAGTGTTCGTGCGCGGCACCGGCACCAAGGGAATCGGCTTCGCCGAACTCGGCCAGATGGCCTATCTCGGCCACGACATGCTCCCGCCGGGCACGACGGCCGGTCTGGAGGCAGCCCACCGCTTCAAGGCCCCACCGTTCACGTTCTCCAACGCGTGCCACATCTGCACGTGCGAGGTCGACATCGACACGGGTCGTGTGACGATCCTGCGCTACGTCGTCAGCGAGGACTGTGGCCGGATGATCAATCCGAAAGTGGTGGAGGGCCAGGTGTGTGGCGGGGTGGTGCAGGGGGTCGGGGGTGTGCTCTACGAGCACATGGTCTACGACGACGACGGCAATCCGCTCAGCAGTACCTTCGTCGACTACCTGCTGCCCACCGCGGCCGAGGCGCCGACCGTCGAGTTCGGCCACATCGAGACGCCGGGCCCAAACCCGTTGGGCGTCAAGGGAATGGGAGAGGGTGGAGCGATTGCATCGCCCGCGGCGGTGGTCAACGCGGTGGCCGACGCGCTGGCGCCCCTCGGCGTCAGGATCTCCGGTTCGCCGTTGGGGCCCAAGCAGGTGCTGGGTCTGCTCGCCGCGGCAGGCCACTGAGCGAGATCACTTCGAGTCGACTTCGTCCTGGTACTTCTTGGTCATGTGGTCGATCGCCTGAAGCTGGGTCTGGGCAAGGTCGTCGCGCACCTCGCTGGCGCGCGCCGCGGCGTCCACCGTCGGTTGCGCCTGCCCCTGAAAGTGCGGCATCACTTCGGCGGCGAACAGTTCGGCGGACCGCCTCGTCGCGGCCGGGTTCGCCCATTCGTGGCCCATCTGCAGGAAGCAGCCGAAGCCGCCCGATTGATCCCACAGTCGCTGGACCTGTGCGCGCGCTTGGTCGGGTGTGCCGATGACGCCTGCGCCCGCGTCGTTGATGATGTTGATCATCTCGTCGACCTGATCGCCTGGGATCGTCATCTGCGGGAAGGCCGCGACCTTCTGGAAATACCGGAACCACGGCTCGATCCCGAACCGCACGTCGGCCCGGGCCTGCTCCTCGGTCTCGGCGATGTGCATGGGCCCGACCAAAGTCCAGTTGTTCCGGTCGACCTGAGTGCCGAACGTCGCGGCCCGCTCTTCGACGATCCCCCAGTGAAACGCGAGCGCGTCGAAACCCTCGACGACGAGCGTGGCACCGATCGACAGCAGGCCGATACCGTGCTTGCCCGCCAGCCGAGCGCCCGTCGGCGACGCGACCGCGGCCACTGCCAACGGAATGCCGCCGTCCGAATACGGCGCCAGTTGCAAGCGCGCGTCGATCAATTCGTGGGTGGGAGTCTTCGCCGACACGGCCTCGCCGGCCAGCAGGCGCACGACGATGTCGAGGTTGGTCTCGAGCAGTTCGCGGGTGTCGGTCGGCGTGAGGCCGATCATCGCGCTGTCGCTGGGTAACGAGCCCGGGCCCATGCCCCCGATCACGCGGCCGTGGGTCAGGTGATCGAGCAGCATCAACCGATCGGCGACCCAGAGCGGGTTGTGGTACGCAAGCGAGATCACGCCGGTGCCGAAGCGGATTCGCTTCGCCCGTTGAGCCGCGGCGGCAATGAATATCTCGGGTGAGCTGATGATTTCACTGCCCGCCGAGTGATGTTCGCCGTACCAGACCTCGTCGAAGCCCAGTGCGTCGAGATGCTCGGCGAAATCGAGATCACGCTGAAGCGCCAGCGTCGGATTGGTGCCCGCACGATGAAACGGTGCGATGAAGTATCCGAACCTCAGCCTGGGCATTGCGCGCCTCCTTGGGCGAATCTTCTCGATCAGACCCACTTTCGCACGGTGTCGGCACTTCATGTGGGACAGTTCGCGGATGGCGGGAAGCGTTGCCGTCATCGGGGCCGGCCCGGGCGGACTGGTGACCGCGCGCTGGTTGCTGTCGCAGGGATTCGAGCCGACGGTCTTCGAACAGGCTCCGAGTTTGGGCGGACAATGGAGCGGGCTGCCGGGCCACAGCGGCGTGTGGCCGACGATGCACACCAACACCAGTCGCGTACTGACAGCCTTCAGCGACCTCGAGCCCTCGACCGACGTCGTCTTTCCCTCATGCCGTGACGTATTGGCTTACCTGCATCGGTACGCGGAGATGTTCGGCCTCATGCCGCGCATTCGGTGCGGCGCCCGCGTCGAGTTGCTCAGCAGAACCGATGCAGGCTGGCTGGTACGGGCGGCAGGCGTGACCGAGCGCTACGACCGGGTGGTGGTGGCGACGGGCAGGTTCCAAACCCCTTCAATCCCACCGGTTTCCGGTGTTGACACGTTCACCGGCTCGGCAGGCGTCACGTCCACATACCAGTACCGCGGTAGCGAAATGTTCGCCGGTAAGCGCGTGCTCATCGCCGGAGGCGCGATCAGCGCGCTGGAGATCGCGGCCGAACTGGCCCACGTCGGCGCCGCCCGCGTCGTCCTCACCCAGCGACGGCAGCGGTACGTGCTGCCGAAGTTCGCCTCAGGTGTCCCGTCGGATCACCGGATCTTCACCCGGTTTGGCACCTTGGCGGCCGAACATCTGCCGCCGGCGGAGGTCGACCGGCAACTGAAGGAGATAGTCGTCGAGGCCGGCGGCAGCCCGGAGCAGTACGGAGCGCCCGCGCCGGACCCGTCGCTGTTCACCGCGGGCGTCACCCTCAGCCAGCATTACCTGCCGCTGGTGGCCGAGGGCAGGATCAGTGTCCGGCCGTGGTTGACGAGCGTCTCGAACACCACCGTGACGTTCGCCGACGGCGCGGTCGAGGAGTTCGACGGAATCGTGTTCGGCACCGGGTTCCGTCTGCACCTGCCCTTCTTGAGCGACGAGATCCGCGCGGTCGTCGACCTCGACACCGTTCACCTGGACGCGGACCGTCACACCTTTCATCCCGACCTGCCCGGCCTCGCCTTCCTCGGCATGTGGGACCAATCGGGTGGCTACTTCGTCCCGCTTGAATTGCAGGCGAGGTGGATCGCATACGTGTGGGGCGGCGTCGTGCCCGCGCCCGGCGACACCGCACAGCGCGCCGCGGTCGCGTCGTATCGCGCGCGGCGCGGGCAGTCGCAGAAAACTCGGATGAACCTGGCCGCGGCCACCTTTGCGCGGGCGGCCGGTGTCGAGCCGAGCCTTCAGAACTGGCCGCAACTGCGCCGCGCCCTGCTGTTCGGCCCGCTGGCACCGAGCAGCTTCCGGCTCGAGGGCCCAGATGCGCTTGCCGACGCGCCTGCCCGGTTCGCGCGGGACGCCGCTGCGTTCGGTGCGGTCACGTCAACGCAGCTGACAGAGCGGGAACGACGATACTGGTCACTTCTCGCAGCTGAGCTAAGCGTCGGGAACACCGCCAGCTAAACGGGACGGCGAGCCGTGTCCGGAAGTTTTGTTCGCCGAGATCAAGGTCATGCGATAGCGTTCGACGCGCGCGGCTCATTTGCGGCGACGGGGAGGAGTAGGTCGTGGCAAAGCACCGGAACGCCGATTGGCGTCGACGTTCGACCGATCGGCATCGGCAGTCGCCATCGCTGATTCTTGTCGGCTCGACTGCCGTCGCACTGTCGGCAGCGCTGACGTTCGGCCATGCGACGAACACCACCCCGGACAGTCCCCAGGTCGAACTCGCGGCGGCCACCATCGGTGTCGGCGGTCGCGGCGACCCGGCCGCGGTCAACATCCCCAACAAGTTGCAGGGGAACGTCGTCCCGTTCGGCACTGAGTTTCCGCGCTATGTGGGTGTGCAGTACCCGGCCGGATACGACATCGACAACAGCGTGAATGCCGGTGTGCCGGCGCTGGCGCAGGCGATCGCGGACAATCGCCTCGACGAAAACAACGTTCCACAGTTCCTGCTGGTCGTCGGCTACTCGGAGGGCTCGCTCGTCGCCGAGAGGGTACGCCGAACCGTTGACCCCTCTGACCCGGGCGCACCGTCAACAGACAATTTGCAATTCGTCATGATCGCGTCGCCGAATCTGCCCAACGGCGGTCTCGCCGCACGGTTCCCAGCCGGATGGGGGATCCCGTTCCTGATCACGTCCAACGGCCCGGCAGCGGCGTCGCCGTACGACACCCAGTATGTGACGAACGAGTACGACCCATACGCCGACTTCCCCGCCTACTTCAACCCGCTGTCATTGGCGAACAGTCTTGTCGCTGTCTTCTACGTGCACCCGGACGCGTACTACGACCCGGTCGACTACGACCCCATCAACCGCGATTCCAACGATCCGAATGTCTTGATAAAGACGGTCAGGCACTCCGTGAACGGCGAAGAGGGCGAAGAGGTTGAGGACACCTATGTGTTCGTCCGGGCCGAGCATCTCCCACTGTTCGCGCCGCTGCGGCAGGTCGCGGCCATGGCGCAGTTGACGCCGCTCACCGAACCGGTGCTCGGTGCCATCGAGCCGCTGGTCCGGCTGATCGTCGACATGGGTTACACCGACCGCCAGAACCTGAATCCCGAAAAGCACGTTCAGTTCTCGTTGATCACACCGCCGGGCAAGGTGCTCGAGGCCGTCGTCGGAGTGCCGGGTGCACTCGGCCAAGGCGCGACCAACCTGGTCGGCGGGGTCGCATCGCTGCCAACCGCGATCCCAACACCGGTGGCTCCCACCAGTTCGCCGTCGATCAACGCGAAGTCGATGCCCCAAGAGGAGCAGCCGTCGTTGGTGGGCAACGACCCCAAAGAGGAACAGAAGGAGGAACAGAAGGCACCCGACTCGGAGACGTCGACGACCGAACCGCCGGCGTCCACGGTGTCGGACCCAGAGCCGACGCTCGCAGAACTCCCCAAGGATGGCAACAAGAGCACATCGGGTACTCCCGGCAAGGCCACGCCGCCGAAGAAGAAGAATCCGCTGACGCAACTGACCGAGTCGGTCAAAGGGTTCAGTCCCAAGAAGCACACACCGAAGACGCCGACGTCGTCGGATCCGGCTGGCGCCACACCGAACGAGCCCAGCTCACAGGAATCGACACCCAACGCCGCCTGACGGCCACACGTCGTGTTGCGCGAGCTCGGTGCGAATTGCCGCTCGCGCTAAATACTATGCAGGTCAAGGGCTTTCACGACTTCCGCCGCTTTGTGTCTACAGGTCCAACAGGTCGTCATCGTCCGCCGAGCGACCCCAGCAGGCCGCTCAGCAAGGTCAACACCGCGACGATCGGGTTGCCCACCGGTTTCGGTGTCGTGGTGATGGGAGGCGCTGTGGTCGTGACCGGAGGCGCCGTGGTGGTCGGAACAGTGGTAGCCGTCGTCGGGGGGGTGGTAGTCGTGGTCGCCGTGGTGGATGTCGGTGTTGTGCCAGGGCCGTGGCCGTCCGCCCAGATGATCTTCGTGCCGGTCAGCGGGTTCCAGGTGATCTTGCCGTATTGGAAGGTCGTGTATGTGCCCGTTGGGCCGCCGGTTTCGTCACTGGTGGCCAACCCCAGCTCGGGTACCCACACCTTCGCGGTGTGACCGGCAGCGGAATGCGCACCTGTCGCTTCCGAGTACCAGACGCGCAATCCGGTGGACTTGTTGAAGTCCTGGTAACCGTTGGCGAATTGCGTGGTCGGCGACAGCAAGTAGCTGCCTGCCTTATCGGCAACGGGATTCGGTGAGCTGACGAACCCGCTGCTGGCCTGGAAGACGGTGCTTACCGTCCGCACCTGTGCCCAGTTGCCGTCGGTCGTCTTGTACACCGGCGACAGCACCGTGCCGAGCGCCGGATCGCTGACCGTCGAGAACTGCTGGAATTCCGCCGATTTCGCGATGGCACCCGACGCGGCCGCTCGCACGGTCTGCACCGCGGTCTTCGGCGTCCAATCGGTCCGATAGATGCCGAAAGTCGACTGGTTGCCCAGGCTCGCGCGGTCCCTGGTGGTGTAGATGAACATCGGACCGGTATAGGGCAGCTCCTGCCACTTCAACAGGATGTCGGCGATGTACTCGTTCTCTCTGGCCTCGCCGCCGCTGGCCGATGGCTGGCCATACTCCGTCGCCCAGATCTTCTTGTTCTCATTGCCGTTGGCGATCATGACTTTCCGCAAATCCATCAGCTGCTGCACCGGTGAGTTCGCCTTGCCGACCCCGCCGGAGAACTTCAGCGTGTAGAGGTAGGGATGGAAAGACAGCGCGTCGAAGTAGGGTCCGGCGCCCGCCGCGTACATCTGTGTCAGGTACGCGACCGGGTTGATCGTGAGCGACCCGAAGCTCTGAATGGCTCCGAGCCCGGCGCTGATCACGACGATCGACGGATCGACCGCCTTGACCTTCGGGTAGGCGGCCTTCAGCAGTTCGGTGTACGCCGCCGGATCCGGCGTCGGTGTCCAAAACGTCACCGAGTTCGGCTCATTCCAGATCTCGACGGCCGCGATCTTGCCGGCGTAGCGCGCCACGAACTTCGCCACGAAATCGGCATATGCGGCCGCCGACGACGGCCGCGAGCTGAGGTATTGGCCGCCGCTCACCACCGCCCACCGCGGCGTCGCATTGACCATGCCGACGACCGCGATGTTGCGCGAGGCGGCCGAGTTCACCGTTTTGTCGATGCTGCTCCAATTCAGCGTGCCTGTGCTGGTTTCGACAGCTGCCCAGGGAATCATCAGCCGCACCGCGGAGACGTTGGTCGCCTTGATCATGTCCATCGTCTTGTCGACGCCCGCTTGGTCCAGTCCCCACACGTCGGAATCGGCGATCGCGGTTGTCGTCGCTGCCGGGTTGATGGTCGCTGTAGCGGTGACGAACACGTCGCGTGGCCGGTTGTGCACCAAGTCCTTGCTGATCGTGGTGGTGCACACCACTCCGACGATCACCGCCATCGTCGTGGTCAGAAAAGCTCGGCGGTAGCCGCGACGTCTGCTCAGGCCCACGGTCCACCCTTGAGGTCGGTCCGCGCGAAGCGGAGTCAAGAATCACCCAGTCTTTGCTCTGACATGATCTTGACGGACAAGACCGCGCTTGTGACGGATGCGGGCGGTGTGTCGTATGTGCTGAGCTTGACTACGCAAACAACGTCGCGGGGACACAGGCCCGGTCGCGAAACTGTATTCCGGCAGGCCGCTACTCGCGCTTTCCGTGCCGGAATACAGTTTCGGCACCCGACGTGCTCACCGGTGTGCCACCAGTGCAGGAGTTTCCCACTGCATCGACGCATTGAGCGAGAAGGCGGCGAAGGTGCGCGAAAGTGTCTGCCGCAGTTCGACATCCGTATTCACGCCGCCCGGCTGGTAAGACAGTACCGAGATGCCCACCTTGCCGTTGACCTGGCCCAGGATGAATCCAAGGACGCCAGCCGTGCGTTGCATGGTCGCCCTGGTCATCCCCCGGTAGACGGACCGCGCCGAGCAGTAGTCCGCGTCGGTGCCGTCAGGTCGGGTCACCTCCGAAGGAACCGCGCCGAGGTGCGACGACACCACACCGGCGGCATTGCCGGTGGCGACGCTGACCATCCTTCTCATCAGGCGTTTGGGCACTAGTGGCACCATCGGCAACAGCGCCATTCGCTCGTCGGGGGCGGAGTTGTGGCTGATCAGCGCTTGTTTGATGGCGGCGCGGATCCCGCGCAGATCTGCGGTCGCGTTGGTCGGTTCGACCGAGACATCGACATTGGTCACCGCGTTGGCGCGGGCGTCGCCTTCGGTTCGCTCGTTGACCGGAATCGACAACAGCACGGCGCCGTCGGCGACTCGACCCATCTGCTGGGCGGCGTGCGCGGCCACGCCGGCGAGCAGGGCATTGCTGGTACCGCCGAGCGCCTTGGCGCAGGCATGCCATTCACCGGCATCGATGAAGGCCGTCACGCTGGGCAGTGTGATTCGTTCATCGGCACCCGCGAAACGTTTCGGGGTGCCGCCACCACCGCGTTGACGCCGTGCCATGCGGAGCGCCGCGCGGGTGGCTCGACCGACGGCGGGAAGGTCGCGCGCGGCCTGGCGGGCATCCTCACGCACGGCGCGCCAGCGCCGACGTGACTTCGCAGAAGGCCACCTCATCGCGTTATCCAGACCGGAGGTCGCCTCGGCCAACGCCATCGCCAGTCCCATCCCGTCGATGAGCGAATGGGCGACAACCAGGCTCACCCCTGTTCCGCCATCTGTGAACGGCAGAACCGCGAGGTGCCACCCGGGGCCCTGCTCGGCGTCGACCGGTGAGTGAGCCTGCTCCGCGAGCCAGGCATCGAATTCTTCTCGCGGCCGGGGTGTTTGGCTGAACTCGATGGTGGTCGAGCCGGTACCCATCACCCAGCGATGGCGGCCGAAAGGCAGCGGCGAACGTTCGATGCGACGTGCCAGCCTTCCCCGCTGCAGATGATCGTGGAAGCGGCGCAGGCCATCGACGTCGATCGGCCGGTCGTAAACCCAGATGCACTGGATCACGCTGGTGGTTCCCGTGGCCCGCTCGCAGTGAAACAGCGCCTGGTCGGACAGGTCGAGGATGTTGGTCATTTTCGTTCCCTTCGGATTCGTCGTTTTCCGTCACCGGCTGCCGGCGCACACGGCGCACGACTTGCTGGAATTGGCGTGGTGGGCCAGTTCTTCGATCCAGTCGGCTGTGATCTTGGCGACGTCGGCGAAGGCCTTGCTCAGCGCCGCGATGTAGCGGTGCACCGATTTGCGCGCAACGGGGTTGTCCGGGAACGAGATCGTCACCGTGGTACGTGCGGCATGCCGGTTGATCCACATGTTGATCCCGCCATGGGAGAGGTTGTCACCGTAGATTCCGTAACCGGTCTGCTCCCACAGTTCGGCGACGGGAATCTTCCGAAAATCGAGAAACGACACCATCATTGCTGGCTTGGTGGGCAGCTTGATTCCCAGTTGGTCCACCGGCGCCAGCTCCAGAACACGTTCGAACGGCACCTTCGCCAGGTACTTTCCCGCGTTGAACGAATTCTGTGCTGCGCGAGCAATTCCGGCGAACGCGCCGTCACCGATGGGCACGGTGACCGGGAAGAGGCTGGCGAACCACCCGACGCTCATGGTGTCGACATCGGCGGTGCGGGTATCCGACGGAGTGAATCCGTGATAGGTGGTGTTGCCGGTCAGTTGATTCTCGGCCAACGCCGCACAGGCCAACACGCCACCAGAGAACCTGGCGCCGGCCTCGCGGCATGCGGTGTCAAACGCCTCCGTGTCGTCCTCGTTCAACAACTCAACGGTGACGAAGTCGCCCTTGTTGCTTGCCCATGTGTCGCCCAACTCGAGCGGAAAGCTCGGCCAGTCACCATCGGTGTCCTCGGCGAACTCGATCCAGTCCTTGATCTCCGGCGACGACATGGTCATGCCGCTGACGTGTTCGCGCTGACGGGCGGTGTAGTCGGCGTATCCGCCGACCTGGGGCAGCGTGACCGTCTGGCCCTGCGACAGGTTCTGGTACATCAAGTGGATGTCGACGAAGATCAGGCCCGCGGACATGCCGTCGATGTGCAGATGGTCGACGCTGGCGTAGAACGTGAAGTGGTCGGCGCTCTGGACGACGCCGAAGCTGAAGCAGTCCCATTGCAGGGTCTCAGGGGTGGTCGAGAGGGCATGGCTGCGAATCCGTTCGGGATCCATCTCGCCGAACGACACTGGCAGGAATTCGATTTGACTGGGGTCGTCGATCGTTCGCCGAACGATGTTGCCGTTCTCGAACTCGAACGTGCTGTGGTAGGTGTTGTGACGCCGCAGGTGGGTATTGATCGCTTCGGTCATCAACGCGATGTCGCACACGCCGGGGATATCCCACGCCACCACCATCAACCGGGGTAACTGCCGCCCGAGCGCCTTGCCGTAGAACGCACCGCGCAGGTGCTGAGCCTGCTGGAAGCTCGGAGGCAGATCACTCCTGCTTGCCATGGCGGCGCTGTCCCGCGCGGCCTGCGATGCGGTCCACGTGGTAACCACGCCGGGTGCCGGCTGCCACGAATAAATGGGTCCGAGTGCGACCATTTCACAGCTCCTTTTAGTCGGTGACGGAAACTCGATGCGACCGAAGTTATGGCGCTGTCGGCGGAATGGCTCGGTTGTGCGCACTAGTCGTCGAAGTGAGCGATTCAACCGGTTTTACGCAATGTTCTCACCGCCTGACCTGGCGATTCGCCCCCGCCTCTGCCTGAGCACAACGCGCAAAAGCCGTCGAATCGCCGCTTAGGCGGGTAGTGCGCACAAGCGCGCCACGGCAAAAACGCGGCCGTAACTTCAGCGGTGCCCGCAATACGAAACTCAAAAAAGGGACCCGCCCGTGTTACAGAAAGCCACCCCCGAAACCGCGAAGAATTTCGACATCTTCTCGCTGCTGGGCCGCGCCGTGGTGCGCGCGCCGTGGTTGGTCATCACTGCATGGATTGCCTTGGTCGTCGTGTTGTTCATGACCTTCCCCGCGCTGACCAAGGTCGTCGAAAACCAGACGATTCAGCCGCTGCCGCCGCAGGCGATGGCGGCCACCGATCAGATGGCCAAGGATTTTCATGAGTCGGCGCAGAACATCCTCGTGGTGGTGATGACCAACGAGCACGGCCTGACGCCCTCGGACAACAGCACCTACCGTGCAGTGGCGGACAAACTGCGCAGTGACACCACCGATGTGTCCGCTGTGCAGGATTTCATCAGCACTCCCCCATTGCGGCAGTTGATGGTCAGCAAGGACAACCAAGCGTTCTACATGGCGGTGACACTGAAGGCGCCGCCAGGATCGCCCGAGTCCTCGGCCGCATATCAACGGCTCACGCAGATGGTCAGACAAGCCACCGCCGGCTCCGACCTGACCACCCACGTGACAGGGTCGGCAGCAGTCATCGGTGACCTGTCGATCGTCACCGCCCACGATATGCACGTCATCGAGATCGCCACGGCCGCACTGGTGTTGCTGATCCTGCTGGTGATCTACCGGCGTCCCGTCACCGTGCTGCTTCCGCTGATCACCATCGGGATTTCCGTCGCATCGGCCCAAGGGTTGGTCTCCGCGCTGACCCGAGTCGGAATGAGTGTGTCGGCCCTGACGATCGTGTTGATGACAGCGATGATCGTCGGAGCCGGAACGGATTACGCGGTCTTTCTGATCAGCCGTTACCACGAGTACATCAGGTCCGGCATGGCCTCCGACCAGGCCGTGCAGAAAGCGCTCACCTCGATCGGCAAGGTGATCGGCGCGTCCGCGGCCACGGTGGCCGTCACGTTCCTCGGCATGATCTTCACCCAACTTCCCGCGTTCACGAGTGTGGGTCCGGCGCTGGCGGTTTCGATTGCGGTGGCCTTCCTTGCCGCCGTCACGTTGCTACCCGCCGTGCTGGTGCTGGCGGGCAGGCGCGGATGGATCGCACCGCGGCGACCGCTCACCGACCGGCTGTGGCAGCGCTCGGCGATTCAGATCGTCCGCAAGCCGAAGGCGCATCTGATCGTGAGCCTGACCATCTTGATCGCACTGGGGGCATGCGCACTGTTCATGAACCCGACGTACAACGACCGCATGCAGCTACCCGGGTCTGCCGAGAGCAATCAGGGTTACGCGGCGATGGCAGACCACTTTTCGACGAGCGCGTTGCTGCCGGAGTACATCTACATCCATTCGCCGCACGACCTGAGGAATCCGCGGGCGCTGGCCGATATGGAGCAGATGGCGCAGCGGGTGGCCCAGCTGCCCAACGTCGCGGCGGTGCGCGGTGTCACCCGCCCCACCGGCCAACCCATCGAGCAGACCAAGGTCAGTTATCAAGCCGGCGAGGTCGGCTCGAAACTCAAGGATGCGTCATCGCAGATCTCCGACAAGACAGGCGATCTCGACAAGCTCAGCGGCGGCGCTCAGCAATTGGCCAGCAGCCTCGCCCAGGTTCGCGATCAGGTCAACGGCGCCAGCAGGTCTATGGCGTCGATGACCGCGACTCTCGGCCAGGTGCAGGATCAGCTGGACGGACCTCAAACGGCCCAGATGCTGAACACCATTCGCGCCTATGCGAACAGCGGCGATCAGCAGACGATGGCCGGGGTGGCCGACTCCGCGTCTGCCATGCTGGCCGCGCTGAACAACAACCCTCAATGCGACGCCGATCCGGTCTGCAGCGAGGGCCGCGCGAAGCTGGCGCAACTGGCTTCAACGGGTTACGACGGCGCATCGGCACAGAGCATGCTGTCTTCGGTGCAGCGGCTGAGCTCGACGATGCAGTCGGCGGGCAGCAGCCTGCGGTCCGCCGGGATCAGCAGTCCTGCGGGCGCCCAGGCCAAGATCGCTCAGATGCAACAGGGCGCCGACGCATTGGCCAATGGCAGTGCGCAGTTGGCCCAGGGCGTTCAGGTGCTCGTCGACCAGACCAAGAAGATGGGTGGCGGCCTGAATCAGGCGGCCGGTCTGCTGCTGTCGATCAAGCACGACGCCTCGTCGCCGTCCATGTCGGGCATGTACGTTCCGCCGCAGGTGCTGACGACGAACGACTTCAAGAACGCCGCGAAGGTGTTCATCTCGCCGGACGGTCATTCCGCCCGCTACATGGTCGAGACGAAGTTCGATCCGTTCAGCACCGACGCCATGGACCAGACGCAGACGATTCTCGATACGGCACGGGGAGCCCAGCCGAACACGGCGCTGTCCGATGCGACGATCTCGATGGTCGGCACCACGCCGATGTACAGTGCGATCCGCAGCTACTACGACCATGACCTTCGGCTGATCATCGTTTTGACTCTGGTGGTCGTCTTCCTG
Organism: Mycobacterium sp. NPDC048908; assembly: GCF_043197955.1. Lineage (NCBI taxonomy): Bacteria > Bacillati > Actinomycetota > Actinomycetes > Mycobacteriales > Mycobacteriaceae > Mycobacterium > Mycobacterium sp. NPDC048908. The sequence continues at coordinate 236,804 of NZ_JBICUE010000001.1, read as the reverse complement.
ATCCTGGTCGCTCTGCTGCGCGCGATCGTCGCACCGCTGTATCTCATTGCCTCAGTGGTGGTCTCGTATCTGTCGGCGTTGGGTCTAGGCGTGGCGTTCTTCCAATTCATCTGCCATCAGCACATCTACTGGAATGTGCCCGCCACCGCCTTCATCGTGTTGGTCGCGGTCGGCGCGGACTACAACCTGCTGCTGATCAGCCGCATCCGTGAGGAGTCCCGCAACGGCATCCGCTCCGGGATCATCCGGGCCGTGCATTCGACCGGGGGCGTGATCACCTCGGCGGGCATCATCTTCGCGGCCTCGATGTTCGGGCTGATGTTCGGCAGCGTCTCCACGATGTTGCAGATCGGCTTCATCATCGGCGCCGGTCTGCTGATCGACACCTTCGTGGTGCGCACCATCACGGTGCCCGCACTGGCCGCGATGATCGGTCGGGCGAACTGGTGGCCGACGAGGTCACGCAAGGCTACGGCCGGATAGCCACACCGCGACGAGTTGCGTGCGATCAGAAGTCTTGATTCGCACGCAATTCGCTGCTGTCAGAGGGCTCGGAGTTGGTCGCTGTCGACGAAGACGAGGTCGCCGGAGTTGAGGCGCACCGCCCATCGCCGAGCCGCGCCGACGATCCGGTTCGAGCCCACTTCGACAGCCATACCCGCTGATGGTCCGAAATCTTCGAGGATGACGCCGCCCTGCTGCTGTTCGGTTTCGGGATAGACCAGCACCGGGGAATTCACGGCCAGGCCGGCGTCGTCGCCGTCGTTCTTGCCGTTCTTGCCGCGCTTTGCCACCTTCAGCCCCCTCTACTCCCGAAGTCAGTAGAGCACAAGCGCTGATCTGCGAGGGCCAAAATGCAACGAGATGGCCGCTAGGCAGCGCGGGGAGCGTCCCCCACGGTGGCGGCTACGAAATGGTCGATCAGGCACGCAACGGCCTCGGGCCGTTCCGTCGGTGGATGGTGAGGGACACCCGGCAGGATGTGCAGTCGGCTGTTCGGCAAAATCCGGTGGGCAGCACGCGCATGCTCGACAGGAATCACCTGATCTTGATCGCCGCTGATGACCAGTGCGGGCACCACGTCCTTGACCGACAGCTTGTTGACGGCGGTGACCGCCTGGCCGCGGAAATCGACAACCGACCGCAGCGTGCGCAGGAACGCCTGCCTGTGGTCACGGTTCGTCAGTGAAGGACGGCTCTTGAAGCGGTCAGTGGATCCCATCAGGGCTCGCACCGCGTTGGCGGTGATGACGGCTGGGCGCGACGCGATCACCGGCAGCACGAACTCAGGAACCCGGAAGCGACAGCAGATGCAGCACTCGGCCGACGTCGCCGCCGAACCCGCCGCTGCTGATCAGCACGATTCGCTCGCAGTATTGGCGGTGCTGATGGGCGAATTGCATGGCGATCCCGCCGCCCAGCGAGTGCCCGACGACCGTGACGCGCGAGATACCGAGTGCGTCCACCAAGTCGCGAAGCATGACGGCGAAGGCACCCACCGAATAGTCGCCGCGTGGCTTGTCGGATTCGCCGTGGCCGAGCAGGTCCGGCGCGATCACGCGGTACTTCCCGGCCAGCAGCGGTATCACGCCACTCCAGGTTTCGGAGCTGCCACCCATGCCGTGCACCAGCAGCAGCACCTCGCCGGCACCCTCGTCGCGGTATGCGACGCGGTCGCCGTGCACCGTCATGGCCTTGCGACCCGCCGCGGCGTCACTGATGCAATCCTGGCTGGCATCGCGGCCCGGCAGTGACACGACGGCGGGGGCCGCGGCGACGGCTGCCAAGGCGGCCGCGCCGACCAACAGGCTCTTCATGGCGTTCATGTCGGTTGCTCCGGGTGGTATGTCGGTGACGTTCACTACCGGATAAGTTATGGCCTGTCCGCCAACGCTTCTCGGTTGTGCGCACTACTTGCTACAAGCGGCGATCTCCGCGTTTTGCGCATATCTGGTCGGCACTGAAATCAGGACACGACAACGGCGAGTTGCGCTGCAGAAGACCCGGTTCCGGCCTTGCGGGTGGTCGTCGCACGACGGGACCCGCGGCGCATCCCCATGGCGCGGCCGATCGCGTTGGTGACGCAATCGGCGGCTTCCTGGAGCAGCATGTGGCCCGCGGTCGGGTGGTGATAGTGCACAGCACCCGGGATGGCGGCAGCGAGGTCTCGGGAGTGGGATGCCGGAGTGAGGACGTCCGCCCCGCCGCTCACGATGTAGGTCTTGGCGGCGATCGACGCGAGCGCTTGGTACACGTCGTAGCGCTTCAGGCTGGGCAGAAACCCGGCCGCCGTGGTCAACGACGTGGTGCGGACGGCCGTTGCCGCCACCGCCGCGGCGGCTGTGCCATCATCGGCGAATCTGCTCAACGCGTCGCCAAGTGGCCTGATGAGCGCCTTGACGGCCTTGTCAGCCGCGCGTTGCGGCATGCGGCGAACCAATCCGAACAGTGCTTCCGTCGCAGGCGTCGCGATCAGCCTTCCGATGCCCCGCCCGGCAAGACCACCTGCGGCGGTGCCGACCAGAACGAGGCCCTGTGGTTCCACCGGGCGCTCGGATGAGTGCCGCGCGAAGTACGCCAGCGCCGTCATGCCGCCCATGGAGTGGCCGGCCAACGTGAGTGGTCCGGTGATCTGCATGGCGGTCAGAACGTCGGCGAGATCGTCTGCCAATTGCGCGACTTCGTATGTCGGCATGGGCGCTCCCGTCGACTTACCGTGGCCGCGATGGTCGTAGGTGATGACCCTGATCCTGCGGCCGTAACGACGCCGCAGTTGGTTCACCTGAGTGCTCCAGCTCTCTTGCGAGAGTAAGAGACCGTGCAGCAGAACGATTGTGGGCGCGTCGGCGCGGTCAGAACGGTGATCGGTCACCGCGAGGCGCACACCGTCTGTGGTCGTCACCGTGCGCTCGACATGACCGCTCCCGGCCGATGTTGCAGGGAAGGCGGGCGCCAGGGGCGAATCGAGCGCGACCGACATGGTGGACTCCTCGCTGAACGTCGAGTGCCGGGACCTTCCCGGCGTGCTGATGCCAAGAAGCTACGGTCGACATCCGGGCGTGGCGCGCTTGTGCTCACAAGCCGCGCAAGCACCGATCTCGGCATTCTGCGCTTTTTGCGCAGGCGGCACTGCCTGGCGAAAGTCGTTTCCGGACAGCATGTTTCAACGGGTGGCCCGCGTCATGAGCACAATGCGCAAAAGCAGTTAAACGTTCATAGCGCGGCTTGTGCGCACAACGGGGCCGCTGCGCGACCCGCTCCATATCGTCGTGAGCGATGACAATTCAAACCAGCCCCGCGACTGCTCGGGTCGATGCGGTATGCGACGTCGGACCCCGCACGCCCGAACCGCGTCGACGAAATCAACCCGACATGACCGGTTTTGCTCATTATGCTCAGATGGGCGCGTACGCTTCGCCCATGGCGAGAAGGCGCGTGGACGTGCGACTCGCTACCCAGGTGCTGCTGCTGCAAGTCGCCGTGGTCACGCTCACCCTGGGCATTGCGGGCGGGTTGCTCGCGTTCATGAGTCACGAGCGTCTCGCCGCGCAATACGAGGACAGGTCTCTGGACATGGCACGCGCGATCGCCTATGCCCCCGCGGTCCGCGCCGACGTCGCGCGCTACGACGCCGTCCCGCTGACACCCGGTCCTGCGCTCACCGCCCAATTGGCCAATGGACAGCTTCAGAAGTTGGCCACCGAGATTCAGCAGCGCACCGGGGTGCTGTTCGTGGTGATCACCAACAACCAAGGTCTGCGATTGTCCCATCCGAACCGGGACGAGCTTGGTAAGCACGTCAGTACCGATCCGTCCGAAGCGTTGGCCGGACATGAGGTGGTGACCAGGCAATCCGGCACGCTCGGATCGTCGGTCCGCGCGAAAGTGCCTATCTTTGCCCCGGATTCGACTCAGGTGGTCGGTGAGGTCAGCATCGGCATCTCCACTGCCGCCGTTCACCATCAGTTGTGGACCGACGTGCGGACGGCGGCTGTCCTCGTCGGTGTGGCGCTGTCCATCGGCGTCGTCGGCTCAGTGTTCCTGGCCCGACGGTGGCGGGGCTTGACGATGGGGCTGCAGCCGTCCGAAATGGCCGAGTTGATCCGGGGCCAGGCTGCGGTCCTGCACGGGATCGACGAAGGTGTGCTCGCCGTCGACACCGACTGGAAGACAACGTTTGTCAACGACAAGGCCTGCCGGCTTCTCGAGGTCACCAATGAACCGGGCACAGCGCTGGAGGAAATGGGTCTGACGCCGCGTGTGCTCGAGGTGTTCAAGTCGGCCGATCCGACGCCGACACTGGCGACCGTGGGGGACCGGATCGTGGTGGTGTCGGCCCGCCAGGTGTCGCACGAGGGTCGCGATCTGGGCACCGTCTTGGTGATCCGCGACCGCACCGACGTCGAATCCCTGACCCGCCAACTCGACGCCGTCCAGCTGATGAGCACGGTGCTGCGCGCCCAACGCCACGAGTTCGCCAACCGGCTGCACCTGCTCAACGGCCTGCTACACAGCGGCCACGTCGACGAGGCCGCGCAGTACGTCGAAGAGTTGTTGGGCTCGGGCCCGCTCGGTTCGGCACTGCCGGGCATCGACACCATCCGCGATGCCTTTCTGCAGGCGTTCCTGGCCGCGAAGGCCGCGGCGGCCCGTGAAGCCGGAGTGACACTGACCATCGGCGAGAACACTTGGGTGCCGGGCCGTCTCGCGCTACCGGTCGACGTGACGACTGTGCTGGGCAATCTGCTGGACAACGCCATCTACGCGGCCCGCACCGGTGCGAACGCCACCAAGATCGTGGAAGTCGAGCTGCTGCAGGATGGTTCGACGCTGCACATCACGGTGGCCGATACCGGAGACGGGGTCCCGTCTGGCTTCGTCGAGCATGTGTTCACCGAAGGAAAGTCGACGAAGCCGGATTCAGGGATACCGGGCGGCCGGGGCATCGGAATGGCGTTGTCCCGACAGATCACCCGCGCGCTCAGTGGCGACATCCGGTTGTCGAGTGCCGGCAATCCAGGCGCCGCGCTGTGCGGCGCAGAGTTCATCGCCCGGTTACCGGGTGTCATGGTGGAGGAGGAAGCCCAATGGGTGGCCCAGAATTGACCGTTCTCGTGGTCGATGACGATTTTCGCGTCGCCAACATGCACGCAGGCATCGTCAACGCGCTCCCGGGCTTCACCGTGACGAACACCGCGACAACACTCGCGGCGGCTCATAAGGCCGACCCCGTCGACCTTGCCCTGGTGGATGTGTATCTGCCCGACGGCTCCGGAATCGACTTCGTTCGCGAGTTACGCTGCGACAGTATGGTTTTGAGCGCAGCGACGGATGCACCGACCATCCGTGCGGCGATCGCGGCCGGCGCGTTGAGTTACCTGGTCAAACCGTTCGCGCCTGCAGATCTGGTTGCCCGTCTGTCGGGCTACGCCCGCTACCGCAAGACACTCGCAGGCACCAACCTCGGCGGGAAAGAGGTGGACTCGGCTTTGGATGCGCTGCGCCCTCGCGTCGCTCCCGCCCAGTCGCCGACCGCCGTGGCTTCGCCCACGAAGCAACTGGTGCTGCAGGCCCTTCGCACATCCGGTAAGCCGATGTCGTCGGCGGAGCTGTCGGCGGAGATCGGCGTGTCCCGCGCCACCGCCCAACGGTATTTGTCCACGCTGGCCAATTCCGGCGAGGTCAAGATCCAGCTTCGCTACGGGACGACCGGCCGTCCGGAACAGGAATTCGTGGCCGTGGACAAGCCGCCGAGCCGCGCTCGTTGACTTCTACTCACGGTTCTGCTCCACGTCTGGCCTGCTGGTCTTATCGTGAGCCGGTGGAGGGCACGCCTTTTGGCCGCTACCGGCTGATCGAGTTGCTTGGCCGCGGCGGGATGGGCGAGGTGTGGCGCGCCCACGACACCACGATCGATCGGGTGGTGGCCATCAAAATGCTGCTCCCCCACTACGCCGAGGATTCCGACTTCGACAAGCGATTCCGTCGCGAGGCCCGCGCCGCAGCCCGCCTCGATGACCCGCACGTGGTGCCGATCTACGACGTCGGAGAAGTCGACGGCCGCCTGTTCGTGGCCATGCGACTGATCAACGGCACCGACTTGCACACACTGCTCGGCGCGGGACCGCTGGAACCCGCACGGGCGGTTCACATCGTCGAACAGATCGCCTCGGCCCTCCACAGCGCACACCGATCCGGACTCGTTCACCGCGACGTCAAACCCTCCAACATCCTGTTGGCCACAGATGACTTCGCCTACCTCATCGACTTCGGCATTGCCCGCAGCACCGGCGACACCGCACTCACGTCGGCCAACACCACCATCGGCACCTGGGCCTACATGGCCCCCGAACGCTTCCGCAGCGGCGAAATACAACCCAGCTCCGACATCTACGCGCTTGCGTGCGTCCTCTACGAGTGCCTGACCGGTCACCCGCCCTACCAAGGCGACACCCTCGAACAAGTCGCTGTCGGACACATGGTCATGCCGCCGCCGCGGGCTTCGGAAGAACGCGCGACCGTCCCGATCGCTTTGGACCAGGTGATCACGGTCGGCCTGGCCAAACAACCCGCCGACCGCTACCCGACCGCCATCGATCTGGCGGCCGCCGCGCGACAGGCCATCGCCGGTACCGCTCCCCCCGTGTGGCCGGACGCCGCGCAGACGCAACAGTGGAAGTCCGATCACGTTGCGCCGCAATTTGATCCGGCCTACGCCGGCGAGCCCGTACCGTGGCCGCTCACGTCGCCAACGCATGCACCGTCACCGCCGGGTGTCGGAGCGACACGCCGCCGCGTTGTCTTGATCGTGTCGCTGGCAGTGGTGGGATTGCTGGTCCTCGGCGGCGTCATCGCGGCGGTGAACCTCTCTGACGACGACTCGCCTTCGGCCGCCACGCCGTCCAGCACCTCGACTTCCGTACCCGCCGCCCCCAACACCGGACCCTTCACCGGGACGTACCGCGCCGACTTCGGACCCATCAGCACCCTCGGTGGTGTCGCAGATCCAAGCGGCAAGTCGTCGAAGGCGACATACGGGTTGCGGTCGGTGTGCCGGCCAACGGGTTGCGTGGCCACGGGTTCTCGGCTCAGTGGCGATCCGTCGTTCGCGCCGACAGTGGTGTTCGACGAGGTGAACGGGATCTGGCTGTCGGTGTCGCTGGCTTCCCAGCAGTGCCGAGAGAATGCGGGCGCGGAAAGCTGGCAGGTGTTCAAGCTGCGGCCTGCGCGCGACGGCACTCTCACCGGCGAATTCACCGCGACCGCAGGCAATTCCTGTTCGGCGAAGCACACCGTCACGTTCACCCGCACAGCGGACGTCGACGTCGGGAGTCTCCCGGATCCGGCCAACCTCACGCCCAGAGTGGTCTCCCCTGCCGAGGCGCTCTTTGGCCGCTATCACCAGGCGAGGACCTTCACCAACGGTCAAAAGCAGGAGTCCGACTTCGTCGTTGCCACCGACTGCCTGCGTTCCGGTGACAGGTGCATGAGCTTCTTCCATGAGGCCTCGGGGCTTGTGGAGCCGTTGGTGTTCGCCGACGGTAAGTGGTCGTTGGGCACCGACATCGAGTCGACCTGTCCGGGCATGGGCGCGATACGCGTGAAAAAGACCGGGCAGTATCCGTTGCCCCAACCGCTGCAGAACCCGGTCACGCTTTTGACCGGGCACGGTAACCAGGAGCAATCACCGCCCTGTCCGGTCACCATCGTGTTCGACGAAACATTCACGCGCACCGGCGATTAGGGGCGGCGGCTACGCGAAACCCGTAATCGCGCCCATAAGGCGGGTATTTGACCTTATCGTGAACCGGTGGAGGGCACGCCTTTTGGCCGCTACCAGCTGCTCGAGTTGCTGGGCCGCGGCGGGATGGGCGAAGTGTGGCGCGCCAACGACACGGAGATCGGCCGCGTTGTCGCGATAAAGATGCTGCTTCCGCAGTACGCGAAGGACCCCGACTTCGAGAAGCGATTCCTGCGTGAGGCCCGCGCAGCGGGACGCCTTGACGACCCCCACATCGTGCCCATCTACGACGTGGGTGAGATCGACGGCCGCCTTTACGTCACGATGCGCCTGATCAACGGCACCAATCTGCAGACACTGCTCGACGCGGGACCGTTGGCACCCGCACGGGCGGTGAACATCGTCGAACAGATCGCCTCGGCCCTACATTGCGCACACGAGGCCGGACTTGTCCACCGCGACGTCAAACCATCGAATATTCTGTGACGGACAACGATTTCGCCTACCTCATCGACTTCGGCATTGCCCGCGGCGCCGGCGACACCGCACTGACATCGGCCAACACGACGATCGGCACCTGGGCCTACATGGCTCCCGAACGCTTCCGCAGCGGCGAAAGCGCAGCCGCCTCCGACGTCTACGCGCTGGCTTGCGTGCTCTATCAATGCCTCACCGGGGACCCGCCTTACCCGGGTGACACCCTCGAACAAGTCGCCGTTGGACACTTGGTCACGCCGCCTCCGCGGCCGTCCGACGACCAGAGCACCGTGCCCGCCGCGCTTGACCACGTCGTGGCCGTCGGCCTGGCCAAAGAGCCCGCGGACCGCTACCCCACCACCATCGCGTTGGCGGCCGCGGCCCAGCAAGCCATCGCCGGGGATCCGTTCGGCGCGACCGGGCCGACGCAACCGGCGGCGCTACCGACCCAGGAGTGGCCGACCGACAGTGGCGTCCCACCGGCACCGGCGCCTGCCGTTACCCGGCGGGGGCGTCGCCGCGGCATCCTGATCGGCGCGCTGGCGGCGACGGCTTTGCTTGTCGCCGGTGGCGTCATCGCGGCCGTCAACATGTCCGACGACGGCAGGTCCACGACCGCAATTCCACCGTCCACCGCTGCACCGAGCCCGCCCACCCGCACACCGAATACCGGGCCCTTCACCGGCCTCTACCGCGTCGACTTCGGCCGTGGCACCCGATTGGACGGAGTGGGGGATCCGAATGCGGCGCCGTCGACAGGCACCTACGGGCTGCGCTCGGTGTGCAGGCCCGCGGGCTGCGTCGCGACGGCCTCGAAGTTCAACGGTGACATCGCATTCGCGCCCTCGATGGTTTTCGATCAGGTCGGCCCAAGCTGGCTTGCGGTCGCCCTGGCCCCGAGCCCGTGTAAGAACATCACCGTCGACACTTGGCAGGTGTTCACCTTGCAGCCACAGCCCGACGGTTCGCTCGCCGGCGAGTTCATCCGGCTCACGCCCACCCAGTGTCAAGAGAAGCGTCCGGTAACCTTTACTCGCACAGGCGATGTCGACGTCGACGCCGACTTCAGGGGTCTGCCGGACCCCGATGGGCTACCACCTCGCGTGGTGTCGCCTGCCGAAGCGTTGCGCGGAAGTTATCGTGTCGCGCGGACATATACGGGCATGGGGACCCAGCAGCTGGGCGAATCCGCGGTCACCACTTACTGCCTGCGGGCCGGCGATCGGTGCATGAGCTACTTCTCGGTGGCCGCAGGTGATTTGCCGCTGATCTTCGAAGGCGGGAGTTGGTCCTGGAAGGACGAGACCGACGGCCCATGCCCGAACGGTGACATGTCGCATCTGAGCGCCAATGCGCAATTTCCGCTGCCGCAGCCACCGCAGAACCCGATCCCCGAGCTGAGCGGGCGGGGCACGTGGGTGCAGACCGGCTCTTGTGCCGTCAACCTCGACATCACCGAAACCTTCACGCGCACCGGCGAATGAGGGTTACGGCGGGAACACCTTCTTGATTGTTCCGTCGGCATTGACCTGCATGTACCCAGTGCCGGGGGCAGCCGAATGGATCGCCAGTTCAAGCGCCCCACCTTCTGCGCCAGAAACGATCAGATAGGTCTGGCTTCCGTCAGGCGCACCGAGTCTGTGGCGCGCCTGCCATTAGGCCAGCAACCGCGTCAGCGTTGAATGCGCTGAGGTCGGCGAGCACATCGAAAGACGACGTTGTGGTGTCGCCACCCCAGCTGTTCCACTGGCCGCCGCGGTAGATGAAGTCCTGTTCGACATGGCTGTTGGTCGGCGAGACACGCTCTAGCACCGCGTATTCCGGGTAGATCACCAACTGGAATCCCATGGTGTCGCCGAAGTGGCTGCGCGTGCTGTCGAGCAGCCCCTTCAGCCCATCCGGCGTCTGCAGCTGCGACGGTCCTGCCGGTGCCGACTGCGTCGGGGCAGACGTACTGGGGCTCGGCGCAGAGGAATCCGTTCCTGACGCAGACGGCTTCGTGCTGGGCGGGATCGGCAAACGCTGCTGAGTGGGCTGCGCCCTGGTGGTAGGACCGTCGGTGGAACTTCCGTCCGGCCACACGATGACGGCGACGACCGCGATGACGATGACGCCCGGGACGGCCAGGCCCGCCAGAATCCAGACCGCGGGATTCTGCCACCACGCGGACGCGGCCTGAGGTTGCTGCGGGATGCCGGGAGGAGACCATACCGGCGGTTGGGGAGGCGTGCGGTATTGGGTGGCGGCCGCGCTCGCCGCCTGCGCGCGCGGGCCGGTGTCGGGATAGGGCACCGCCGGCGACCAACTCGGGGCGGGCGACGGCGCGACCGGCGTTGGCGCGCCATGCAGGATCGGCGCGACCAGCGCGGCGCGGGCCGCAATGGCCAGGTCTTTGGCGGTGGCATAGCGCTGATCCGGGATCTTGGCCATTCCGGCCGCGACGACCTGATCCATCTGGGCCGAGATGCCGGGCTGCATCGTCGACGGCCGCGGCGGCGGCATCGTCAAGTGGTTGGTGATCTGACGTTCCAGACTGTCGCCGGGAAACGGTTGGGAGCCGGTCAGGCATTCGTGCAACACACATGTCAACGCATAGATGTCGGCGCGAGCGTCGTCACGGTCGGTGGTGAACCGCTCCGGTGCCATATACGCCAAGGTTCCGATCGTGGCGCCCGTGCTGGTCAGCTTGGTCGCATCGGCCGCACGGGCGATCCCGAAGTCGATGAGGTAGGCGAAATCGTCCTCGGTCACCAAGATGTTCGACGGTTTGACATCGCGGTGCACCAAGCCGATTCGGTGGGCGGCGCCGAGGGCGGCGGCGATCTGTTCGATGATCGAGACGGCACGCGGGGGCGGCAACGGGTCGTCGGCGACCAACTCATCGATGGTCTTACCGTCGATCAACCGCATGGTGACGTAGAGACGTCCGTCGATCTCGCCGAAATCGTGGATCGGGACAATATGCGGTTCGTCCAGGCTCGCCGCGGCCTGCGCCTCGCGGCGGAACCGGGCTTGATACTGCGCATCATCGGCGAGATTGGATGGCAGCACCTTCAACGCGACGACCCGGTTCATGGCGGTGTCGTATGCCTTCCACACCTCGCCCATGCCGCCGCGGCCCAGCATCTCCACCAACCGGTACCGGCCGAACGGGGTGCCCTCCACCGGCTAACCATAAAAGGCACCCGTGTTAGCTGCCAGCAGATCCGCGGTCCGCCGCGAATCCCAGCCAATTGACAGCGTTCCGTGTCGCCGCTGCTGGCGGCTTCGGCGGACGGTCAAACCCGCGACCGCCGAGTTCGGAATCCGGGCCAGTGCTGGTAGCGTTTCTACGGCTGTATATCAATCTGGTTGATATACAGCCGTACTCGCGTGCCACGCCAACGCCGGCGGCCAAGCGAGCATCACGAGGTGTGAAAGCGGATTTCGAAAGGTGTCTAGTGAGCCCTCGTTCCGTCGGGAGAACCGTCCTGGCAAGAGTCTGGCTGCCGTTGGTTGCCGTCGTTGCCGTGGCATTGGGTGCGCTGTGCATGTGGAAAGTGCATCAGGCGTCCGCGCCGGGCCCGGTCCTTGCCGTCAATGGCCCGCAGGCTCCTGAGGAGTTCGTGCCCAAGGAACTCACCTACGAGTTGGACGGGGACCTCGGAGACGGAGGGATGCTGTCCTACATCGACATCGACGGCCACCCGCACACCGTCGACCTCACGTCGCTGCCCTGGTCCCACACCGAGACCACCACACTCACCGTCGTGTCCGGCAGCATCTCGGCACAGGTACATGGGGGTGCAGTGCACTGCCGGATGCTCGTGAACGGTGTTGTCCGAGACGAGCAGTCGGCGGCACGGCAGGACGCCGATGTCACCTGCAGAGTGAAGTCGGCGTGAGCGAGCATCGCGCCGGTCGGCCGGTCTTCGCACGCACAGTCCGGCTTTTGGCCATCCCGATCATCGTCTTCTGGGGGCTGGTGGCTGTTTCGACGAACACGTTCATCCCGAAGGTGGAAGACGTCGCTGCCGAACTCGCCGGTCCGATGATTCCGACCTACGCACCGTCGCAGGTGGCGATGCTGCGCATCGGCGAGAAGTTTCACGAGTCCACGTCCACCAGCCTGACCATGGTGGTGCTCGAGGCCGACAGACCGTTGGACGACAGGGACCATCAGTACTACGACGACTTGATGCGGCGGCTGAAGAACGATACGCAGCATGTGCAGTACGTAATGGACTTGTGGGGCAAGCCGATTACGGCAGCCGGTGCGCAAAGCGTCGACGGCAAGGCCGCGTATGTGCTGCTGCGTCTGGCCGGTGACATCGGGCAGATCGAGGCCAACCGCTCGGTGGATGCGGTTCGCGACATCGTTGCGAAAGACACGCCTCCGCCGGGGCTGAAGGTCTATGTCAGCGGCGCCGCACCTCTGGCGTCGGACACGTTGTCCATAGCCAACGCGAGCCTGAACAACATCACGATCGTGACCATCTTCCTGATCACGTTCATGCTGCTGCTGGTCTACCGCTCGGTGAGCACGCTGCTGGTGCCGCTGGCCAGCGTGCTGTTCGAGATGCTGATCGCCAAGGGCGTCGTCGCTACGTTGGGGCATTTCGGCGTCATCCCGTTGTCGTCGTTCGCGATCAACATGGTGGTCTCGCTGACGTTGGGAGCGGGCACCGACTACGGCATCTTCCTGCTTGGCCGATATCACGAAGCCCGGCAGACGGGAGAGACGCGAGAAGACGCGTACTACACCGCTTTCCGGGGCGTCGCACCGATCATCATCGGATCGGGCCTGACGATCGCGGGCGCCGGATTCTGCCTGAGCTTCGCCAGACTCGACTACTTCCACACAATGGGACCGGCCGTCGCGATCGGCATGCTATTGACCATTTCCGCGGCGCTGACATTGGGACCCGCCATCTTGACGGTGGGCAGCCTGTTCGGGCTGTTCGACCCGCGACGAGCCATGAAGAGACACCTCTACCGACGCATCGCGGCGAGCGTGGTGCGCTGGCCGGTGCCGATCCTCGCGGCCAGTTGTGCCGTCGTCCTGCTCGGCGCGATCTTCGTGCCGTCGTATCGAGTGAATTACGACGATCGGCAATACCAGCCGACCAACGGCTCTGCCAATCAAGGCTTCGAGGCTTCGGATCGGCACTTTCCGTCGAGCAAGCTGTTCAGCGAGATGCTGATGGTCGAGTCCGATCACGACATGCGGAATTCGGCCGACTTCATCTCGCTGGACCGCGTGGCCAAAGCCCTCATTCGGGTACCCGGTGTCGCCATGGTGCAGAGCATCACCAGGCCCTTGGGCCGACCGCTCGACCGCGCCACCATCCCGTACCTGTTCACCACGCAGGGCAGTGGCAGCGGCCAGCAGTTGCCGTTCAACCAGCAGCAGAACGCCGACACCGACAAACAGGCGCAGATCCAGGCGGACACCGTGGCCGTGCTGGGCAAGACGATCGACCTGACCGAGAAACTGTCCGACGACCTTCACGCGACGGTGTTGACCGCAGAGAACCTGCAGCAAGTCACCGACATGATCAACGACAACATCGCGAATCTCGACGACTTTATCCGCCCTCTGAAGAACTATTTCTATTGGGAGCCACACTGTTTCGACATCCCGATATGCTGGGCGTTCCGGTCGCTCTTCGACGGGCTCGACGGCATCGACGCCCTCGATGTCGAGATCGCGCATACGGTCACTGATCTACAGGCCGTCGATGCGCTTCTCCCCCAACTGACTGCGCAGCTGAAGATCATGATGGACGACACGCAGGCACTGCAAGCCGTCATCGTCAACTCGTACGGCCCTGCGCATCTGCAGTCCACACAGACCGACCAGACCTATGACGACTTGATCAACGTCGGCAACGATTTCGACAAGTCCCGCAGCGACGATTTCTTCTACATGCCGCGGGAGGCGTTCGACAACGACGACGTCAAAACCGGTATGCAACTGATGATGTCACCGGACGGCAAGGCAGCCCGTTTCATCGTCACCCACGAAGGAAACGCCATGGGTCCCGAGGGCATCGAACACGTCGACGCATTCCCGCAAGCCATCCAGATCGCGCTGAAAGAAACGTCGTTGGCAGGCGCCAAGATCTACATCGGCGGCGCCGGTTCGAACAACAAGGACATCAAGCAGTACGCCGCGTCGGATTTGCTCATCGTGGCGATCGCCGCGTTCATCCTGATCTTCCTGATCATGCTTTTCATCACGCGAAGTCTGATGGCCGCGCTCGTCATTCCCGGTACGGTGGCGTTCTCGTTCGCGGGTGCGTTCGGTCTGTCGATCCTGGTGTGGCAGCACCTGATCGGCCTCCACCTGCACTGGCTGGTGCTGCCGATCACGTTCATCATCCTGGTGGCGGTCGGTTCGGACTACAACCTCCTGCTGATCGCCCGCGTCAAGGAAGAACTGGGCGCAGGCATACACACCGGTCTCATTCGCGCGTTGGGAAGCACGGGTGGCGTGGTGACATCGGCCGGTCTGGTGTTCGCATTCACCATGCTGGCGATGCTCACCAGCGACCTGCGGACCATCGGGCAGGTGGGCACGACCGTGTGCATCGGCCTGCTCCTCGACACGCTGATCGTGCGTTCCTTCATTGTGCCGTGCATTTTGCGGATCCTTGGCCCGTGGTTCTGGTGGCCCACGCTGGTGCGTGCCCGGCCGCTGCGGCCGAATTTGGGAGTCAGACAATGACTCTGGGCTTGTGGGCGATTCTGACGATTGTCGCGTTGGCGGCCGTGGTGGTGTTCGCGACGATCGCTTCTGTGTATGTGATGCGGCTCGTGCGCCGACCGGCGCTGCCGATCAGCGAGCAACTGGGAGGCATCCCCGCGGTCCTGCGTAAGGTGCGAAAGCGTGAGCCCCTTTCGGAGGACGAACTGGCTGTCGCTAGGCAAGCTGTTTCGGACCGGGGATCCTGGATGGCCCTCTGCATCCCCGCGACGATATTCAGCATCGGCTGCTTCTACGTCTTCGGCAGCCTCGAATACCTGCACGGAGCCACCCCGTCCGAACGCACGTTTCTCGGCGTCATCCCGATGTTCACATCGACCAACCTGGCGATCCGGATGATCAGAAGCGCGAGTTTGGGAAGACGCCTCCGCAGCGCAGTACTGCAGGGGCCGCCGGAAGCACCGACAGCTCCGCTCGGGGTCCAGTGAGAACGCTCGCTGATTCCTGCATGGCGGCTGCGATTCGTCCCGGTCCGCAGCCCTAGCGCAGAAAACGGCGCTACGCCGGATCGGCGAATACCGGTGCCTCCCCTGACATTCCGGCCACGACGGCCGCGATCTGGTTGGGCTTGCCGATCAGGCCGGTCTGCAACTCGCTTTCCAGTGCCAGCGCCGCCGCGGCGTCATCGCTGACCCACGTCTGGTCGTACAGACGCTTCGCCGCGCGAACCGCGTCAGGGGACTTCTGTGCGATCTCCTGCGCGAGTGCCAGCGCCGCAGACAGCGGATCGTCCGCGGTCCTGGTGACGAGCCCGAGGTCCGAGCCCTCGCTGCCGGACACGATGCGGCCGGTGAACGTCAACTCTTTCGCGACGTCGATCGGGACCAGCCGCGGCAGGGTTTGGGTGATAGCCATGTCCGGCACCAAACCCCACTTGACTTCCATGACGGACAACTTCGCGTCGGGCGCGGCGATCCGGATGTCGGCACCCAGCGCGATCTGCAGACCACCGCCGAAACAGTTGCCGTGGATCGCCGCGATCACCGGCGCCGGAACCAGCGACCAGTCGTAGGTCACGCGTTGCGCAACGTTGGCGACCCGGCCCTCGTCGCGTTTCAGTAGCACCCCGGTACCGCCTTCGCCGGACATGAAGCTAGCGACGTCCAGGCCGGAGCAGAAGCTCTTACCCTCACCGTGCAGCACGACTGCGCGCACGGACGCATCGCCGGCCAACTGCTGGGCGGCAGCCACCAAACCCTCGAACATCGCTTGGTCGAGCGCGTTGTGTTTGTCCGAGCGCACCATCGTCACCGTTGCGACGCCGCTGGACTCTGTCTGCACGCGCACTCTGTCTTGGCTCACGCGTGGCAATCTACCGCGACCTCAGACGTGTGCTCCGCGCGTCGGAGCGCTGATCGCTCGACGCATGCCTATCCTCGGCGCATGATCCAGCCCGAGGACGTCGTGGTCATTCACACCGACGGCGGGTGCAGACCAAACCCGGGGCCCGGCGGCTGGGGGGCCGTGCTGCGCCTACGGCACCACGTGCGCGAGATGTGTGGCGGCGAGTCGGGCGTGACCAGCAACAACCGCATGGAACTGACGGCGCCGATCATGGCGCTGGAGGCATTGACCCGGCCGGTGTCGGTACACCTGTACACGGACAGCACCTATGTCCGCAACGGCATCACCAAGTGGGTTGCCGGCTGGGAACGCAACGGCTGGCAGACCGCCGCCAAGCAGCCGGTGAAGAACGTCGACCTGTGGCAGCGGCTCCAGGCGGCGTGCGCGCGGCATCAGGTCGAGTGGTTCTGGGTGCGGGGACACGCGGGTGTCGCGGACAACGAACTGGCCGACCAACTCGCCACTCGGGGTATGCAGGAAGCGATCGCCCTAATGGCGACCAAGTGATCAGTGAATTCTGGCGCTTCCGCCGAGGCCGATCTCGAGAACGCTGCCGGTGATCACCCCAGGATCGGTGACCAGAAAAAGCAAGCCGCGGCTGACATCTTCAGGCGCCAGCCAGGGCTGAGGAATCGGGTTGGCTTTCATCATCCTGCGCACCAGATCGTCGGGAACGTCGTCGTCGCCCTCCGGCTGCACCATCGGCGTCTGCACCGTCGTCGGGCAGATGACGTTGACCGTGATGCCTTCCTTGGCGACCTCCAAGGCCAGCGACTTGGCGAGCCCGATGACGCCCCATTTCGTGGCGTTGTATGCGGCCAACTCCGGGATGCCCATCCGTCCGCCCATCGATGAGGTGACGACTATCCGGCCGAATCGCTGACGTCGCATCACGGGGATGGCGGCACGCAGCGTATGAAAGGCGCCCGTCAGATTGGTGTCCACCAACTGCTGCCAGACCTCGTCGGTGACGCCTTCCAGCGGTCCGGTGCTGACGATTCCGGCGTTGGCCACCACGATGTCGAGACTTCCGAACCTGTCCACCGTCTCCTCGACGGCCGCGCCCACCGCGGCCGAGTCCCGCACATCCATCGTGAGCGGAAGGCACGGTGCGCCAAGTGCTTCCACCTGCTTGGTGGTGTGCCGTAGGTCGTCCTCGGTACCCAGCGGATAGGTCAATCCAGCCATGGGACGCGGCGCGTCGGCAACGACGACGCTCGCGCCTTCGCGTGCCAGTGCCACGGCGTGTGCGCGGCCCTGCCCCCTCGCCCCTCCAGTCACGAACGCGACCCGGCCATCCAACGCACCCATAGCCGGCAACGTTAACGCACAGTCCGATTCCCGAGCGGCGGGCGATGTGCTGCAAACGAAATTGTTGGGATCGGTAGCAAACGCGAAAACGTGTACTCGATGCGTTTCGACGTCACATAATGACTCTCAAGGAAAGGATGCAGCGATGAAGAGAACGGCTCGGCTCGCATCGACTGTCGTCGCGGCTGGCGGCGTAGCCGCGGCCGGTCTGACGCTCGGTGGTGGCGTTGCACAGGCCGACACCTGGTGTCCGGGACAGGCTCTGCCGTTCCCGATGATTCGGTGGGACATGAACTTGTGCCACACCTGGTATGCGGTTCCTTCTGGTCAGGGCAACGTGAAAATGGTTGCGCTGAGCGGTGACCCGATAGACAGCTGGATCCTGGCGGACGCACCGGCACCGGTTTTCGCGCCGCCGCCTCCGCCTACCGGGCCGCCGCCGGGTACGCCGTTCTGCAGCCCGCGCGGTGCGCTGATCATCATCCCGCCGATCTGCGACGAGATCGGCGTCGACTGGCCACCTGGGTCGCTGAACGGCTAGACGGAGTCAGCGTAATTCGGCCACGACGGATCCGATGCTGTCGCGCCGAGGCTTTCTGAGCGCGGCGCTGACTGGCGCTGGCTTGCTCTCGCTGGGAATGCCTGGGCTCGGGGCTCCTACTCGATTGTGTTGCCCGGCCGTGCCGACGCGCATGCACTGCTGGCTGTCCCGCTCGATGACAAAGTCTTCTTCGCTGGCGAGGCGGTCTCGGAACTCAGCTACGGCACGCTGCACGGCGCGTATCTCAGCGGTCAAGCCGCGGCGAACCGCGTCCGCGACCTGCTCTGACCAGGGCCATCCGGTTCGGCTGGTTACTGTACCGTCCGGACGGTACAGTACCGTGGTCGAGTTCGATCAAGGAGGCTTTTCGTGGGCAGTTATATGCAGCTGCTCCGAACGCCTGGCTTGTTCCGGGTGACCGCATCACAACTGTTCGCGCGACTGCCGCTCGGAATGCTGTCGCTGGCCATCCTGATGCATCTTTCGGAAAAAACGGGATCATTCGGACAGGCCGGCTTGGTCGTCGCGTGTGTCAGCCTTGCGGAGGCAATCGCGATGCCTGTCAGCGCCCGGCTCACCGGCAGATTCGGCGTGACACCCGTGGTGCTGTCGGCAGCGACGATGAACAGCATCGGCTTCCTGGCATTGGCGTTTGCTCCCGCGCATCTGCTATTGCTGGCTGCATTGGGAACCCTTGTGGGAGCTACGATCCCACCCTTGATGCCCGCGGTGCGCGCGCTTTACCCGAGGATGGTTCCTGCCGACACAGTGCGTGCTTTGTTCGCCTTCGATACCACCGCACAGGAACTGATCTGGGTCGCAGGCCCGGTAGTGGTGACCGTGTTGACCTCGCTGATCTCCACGGCCGTGCCACTGGTCGCGGCAGCGGCTATCACGCTGACCGGATCGGTCGCCTTTGTGTTGAGCCTGACCGTGCGTCAGCCCCGAATCGCCCGTAACACTTCGTCATTCGGCCGGGTGCTGGCCCGCCAAGAGGTGCTGTTGGCCTTCGCCGCCAACCTCGCTCTTGTCGCTTCGTTCATGGCGATGGAGGTCGGGGTCGTCGCTCAACTGGGTCACTCGATGGCGGGTGTGGCGATCTCCGTGTCGAGCCTTGGATCACTGATCGGCGGCCTGCTACTCGGGCACCGCCGACTCGGCCTCGGCGCGTTGGTGACGACGTTGGCCGTCGTCGTGGCAGGGACAGTGCTGACGGGCCTCGTCACCGGCCCTCTGCAGTTCGTGGCGCTGTTCGCCGCTGGCTTCGGATTCGCACCTGCAATGGCCGTTTTGTATCACGCCGTCTCACGCGGCGTCGCTGAAAGCGTTGCGGCCGAAGCCTTCGGGTGGCTCAACACCGGCGCACTGGCCGGCGGCGCGGCCGGCACCGCGCTGTCGGGCGCTCTCAACGACGCCTGGGGACCAGGCGGGTCGTATGCCGTGGCGAGTGCCCTGGCCGTCGGCGCGGCGGCCAGCCCGCTGATCGCCCGCGTGTTCGGTCCCGTCCGCGGCTTTTCGGCAGAGAAGGCTGCTCTTGAGACACCGGCGCGGGTTACCGTTGACCGCGACACATCATCAGTTATTCACGCCTCTGCGGAGGCAGACGACGAGAGTGCTCAGTGCCACGAGGGGACCGACGAGACGAGTTGCTGGACGCCGCCGAGCAGGTGTTGACCCGAGGCGGTCCACAGGCTTTGACCCTGCAGGCCGTCGCCGATGCGGCTGGCGTTTCCAAAGGTGGCCTGTTATATCACTTTTCGAACAAGAGTGAGCTCGTTCGAGGGTTGGTGGAGCGGCTCGTCGACGATACGAACAGTAATTACGCGCAATGGGACGACGGCCGGCCCGGTGCGTACACCCGCGCTTACATCGCATCCACTTGCCACAGTCTGACGACCGCGGATGCCGACCGGGTGCTTCGCCGGTGGGCGGTCATCCTGGCCGCGAGTACCGAACCGGATATGCAGGGGCCGATCGCGAAAGCGTTCGAGGCGTGGATGTGGCCGGAGCCGGGAGTGGACAGTTTCCCGCTACGCGCCCAAATCGCCCGGCTTGCAGCCGACGGTCTCTGGTGGAATGCCATGTTCGTCAAGGCTTTTCGCGATCCTGAGCTCAACAAACGGATCGCTGCCGCGCTGGTCGACTACGCCGAGGGCCGAGATCAGCCCGAAGAGTGACTACTGCGATCACTCAAGGGCGTTGTCAGAAAACTTTTTTCAATCACCCTCGGGCTAGTAGAGACCGTGCGTCCTGAGGTCGTCGAGCATTGCAGTGACGGCCGCAATGATCTCGGCATCTGGGCTGTGGAATCGCCTGCCCATCACCTGGATGGCGGCGTCTATGCGCTGAAGGAGCGCGCGATAGGCGTCGCCCGCGGCCTCGGCGTAGCCATCCGCGGACAGATTGGCCAATTGACGACTCAGATCCTTGGCCTGCTCCTGCACCTTCCATGCGAGGTTGCGCGTGAACTCGAGATCAGGCACAAACTGCGACTCAACATCCGCGGCCAGCCCGACTTCCAGTACGTAATCGATTTGGTACAGCGCATCGATCGTCGTTTCGACAGGGCCGATGTGGTTACGCAGTTCCATCGGCGGGACGGGAATCGTCAATAGCTGTGTCGAGACCTGGGCCCTCGCCCACCGCTCCATATCCGCGGCATGGGCCTGCCAGCGAGCGATCTCGGCCTCGGCAGCTTCCCGTGCGGCAGCCATCTCGACTTCAGCAGCCTCCCGTGCAGCAGAGATGTCTGCGCTCGCCTGCCCCTGCGCCGCTGCCACCTCTGCGGCGGCGTCCGAGCGCACCTTTTCCAGTTCGCTGCGCACCCGCTGCACGGCTTCCTCGCCCGACGCGCGTTCGGTTGTCCGTTCGGTGGTGCGCTCGACGGCACGGGCCTCTGCAGCCCGCATCTTCTCCTCGGCCGCCGCCACTTCGGCCGCCGCCTGCGCGCGGACCCGCTCGATCTCGGCCTGCAGGTGTTGGGCGGTTTTCTCCGCGGCCGCCCGTTCGGTCGTCCGCTCGGTGGCCCGCTCGACGGCACGCGCCTCTACAGCCCGCACCTTCTCCTCGGCCGCCGCCACTTCGGCCGCCGCCTGCGCGCGGACCCGCTCGATCTCGGCCCGCAGCTGTTGCATCGCTTCGTGTTCCGCCGCCCGCTCCGCTGCCCGGTCAGCATCCCTGCGCGCGGCCTCGGCCTCCACCGCGCGGACCCGCTCACGCGCCGCCGCGGCCACGCGTGCGGATTCCCGGGCTTCATCGCGAGCTAGCGAGGCCGCCGCCTCGGCGTCCAGCCTGCCCTGATGCGCCTCGCGGGCCTGTTCCTCGGCCACCCGCCGCCGGTGCTCGGCTTCGACGAGCTGCATCGCCAGCGACCGGCGTGGCACGGGTGGCCCGTTGCGTTCGCGATGCTGGGCGAGTTCGCGTTCACTCATCCCGGCCAATGCGACCGATTCCGCCCGTGCCGATAGCCCCAGCCGTTCAGCGGCCGCAACCGAGTCCGCGGCCGCGCGTCGTGTCAACGCCGCCCACCTGTCGACGTCGAGGTCTTCGATGTGTTGCCTAGTGGTCGTCATCGGCGCCGCCGCCCTCCCCCGCTCTCCGTCACCGTTGCGGAAGATGTTGCCGCCGAGGGCTTTTCAGTACGTTCTGGCTTTCGGTTGTTGTCGCCGTTGCCATCAGGGGTACTAGCCTTCGCGATGCCAGAGACGGGACCGGCCTGCTGTGCCAGTACCAGCAAGAGCTGCTCCTGGTGCACCGCGACGGCCTTGGCGAGCGTCTCGTCGCCGAGCCGCTCGGCTTCGCGGAGCAGCCCACCCAAGAGCTCCAGAGTCACCGCGGGCCCAAGTCCCAGGGTGGCGCCCTCGCTGGCGGCAGGTTCTATCCCAGCGGTGTCAACCACCCACTGCCATCGCTGCCACGCCAGAGCGCTTGCCGTGTCGTCACGAGCCTGGTCTTGACGCCGTTCCTCCTGCTCACGCCGCTGCTCGAAGCGCTGACGGGCCCGTCGAGATGCGTAGAGCACAGCACACGCTGCGACGACCGCAGCCAGCAGCGCCACTACGCCGGCGAAGCCGGGCGAGGCCACGAAGTCCCGCGCCGGTAGATCTCCCAGAACACCCGCTCGCAGAACACGATTCACCGTGCCAGTCTCGCACTGCGACGGCGTCCACGCTGACGGCAATCTCATGCGCAACCCCGCGAGTACCAGCGTTGTGAGCAGTCGGTGAGTTCGGCGCTTGGTGGCAGCCGGCCTGCGGACCCCGCGAGTTATCCCATCAGTAGCCGGGAGTAACTCCAGACACATCAGCTAACTTTTGAAACAGGCAATTTGCGAAAGCAACTTCGCCGTGTCGGAGTAGCTTGTTATCTTGCGATAGCGATGCGAAAAGGGAGAACCAATGATTGCTAAGTTTGCTATTGCGTTGCTGATGCTGAGTGCCGCCACCGTCGGAATGTCGCCGTCGGCAAACGCCGACGTGAACCCGGGTTGCCAAAATGACCTCTGGGGATTTCTCGGTAGCCAAACGCGCACCATCTGCGACGGCCCGAGGGCGGCCGACGGGAGCTGGGTCCGATACCGCATGGTCTGGGTGCCGGCCCACAACGTGCCGCTTCGCACCAGCTGCAGCAGCTACAGCTGTACCACCACCGGCGGCTACTTCCAGCAGGAGCAGGTCTTCGAAAAGGTCAAGTATCCGGTAACCGACGACACGGTGGTGCCCGGCGAACCCGGCTGGCTGCCGCCGACCTACACCGACGCCGGTGGCTTCTCGCCGATCAACTTCAACTAGCGCCACCAACGGCGACCGCAGTCCTGCAGATCGCCGTGCGTAGGTCCGGTTCATAGTGCTGCCGGGGTCGCGCGTTTGTGGCCGGTCGGCCGTGGGCATCCGGATGCGCATGGATGGCCTGACCCGACTTCGTCGCGCGCAGCAGCGGATTGTCAAGATCGAGCGGCGCATGTGGCTGGCGCAGATATTGATGTGGCCGGCCGTGATTGCAGTCGGGGTCTTTTCGGTCGGCGGAGTGGTCTTCGTTCTGCGGCGCCGGTCTGCCGGTGGTCGGCACGAAATGCCGGACACACCGGGAGCGCACGAGACGGGCACCGTGAGCGTGGCACCCAACGGCGGCCTCACCCCGGTGTGACGGTCGACCCACGCGCAGGTGCGTCGTCGAGACCGTCAGAAGCGAGGACGCGAGCGCGAGCGGAAGGGCCACGTCGCCGAGACATTCACCTTGGTACCGGTCACTGTGGCTAGCAGGAGGCCGATGAGTGGGGCTAGCGGCAATGTGATCATGAACAGCCCACGTCACCCTCGATAAGGAATCGGATTCTCGCTGAGCCGAGAGATGACCCGCTTACACGCGGGGCACGGATTCCTTCAGCAGAGAGCGAGGGAAGATGGTCACTATCCTGCTACGCGCCGTCGAGCGTGCCGTCTCGACACCGTTCCGCGCCCTGGCCGCCATACGCGCTGTGAAGTCATATGGGCACGACCCGTACGACGACTGGCCCGAATACGACGAGGACCGCTGACCGACGGACGGCCGAGCATCTGGTCGTCCACGCGGGAGGCGACGGCGAGCACTGCTGCTACGCGAACCCACGATCTCGCGCTACCCATCGCGGTGGGATCACTCATCCCGACGGCAACGGGGCGGGCATCGACGCGATTGCTGTCATGGTGATGCGTTCAAGTAGGCGACTCTCCGAATTAGCGCGCGCAACAACCACCGAATCGCCTCGTTTTCGGCACTAGTCGTTGCTCGCGTTGTGCTGGCCTTTGCCAACGACGCCGAGCTGCGGCCGCCGATCAAGACCTACATGGCCAGCGATCCGCGACCTACTGACGTGTCAGCCGCGGCAGGCAGACAAGCCCCGGCCGATGGCCGAGGCAATCTGTAACCGATGACGCGAATCAGGTGTAATCCATGATCGACTCGTCACATAAGTGCAGCTAAGGGGGACGCGAACCCACCATATGGGTCCACGAACCGTCTCTAACAGTGATTCCGAACTTGCTCGTTCAATTTCGGCCTTGTTGGCCACCAGCAGGTCTACTTCGTCGTGTTGACGCCTTCAACACCCAAGAAGACCGCGACAGCGAGCGCGGCCATCCGTCGATGACATCGCCACAGTGCACAAACAGCTTTAGCAGCTGACTGCGGTGAGGGCCTATCGACGGAGACTGCCTTTCGCCAGCGACCCACGGATTTTGAGAAGCAGCCGGCCGAGTCGACGGCAACCCGAGATAAGCGACCGGTCGGCTAATATTGGTGCGTGCCCCGCCCTCCCAACCCCGCCGTGCGTCGTCGCCTGCTTGCGGCAGGCCTCGACCTGGTGCACTCACGTGGTTTCGCCGCCAGCGGCGTCAAGGACATCACCGATGCAGCCGGGGTGCCGAAAGGGTCGTTCTACGCGTACTTCCCCAGTAAAGAGGCCCTTGCCGCGGCGATTCTCGACCACTATTGGGCCGATATCGAGATGCGGCTCCTGCCGCTTCTCGACACGGATGGCTCAACGCAGGAACGCATTACGCGCTTCTTCCACGCGCTTGCTGACGAACATGAGGCCGGTGATTTTCTGCTTGGCTGCCTGGTCGGCAACCTGTCGCTCGAGCTTGGCGGGTCAAGCGAGCCGACGCGCGCCGAACTCGTGCGCATTCTTCACTGCTGGGACGAGGCTCTTACCGCATGCGTCCGGTCCGGACAGGCCGCCGCCGATGATGTCCGTAGGGATCTCGATGCGGCAGAGCTCGCCGCCCTACTGATCGAAGCCTGGGAGGGCGCGGCCCTTCGCGGCAAGGTGACACGCAGCCGCGCCCCCTATGACAGGTTCGAATCGATCACCGTCCCCGCACTCCTCCACTGAATCTGCCCCCTCGAGACGTCCCCTCTGCAAAACTTGATTTATAGACGACTGGTCATCTATCATGATGAAGCCCGATCGACTAATTTCCCGCCCACCAAGGGATGGCCCTCATGACAGACCTGACCACCGCCGCCGAACCAGAGCACCCTGCGCTGCCGCCGTCGGGATTTGTGCTCGATCTCGAGCACGCCGCACTCGTCATCACCGATCCGCAGATCGACTTCCTCAGTCCGGACGGCGTCTCGTGGCCGGTGTTCGGCGACAGTATCCGCGAGAACGACACCGTCGCTCACATCGGCGAACTGTTGCACGCCGCCAAACAGGCGGGGATCACCGTCGCCATTTCGCCGCACTATTTCTATCCCACCGACAAGCAGTGGCGGTTCGGTGATCCGCTCGAACAGTTCATGAGCGGAGTCGGCATGTTCGGGCGCCAGGGCGCGTACACGACGGATGGCTTCGCGGGTTCAGGCGCCGACTTTCTTCCTGACTTTCAACACGACATCCACGATGGGAAGACAGTGATCGCGTCTCCTCACAAGATTGTCGGCCCCGAGTCGAACGACCTTGTGCTGCAACTGCGCAAGCGGCGCGTGACCCAGGTCATTTTGGCGGGAATGGCCGCCAATCTGTGCGTAGAAGGCCACCTGCGCGAGTTAGTCGAGCAGGGCTTCGAAGTCGCCGTCGTCAAAGACGCCACGGCCGGACCTCGACTGCCCGAAGGCGACGGGTACCTGGCGGCGCTCGTGAATTTTCGCTTCCTCGCTAGTGCGGTGTGGACCACCGCTGAGGCCGGCGCCCAATTAACCAAGTCAAAAAGACAAGGAGTCTGAAAGACATGACATCAATTGACGATCTAAGTCAGCATCGGTTCCTTCTGAACGACAGCAAGGGTGCGATACCTGCCCTCGGGTTCGGCACGCTCGTGTCGGACAGCGCGGAAACCCGCAGCGCCACCACGGCTGCTGTCAAGGCAGGCTTCCGTCACCTCGACTGCGCCGAACGCTACCGAAACGAAGACGAAGTTGGTCTGGCGATCAAAGAACTGATCGCCGACGGGACCGTCCGGCGCGAAGAGCTGTTCGTGACCACGAAGCTCTGGAACAACAACCACCGACCTGAGCGGGTGAGACCCGCGCTGCAGGCCAGTCTGAACAGACTCGGGCTCGACAGCGTCGACCTGTATCTGATGCATACCCCTTTCGCATTCAAGCCCGGCGACGACCAGGACCCTCGCGACGCGCACGGCGCCGTCGTCTATGACAATGGAGTCACGCTGGAGGAAACATGGACTGCGATGGAATCCCTTGTCGATGAAGGGCTTTGCCGCGCGATAGGCCTCTCCGATATCGATGTCCCGCGAACCCGGCGGATCATCGACTCCGCGCGAATCAAACCCGCTGTCGTCGAGGTCGAGTCGCACCCTTACCACCCGCAGTGGGAACTGCACGAACTCTGTGACAGGGAGGGCATCATTGTGCTGGCTTTCGCGCCGCTCGGGCACGCGCTGGAACCACGACTGCTGGACGACCCGCTCATCGTCACGACGGCCCGGCACTTCGGGAGAACCCCCGCGCAAGTGCTGCTGGCGTGGGGGATTCAACGAGGCACAGCAGTTCTGACGTCGTCCGTCAGGCCGGGGCGCATCATCGAGAACTTCGACGTCACTGCCCTTCCCGAGAGCGCGATAGAAGAGATCAACATGCGACTCGAAACTCGTATCCGATTCAATTCTGTTGTGGACGCGGGAGAACCGGGTTTCAGTGAAGTGCCAACGGGTAGTTGAGGAAGCGGTCTGAGGTGGTGACAGTGCCGTCATCCGTTGGCGCCGAGCGTCGCCGCGTCCTTGTTCTTCCACGGCTGTTCATCCGCGCATCGGGATTCGATGTCACGGCGGTCGTCGGCTACTGGCGCCGACCGGTTCCCCTTGCGCCGGCGGACCCCGCTGAGACGCAGCGGGTGATCTCGATCTCGGTGCATGAGCTTGCCGAGCCAAAGCGCTGGCACGACTACACTGTCGGGGTCTGGCACGTCCCGGCACGCGCCTCTATCACGACGCCCTGTTGTGGGGGTATACCGCCGAGTTGTAGGCGTTCATGAGTAAGAACATCGGAAAACCCTAGGGGCCAGAACTATTGAGCGGGCGGAAAGGCATCCTCGACGCGAATCGGCGCGACGCCGAGTTCGGCAGCCACCGCGTCGATCGCCTGCCGCGCGATGTCGAGATCGACCTGACCGTCGGGCGTGAAGTACGGGGCGACATAGCGCTCGTAGTGTTGTTGCGCTTCGTCAGGAGTCAGTCGCGGGAGGAACGAGGCGAGGTAGGCCGCAGCGAGGTCAGGCCGCTCGGCGATTGTTCGCAGCGCCCGCTGGTTGGCGCGCACGAGAGCGCGCAGTGCAGGGCCGTTCAGCGGAATGTGAGCGGGATCGACCGCGACCCCAACAGTCGGGATCTGGAAGTGATCGCCGACCCATGCCAGTAGGTGGAACCCTTCTTCTTCGGCGACCTGTTCAGGCGAGAGCGTGCTGCCGACGTACGCCGCGTCGATCGAACCGTCCCGAAGGCGTCGCAGATCCATCTGGTAATCCCCGGGTGCCCGCACCACGCATTGCAGATCGCGATCGGGGTCAAGACCGTGCTTGCGCAAGACAATTCGGGCGAAACAACCGGGGGCGGTGTGGCTTCCGTGGACGGCCAGGCGGCGCCCGCGAAGGTCCGCCATGGATGCCACCTCGTCGTTGCCGAGAAACCAGAACAATGGACGGTGGGTGTTGATGCTCAGCATCGTCCAGTCGATGCCGTCGGTCAGCCGGGACAGTAGTGCCCGGCCAAGGCCTATCGTCGCGCCCCGGCGCACGCGCTCCGTATCCCAACCGACTCCATCGCGAATCGCGACATGGACGCCTTCATCCTCGTAGTAGCCTTCCTGGTCGGCAACGTAGGCGATCAGCTCCTCGTGGTATCCGTGGCCGACATAGGTCAGGTCGATGGTCTGCATGGTCGAACTCCTTGCTCATGTTGACGGCGCACAGATCAGGTCCGCCGCTACCGGCGGCACGCCGATTTCGGCGGCTACCGCGTTGATCCCGCGCTGTGCGACGGCGATATCCACTCGACCATGGGGCGTGAAGGACGGGCGGATGTGTCGCTCGTAGTACCGCTGAGCTTCCTCACGCGTCAGTCGGGTGAGGAACGAGGCGATGTAAATCACGGCTCGATCGGGCTGTTCGGCGATCACCCACAGGGCCCGATTGTTGGCCCGCACCAACGCTTGCAGCGCGGGGCTGTCCAGCGGGACGTGAGCGGGATCGACCGCAATCCCAACGGTCGGGATCTGGACGTGGTCGCCGACCCAAGCCAGCACGTGAAACCCCTCCTCCCCAGCGACCTGTTTGGGGGAGAACGTGGTGCCGACGAACGCGGCGTCGATCGAACCGTCTCGAAGCCGTCGCAGGTCCATTTGATAGTCACCCGGAAGCCGCGCCACAGTCCAGGTCGTGGTCGGGATCAAGGCCGTACTGGCGCAACGTGATCCGAGTGAACCAACCGGGAGCGGTCTGCCCGGGATGAACCGCCACGCGGCGCCCACGAAGGTCTTCCATGGACGTCACGTCGGCGTTGCCGAGAAACCAGAACAACGGACATGGTTGTTGACGCTCAATACCTTCCAGTCGATGCCGCCGGTCAGTCGGTGTAATAGCGCCCGGCCCAGTCCAATCGACGGGCCGCGGCGCAGACGCTCCGGATCCCAGCCAACCCCATTGTGGATGGCGACGTGAACGCCCTCGTCCTCGAAATAACCCTCCTGGTCGGCAACATAGGCGACCAGTTCTTCGTGGACACCGTGCTCGACATAGGCCAGATCGATCGTGTCCATGGCCGCTAGAAGAGCCCTCGGCGGGCGCCGGCGTCCATGGCGAGGGTGGCGCCGTGTAGTGCATCGGCCTCGGGCGCCAACAATTGAGCTACTGCCCAGCTGACCTGGTCGACGGTGGTCATCTGGCCCAGAGGTGAGTGCGATCGGTATTCGTCGAGGACCGTCTCGACGCTGACGCCGCGGGCCTCGGCGTCCGCGGCCGCAAAGCGGCGGAGGCGATCGGTCTCCAAGGCGCCGGGAGCGATCATGTGCACAGTCACTCCCCGCGGCCCGTATGCGTCGGCGAGCTGACGAATGAGGTTGGCCAGAGCCGCGTTGGTGACGCCGGCTCCGCAGGTTTGCGGTGTGGGCTCGGAGCCGAAATGACCTCCGATGGCGACGATCCGGGCCCCCTTGACCAACCGGTCGTCAACGGCACGGATCAACCGCAGCAGTCCCCCGAGCTTCAGCGACACCGCCCGCCCGAGGGCGTCCGGTTCGATCGTGGCCAAAGGTCCGGCCGGCGGCACCGCCGCTGACTGGACGACCATCCGGACGGGCCCGGACACTGCTCCGGCGATCGCTTCACTTGACGAGTCATCGCCGATGTCTGTGGCGCACAGCGTGATCCCGTCATCGCTCGCGCACAACTGCTCGAGGCGGTCTCGATCGCGGGCCACGGCGACTACAGGCATCCCAGCCTTGCGTAACCGCGCAACGATGGCGGCGCCGACCTCGCCGGTCGCGCCGACGACGACGGCTTGCCCACTCGGGGCGGCCTGGTCGATGGTGTTCATGGTTTTTCCGTTCAATCCATCGCCAGGCCGCCGTTGACCGGCAGATAATGCCCGGTGGTGAAACCGGACTCCTCACTCGCCAAGAAGGCCACCGTGCGGGCCACCTCCTCGGGGCGTACCAGGCGCCCCATGGGATTGGTTGCGCCGAGGCGGCTCACCTTGTCGGGTGTCAGCTGACCGGTGACCTTCGTTTCGTCGACGGTGGCCGGTGCGACGAGGTTCGCCGTGATGCCGTGCGGCGCCAGCTCGAGTGCGATGTAGCGGACAAACTGGTCCAGAGCCGCCTTGGCGGTGCCCAGCGTGATCATCCCCTCGCGCGGACGCCGGGACAATCCCGTGCTGAGGTACACCAGCCGCCCGTAATTCCGGGAAATCATTCCCGGCACAACGGCTTTGGTGACCAGAAACGCGGCGCGCAGTTCGCGGTCGAGCTTGCCGCCAAGCTGCTCCCAGCTGAGGTCGGCGAAGGACGTGACATCGAACGGGATCAAGGCGTTGTGGACGAGCACATCGACCCCGCCCCACCGCTGTTCGGCTTGACTCACCATCGCGGCCACATCGTCGGACTCAGTGACATCGGCCCGGATCGCCACCGCCTCACCGCCTGCGGCGGTCACGGACCGGACCACGTCGTCCGCCTCCTCGGCACTGGAGCGGTAATTGACAACCACCTGAAAACCCTGCTCCGCGAGGACCAATGCGGTTGCGGCACCAATGCCCCGACTGGCTCCGGTGATCAGCGCGACACGACTCATCGGTAACACCTTCGTCCCTCAGCGGGGGGCACCGGGATCCCTTTTCGGGAATTCACAGCCATCTCCATGACTCCCCTTCGCTCGGTCCACTCCCACTGTTCGCGGCTCGGTAACCTCAGTCAAATAGAAGATTCGATGGAATTTCCTCAGTTGAACTCAGCTTCATGCGAATGATCTGCGCCAGATGGAGTACTTCGTTGCGGTCGCCGAGAGAGGCTCGATCGCCGCGGCAGCTTCCGACTTACCCATCTCGCAATCAGCGGTGTCGGTGGCGATCTCCGAGCTCGAGAACATCGTGGGGGTGCGGTTACTGCACCGAGTGAGGGCACGTGGCGTCACGCTCACGGCCGCGGGTACCGCGCTGCTGCCGGAAGTCCGGTCGCTGGTCACGCGGGCACGAGAGCTCGAACGCAACGCCGCAGACATTGGCGGTTCCCTGGCGGGTGAGTTGAGAGTCGCGTTGGACCCCGTGCTCACTCCCGTTCTCCTCCCCGGGGTCATGTCGGGATTCTTGAGTCGCTACCCCGGAGTGGATTTCAGCTTCGAGGAGGGCACAAGCGATGAGGCACAGGACTGGCTCATTCAGGGGCGATGCGACGTCGTTCTGATGTATGACCTCGGGGTTCGCGACAGCCTCAGCGCTCACCCACTCTTCGCGGCCCAACCAAAGGTCCTGGTGGCCCAAGAACTCGTCGGGCCAGACAGCCACAGCATCGCACTGCGCAGTCTCGAAGACGAGCCCATGATCCTCATCGATATTTCACCGGGAGAAGCCTTCTACCGCGCAATCCTGTCCCGCGCCGGGGTGACGCCCCGGGTGGTGCATCGGACGTCGAGCGTCGAAGGCGTACGCGCGCTCGTCGCACGTGGATTCGGATGGTCGATGCTTCTGCAGCAGTCCCGCACCAAGCTCAGCTACGAGGGACGGGCGTATCGCGAACTCGACATCGCCGATGATGTCCCACACGTCGCCGTCGTGGCGGTGACTCCTCGTGGACGGCTGACGCGCAGGACCGCCGCCTTTTGTGACTACTGCACCAAATTCTTCGGCTCCGGCCCAGGCTCCTGGCTGTGAGCAACCGACTATCACGCCAAGGCGGGGATCTTCCGGGGTGGTGCGCTGGTGTTGGCGTGGTGTTGCTAAAAGCGCCCAAAACCCGCGCACGGTAGCGGCATCACTAATGCCAAGTAAGGCTCTTACGAACCCCGTTACCTGGTGGAGCCTAGGGTGTGTAAAACCACGACATAGGTGACAGGTGAGTCGGGTCATGGGTTACACCTGCGATGAACGTGGATGAGTCGAGTCATAGGTGACAGTCGTGAGTCATGTCGAAAGCCCGCGTTGTGGTGTTGGAAGTGGTCTCCGGAAACCTCACGGTCAGCGCCGCAGCCCGCACCTATGGCCTGTCGCAGCAACACGTTTACCGGCTGCTCAAGCGCTACCGCGACGGCGGTCTGGATGCCGTTGACCCGCGGTCACGACGACCAGCCAGCAATCCCCTTGCAGTGCACGGGCTCTGGTCGACGGCACCGACGCCGAGGTGCTGTCTTGGCTCGACGACCACTCCCGCTACCTACTGACTGCACCGCCTACCGGTGCGTGGCCGTCGGCGATGTCGTGGCCAGCTTCACCGAGACCGCCGCCGCCTACGGGCTGCCGGCCTCCACACAAACTCTGGCTCAGCGGGCGCCCCCGTCCCTCGACATCACCGAACTACAAACCCTGCTCGACACCTTCGCCGCGATCTACAACACCGAGCGCCCCCACCGCGCCACACCACAAACCGCCTACCTGGCCCGGCCCGAAGCACACCCCGCCGCAGCCGTCGAACATTTCCGCATCCGCCACCGTCTGCAGCAAAACCCGCCACCAACTCATTGCCAGCCACCCCATCTACCCCGACCACAACTACTGGCGCAACCAACAGAAAAACCCCGGCCGATGGCCGAGGAAATCTGTAACCGATGAGGCGACTCACCTGTAACCGATGACTCGACTCATCGCATAAGTGGGTCTAAGGGGACTCGAACCCATGCCGTGTCGTGCAGAAGCCGCTTGAACTGGGGTAGTTATTGCCCGACGGCGTTACGTGGGGCGTTTGTGTCCAGGGAATGTGCCTCCGTGTGTTACGCGACGTAACGGTGCTGGCCGGCATGTGGGTGTCACCGATGATCCAACCGGTATCGGCTGAGACGAGGCACAGTCCTGACGGTAGCCGCCACCGATTCCGCGCCGGCGAACCCCGAACGCCTTCGCACAGTGCCCCTGAAAGGCAACAGTTTTCTTGTCTTAGGCCTTCACCACACAGCGGGCGATCCCAGCCGGGCATCCGCGCGTTTATGGCGATCTGTCGTTACGCCACTTAGTAGATCTACAGCTCTTTAATCCATCTTCAGCGTCGTGTGATTAGTTGGCCAAGATGCGCTGTGTGTACAGCAGGCTGGCGTTGAAATAGGTCAGGTAGGCAAGTGTGGCGGCCAGGGCGGCTTGACGAGTACGAGAGTTGAGCAGCGCTATGCCTAGTGCCGCTTCGATGCTGCCGTTGATCAAAACGTGGGCGCGGATGTTGTCCTTGAAAGCCAATCGATTAACCGGTTCGAACGCGGCTGGGCACAGAAGGTGCGCGATACCGGACACTGTGAGTGCAAGTCCGCCGAACAATGCCCATCGTTCAGAAGCCTTGGGCTTCGACTTCACGGCGCCGACCTCTCGTGGAGAACGACGGGGAGGTGGGTAGGGCCACGCAGTGAGCTATTGGTGGACCACGTTGTGGGTCCGGTCATTTCGATCCGTGACACGCGATCAACCAGTTCACGGAGAACGGCTTGTGCCTCCATGCGTGCCAGTGGCGCTCCGAGGCATAGATGTGGACCGTAGCCAAAGCCGACGTGAGAGCGGGGGTTTCGGTCCGCGCGGAAGGTGTTGGGGTCCTCGAAGGCAAGTGGATCGCGGTTGGCCGCCCCGAACGACATCAGCACCCGCGAGCCCGTTGGGATGGTGACCTCGCCTACTTGATAGTCGGCACGGGTGTAGCGGTAGAGGTTTTGAATGGGGCTGGTGTAGCGGACATGTTCCTCGATGGCCTGCGGGATGAGGTCCGGGTTGGCACGGATCATGTCGTACTGATCGGGGTAATGCGCGTAGGTGTGCAGCATCCCGCCCAGCAGGTTCGTGGTGGTCTCATTACCGGCGATCAGCAGCAGGATGGCGATATAGAACAACTGGTTGTCGGTGAGCGCTCCGTCGGTGTTGTGCTCCAACAGCCGTCCGAGGACGGTGTTCGATCCTTTGAGGTCTCCCTGTGCGAGGTGCTTCAAGAAGTAGCGGTGCAGCGCTACAGCGGCCCGCATGGATCGCGCGGTACTCACGACGCCACTCACCGTGGGGGTGAAGTTGATCAGTTGGGTGCTGTCGTCTGACCAACGGCGGAAGTCGGCGATGTCGCTCTCGGGGACGCCGAGGATGGCGGCGATCACCCGAAGCGGCATCGGCATTGTTAGCCGCTCTACGGCATCACAGTGGCCAGCAGCAATCATGTCGTCGACGAGTTCGGCGGCAAGCTTGTCGATGATGGTGCGCCAACTGTCCAGAGCACCTTTTGTGAACGCCGGCTGGACTTGTTTACGGAGGCGGCTGTGCTGCTCGCCATCGGTGACCACGACCAGATCGGCGACCATCCGTACTCGGGTCACTCCATGGCTGCTGGTTACCCGGTCTGTGTCGCGTAGGGCTGCGCGGACATCGTCGAGTCTGTGCAGAATCCAGGTCGCGCGCCGGGGGTTGTAGTGAACACGTCCGCTGCGGTGCAAAGCGTCGTAGGCAGCGTGGGGTTGTGCGGCGACGGCTGGGTCCAACGGGTCATAGTCGGTATTGACCGCGCCCGTCCAGCCGCTGTAGCCACGTCTGTGCGTGCGGATCGCCGCAGAGACGTTCAATCGCCCCGCCGCAACCAGCGGCGAGAACATCAAGGCCGCACCGTCAGCGACCCTTCCAAGCTTCAAGATCAGCACACCCTTTCGACAGCACTCCCCTCAGAGTCATTACCTGCCGACCGAGAGGTCAATGGGTGGCATCAAAGTTGAAAGGCTTACTACATTGCCGGTTACCACTTCTGTCCTCGGGAATTGCGCAGAGCTGCGCACATCGATGAGGCATATCACCGAATATGTCTCGTGGTGAGAGAACGGATTTGTTGTCTGTCTGCGCCTCAGCGGGAAGGCTGGTAGCCGTGGGACGGAAAGACTGGGTCCTCAGAGCGGACCGTAGCGCGGAAGCGCGTGACCGGATTATGTCGACGGCCTCAGAGTTCGTCTCGCGCAATGGTTTTGAAGCGTTCACCATCAATGCGCTGGCTGCGGAGTTGAATTGCTCGCCGGCAACGATCTATCGCCACGCCGGAGGGAAAGCGGAGATCCTCGAACGTCTTATCTTTGCGTTTTCGCAGCGGATAATCGGCTCGATACGGCAAGCCATCGCCGGGATGGAGGGAACTGAGCGCGTCGCGACTGCCATCATCGTCGCGCTCGACCTCATGCGAGGTGAGCCGCTCGGAAAGCTGATGATCGGCGGCCTTAGCCCCGACCGCGACGCTGGGACCGTGACCGCATCGCCGTTCGTGGCCAAGATGGCCGAAGAAATGATCGGGCGCAGCGACCCGCTGGCTGCACAGTGGCTTATCCGCATGACCTTTGCCTTGTGGTATTGGCCCGCCAAGGACAAACACACCGAGCATGAACTGGTGAAGCGGTTCGCCGCACCATCGGTGACCCTGGGACTTCGCTAAAAATACGCTTGAACTGCGAATATATGGTGGAGCTAAGCGGATTCGAACCCCTGGCGATCCTGGCATAAATGGCGATTGAGCTGCATATTATTGCGCTTTAAGCTGCAGCGGCGTCGACGAGATCGTGCGCGCCTCCGATACCGACTGGACCCTCGCCAGGGCAGCGCCCTCACCGGCAAGCCGGCCGTCGGTTCCGTGCGGGCCGCGGAGGCCGGCACCGAAAAGCCCGGCACGCGGATCAACCGCGCCGACCTCGCTGCTTTCCTCGTCGACACCGTCGAGGACGGCACGTGGATCCACAAGGCGCCGCTTGTCTGGAATACCCGAGGCTGATCCGCCATAGGGCCGGTGACAAACCACAGCATTTCAAGGCGCATCGCGATCGTCGCGGCGTGCGCAAAACATCCTCTAACCTGCGGTTTCCTGGTGGAGCTAAGGGGACTCGAACCCCTGACCCCCACACTGCCAGTGTGGTGCGCTACCAGCTGCGCCATAGCCCCGTGATGTTGTGCCCATCGAAGTTACACCACCTGCGGGTTCGCATTCAAAACGGCCGGTCACGGCAGCTCGCCGCCGACTTCCGGGCCCAGTGCGCGCGCCGGGGTGTGCTCGGTCGGCCGCGGCCGGGTCTCCGGGGCCAGCACCCACCCGACGGCGGCGACCAGCAGGATTCCGCCGCTGATCACGAATGCGGCGCCGAACGAGACGTGCTGGGCGATCTCCCCGACCGCGAGTGAGCCGCCGATCGCACCGACGTCGGCCATCATCTGGTACGTGGCGACGGCCGTCCCTCCCCTGGCCCTGCTGCCGATGATGTCCGCGACGGCAGCCTGCTGCGGGGACGTGAACATGCCCGCGGCCGCGCCCGCCACCAGCGCGCCTGCCAGGAACAGCGTCAACGACGAAGCCAGGCCCACCGCCATCGTCGCCACCCCGGACACCGAAAGCCCCACGATCAACAGCGTGCGCCGCCCGATGCGATCCGAAAGGTAGCCGCTGGGGATCACCGCGGCGACGTTGCCGACCGCGAACGTCGCCAACGCCAGCCCGGCAACGCGCGGCCCGCGGTGCAGCAACTCGGTGACGAACAACGGCACCAACGCAATACGCAAGCCGAAGACCGACCAGCCCGTCGCGAAGTTGGAGAACAGCGCCGACCAATACGCCTTGTGGTGCAACGCCATTCGCAACGTGACCGGATCGTGGTCGTCGTGAGCCGGTGCCGCCAACGTCGAATGCCTGAGGTAGAAGAACACCACGGCGGCGGCGATCAGCAGCGCCACACCGTAGATCGCGAACGGCGCCGACAGTCCCAGCCCTGCGGTCAGGCTGCCCAGCACCGGGCCGCCGACCGAGCCGACAAGGAACGCGCTCGAGAACATGCCTGCGACGCGGCCTCGTGCATCCGGCGGCGAAATCCTGATCATCAGTCCGAGCGACGAGACAGTGAACATCGCCGAGCCGAAGCCACCGAGCGAGCGGAACAGCAGCAATTGCCAGTACGTCTGCGCGAATGCGCATGCACCCGTCGACACCGCGACGATCAACAGCCCGCTGACGTAAACGCGCCGCTCCCCGATCTTCTGGACGAACAGCCCGCTGGCCGGCGCCGACACCAGACGCATCAACGAGAACGCGGTGATCACGAACGTGGCGGCGCTGATGCTGACCCCGAAGTCGCGGGCATACTGCGGCAGGACTGGCGAGACCACGCCATAGCCGAGGGCGACCACCACGTTCGCGGTGATCAGCACCCAGACTTCGCTCGGGAGCTTCGACCTGGCGTCAGCCGAACGCTCCCCCTCCGCGACACTCACCCTATGACTGTATTAACCACGTCCTTGGCGGCCTCCTGCACCTCCGCCAGGTGCTCGGGACCTTTGAAAGACTCCGCGTAGATCTTGTAGACGTCCTCGGTGCCCGATGGCCGCGCCGCAAACCAGGCGTTCTCGGTGGTCACCTTCAACCCGCCCAGCGCTGCGCCGTTACCCGGCGCGGTAGTCAGCTTGGCGGTGATCGCCTCACCCGCCAACTCCGTCGCGGTCACCTGCTCCGCCGACAACTTCGCCAGCCGCGCCTTCTGTTCCCGGTCTGCAGGCGCGTCGATGCGCGCATACGTTGGGGCGCCGTACTTTTCGGCCAGCTCCGCATACCGTTCAGACGGGGTCTGTCCGGTCACCGCAAGGATCTCCGACGCGAGCAGCGCCAGGATGATGCCGTCCTTGTCGGTGGTCCACGTCGACCCGTCACGGCGCAGGAATGACGCCCCGGCACTCTCCTCGCCACCGAAACCGATTGTGCCGCCGATCAATCCGTCGACGAACCACTTGAACCCGACCGGAACCTCGACCAGTTTGCGGCCCAGCCCGGCGACCACCCTGTCGATGATCGATGAGCTGACGGCGGTCTTACCCACCGCGGTCGACGCGGGCCAATCGGGCCGCTTGGTGTACAGGTAGTCGATGGCCACCGCGAGATAGTGGTTCGGGTTGAGCAGCCCGCCGTCGGGGGTGACGATTCCGTGCCGGTCGGAGTCGGCATCATTGCCGGTGGCGATCTGATAGCTGTCGCGGTTGGCGATGAGCGATGCCATCGCATTCGGTGAACTACAGTCCATGCGGATCTTGCCGTCGGTGTCGAGCGTCATGAACCGCCACGTCGCGTCGACAAGCGGATTGACCACCGTCAGGGCCAGGTTGTGCCGCTCTGCGATGGCACCCCAGTAGTCGACGCTGGCTCCGCCGAGCGGGTCGGCGCCGATGCGGATCCCTTCGGCGCTGATCGCGTGCAGATCGACCACGTTCGGCAGGTCCGCCACGTACGCGTCCAGGTAGTCGTGCCGCTGGGTGCTCTGCAACGCCCTGGCCAGCGGCACCCGTTTCACGTCTTTGAGCCCGTCGCGCAGAATTTCGTTGGCACGCTTGGCGATGACCGATGTGGCGTCGGTGTCGGCAGGTCCGCCGTTGGGCGGGTTGTACTTGAAGCCGCCGTCGCGCGGCGGATTATGCGATGGAGTGACCACGATGCCGTCGGCCAGATCGCCGTCTCGGTCGCGGTTGAAGGTCAGAATTGCATGGCTGACCGCAGGTGTCGGGGTATAGCGGTCCGCCGAATCGATCATCGCCACAACGTCATTGGCGGCCAGCACCTCGAGCGCCGAGGCCCACGCAGGTTCGGACAGCGCGTGCGTGTCGCGCCCGATGAACAACGGCCCGGTGGTGCCCTGTGCCGCGCGGTATTCGACGATGGCCTGGGTGGTGGCCACGATGTGCGCCTCGTTGAACGCGGCGTCCATACTCGATCCGCGGTGGCCCGAGGTGCCGAAGACCACCTGCTGATCGGCGTTGTCGGGGTCGGGTTCGACGGTGTAGTAGGCCGTCACGACCTGCGCGACATCGATGAGGTCTTCTGGTTGGGCCGGCTGGCCGGCACGTGGATTCGCAGCCATGCCTATAGATTCTGCTCCTGTCGACACCGGGTCGTACGCCCGAGCGGAAGCTCGATGGCGATACTTTGGCTCATGTTCAGTTTCGACGGCCGCGAGTTGGCCGCGGTTTTCGTCGGCGGGGCGGTCGGCACGCTCGCGCGCGCGGGGCTCGAAACGGTTGCCGGGGCCGAACCGGGGCACTGGCCCTGGGCCACGTTCATGGTGAACATCGTCGGTGCATTCCTGGTGGGCTACTTCACCACCCGGTTGCTCGAGCGGCTACCCGTGTCGAGCTATCGCCGACCGCTGCTGGGCACCGGAGTGTGCGGTGGCCTGACCACGTTCTCGACGATGCATGTCGAGATCGTCAGGATGCTCGAACAACAGCGCTACGGCCTCGCGGTCGGGTACACCGTCGCCAGCATCGTCACCGGATTGCTGGCGCTGTATCTCGCGACCGCGCTGGTCCGCCGGGCCAGGATCCGCGGATGACGGTCGTGATCTGGGCCGGCGTCGCGGTGATCGGTGGGCTTGGCGCGGTGTTGCGGTTTCTCGTCGACCGCACGGTGTCGAGCCGGATCCACGCGTCTTTTCCGTACGGCACCTTCGTCGTCAACATCAGCGGCGCGCTGCTGCTCGGCCTGCTGTCAGGGCTCGCGCTGCGCCCCGATCTCGCACTCGTGGTGGGCACCGGATTCGTCGGCGCCTACACCACGTTTTCGACATGGATGCTCGAGACACACCGGCTGGCCGAGGAACGCCAGCTGCGTCCCGCGGTCGCCAACATCGTCGTCAGCATCGCGGTCGGTCTTGTCGCCGCCGCGCTGGGCGTCTGGATCGGAGGTCGACTGTGAACGAGGATTACCTCAAGCTGACCGCCTATTTCGCCGAGCGGCTGCGCAGCGGCGACCGATTTCTCGCCGACGCGCTGCTCGACCTATTCGGTGAGAGCGCCGTGGACACCAGCATCGCCCTGCGCGGCATCGCCAGCTTCGGCCCGCACCACGAGTTGCGCAGCGACCAGTCGTTGAGCGCATCGGAGGATTCGCCGATCGCGATTGCCGCGGTCGACCGCGCCGAGCGGATCGCTCCGCTCGCCGACCGGGCCGTGGCGATGACCACCCGCGGGCTCGTCACGCTTGAGCGGGCCCGCCTGGTCGGCGACGATCCGCCTTCGGGCACCATCAAACTCACCATTTACGTCGGACGCCAGGACCGGGTTTCGGCGCGACCCGCTCACCAAGCCGTCGGCGATGTGCTGTACCGGCACGGCTTCGCCGGTGTCTCAGTCTTTCTCGGTGTCGATGGCACCAAGAACGGTCAGCGACGGCGGGCGCGTTTCTTCAGCCGCAACGTCGATGTACCCGTGATGATCATCGCGGTCGGATCCGGGCCGCAGGTGCTCGCCGCCATCCCTGAACTGCAGGCCATGCTGCGCCAACCGCTGCTGACGCTGGAACGCGTGCAGCTGTGTAAACGTGACGGCGAGCTTCTGACGCGCCCCGCCGCGCTTCCCCTCACCGACGACAACGGGCGACCCCTCTGGCAGAAGCTGATGGTGCACACGTCGGAGGCCACGTTGCACGACGGCCTGCCGATCCACCGGGCGATCGTGCAGCGGCTGTTCGAGGCGAACGCCGCCTCCGGCGCGACCGTGCTGCGCGGCATCTGGGGCTTTCACGGCGACCACAAACCGCACGGCGACAAGATGTTTCAACTCACCCGCCAGGTGCCGGTGACGACGATCGTCGTCGACAGCCCGGAGCGCATCGCCGCGAGCTTCGACATCATCGACGGCCTGACGGGGCGGCGCGGTTTGATCACCAGCGAACTGGTGCCCGCCCTCGTGTCGATAGACGACGGCAGGCGCAGAGGCGGCACCGGCTTGGCGCGTCACCAGTACTGAAGCGCTAACTCGACCGCGGTAACGCGTACAGCGCCATCCGGCGATTCGACATGGTGTGCTCACCCAAGAACTCACATCCTGATTGTTCGCACACCCGGCGGGCAGCAACGTTGCGATGGTCGGGATCGAACATGATCCGCTGACAACGAGGGTCGAGTTCGAAGATGTTGGCGACCAAGCGCGGCAACAGCGTCGGCGCGATACCGCGGTTGACGAATCGAAGGTCCGCGATCGCGGCGTGCAAGCCGACGTCGTGGGGGTCGGCGTCGTAACGCGTCGCGATGGAGTCTTTCGCCGCGCGGTACAACTCGATGTAGCCGAACGGCTCGCCGTGGAAGGCGGCGATGAACGGCCTGGAGTACTCGCTGTCGAGTTGCGCGCGCAGATACCGCTGCCACAGCGGCGGCGGCCAGTCGTACTCCCACGCTCGCACCAGATGCGGCCGGTTCATCCATTCGGAGAGCATCGCGGCATCGGCATCCGGGTCCACCGGGCGGATGGCGTAGGGCATGGCCAACGTCGGCGGCGGGGGTGCGGCCACGGCGCGGACGTCTGCGGAGATCTCGGTGAGTTCACGCGGCAGTACGGCAGCGGGCGCCTCGTCGATGTCAGCCATTTGAGCGCCGAGGCTACCCCAGACGGTCAGGCCAGGGTTACCTTCCTCGATCAGGGTCAAACGATGTTTTGTCAGGGCCGTGGCCTGGGAAGACCTTAGGCATGGACGAAGTCCAGGAACGTGAACGCAAGTGGGACGTCGACGAGCACTTCACTCTCCCGCGGATCGACGACATCGTCGACGGCGCCGACGTGGAACGCAGCACAATCACCCTGAGCAGCGCCTACTACGACACCGCCGACGGCGACCTACAAGCTCACGGCGTGACGCTGCGGCGGCGCGACGGCGACGACGACACCGGGTGGCAACTCAAGGTGCCCGACGCCGCGGGACGGCTCGAGATCCGCACCGCGCTGTCGGACACCCCGCCGACGGAACTGACCGACGCGCTGACGGGCATGCGGTTGGGCAAGCCGTTGGTGAACGTGGCGACGATCCGGACCACCCGCGACCGCTACCGGATCACGGATCGGCGTAGGCGTCGGCTCTGCGCCGAGGTGGCCGACGACAACGTTCTCGCCTCGGTCGGCCACCGGCTGCTGGCGTGGCGCGAGATCGAAGTCGAACTGGGTCCCGGCGCCCGCGCGTTTCCGCGTCGGCTGACCGAGCGGCTGACCGACGCGGGCGCTACACCGTCGCCGCACCCGTCGAAACTCGCGCGGGTCGTGCGGAGCGCGCGACCAGGTCCCGTCGTGGCGACCGCCGCGGGCCGAGCCGTGGTGAGGTATCTGAACGCGCAGATCGATGCGATCTTCGACGGCGATCTCGGCATGCGTCGCGGCAGCGACCCGATCCACGACACCAGAGTCGCTATCCGCCGCCTGCGCAGCACCTTGCGCGTATTCGGTAAGCTGCTCGACCAGAACGCAACCGGGCACGTCGAGGGTGAGCTCAAGTGGTTCGCCGGACTGCTCGGCGAGGTCCGCGATTGTCAGGTGCAGCGCGCCCACTTCACCGACATGCTCGCGAAACTGCCACCGCAGCTCGTGCTCGGACCCGTTGCCAGCCGGATCAACACCGACTTGCAGTCGCACCAATTGCGGTCGCGCAAAGTGGTCGCAGAGGCGATGGATTCGCAGCGCTATCTCGATCTGCTCGCGACGCTTCAGCAGTGGCGTACCGATCCGCCGCTGATCAAAGCACCGAGACTTGCGACTCTGCGCAAGCGGGCGCGCCGCGCCGCGCGCAAGGCTGATCGACGTCTGGCCAAGGCCGTCGAGTCGGGCGATGACGCGCTGCTGCACCGTGCCCGCAAGGCCGCCAAGCGGGCACGCTATGCCGCCGAACTGCGGGCACCCGTGCACAAGGATGCGGCGCGAACGGCCAAGCACTACAAGCAGTTCCAACGTGTGCTCGGCGATCACCAGGACAGCGTCGTCGCAACCGCGACGCTGCGAAGGCTGGCACTCACGGCGGGCACCACCGCGGACGAGAACGGCTTCACCTACGGTCTGCTCTACGCCCGCGAGCAGCAGGGCGCGGAGGCCGCCCGAAGGCGCGTGCGCGAACTGGTCGGCTAACGGTATTTGTCGGCCAACGCACACACCCACTCCGCGGCCGCACCGGCGTCGTCCGGCGGAGCGCCTACGATGACGAGTTCGTCGACGCCGAGTTCGGTGAGCCCAGCGACGTCGTCGACCTGCAGATCGCGCAGCGCCACCGCCAACCGGAGTTCGGCACGCCCGCGGCCGCGCTCGGCACACAACCGGTCCAGGACATCGATCCGTT
The DNA here is from genome assembly GCF_043197955.1 of Mycobacterium sp. NPDC048908. NCBI lineage: Bacteria > Bacillati > Actinomycetota > Actinomycetes > Mycobacteriales > Mycobacteriaceae > Mycobacterium > Mycobacterium sp. NPDC048908. The sequence goes on along the minus strand of NZ_JBICUE010000001.1, from coordinate 193,901 downwards.
CGGCGACTTCGTCCACTCCGTCGAGATTGAACCCGTACCAACCGTCGCCCCATGCCACCACCCGACCAAGCGCGGCGTCGGAATTCCCGCCGACGATGATCGGAATGCCATTGCCTGCAATAGGTTTGGGGTTGACCCTGATCGCGTCGAACCGGACGAACTCACCGTCGAATGAGGCGATGTCGTCACGCCACAAGGCGCGCATCGCCGCGACGTACTCCGCCCTGCGCGCCGCGCGCCGCTCGAACGGCACGCCGAGTGCCTCGAACTCTTCTCGGGACCATCCGATGCCGACGCCGAGGGTGAACCTGCCGCCGCTGAGGGTGTCCAGCGTGGCCGCCTGTTTGGCAATGAGCACGGGGTTGTGTTCGGGTAACAGCAATACCCCGGTCGCGATGCCGATTGTCGATGTGGCGGCGGCGGCGAATCCCAGCCCGATCATCGGGTCGATCCAGTCCGCCTCCGCAGGCACCGCGATCTGTCCGTCGTCGGAATACGGATAGCGTGACGACGAGCGGTCCACCATCACGACGTGTTCACCCGACCACAGCGTCGCGAAACCGGACTGTTCGGCCGCCACCGCAACGGAGTCGATGACAGCGCGGGTTGCTCCGGATCCGATCCCGAGGGCGTGTAATCCCAACCGCATCGGGCGATCGTCTCACGCGGCGAGCAGCTAAAGACCTGCGATCAGGCGGCCGATGCCAAGAGCCGGACCAGCACCGCGACGTGACTGAGCTCCAGGTCGCGGGTGGCGGTGACCAGAGTGACCCGACCGGCGCGCACCATGTCACGCAGTTCCGCCAGTGCCTCGGCGCCTTCCCCGGTCGCCAACTCCGCTTCGTATCGCGCGGCGAACTCGTCGAACCGTGCGGCGTCGTGGGAGTACCACTTGCGGAGCTCGGTCGACGCCGCCACCTTCGGCAGCCACCGGCCCACCCGCGGATCGTCCTTGTGGAAGCCGCGCGGCCACAGCCGATCGACGAGGACGCGCTGACCGTCGTCGGGGTCTGGGGCGTCGTACACGCGCGCGACCCCGATGCGGCGACGAGCACTCATGACGTGGAATCGTAGAGCCATGCACATCGATCGGACCGCGGAACTGCAGCGCTGGCAGGACTCCGGCGCGGTGTGGCAGGTCATCACCCGCAGCCAACACAGCGTCACCGTCGGATTGCTGCGCTGCGACGGAGGTGAGGAGGTCGACCGGTTCACTTCCGATGACCCCGGGTTGCTGGCCTTCATCGGCGATCGCTGGAGCAGCGCGGAATGACGATGGATCTCGGCAAGCTCGCGTTCGTTGCTGCCGACGACGCGCCCGACCTTGTCGCCGACGCGGTGCGACCACACCTGCGCGACGGACTGCTCGTCAGCGCGATCGATCCCGACCTGGCCGACACCGCGGCATTTTGCGAGCACTACGACATCGGCATGGACGTCTCGGCCAACTGCGTCGTGGTGGAGGCGCGTCGGGCCGACCGCACCTGGTACGCGGCCTGCGTCGTGCTCGCGACCACCCGCGCCGACGTCAACGGCGTGGTCCGCAAACACCTTGGGGCACGCAAGATCTCATTTGCGTCGATGGATGACGCGGTCGCCCACACCGGCATGGAGTACGGCGGCATCACGCCTGTCGGGTTGCCACCGGATTGGCCGATCCTGGTCGACGCCAACGTCGTCGATCAACAGCGAGTGGTCATCGGCAGCGGCATTCGCGGTTCGAAGCTTCTCGCTGACACCAGCGTCTTGGCGTCACTGCCGAACGCCGAGGTGCTGGACATCGCGATGCGCCGAACGTGAGCTTGTGCGCGAAATTTTGGCTGATAGTCGAGCACGACCTCACGTTCGGCCGGCGAACCAGCGAGAGCTTCGTGACGTCGTATCGACGTGGCACCCGACTGGCCGTTCCTCAGCACCGAAGCGTTGGCTCGCGGTGAGCTCAACCGCTATCAGTTGAGTACGCAGTATGACGCGGTGCTTCGCAACGTATACGTGCCGAAAGGCCAGGTATTGACGGCTGCCGACAAAGCGGTCGCGGCGTGGCTCTGGTCGGGGCGCCGCGCGACGGCGGCGGGGCTGTCAGGGGCAGCCTTGCTGGGGTCGCGATGGATCGACGCGGCGCAGCCGGCCGAACTTGATCAACCGAGTCGATACAAGACAAAGGGCATCGTCCTGCACAGTGACGCGTTGGCGGACAACGAAAGGTGTTTCATACGCGGGATTCCCGTCACGTCACCGGTGCGAACAGCGTTTGACCTCGGGCGGCGTCGCGGGCAGACGATGGCGGTCATCCGCATCGATGCCCTGATGCAGGCCAACAACGTCAAACCCACAGAGGTCGAGTGGATCGCCGCCGCCACCGCGGAGCGCGCGGGACGATCCAGTTGCGCGAGGTATTGGACCTTGCCGGTGCCGAGTCACCGCAGGAAACTCGCACGCGGCTGATCCTGACCGACGCCGGATTGCGGCCACATCGCACGCAGATCAACATCTTCAACGACTCCGGTCGATTCGTGCACCGGATCGATATGGGTTGGGAGGACTGGAAGGTCGGGGTTGAGTACGACGGCATCCAACATTGGATCGAGCCCGCATCCGCGCCTACCTGATCGTCTGGCATGCCGAGGCGATGGACCTCGGCTGGCGCATCGTCCGCGTCAGCGGCGACATGATCCGCTATCGACGCGCGGCGCTCTGTGCGGCCGGGGCCGCCACCTAGGTGTAGAACGTGAACGTTCAGCGGCGTCGGGGTTAGACGGCGACGTCGTCGTGGTCTGTCGAGATGGCCAACTCGCGCCAGGCCTGCTGCTCCTCGGCGACGAACTGAAGCTTCTCCGCGACCGCGCCAAACGAATCACGACCCAATTGAATGCGCAGCGGTGGCCGCTCGGCTGACGCGATCTCCACGATCGCCGCGGCCGCTTTGACCGGGTCGCCCGGCTGCGCGTGGTTGGCGTCTGCGGCGTGCTGTCTGACGGCACCCGCGGTCTCGGCGTAGTCGTCGATGACCGTGCCCTCGGTGCTGAGGCTCGACGCGTCGAGAAAGTCGGTGCGGAAATAGCCCGGTTCCACGATGATGACGTCGATGCCGAGCGGACCCACTTCGCCTGCGAGCGCTTCGGAGATCGCCTCGACGGCGAACTTGGTGGCGCAATAGATGCCCCAGCCCGCCGACGACCTGAACCCGCCTATCGAAGACAGGTTGACGATGCGGCCCGACCGCTGTGCCCGCATCGTCGGTAGGACGGCGCGCAGCACATTGAGGATGCCGAAGACGTTGGTATCGAAGACCGCTCGTGCGGCGACGTCGCTGGCCTCCTCAACCGCCGACAACAAGCCACGGCCCGCGTTGTTGACCACCACATCGATGCGCCCGAACCGCTGCACGGCCGCGTCGGCAGCCGCTGCCGCCTGCGCCTCGTCGAGCACGTCGAGCGCCACCGGCAACAGCCGGTCATCGGCGTCGGGGAACCGGGCGTTGATGCCGCCGGGATCACGGGCGGTCGCAACAACCGAATGCCCGGCGGCAAGGGCTTTCTCGACGATCTCCGCGCCGAATCCGCGGTTCGCACCAGTGACAAACCAGACGCTCATGACACCACTTCCCTTCCGATTAATGAACCCGGCGTGGCGGCCACACCGGTGATCCCAGTTCACGCGACACCGTGCGTGCCGTGTCGCGCAACGCGTCGATGGCTTCCGGATCCAGCGGCCAACGTGCCGCGGGAGCCACCAGGCCGATGGCCCCTGTCGCCTCGCCCGACGAATCGAAAACCGGTGCGGCTGCGGCACATTCACCCAGCACAGCCTCCTCGACCTCCGTCGCGAGCCCTGACGAGCGGATCTTCTCCAACTGGTCGGTCAACACCGCCGAGTCGGTGATCGTCTCCCCGGTCATGCTGCGCAGTTCACCCGACTTGTAGTCGGCTTGAAATGCCAACAGCGCCTTACCCAGAGCGCTGGCATGCGCCGGGATCACGATGCCGACCTCAGGCATCTGACGCGTACCGTCCGGCCTCGGCTCGTGGGCCACGACCACGACCTCGTCGAACAGCAGTACCGCTGTCCGCACCGCACATCCCGTCCGTCGCGCCAGACCTTCAGCCCAGATCGCGACACGTGAGCGCAGTTCGAGTGTGTCGAGGTATACGTTGCCCAGCCGCAGCGTGGCGGGCCCGAGTCGGTAGCGGCCCGAGTCGAACTCCTGCTGCACCATGCCGTGCGCCAGCAGGGTCCGGACCAGACCGTGGACGGTGGACGGCGCCAGGCCGATGGCGGTCGCGATCTCGCCGAGGCTCATCCGACGGCCGCCCTGCAGCACCGTGAGGATGCGCAGCGCGCGATCCACCGCCTGGATCATGCCTCCACCTTTCCTTGAGAGCCCCGGAATGACCTCTTGTGATGACCGAAGCATAAGCGTATGGTCCAGATCACATTCGACATTATCGAATGCTATCCGAGATAGTCGACCACCGGACGGAGAACGTGATGGACGAACCCTCGCTCACCCAGAAACTCGCCGCCGAAGCGTTCGGTACCGCGTTCTTGGTGTTCATCGGCGTCGGATCGGTGCCCGCGACGATCATCGTCAATGGGGATGCGCCGTTCACCATGGCCGATCTCGGCATGATCTCGTTCGCGTTCGCGACCGTCGTGGTGGCAACGATCTACGCGCTCGGCCACATCTCCGGCAACCACATCAACCCCGCGGTCACACTCGGACTCGCGGCGACCGGCAAGTTTCCGTGGTCCCGCGTGCCGGCCTATATCGCTGCACAGGTGATCGGGGCGATCGTCGGCGCGGCGGCGATCATCGGCGTGCTCGGCACGGCCGCCCGCGACGCCGGCCTGGGAGTAGCGACCTATTCCGGGAACGTCAGTGCGGTACAGGCCTTCTTCGCGGAATTCGTGGGTACGTTCATTCTCGTGTTCACCGTCTTCGGCGTGATACACCGCAAGGCCTCGGCCGGATTCGCCGGTGTGGCCATCGGTTTGGTGGTGTTCGCGGCGATCATCCCGGTGGCACCCACTACGGGCGCGTCGATCAACCCGGCCCGCACATTCGGCCCGATGCTCATCCAGCAGATCGCGGGCGGCTCCGTCTCCTGGAGTCAGTTGCCGGTCTACCTCGCGGCCGAATGCCTTGCCGGTGTGCTCGCCGCGTGCGCCTACGTCGCGATCTCGAAAACCCGGGCCGACGAGACACCCGCCGCTGTCCCGGTTCCCGCCGACGCCACGACCGCTGCCTGAGGAGACCGGATATGAAGAAGCTCATCAACGATCCCGCCGACGTCATCGACGAAGCCCTGCGCGGGATGGCAATGGCGCACCCCGAACTGCGCATAGACCACGCCAACCGGATCGTCTACCGCGGCGACGCACCGGTGTCCGGCAAGGTGGGGTTGATCTCCGGCGGAGGATCGGGTCATGAACCACTGCACGGCGGCTTCGTCGGGCAAGGCATGCTCGACGCCGCCTGTGCCGGTGAGGTTTTCACCTCGCCGGTGCCCGACCAGATGCTGGAGGCCACCAAGAACATCGACGGCGGAGCGGGTGTGCTGCACATCGTCAAGAACTACACCGGCGACGTGATGAACTTCGAGATGGCCGCCGAACTGGCCGACGCGGAAGGCATCACAGTCGAATCGGTGGTCGTCGACGACGACGTCGCCGTCCAGGACAGCACCTACACCGCGGGGCGTCGTGGCGTCGGCGCCACCGTTCTGGTGGAGAAGATCGCAGGCGCCGCGGCAGACGAGGGCCGCAGCCTGTCCGACGTCGCAGACGTCGCCCGCCGCGTGAACTCGACGTCACGCAGTATGGGTGTCGCGCTGACGTCGTGCACGGTGCCCGCCGTCGGACATCCGACCTTCGACCTGTCCGACACCGAAATCGAGGTCGGTATCGGCATTCACGGTGAGCCAGGCAGACAGCGGATGCCCATGCAATCCGCGCGGGCGGTGGCCGAACTCATGCTCGAACCGGTGCTCGCCGATCTCGACTTCTCGGGCGATGACGGCGTGATCCTGTTCGTCAACAGCATGGGCGCCACCCCACTGATCGAGTTGTACGTCATGTACTCGGAGTTCGCCGCGATTCTCGATAAGGCGGGGGTGAGAATCGCGCGGTCGCTGGTGGGTCCGTACATCACCAGCCTCGACATGGCGGGCTGCTCTGTGACGTTGCTGCGCGCCGACGACGAGATGCTGCGGTTGTGGGACCACCCCGTCAGCACGCCGGCACTGCGGAGGGGATGCTGAATGGATCTGGCCCAGCTCACGTCGTGGATTCGGGAATACGCACGGCTGATCAACGAAAATGCCCAAGCGCTCACCGATCTCGATGCCGCCATCGGCGACGCCGACCACGGCATCAACATGGATCGCGGCATGACCGCTGTACTCACAGCTCTTGATGACGCGGCACCTGCCGATATGTCCGCGCTCTGCAAACAGGTGGGCATGACGCTGGTGAAGTCGGTCGGCGGCGCCAGCGGCCCGCTGTACGGCACGTTCTTCCTGCGGATGGCCGGTGCGCTCGGAGCCGACGAGCGAGTCGACGCGGCGACGTTCGCGAAAGCGCTGCGCGCAGGCGTCGAGGGCGTGGTGCAGCGGGGTCGCGCCGAGGCCGGCGACAAGACCATGTTCGACGCTCTGGCACCCGCGCTCGACGCGCTCGACGCCGCGTTGGCCTCAGGAGAAGGCCTCGCGGTCGCGCTCGCCGACGCCACCGTGGCGGCCGAAAACGGCCGTGATGCCACCGAATCCATGGTCGCCCGCAAGGGCCGTGCCAGCTACCTCGGTCAGCGCAGTGTCGGCCATGTCGATCCGGGCGCCACGTCGGCGGCGATGCTGATCGCGGCGGTTGCGTCCGCCTTCGCCGCAGGCGGGTGAGCCGGTGACCGTCGGGATAGTCGTTGTCTCGCACAGCCGGGCGTTGGCGCGAGCCGCGGTCGCATTGGCGCAGGAAATGTTGCACGGCAAACAGATTCGTATCGCTGTCGCCGCAGGTCTCGATGACACCACCTTCGGGACGGATGCAGCGCAGATCGTCGATGCCATCATGTCCGCGGACCAGGGCGCGGGCGTGGTGGTGTTGATGGACCTCGGCAGCGCGGTGCTGTCGGCCGAGTTGGCGCTCGAACTTGTCGACGACGACGTCCGCGACCGGGTGGTGCTGTGCCCCGCACCGCTGGTGGAGGGCCTGGTGGTGGCGGCGGTGGCGGCGGCCAACGGCGCCGACAGCGGCGAGGTGGCCGCCGAGGCCGCAGGTGCGCTGGCAGGAAAAGTGGGCCACCTCGGGCCTGCGCAGGCCGCCGTCGACGACGACGATCATGACGCCGACGAACTCGTTGGCAGCTTTGTCGTCAACAATCCACACGGCTTGCACGCCCGCCCTGCCGCCCGGCTGGTGCAGGAGGTCCGCCGTCGCGACGCACACGTCCGGATACGGAATCGGCGGACCGAGTCGAAATGGGTTGATGCAGGAAGCCTTTCGAAGATCGCCACACTGGGTGTGCGGTCCGGCGATGAGGTCGAGGTGCGGGTCTCCGGCAGTCAGGCCGCCGAGTCCCTCGACCACATCTTGTCGTTGGCTGCGCGCAACTTCGACGAGACGTCCGGCGAGGCGGTGCCCATTCCCCAGCCCGTAGCGCGGCTGACGCCGATCGGCGCCGGGTCCGGATTGGGCATCGGGCCCGCGCACACGGCACGGTCGGGCGCCGTCCACTATCCCGACACACCCGCCGGCGAACCCGCGGCCGAGTGGCGTCGGGTCAGCAAGGCGATCGCGTCGGTTCGGCGCACCATCAGCCAGTTGCGCACCCGCACCGCTCGTGACGTCGGAGAGACCCAGGCCGCGATCTTCGACGCTCACCAACTTCTGCTCGACGACGCCGCATTGCTCGACAGTGCCCGCGGCCGGATCGACGACGGGGTGTCCGCCGTTTCGGCGTGGTCGACCGCGGTAGAGGAGCTTGCCGCCGAGTTCGCGGCATTGCCAGATCCCTACCTGCGGGCCCGGGCCGACGATGTTCGCGCCGTCGGCGATCAAGTCCTGCGGGCGATGGTGGGCGGTGCCGAGAATTCGCCCGGGCCGACAGGCGTGGTGATCGCGGCCGACCTGACGCCGGCGGAAGCCGCCGAGCTTGATCCCTCACGCGTGAATGCGGTGTTGCTTGCCTTCGGCAGCCCACATGGACACAACGTGATCCTGTTGCGGGCGAAGGGCATTCCGGTGATTGTCGGCGCAGGCCCGTCAGTGCTCGCGATCGCCGACGGCACGGTTGTCGCGGTGGACGGAGGTAATGGCGAGTTCATTGTCGACCCGCCGCCGGATGCCCGCCGGGCGTTCCAAGAGCGGGTGGACGCACTGGCGCAGCGCCAGCGGCAGGCCCATGCGCACGCCGCCGAACCGGCGACCACGCGTGACGGCGTCACGATTCCGGTCGGCGCCAACGTCGGTTCAGTGGACGACGCGCGTGCTGCCGCCGCGCACGGTGCCGATCTCGCCGGACTCGTCCGCACCGAATTCTTGTTCCTCGGCAGACAGGATGCGCCGGACGTAGAGGAACAGGTCGCCGTCTACCGCAAGATCGCCGAATCTCTCGAAGGACGGCGAATCACGTTGCGCACATTGGACGTCGGTGGCGATAAACCATTGGAGTTTCTGCCCGCCCCCGCCGAACTGAACCCTTATCTCGGCGTGCGCGGCATCCGGATGTCGCTGGCACATCCGGATCTGCTGGCCGATCAACTGTTGGCGATGGTGCGGGTAGCGCAGCAGACACCCGTCAGCATCATGTTCCCGATGATCGCCACTCTCGGCGAATTGCTGTCAGCTCGTGAACTTCTCGATACCGCGATGAGTCGCGCGGGTGGCTGCCCGCCGACCGGATTGCAGGTGGGAATGATGGTGGAGGTGCCTGCGGCCGCCCTCAAGGCTGCCGCGTTCGCCCGTCACGTCGACTTCTTGTCCATCGGCACCAACGACTTGACGCAGTACACGCTGGCCGCTGACCGCAACAACGATGCGGTTTCGTCCATCGGCGACGCCTTCGATCCCGCACTGCTGCAACTGATTCGAGCAACCTGCCGGGGAGCGGCAGGCAAAGCGTCGGTATCAGTGTGCGGCGAGTTCGCGGCCGACGAGCGCGCGACGGCCGTGCTGCTCGGATTGGGCGTCGATGGGCTATCCGTCACTCCCCCAGCCATTCCCGCCACGAAGGAAGCCGTCCGTGCGGCAGACATCGTCGAGGCTCGACGGATCGCAACAGAAATGCTGTCCAGCGACAGTGCGTCGGCCGTGCGGACACGGTTGGGTCGAGACGGCTAAGGCAGGGTCAGAAAGCTGCCGTTCCACCACACGCCCCATGTGCTGAGATCCGTGTTCCACACCACCGGCAGCCACGGCGCCCAGAACGGTGGCGGCGGGGCGGGCGGTGCCCACATCGGCACCACCGCGTCCTGAGGTATCGGGCCGTCGTGTCCCGGTACCGGAACGGGTGGCGGTGGTGTCGGTTGCGGCGGATCGGCTTGCGCCATCCCAGCGCCGAACGTGGCCGCCGCAAGGCTCACTACGCCAACGAGGGTCGCTTCGGCCGCGCTTCGCTTCCGCTTCACACGTACTCCTTCGCATCGGCTAACCCCTCGAACGCAAACGGCTACCCCACGGATACTGTGAACTAAACCGCGGAGTGCTGAAAATGCGCCGAGATGACCGACACGTAAATCAGTGAGCTCACAGAGCGGTTCCAGTGATCATTACGGTCGGAGCGCAACGATCCCGATATGAAGACGAAACGAACGGCTAACAGTCGTCGCGGTGTGAAGTTGGTGGGAGCCATCTGCGCCGCAGCAGCAGTGATCGGTGCAGGTGTCTTGACCGTCGTTCTCGACAACGGTAACTCGGGGCACGTCAACACGCTGGCCGGATCCGGGGACGGATCGTCCGGCGGCGTCTACGTCCAGCCTTCCGTGAGCAATATGAACGTGGGAGCAACGGCCACGTTCACGACACCTGCGACGGTGGAGCCCACCACCGAAGCTGTCCCTCCGGTCAAGGCGGGCTAGCGATGAGTTGGGCGCGCCCTGTATGCCGGGCGGGCGCTGTCGCGACAGGCCTTGCCGCGGTGGCTATTTCGGTTAGCGGCGTGGCTACCGCGGCTACCGATGTGACCGGACAGAAGTACTCCGACGCGCAGAGTTCACTGAGTAGCTCTGGCTTCAAGCCCGTCGTGGAATCCGTTGTCGGCGACCAGAAGTCGTGGCCCGACTGCGTAGTGACCCATGCGCAGAAGCGGACGGTCCAGCCACCACCCAACAGCAGCGGCTCGGCGACCAACGAGATGCTGGTGTCGTTGAATTGTGAGGCAGGAGTTGCCTCGGCGACCACACCCGGCAATTCGGCCGCCAGCCCAGAAGGCAAGGCTGCGGCTGCCGCCGCCGCCAAGCAGGCCAGCGGCGGTTCCGGCTAGCCCGCCCGCCCAACCAGGTCGGTGAACGCTTTGGCCGCCGCATCGACGCCGGCCTGATCCTCGGTGCCCACCAGATCGAGAAGCAGGCCGCGCATGACCGCCAAACCGAGGCGGCCGAGCGCGGGATCCGCAGCGTCTGCCAGCCACAGGTCAACGGCTCCTGGCAACATGCTGGAAAACGGCGCCTCGCCCTGGACGCCGCGCGCGTAGCACTCGAAGAACAGCCGCTCGAACGGGCGTAGTTCGGGCCGGCGAAGGTTGGCCCACATCGCCGCGACGGCCGCCGCGGGTTCGGTTGGCAACGTCGGTAACAGCGCGCGTTGACGACGCTCGACCTCGTCGACGATCGCCAGCAGCAGTTCGTTTCGTGAACCAAAGTGGTGCAGCAGCATGCGGTGGCTGGTGCCGACGGCTGCGGCGATGTCGCGCAGCGAGCGGTCCCCGATCCCGCGCTCGGCGCACTCCTTCACCACCGCGTCGAGCAACTCCTGACGCCGGACCAGATCAGGCGGTCGGGCCATCTACGCGCCGCTGCTCGCTTCGGGCCTTGAGCCCAGTCGCCTCCAAATCCAAGTAGCGCCTTGTCATCCCACGCATGAGCACGCCGACCAGTGCGCCGATCGGTCCGCGCTGATCCAGCTGCTGGCGGACCTTGGTGCGGCCGTCGGACTCGGCGTTGACCTCATGGCGTGCCACCGTGCTCCCGCCGGGCGAGCGCTGCACCCAGGTCCACGACTCGCCAGGAGTCAACTCAGTGACCTCCCAGACAAGCTTGGGCATCCGCGGTTGTTTGATCTCGAAGCGCTTGCCGACCGCCAATCCGGGCCCGTCGAGCGCCACGATTTTGGTAACCGAGGGAGTCCATTCCGGCCAGCGTTCGACATCGCTGAACACCTCCCAAACCACCTGGGCCGGCGCATCGATGTCGACCCCACAGTCAGTAATCATGTACCAGATGGTACAGCTAGATTTCCTCCGCGAACAGACGCAGAAGCCCACAAAATCGGGTGTTCTGGAACCTTCTGCGTCTGCTCGCGGGTAAGCAGCGGTCAGCCATGCAACGCGCGGTACGCGCCGATGGCTGCCTCGTGCAGTGGGATGACACCGGTCTGAATCATCGACGGCGGCCCGAGGTACTGCAGGCCGCGAACGTAGGGAGGTACCAGGCGCGCTGCGTCGGTCGCCAACACGTCGACGACTGCGGCCACCAAGTCGGCCGCGACGTCGTGCCGGACCAGAAGCAGATCGGGCACTCCGATGGAGCGGATGCCTGGCGGGACGTACCCGCCGGCAGGCACTCGGTGGACGAAGTACGGGTAGCCGGCACGCCGGCTCATCGGCCCGGCGATCGCACCGATGTCGAGCATCCGAAGCGGCAGCTCCTCGTCGAGTTCGGCGATCGCGGGCGTCGGCACTCCACCAGACCACACCAGCGCGTCGATGCTTCCGTCCGCCAGGTGGGCCAGCCCCTCCTTCAGTCGATAGTTCACCATCACAACGACGCCGCCAAGACCTGCGGTCTCGAAGAGCAACTCGCTGGTCGCCGCGGCGCCCGATCCGCTGGGGCCGATCGAGACACGTTGACCCTTGAGGTCGGAAAGTTGTTTCGCGGCAGCGGTTTCCCGCACGATCACCTGCAGGTAGTTTTCGTAGACACGGGCCACCGCCTTGGGCGCGGTGTCCGACGTGCCGGTCGCTCGATCCTGCTCGGCGACGTCGGCAAGAGCGAGACCGAGGTCGACCCGTCCCGCGCGCAGCAGGGCGAGGTTTTCCACCGTGCCCTCAGTGGCCAGCACGTCGACGGTGATACCCGGATAGCGGGTGTTGAGCTGCTTGGCGAGGAGTTGCGCGAACGCCAGGTACAGCCCGCCGGGATCCCCGGCCGCCAGCCGCAGATGCCCGCTCGGTTCGGTCCGGATGGTACAGGCTGCGGCCAGCGTGGCCGTCGCGAGAAGGAATGTGCGACGGCTCATTTCGACCGATTTCCTACTCATGCGACTCACCTGTTCGCGGCAGACGGTAGCGGACCAGCAGGCCGCCTTCGGGAGCCTTTTCGACGGTGATCGCCCCGCCGTGTCCCGCGACGATCTCAGCGGCGATCGCCAAGCCCAGGCCGGTGCCCGAACCGTCGTCCTTACCGCGCCAGAATCGTGTTGCGGCCCTTGATATGTCGCTGTCGGGCAGCCCGCAGCCGTTGTCACTGACCACCAGGTCGACGGTCGCGCCTGCCCGTTCAACCGACACCTTGACGGTGACGCCCTCCCCCGCGTAACGCAGCGCGTTCTCCAGTGCGACGTCGAGCAATTGCTCGACATCATGTCGGGCGAGCGCGACGACGGGCCCGGGATGCTCCGAGTCATCATGCAATTGCTGGTCTTCGCTCGCGAGAATCGGCTGCCAGTACGCGACGCGTTCTGCGATCACGTCAGTGAGGTCCGTCGACTCCGCCGCCGTGGACAGCCCGGCTTGCCTTGTGCCGCTGACCTGCTCGGCGCGCGCCAGGCGCAGCAGTTGTTCCATCAGGTTCTCGAAGCGGTCCAATTCAGCGGTCATCGACATGTACGTCGACCCACCCGCGTCGGTCACGTAGTCCTCGAGAGTGTCTGCACGCAACCGGACAGCGGCGAGCGGATTGCGCAACTGATGGGCCGCGTCGGCGACCAGACGCCGCTGACGCTCCAGCGAGGCACGCACCACCTGAGCCATCGTGTTGAACGCCGACGTGAAGTGGCGCAGTTCCGGCGGTCCCGCCACGTTGGCCGGCGGCCCGGCCACCCCCTCGGTCATCTCCGCGACGGCGCGCTCGAGTCCGTCGAGCGGACGCAGTACCCACCTCGTGAGCGACCACGCGACGACGGCGGCCAATACCAGAAATCCGAGACAGCCAACGGCCACCCACAGCCACCCGATGCCGACATCGCGTGCTGCGGCGGCAGGGTCGACGGCCAGGACGACTGCACCGACCAGTTCGCCGTCGCTGCGAATTCCGGTCGCGGCGAGAAGGTGGCGTCGATCCCACGGCAGTACGCGCGTCCATCGCTCCGCGGGCGCGTCGACGAGGGCGTGACTGGCCGCCGTCGCGACATCGGACTCAGTGACATCCAGTGCGTGTGACGCCAATGGCCTGCCGTCGGAATTGACGATCAGCAAGCCTTCGCCGTACACCTCGTAATAGCGGTCGACGAGGCGTTGCAGTGGCGCGTCGGGCACCGCCGCCGCATCGGCCAAAGCCGACAGCTGCCTGTCCCGTTCTGCGGCAAGCGTCGCGGTTCTTCGGTCCGCGAGGCTCAATCCCAACGGCACGGCCAGTGCGGCGATCGCCAGCAGCGACAGCACGACCAGTACCGCACGAACCCGCAACCCCATGTCAGGTGTCCAGCCGGAAGCCGAAGCCGCGCACCGTTTGCAGTGGCAGTCCCACCAGCTTCGCCCTGAGCTGTCCGATGAAGAAGTCCAGCGACCTGGACCTGCCGACCACCGCCGTGCCCCACACCTCCAGCATCAGTTCTTCGCGGCTGACCGCTTCACCCTGGCGGGAGGCGAGTGTGGCGAGAATCTGGAACTCAGTTCTGGTGAGCGCCTGCGGTTCTCCCTCGAGCGTTACCTCGCGACGTTCCCGGTCGACGGTGACGGGTCCGGCGACGACCGGGCCGAATGTGGGCGCGGCGTCGCCGCTGCGGCGGATACGTCGCATCACGGCGTCAATTCGGGCCATCAGCACGGCTTTTCGGATCGGTTTGACAAGATAGTCGTCCGCTCCGGCGCGAAGACCGAGCACCACCGCGCCGTCGCTGTCCCGGGCCGTCATGATGATCACCGGCACCGCCGACGCCCGCCGCAACGTGCGCAGCACATCGAGGCCGTCCATGTCCGGCAACCCCAAGTCCAACAACACCAGATCGCAGCCCTTGACGCGGTGAAGCGCGTCGCCACCGCGGGCGGTTCGGACGACCGACGCGCCGGCCTGGCGGAGAAGCTCGGCGAGAGCCGACGCGACCCCCTCGTCGTCCTCGACTAGCAGCACCTGCATGGCGCTGATGCTAAGCAGGGTCGGCCAGAACCTCATCGACTTTGGCCTGTCCGGGTTCGGCTGCCCGCAAATGCCGCGTCTCGCGCTCAAGCTGCGAGCTGCGCGACGACTCGCCCATGAAGACGTAGACCAACAACGAGATCAAGCCGCAGCCCGCGACGTAGAAGAAGAACCAGTGCTCGTGACCGATGTTCTTCAGGCCAAGCGCAACGTACTCCGTCGTACCCCCGAAAATGGCGACGGTCAGCGCGTACGGCAGGCCCACACCCAGCGCGCGGATGCGGGCCGGGAAGAGCTCGGCCTTCACCACGGCGTTGATCGACGTGTAACCCGACACGATGAGCAGGCCGATCATCATCAGCGCGAACGCAGGCAATGGCGAGCTGGCGTGTGAGACAGCAGCAAGCAACGGGACGGTGCACACCGCCGCACCGATACCGAATGCGATCAGTAGCGGGCGGCGTCCGATCCGATCCGACAAGGCACCGAACGCAGGCTGGACGCACACGAAGATCAGCAGTGCAACGAAGTTGATCCACGTCACCTGTTCCTTCGGCAGGCCCGCGGTGTTGATCATGAACTTCTGCATATAGGTGGTGAACGTGTAGAACGCGATGGTGCCGCCGAGCGTGAGGCCCACGACGGTGAGGCACTCCCGTGGATAGGAGAGCAATACCCTCAGGCTTCCCCGTT
Organism: Mycobacterium sp. NPDC048908; assembly: GCF_043197955.1. Classification (NCBI taxonomy): domain Bacteria; kingdom Bacillati; phylum Actinomycetota; class Actinomycetes; order Mycobacteriales; family Mycobacteriaceae; genus Mycobacterium; species Mycobacterium sp. NPDC048908. The sequence continues at coordinate 178,704 of NZ_JBICUE010000001.1, read as the reverse complement.
CAGAGTTCTCGGGGCTTTCGCTGACGGCGAGCTTGTAGTTCTCCGACTCATCCATCGTGCGCCGCAGCCACATCACGGTCACCGCGGCCGCCGCCCCGATGACGAACGCGATGCGCCAGCCCCAGCCGTGCATCTGCTGCGGAGTGAGCACCTGCTGCAGGACGATCTGCACACCCAGCGCGAGCAGCTGGCCGCTCGTGAGCGTCACGTACTGCAAGGAGGAGTAGAAGCCGCGTCGGTGCGGAGTCGCAACCTCACTCAAATAGGTTGCGGAGGTGCCGTATTCACCACCGAGGGACAATCCCTGCAGCAGTCGCGCGGCGACGAGCAGAATGGGCGCCAGAGCACCGATCTGCGCGTAGCCCGGCAGGACCGCGATGCCCAGAGAACCGATGCCCATCAGCGTGACCGACAGCGTCAAGGCGGCGCGGCGGCCGAATCGGTCCGCGTACCTGCCGAATATCCAACCGCCGAGCGGCCGGACAAGGAATCCGACCGCAAAGACGCCTGCGGTGTTCAACAGCTGCGCGGTTTGATTCCCCGAGGGGAAGAACACGCTCGCGAAGTAGATGCTGAACGCCGCATAGGCGTACCAGTCGTACCACTCGATCAGGTTTCCGAGCGACCCCCGAATCACGTTGGCGGCCACCGGCCTCTGTTTCGTATCCATGTTCCCCCAATCCCCTCATTACTGGTTGGTGTTCAATTCCACACGCCTGCACGGATATTGGTGACGACGCCGTGTATCTCCGCGACGCGTGTGTGATCGAGTCCCCACGGTTGTTCCACGCCGACACGCTCGTCGAGATCCCACAGCACACATGTTTCGCCGGGTCTCGCGACGAACTCCCATGCGATGACCGTCCTACGCAGTTGCTCATCCATCGGATCCGACGCCGCCGCAATGGCGTCGGGTGCGCCGCCGACCGGATGGTGATGCATGAACTGTCCATACGCCTTGAGGCAGAACGCCTGATACCGGGCGGTACACAAGATCAGGCCGTGCCAAGCCTCGTCCACCGCATGCGAGGGCATCCCTATCATCTGCTTGTCATGCAGCCCCGCGGCGCAGCAGCGCAGCCATTGGCGCAGACCGGTCTCGATGAGGTCGCGTGGCTCCCACGGGCACGTCTTGAACATCCCGGGGATCAGCTCGAGTTCTGCCACCGCCCGATGAGCACGATCAAGTCGCTTGTTGTATCGCATCTGTCCCACCTCCCCCCTAACCGCCGCAACCGCCGCAGCCACCGCAGCCTCCGCAACCGCCTCCGCAGCCGCCACAGCCTCCACTGGCGCCCACCGCGCCAAGGCTCATCCAGGCGCCAGCCTTGGTAGCCCGTGAATGCGTGGGGTCCGAATCCTCCCCGGCCGACCAGACGGCCGCGGAATGACGCCTCAAGACTTGAATGTCTTTGCGATAGCGTGCTTCCGCCGTCACCGGTTCCCGATGCCGCGCCCGCCACACCAGTACGCCGAGTGCAAGCGCCACCCCCAGCGCCACGATCACGGTCAGCAACATGATGGGCCCCCTCCGTTGGAGATGCTCCGATCATGTGAGCCCAGCCGCAGGACCTGAAAGGGAAATGGCCGCAGTGGGGTGTTTCCTTGCACAATCCACAGGTTCGGTAGGCCGCGATCAGCGGAATCTGTGGATCGTGCAAGGAAACAGGGCGCTTGACCCCTCTTCACTTATGCGGACGACCACACCGGTCACACCATGGCTGTAACAACGGCATGGGGGGAACCATGGCAATGGAAACGACACACCAGCACGAGACGGTCTACCGCTACCGTGCGACAGCCCACGACAGCCTTACCGATTGGATCGACAAGGCTGCACACGCCACCGCTTCACGATGGTGCGGCGGTCATTGCGTCGTTGCCTCGATAGGCCACTTTCACCTAGACAGACCCATCAGAGTCGGCGAACTCGTCGACGTGCACGCCACTCTCGTCTATACCGGGTGCTGTAGCATGCACATCCTCGTCACCGTCTATTCAAGCGGTCAAACCGCGCAGTGCCCAGTCATTTTCGTCGCTGTCGACGACACGGGTAGTCCTGTCGAGGTGCCAAAGTGGGTGCCCGTGACGATGCTCGACCTCCAACGGCAGCGACAGGCCAGGGTGCGGATCGGGATGCGCAAACGCATCGAAGACGCGATGACCGCCCTGAACCACTCCGTGGCGGGTGGCACGACACTGCGTTTCGGTACCGGCGATTGCGACGTCGACCCCAACGGCCGAGTGCGCGCCGGTCGCGTCATGCAGTGGATCGACGAATCCGCGCGCGCGTGCGGAGCCGATTGGACAGGCGCCGAAGCCATTACGGCCTACGTGACCGGTATCCGTTTCTGGCGTGCCATCGGTCCTGGCGACACGGTGAACGTCAACGCACGAGTCATTCACACGGGACCGCGCAGCGTCCATACCAGCATCTACGTCACCACCTCGCGGTGCCCCGACCCTGTGGCGCTCGGAGCGCTCGTCGTCGTCGCACTCGACGAACGCGGGCAGGCCCGGCGTGTGCCCGCGTGGCAACCGCGATCCGCCGAGGACCGCCGATTCGATGAGCTCGCGCGGCACCTGATCGAGCTACGACAGTCCAACGAACCCTTCACCACCGCGGTCGCCTGACCCGGCACGCATGAAGTCAGAACCACCCCTCGGGGGCGCGGCCGGACAGCGCTTGGGTCAACTGCCGCGCCGAGGCGCGGACCGCGTCGACCAGAGCAGGCAACTCGGTATTCGGGCGGTCCTCGCGACGTGTCGCGCTGAACGCGGCGACCGGACGGCCCGCATGGTCGAACGCGCACGCCGCCACCGACTGCAGGCCGTCAGTGATCATGCCTGCCTCCTCGGCCCACCCCTGCTCGTGTTCAACCCGCAGGAGTCGCCGCAACTCGGCAAGTGAGTTGGGCCCACGTTCGGTGCGACGGATGAACGACGCCGACGAGGGAAACAGCGCCCGCACCTGAGCCGCCGACAGGTGGGCGAGGATCGACCGGCCGTTCGCGGTCAGATGGGCGGGCAGTCGCACACCGACGTCCGTGACGAGCGTGACGGGGACGCCAGCTGTCTGCGGTTGCTCTTTCAGCAGATAGACACTCTCCGCGCCGTACAGGATCCCGAGGTGAGCCGTCTCGCCGACCGCCGCGGCCAAGCGCCTGAGAATTGGCCGGGCGATGTGTTCGAGCGGTTCGTGGCGCAGATATGCCGACCCGACCTCGAACGCCGAGAATCCGAGCGCGTACGCACGCTGATCGGGCAGGTGCACGACGAACCCACGGTCGATCAGCACCTCGAGCAGGTGGTAGGCCGACGAGCGCGGCATGTCGAGATCGCGGATCAACGCCGAGCCCTGCACCGGTCCCGGCCGCGACGCAAGGTGCAGCAGCACATCGAGGGCCCTGCCGACCGCTGGTGACGTGCTGGACATCGCCTACCTCCGCACTTCGCTTGCCGAGACTGCGGAGAGATCGCGGTTTTCGGCGAGACGGCGATCTGGCCGCAGTCTCGGCGCAACGGCATACTCCCCGACGTCTCGGATACGAGACACTATCCCGCGATTGTGCCTACCGCAACCGCGCCGCGTGCGGTGTGCTGATAGCACCACAGAGTTTGGACCAGCGGAAAGAGAACACCATGACGTCCACCGCGCGCCTTGTCCGCGCCCCGCACGGCACCGAGTTGTCCTGTAAGGGTTGGCCACAGGAGGCCGCGCTGCGGATGCTGATGAACAACCTCGATCCCGAGGTCGCCGAACACCCCGAGGATCTGGTCGTCTACGGCGGCACCGGCAGGGCCGCCCGCAGTTGGGAGGCCTTCGACGCGATCGTCAGGACCCTGCGCAGCCTCGAGAACGACGAGACCATGCTGGTGCAGTCCGGCAAGCCGGTCGGCGTGTTCCGCACTCACGAGTGGGCGCCGCGGGTGCTGATCGCGAACTCGAATCTGGTTGGCGACTGGGCGAATTGGGAGCAGTTCCGCAAGCTCGAGGCCGAGGGCCTGATGATGTACGGGCAGATGACCGCGGGTTCGTGGATCTACATCGGCACGCAAGGCATTCTGCAGGGCACCTACGAGACGTTCGGCGCGGTCGCCAAGAAGCGGTTCGACGGCACCCTGGCGGGCACGATCACACTGACCGCCGGCCTCGGCGGCATGGGCGGCGCACAACCGTTGGCCGTCACGATGAACGACGGCGTGGCGATCTGCGTGGACTGCGACGAGACCCGCATCGACCGCCGTATCGAGCACCGCTACCTCGACACCAAGGCCGTCGACATCGACGAGGCGCTCCGGTTGGCCATCGAGGCCCGCGACGCCAAGCGACCGCTGTCGATCGGGCTGTTGGGCAACGCCGCCGAGGTGCTTCCCGAGATGTTGCGCCGCGATGCGCCGATCGACATCGTCACCGACCAGACCTCGGCGCATGACCCGCTGTCGTACTTGCCGATCGGCATCGACTTCGATGACATGAAGAAGATGGCCGACAAGGATCCCGTGTACTTCACCGAACAAGCGCAGCAGTCGATGGCCAAACACGTCGCCGCCATGGTCGGCTTTCAGGACCGCGGCGCAGAGGTGTTCGATTACGGCAACTCGATCCGCGATGAGGCCCGAAAGGCCGGCTATGACAGGGCTTTCGACTTCCCTGGCTTCGTGCCCGCCTACATCAGGCCGCAATTCGAAGAGGGCCTCGGCCCGTTCCGGTGGGCCGCGCTCTCTGGTGATCCGAAGGACATCGCCGCCACCGACCGCGCGATTCTCGAGCTTTTTCCGGAGAACAAACACCTCACCCGGTGGATTGAGATGGCAGGCAAGATGGTGTCGTTCCAGGGGCTGCCGGCACGCATCTGCTGGCTCGGCTACGGTGAACGCCACCGCGCAGGGCTGAAGTTCAACGAGATGGTGGCGTCTGGTGAACTGTCCGCCCCCATCGTGATCGGCCGCGATCACCTCGACTCCGGATCCGTTGCGTCGCCGTACCGGGAGACCGAGGCGATGCTCGACGGATCCGACGCGATCGCCGACTGGCCGCTGCTGAATGCTCTGGTGAACACCGCGTCCGGCGCGACGTGGGTGTCGATTCACCACGGCGGCGGTGTCGGCATGGGCCGGTCCATTCACGCGGGCCAGGTGACCGTCGCCGATGGCACCGCGCTCGCAGCGGAGAAACTCACAAGGGTGCTGACCAACGATCCCGGCATGGGCGTGATCCGTCATGTCGATGCCGGCTACGAGCACGCGACAGAAGTAGCCATCGAGCGCGGTGTGCGGATTCCCATGCGGGAGAACGCGTGACGACATTCGACGCGCTGTGGCCGACGATCTCGGACGTCGGTAGGCATACCTCCACCGGCGGCTATCGCCGTTACGCGTGGTCGGATGCCGACATGATGCTGCGCGAATGGTTCACCGGATGCGCTGCCCAGCGCGGGATGGACGTCGAGGAGGACCGCAACGGAAATCTGTGGGCGTGGTGGATGCCGCCAGGCTGGACTGGAGATCCGACCGACGCGTTCGTCACGGGCTCACACCTGGATTCTGTGCCCGACGGCGGCGCCTTCGACGGGCCACTGGGCGTGGTGTCCGCGTTCGCGGCCGTCGACATCATCCGCGAGCGCGGCATCGTGCCACGCGTTCCCATCGCGGTCACCGCGTTCTCCGACGAGGAGGGCGCGCGGTTCGGTGTGGCATGCGTCGGGTCCCAATTGTCGACCGGCGCACTTGCCGCCGACCGGGCCCGCGGGCTGCGAGACATCCACGGTGTCACGTTGAACGAGGCGATGGCCAAATTGGGCCGCAACCCCGAACATCTCGGTCCCGATCCTCGGATCGGCGACCGTGTCGGGGTCTTCGTCGAACTGCACGTCGAACAGGGCCGCGCGCTTGACCTGATCGACCGTCCCGTGGCGGTCGCGTCGGCGATCTGGCCGCACGGCCGGTGGGAGTTCACCTTCCGTGGTGAAGCGAACCATGCAGGCACCACCAGGCTCGCCGACCGGCGCGACCCGATGCTGGCGTTCGCATCCTCCGTACACGCCGCGAGATCACTGGCCGCCGCGCGGGATGCCGTCGCGACCTTCGGCAAGGTGATCGTTGCACCCAACGGTGCCAACGCGATTCCGTCGTCCGTGCAGGCCTGGCTGGACGCCAGGGCCCCCGACGAGGCGACGCTGCGGTCGCTGGTGGACGAGATCGGTACCGAGGCCCACCGGCATGCCGCCGCCGATGGCATCGACCTGGCGGTCGAAGCCGAATCGGTCACCCCCATCGTCGAATTCGCCGAGGCGCCGCGGGCCCGACTGCAACGTGCGCTCGGCCATCTCGGGGACATCCCGGTACTGCCCACCCAGGCTGGCCACGACGCAGGCATCCTGGCCGCCGTTGTGCCTACAGCGATGTTGTTCGTACGCAACCCGACCGGTGTGTCGCATTCACCGCAGGAGTTCGCGGAAGCCTCCGATTGCAACACCGGAGCGCTGGCCCTCGCGGACGTGATGGCGGATTGGGTGACATCGTGACCGACACGTGGTGGTGTGAACACGCCTGGCTGGGCGGCGACACGGTCACCGGCGGTGCACTTTTCACGGTCACCGACGGGCGCATCACCGGAATCGAGACCGACATGGCGGCGCACCCGGACTCACACCGGTTGCGTGGCCTGGTCATCCCCGGGTTGGCGAACGCGCATTCGCACGCCTTCCACCGCGCACTGCGCGGCCGCACCCAACATGACCGCGGATCGTTCTGGACATGGCGTGATCTGATGTACCGCGCCGCCGATCGACTGAACCCCGACAGTTACCGCCGATTGACCCGCGCGGTCTACGCCGAGATGCTGCTCGCCGGAATCACCTCGGTCGGTGAGTTCCACTACCTGCACCACGACGCCGGCGGCACTCGCTACGCCGATCCCAACGCCATGGGGCACGCCGTGATCGACGGCGCTGCCGACGCCGGCATCCGACTCACGCTGCTCGACACCTGCTACCTGAGTTCCGGACCGGACGGTGCACCGCTGGCCGGCCCCCAGCAGCGATTCGGCGACGGCTCGGGCGACGGGTGGGCGGACCGCGTCGAATCGATGCGCCAGCAGGTTGACAGTCCTTCTGTCCTGCTTGGCGCTGCGCTGCATTCGGTCCGCGGCGTTCCCCTCGAGCACATGCCCGCCGTCGTCAAATGGGCTGAGATCCACGATGTTCCGCTGCACGTGCACTCATCGGAGCAGACGCGCGAAGTGGAGCAGAGCCTGGCGGTGCATGGCCGCACCCCGATAGCGGTGCTGCGTGACGTTGACGCACTGGGGCCGCGAACCACCGCCGTACATGCCACCCATCTCTCGGCCGACGACATCGCCGATATCGACCGCACGTCGACCGGGGTGTGCTTCTGTCCCACCACCGAACGCGACCTCGGCGACGGCATCGGCCCCGCACCCGCACTGCTGGCAGGCCGTGGGATGTTCTGCCTTGGCTCCGACAGTCACGCGGTGATCGACCTCTTCGAAGAGGCCCGCGCGGTCGAACTGAACGAACGCCTCGCCTCGCGTACACGCGGCACCATCGCGGCCGATCGGTTGTTGCGGGCGGCCACCTACGATGGTCACCGCGCGCTTGGCTGGGCTGATGCGGGCGAATTTGCGGTCGGTGCGCGGGCGGACTTCGTTGCCGTGCAGATGGATTCGATTCGCACCGCAGGCGGCGGCGCCACGGTGCAGAATCTTGTGTTCGCCGCGGCCACATCCGACATCACTGATGTCGTGGTCGATGGTCGTGCCGTCGTGGTCGACCGCAAGCATGCCGGGGTCCCCGACGTCGAAGCCGAACTGTGCTCCGCCATCAGCGAATTGATGGACTGCCGATGACCGTTCTCTACACCGATATCCGGGAATTGGTCACCAACGACCCCGCCAACGCCGACGGCGATCCGCTCGGCATCATCGCCGACGCGGCCGTTGTCGTCGACGGCCCGCAGATCGCGTGGGTGGGCCGACGTGCCGAGGCGCCCGACGCCGACGAGCGGGTCAGTTGCGAAGAGTGCAGCGTGATTCCCGGATTCGTGGACAGCCACGCTCATTTGGTCTTCGCGGGCGACCGATCGGCCGAGTTCGCAGCGCGGATGAGCGGCGAACCCTACGGTGCGGGTGGGATCGCTTCGACGGTGGCCGCAACCCGGGCGGCCGATGACACCGCCCTGCTCACCTGGGTGCAGCGCCTCGCCGATGAGCTGCTACGAACAGGGATCACCACATTCGAATGCAAGAGCGGCTACGGGCTCACCGTCGACGACGAGGCCCGCTCGCTGCGCGTCGCGCGGGCTGTCACAGAAGAGACGACGTTCCTTGGCGCGCACGTCGTTCCGGCTGAATTCCGTGACGACCGTCGGGCGTACATCGATCTGATCACCGGCCCCATGTTGGGCGCTTGCGCACCGCACGCCCGCTGGGTGGATGTGTTCTGCGATCGAGGCGCCTTCGACGTCGACGAAGCCCGCCACATCCTCACGGCGGGCATGGCCGCTGGTCTCGGCGCCCGACTGCACGCCGGCCAGCTGGGGCCCAGCGCGGGTATCCGGCTCGCCGTCGAACTGGGCGCGGCGTCGGTGGATCACTGCACGTATGCCACCGACGATGACGTCGACGCGCTGGCGGACGCCGCCGACACCACCGTCGCCACACTGCTGCCGGGAGCCGAGTTCTCGACGCGCGCACAGTATCCCGATGGTCGGCGACTGATCGACGCGGGCGCAACGGTGGCGCTGGCCACCGACTGCAACCCCGGCAGCTCATACACCACCAGCATGCCGTTCTGCATCGCCATCGCGGTACGGGACATGAACTTCACACCGGCCCAAGCGTTATGGGCCGCCACCGCGGGCGGCTCGGCCGCGCTGCGCCGCGACGACGTCGGTGTGCTCGCCGTCGGGCGGCGCGCCGACTTCGTCCGGTTGGCCGCCCCGTCGTACATCCACCTGGCGTATCGCCCCGGTGTGCCGCTCGTCCGCGATGTGGTGCGGGCCGGACAGCACCTCTTCGAGAAAGTCGAGTCACGATCGTGAACAACCAAACCGTCGTAGTCGGTGTCGGCCCCGTCACCCCCGACGAACTGGTGTCCGTCGCCCGAGACGGTGCCACGGTGAACCTTTCCGATGAGGCACTGGACGCGATCACCAAGAGCCGGGCTCGCATCGAGGACCTCGCCCACGACCCGAAGCCGGTGTACGGGGTGTCCACCGGGTTCGGGGCCCTGGCCAGCAGGCACATCCCGCACGAACTGCGGACGCAGTTGCAGCGCAGCCTGATTCGCTCACACGCCGCAGGCTCAGGTGCAGAGGTCGAGCGCGAGGTCGTCAGGGCCATGATGCTGCTTCGGCTGTCCACTCTGGCCACCGGTCGCACGGGTGTGCGGCCCGAGGTCGCCCAGACCTACGCCGCGATGTTGTCCGCGGGGCTCACCCCCGTGGTCTACGAATACGGCAGCCTCGGCTGTTCCGGCGACCTCGCGCCGCTCGCGCACGTCGCGCTGGCCGCGATCGGCGAGGGCGCCGTGCGCACGGCCGAGGGGGAACTTCTGCCCGCCGCTGACGCGTTGGCACGGCACGGCATCGAACCCCTCGTGCTCGCCGAAAAGGAGGGGCTGGCGCTGATCAACGGCACCGACGGCATGCTCGGCATGCTGGTGCTGGCGCTGCGCGATCTGGACGGGCTGCTCAAACTGGCGGACGTCGCGGCGGCGATGAGCGTCGAAGGACTGCTCGGCACCGCCCGAGTCTTCGCGGAGGATCTGCACGCCCTTCGCCCGCACCCTGGGCAGGCGGTGGCGGCGGGAAACATGCGCCGGGTGCTTGCCGACTCACCGATCGTCGCCAGTCACAGCGGGCCGGACTGCTCGCTGGTGCAAGACGCGTACTCGCTGCGGTGCGCGCCTCAGGTGGCGGGCGCGGCGCGCGACACAGTCGAGCACGCCCGCACCGTCGCGGGCCGCGAATTGGCCAGCGCGGTGGACAACCCCGTCGTCACGCTGGACGGACGCGTCGAGTCGAACGGCAATTTCCATGGGGCCCCGGTCGGCTATGTGCTCGACTTCCTCGCGATCGCGGCGGCTGACATGGCGAGCATCAGCGAACGCCGCACCGACCGATTCCTCGATGTAGCGCGCAGCCACGGGCTGAAGCCGTTTTTGGCCGACGATCCCGGCGTGGACAGCGGCCACATGATCGCGCAGTACACGCAGGCCGCGATCGTTTCGGAACTCAAGCGTCTGGCCAACCCTGCGAGTGTCGACTCGATTCCGTCGTCAGCCATGCAGGAGGACCATGTCTCGATGGGATGGTCGGCCGCCCGGAAACTGCGCAGGGCCATCGACGGGCTGCGCCGCGTGCTCGCGATCGAGGTCTACACCGCGGCGCGCGGCATCGAGTTACGCGCGCCGCTGGCGGCGTCGCCCGCGACCTCGGCTGTCATCGCCGCGGTCAGGACAGCCGTACCCGGGCCAGGCACCGACCGCTACCTGGCACCGGAGATCGATGCAGTCGTCGCCCTGGCGGCGTCCGGGCAATTAGTGGCGGCCGCGGAGGGAGTCACCGGCCCATTGGGCTGAGGGCTACCGAAGGATCAGAACACGCTCCACCCGTAGTACTCGGCCCGAAGCTCCTTGATGGTGCGCAGGAGATTCTTGTCCCGCATGGACCGGGCCAGCTCTTCGGGTGTGGGCAGGCGCAGTTCACGCCCCTCGAAGACAGACAGCCCGCTGCAGTTGGCGCATACGGAGATGTCACCGTCGTGGGGGGTGTTCGCAGGATTTCTCGGGTCGCGATACGTATTCACAACGTGCTTGCAGAACGGACAGCGCCGCGCCTCAACGACCTGGACATTCATCTGACCAACAGTAGGCCGGTTGACCAACCCTGCAAATGCCTTGCGCGAAACCAAAAATGTATTCTTTGCATGTGAAACGACTTGTCGCAAGCGTCAAAATCGGTTGCGGCAAAGCCGATTTCGCATGCGTCAGTTTGTCGAACAGCGCCGCGGGCGACGAACAGTCCAAATAGCGAAACTTCATCTAGGTCGGCGTCGACGTGCCGGTATCCAAAATCCGCCCGACAGCCTCGCCCACCGAGCAAGCGAACTTGTGGTCGTCGACGCCCTCCAGTCCCGTCGAGGCACGGAGGAAGTCACCGAAAAGGACCCAACCGAGTTGCAGTGCCACGGTGTGCGCGGCGGCAAGCCGCGCATCGAGCTCATCGGAGTGCCGCGCACGAACACTGCTCAGCAGGATCTCCATCGTCGGGAATCGCTTCTGTAGTTCGCCGATCGAATAGCCGTCCAGCGACGTCCTGGCGATAACGCGCAGTTGACGGTTGACCGCAGCGGCGATCGCGCCGCCGTCGGCAGCGGCCGACACGAGCCCCGCGAGGTGCTCGCCGAGGTGGTCGAGGACGGCCGCGACGAGTCGGTCCTTACTCCCGAAGTGCCGATGGATGAGCCCGTGGTTCACTCTCGACCGCGCCGCGATGTCGCGGACCGACGTTGCCGCGGGCCCGCGTTCGGCAAACAGGTCGGCGGCGGACTCCAGCACGGCTGCGACGACCTCCGCCCTGCCCAGCGGCGGATTCGACCGTTGCATGTCACCCCTTGCCCCGGCTGTAGTCATGTGACTACGGTACCGAGCAAGGCGTTTGCGGTCAGCGGACGCCCTGCGAAAGGACTCGCCCCGTGGCAACGACGCCATACAGATACGGTCGGTTCATCGGTAGGGTCGGCGGCTTAGCGGTCGCACTGGGCATCGGGGCGGCGATCGCCAACAGTCCGGCGATCGCGGCCGCCGACGACGGTCAGTCGAGTTCCTCGGACAGCGGGTCATCCACCAGTGCGTCAGCAACGCACGACGACGGGGCCGAGCAGAAACCGGCAGCGAAGACGCAGACAACGGACTCGACGGACTCGAGCGTCGAGAAGCCCGCCGCCCGACCCAAGAAGAAAAAGACCGCCTCCGCGCCGAAGACGGAGTCGACGACGGCAGAGACTGCGACCGCGTCGACCGACGAACCCGCGACCGGGACCACGGCAGCCGTGACCAAGAAATCTGTTGTCCGCGATCGCACCCCTACGCCGGACACGCCCGCGCAGACGCTTGCCGTGGCGTCCACCGTCGGCGCGGCCAGTCGCGAGACCACCGAAGCCAACGTCTCGCCCACCACCACGACAGAAACCGCGACTGCACAGACCTTGGCAGTCAGTCCGCTGGGCACCCCTGAACAGCTGGCCGCCGAGCGGCGCGCGACCCAAACCGTGAACACGCTGCCCGTGCAACTGATGAAACTGGTGCTTGAAATCGGCTGGAGAATAACGGCACAACAACAGTTCAAACTGGTCGGCGGGCCTGATCAGGCGAACCTCGATCCGCTGAACGAAGCCGTCAATGAATATGCCATGGGCGCAGCCTTCCAGCAGCAATTGCTCAACCCGATGACCCCGACGGCCGTCATGCAAGTCGCTCCGCCACACACCTGGTACGGCCAGGACGTCAACGGCTCGCGCATCCTCTACGACAACCCGGACACCATCTACCGCTTCATGGCGGTCAACAAGACCTCGACGTACGTGATCACCGGACGGTTCACCGGTGACGATCCCGCCGAGACCACGTTCAGCGTGCTCACTGGATTGTCGGGTAACACCGCGTCGGTGCTCAACGGCAAAGACCTTGTGCGCAACGCGGACGGCTCATTCACCATCACCGTGAGCGGGGCACCGACCGGGCCGGGCCCCAATCACATTCAGATCACCGACGACACCACGTTGATCGCAGTGCGAAACACGTTGTCCGACTGGAACAGACAAGATCCGATGAGCCTGTCGATCGAGCGGGTCAGCGGGCCGCCGAACAGCCTGTTCGCCCAGTTGGGCGGGTTCGCCATCCCGTTCATCGGGCCGACCGTGACGAAGAGTCCGGTGTTGACGACGCTGGTCTCGCTGGTTCCGCCGCTGCCGGTGATGCCTCCGCTGTTACGCGGGACCGTCACCGCGGTGATCATGGCGCTCGGGCTGCAGATGGAAGCCACGTACATCAAGGTCGCGACCTTCGATCCGGCGACGGGCGAGCCCAGGCAACCGAACGTGTTCACGAATCCGACGCAAAACGCTCAATTCCTTTCCACGCAGATGCAGAGCGCCGGCTATTTCCAACTCAACGACGACCAGGCGTTGGTGCTCACCATCGATCCCGGCGACGCCGGTTATTTCGTCGTGCCGGTGACCAACGACTGGACCATCACCAACAATTACTGGGACGAGCAGACCAGCCTGAACATCTCGCAGGCCGTCAAGAATGAAGACGGCACCTACACAATCGTGGTCTCACCACGGGATCCGCAAATCTACAACTGGGTGTCGACGGGTGGGCTGAACCAGGGCACTATCTCCATCCGGTTCCAGGACTTGCCAGAGAAACCGCAGCATCTACCGACCGTGAGTTCGCAGGTGGTCAATCTCGACCAGTTGCCCGGCGTACTGCCTGCGGGCACCGTCCCCGCCGGCGCGACGGTTCGGCAGGCGCAGATCGCGGCGCGAAAGTCAGGCTTCGACAACCGATTTGCGCCCTATCCGCAGGCGTAGATGCTCGCGGCGGCGAACCAGAACACTGGGTAGCCACGGCCCGATATCGACTGCGTCGATCCACTGGGTGCGGTCGAGTACCGCCCGTAAGACGATGTGTGCGTCCAGCCGGGCAAGTGCAGCTCCCACACAGAAATGCAGTCCCTTGCCGAAAGTGATGTGTCCCTTGCCACCTGGCCGATCCAGACGAAACTCGTTTGGCGAGCCGAACTGGGCGGGGTCGCGGTTGGCGGCGCCCCACAACAACAGCAGCCGGGCCCCAGCGGGTAAATCGGTGCCTTGAAGCGAGGTATCGGTGACGACGTGCCGGTAGTGACCGCGGAATGGAGGTTCATACCGTAGCGTCTCCTCGATGAACGGCCCCAGCAGGTCACCGTTTTCGCGGACCTGCCGTTGGATGTCCGGACGGGTCGCCAAGATCTCCATCGAGTTGCCGAGCAGCGAACCCGTCGACTCCCCGCCGGCGCTGAACAGGATGATCATCATCAGCTGTGCGGTGAGCTGGTCGAATTCACCTGCCTCGCAGGCACTCGCGAGGGCGCCCATCAAGGTGTCCGGTGGATCATCGGCGACCTTCAAGAACTGGTCGCGGATGTAGTTGCCCATTTCCATGCCTGCGGCGCCCGCCGCGACGAGTCGCTGCTCATCGACGAGACCGTCGAGCAACTGGGTGCTGGCATAGGCCCATCTGATCAACTGGTCGACGTCGTGGGCGGGCACCCCGATCAACTTCGCGACAACCATCATCGGCAGCTTGTTGGCCAACGCGCCGATCCACTCGACACACCCGTCCTGGAGCCCGTCGGCCCATAACTGCTCGAACCTGTCGGCGATGAAGGTTTGCATCACGCGAATCTTCTTGGCCGCCAACTGAGGTATCAGCAGCTTGCGGTGCAAACCATGGCCGGGATCATCGGCAGTGGCAAGTATGTGGGTCGGTCCACCGAGCCCGTCCAACTCGAACGGGACCACGCGGCCCTCGGGCGTGAACATCATCACCGCGGTCAGGTTCGACGAGAAGTCTTCGGGACGGTTGACGACGTCGTTGATCGCGGCCCAGTCGCAGACCACATAGAAGCCGGAGTCGCCCACCCGATGCACCGGTCCCTCGGCGCGGAGACGGTCATACAACGGATACAGATCCTAGATCGCATCCCCACCAAAGAACGCGACCGGATCGTCGAGCAACCTCATTCGTACAGGTTGACCAGTGTGGCGGCGGGCGGTCAACGGGTCGAACAACGGACGATAACGGCCCCTACCGCGGCGCGCGCCCAGTTGTCTCACGCCGCCGCACCGACCTGCGGCGACAGTGAGAACTTCGGGATATTTGTCTCAGTGCTGAGATAAATTCGAGCTCGTGTCGCGAGACGACTGGCTCTTCGCCGACGGCAGGCGGTCGGCCGCAGCCGAGCGCATCTACGCTGCAGCCACCGAGTTGATCTACCGGGACGGGATGGGCGCCTTCAGCGTCGATGCGCTGGCCGCACGGACGCACTGTTCGCGCGCCACCATCTACCGCTATGTCGGCGGCAAGAAAGACATTCGCGAAGCGGTGCTGGCGCGGGCCGGCGCCCGGATCGTCGAAACCATTCGCGTCAGTGTCGAGGGGCGTACGGGCGCCGACCGGGTGTTGACCGCGATCGAGGTGGCGGTGGCGGAGGTCCGTGCCCATCCGGCGAGCCAACTGTTCCTTGACTCGGCGCGCAGCGGTGGATGGAACCTGCTGACCACATCACAGGCCGTGGCGCACTTTGCGTCAGAACTGACCGGCGTTGCCGGCGACGATCCACCAGCCGCGCAGTGGATTGTGCGCCTGGTGATGTTGCTGCTGCTGTTGCCCGGCACCGATGCGGGCGTAGAGCGCGAGATGTTGCAGCGGTTCGTCGCACCGGCGTTCGCCGGCGACGTCGAGCGTCAGACCGCAAGCAGTCGCTCGAAGAATTCGCGGTAACGCTTCAGCGCCTGCCGAAGATCCTCGGTGGACGCATCTTCACCGCGAGCCCACTGCGCCTCCAGCCGTGACCGAGCTTCACTGAACCCGGTGGTCAGCTGTTGAACGACGTCTGCCACCAGCGCATCGGCCTTCTGAACGCAGTCTTTGGGGTCGTCGACGAAACCCGCCTGGACGTCGTCCCAGCGGGTTCGCAGGCCCGAGCGGTCGTTCTCGGCGAAAAGAGACCCGCCCGTTGAGTTTTCGGTCCCACCAGCCGACGGTTGCGGCTCCACTGATGGTTGTTGCGGGGATTCGGCCGAAGCGGTCATCGCCCCGGGTTGGGCCGACGACGGGTCGGCACCTGAAATCTGCGACGAAGGTTGGTCAGTTGGGGCTGATGTGGTGGGGTTGAGTTGCTCGTCGTGGGTTGTCATTCCGCGCCTCCTCTGGCTTGTCCTTCTCGTGTTCCACATCGGTTTCCAGCAGCCTCTCGAAGAGGGCGCGGTAATGGACGAACGCCTGACGTTGCGCCTCGACACCTATGTCGCCTTGCTCTTGTGCGAGGTGAAGGGTGTGCGCCGCCCGGTAATGTTCGACGACGTCGGGGTGATCGACTGACACGTCGGCGACCCGCTGATCGAAGTCGTCAACCGGATAGCCGCGTTCCCGCATCACCATGGTCACCAAGCGGTCTGCCTCGCCCACCGCCGCCGACGGATCGTCGACGAATGCACTCTGCACCGACCGCCAGTGTGCGTCGTACTTTGCACGCGCCTGCGGTGCCAGCGCGACGATGTCGAGCTTCTGCCGCCTGCGTTCGCGTGCGACGAGTTCCTTCTCGGCAACCCGTTGATCACCGACCTCGCCGACGGCGCGTTCGTATTCCGGGCCAAAATGTCGTTCGAGTCGCTCTGATCTCTTGCGACGCGCCGCCGACATGGCAAGAAAGACGATGAGCACGATGACGACCAGGACCACTGCTGCTATGACTATCCAACTCCACGCGGGCATCTGTTTCGACCTCCTGTGTCTTCGGAGGCGGATACCACGCGCGAGGTCTGCGGAAACGTCAATTCGCACGGCCGTCGGCAGGCGGTTTGCCGCCGCAAGGATCCGCAGTCATTCGTCCGGATGGTTCGGGCACGACACGTCGACGTAGACGGTCGTGAACGCCCCGGGCTTCGGCGATGTGTCGCCCGGGTTGTCGACGTCTTGCACTGTGCACACCGCCAGCGGCACGGTGTCATACCCGTTCAACCAGTTGATTACGACGTTGTAGCCCTGCGCTTTCAAATCGCTGATCACCGAGTCAGCAGCTCCCCCGGTGTCGACGGGCTCAGCAGTCGCCGGTGCGGCGAGCGGCAGCGCGCAGCCGAGGACCACCGATGAGACGGCCAGAAAGCGCAGCGCCATATCGTTCACGGTTCCCGCAAAAACCGTGTGCAGACTGATGTTTGGCTGTGAAGCTCGTGGGTTGCGCCTCCGTCACGGCCGTACCTCCCACGCACCCCGGTACAGCACGCCCGTCACCGCCAAGTCCGAGTTCAGCACCACCAGATCGGCGGCAGTCCCGGGCCCGAGGCAGACATCCGGCAGGCCCAGCGCGCGCGCCGGGTTGACCGACGCCTGGCGCACTGCCGACATCAGCGCCTCGTCGCGGGCTAAACCGCTGTGCGCCACGGCGAATCGGAACACCAAATCCATGGTGGCGGTACTTCCGGCAATGGTTTCCGTTCCCGCGACTCTGGCCACCCCGTCGACCACGTCCACCCGGACCGGTCCGAGGTGGTAGACCCCGTCCGGCTTACCGGTCGCCGCCATCGCATCGGTGATCAGCGATACCCGGTCGGGCCCCACGCTGTGCGTCACGTGTCGGTAGAGCGCGGGGTCGACGTGCACGCCGTCGGTGATCACCTCGACCGTCACCCCAGGGTCTTCGAGCAGCGCGATGACCGGACCCGGTTCACGGGTGTTGATCGGCCGCATCGCGTTGAACAGGTGGGTGCCCACGGTCGCGCCCGCGGCCAGCGCCGCCCGAGTCTGTTGGTAGGTCGCCTCCGTGTGACCGACCGCGGCCACCACCCCGCGAGCGACGATGTGTTCGATCGCAGCGATTGCCCTGTCACGTTCCGGCGCCACGGTGATCATCCGAACACCGCCTTGGCCCGCATCCAGCACTCGGTCGATCTCCGCGAGGTCGGGGTCACGCATCAGCGTGGGTTGATGTGCACCGCAGCGCTTCGTGGACAGCCACGGACCCTCCAGGTGAATCCCCGCGATGATGCCCGCCCGCACGTCGTCGGCCAATCCCGTTACCTGGCGCAGCAATTCGTCCGGTCCGGCGGTGACCAAGGAGGCGATGAGCGTGGTGGTTCCGTGCTTGCGATGCAGCCTCGCGGCGGACGCCGTGTCCGCCGCGGAGGCGGTCGAGAAGTTGGCGCCGTCGCCGCCGTGCACGTGGGTGTCCACAAACCCCGGAACCACCGTGACCGCACCCAGGTCATGATCGGCGCGGCGCGGCGCGGCGCCGCCGCCGAGCGCAGCCACGGTACCGTCGGACACTTCGATCCACCCGGGCCGCAAGATTTCTCGTCCCGTCAGGATCGTCTCGGCCGTCAAGAGCACTCAGATGCCCTGCCAGTCCGGCTTGGCACGGTAGGTCTCGCGATAGTAGCCCGCGAGCTGAAGCCGATGTGCCGCAGCGTCATCCAGCAACGCCGTCACGTGCGGATGATGCTGCAGGATCGTCGCGGGCCACATCGCGCTCACCGGTCCTTCGACCAGGTGGTGGACGGCTTCCGCCTTGCCACCGCCGGTCGCCACCAGCACGACGTGTCTGGCTTCCATGATGGTCGCCAGGCCCTGCGTCAGACAGTGGCTCGGCACGGCGTCGACGTCGCCGCCGAAGAAGCGGGCGTTGTCGATTCGGGTCTGTTTGGTCAGCGTCTTGATGCGGGTGCGCGAGGCCAGCGAGGACCCCGGCTCGTTGAACCCGATGTGACCGTCGGTGCCGATGCCGAGGATCTGCAGGTCGACCCCGCCCCCGTCGTGAATGGCGTTCTCGTACTCGGCACACGCGGCGGGGATGTCGTCAGCGAGACCGTCGGGTCCCAGCACCGCACCAGGGCCGAAGTCGACCCGCGATACGAACACCCGGTCGATCACATTGCGATAGCGCTCAGGGTGGCCGGCGGGTAAACCGACATACTCGTCGAGAGTGAAACCGCGCGCCTTCGCGAACGACATCAGACCGGCATCGCAACGCGTCGCCAGTTCGTCGTAGATCATCAGCGGCGATGATCCCGTGGCGAGGCCGAGCACAGCGGCCGGTTTGCGGCCCAAGAGTTCGCCGATGGCGTCGGCCGCAATTGCGCCGATCTCCCCCGCATCCGGCAGGATGACAACTTCCATCTACTTGTTCGCTGTGAAAAGGATTGCCCCGGAGGCAATCTGCGCGCCCTCGAAGACCGCGTCCGACGGCGTGACATTCGAGGACTCGCGTTCGTCCATCACCACGACTGGGACAATGGGATTGAGTCCCTTGGCTTCCACCGCCGGCACGTCGTAGGTGATGATCAGCTGACCCGCGCTGACCTCGTCGCCCTGACTGACGTGCGCGCTGAAGCCCTCGCCGTTCAAGCCGACGGTGTCCAGCCCAAGGTGGACCAGGACACCGACATTGTCAGCCGTCATGACGATGTACGCATGGGGCATCAACTTCAAGACCTTCCCGCTGACCGGAGCGACGGCCTCGACCACCCCGCGTGGCGGATCGACGGCGGCACCGAAACCCACCATGCCCTGGGAAAAGACAGGATCGGGAACGTCGGGCAGGGCAACGGCTCGCCCCGCAACCGGGGCAAGGACTGACGTCGTACTCACGCACCAACAATACGAGCGTGCGGGCAACACGGTCTCAAGTTCACCGGTTCTCGTCTAGGCTTCCGGTCAGCTTCGGCGAAGGAGGGTTACAGGATATGAGCGAGGCAGCGAAAACCGAAGGGACGACGGGAAAGTCGGGTCGGCGCATCCCCGGCTTCGCGCAACTGCAGCGACTCGGCAAGAGCTTGATGCTTCCGATCGCGGTGCTGCCCGCCGCCGGCATCCTGCTACGACTCGGCCAGCCCGACGTGCTCGGCAAGATTCACGCCCCGGTGATCAGCTCGTTCTTCCAGGCGATGAGCGCCGCGGGCGACGCGCTGTTCAGCAATCTCGCCCTGCTCTTCGCGGTCGGCGTCGCGATCGGATTCGCCAAGAAGGCGGACGGTTCGACCGCGCTGGCGGCCGTGGTCGGCTACCTCGTGGTGCAGGCGGTGTTCAAGACGATGTCACCGATCGTGTTGGCCGGCCAGGTCGACAAGGCAGGCGACCAGGCCCAGATCAACTACAGCGTATTCGCCGGCATCGTGGTCGGCCTTGTCACCGCATGGCTGTTCGATCGCTATCACACCATCCAGTTGCCGTCCTATCTCGGATTCTTCGGCGGCAGGCGGTTCGTTCCGATCGTGGTGTCGTTGGTGTGCCTGTTCCTCGCGTTCGCCATGAGCTACTTCTATCCGATCTTCGACGCCGGCCTGACCGGGCTCGGCAAGTTCATCGGCGGCTCCGGCGCGTTCGGGGCGTTCGTATACGGATTCGTCAATCGCATGCTGATTCCGTTCGGCCTGCACCACATCCCCAACTCGTACATCTGGTTCCTCTACGGCGACTATCAGGCGCCCGACGGCAAGGTCGTCACCGGCGAGTTGACCCGGTTCGCAGCGGGCGATCCCACCGGGGGCCACCTCACGTCGGGCTTCTACCCGATCCTGATGTTCGGACTGCCCGCCGCTGCGCTGGCGATGATCCATGTGGCCAACAAAAGACAACGCAAGATCGCGGTCGGCATCCTGGCGGCGGCCGCGCTGACCGCGTTCCTGACCGGGGTGACCGAGCCCCTCGAGTTCGCATTCATGTTCGTGGCGTTCCCGCTGTACGTGATCCACGCGGTGTTGACCGGCCTGTCGCTGGCGATCGCGTACCTGCTCGATATCCACCTCGGCTTCTCGTTCTCGGCGGGGCTGATCGACTTGCTGCTCTGGGGCGGTGCCCCTGCGGCCAAGAACATCCCACTGCTGTTGGTCATGGGCGCTGTGTTCTTCGTCGTCTACTACTTGTTGTTCCGATTCGCCATCACGCGGTGGAATCTGAGGACGCCCGGACGCGAACCGGAAACCGAATTCGAGGCAGAAGAAGAAGCCAACCTCGGCGAGGGCTCCACCTCCGCGACCGCCGTGACGGCAGGCGGGTCCGCGATGGCGACGAAGACGGCGCCTGCACCAGTCGACAGCAAGGCAGAACAGGTCATCGCCGCGTTCGGCGGCCGGGACAATCTTGTCAATGTCGACGCGTGCATCACCCGTCTGCGCATGGAGGTGGCCGACCCGAACAAGGTGGATCAGGAGCGCCTGAAGAGGCTCGGCGCAGCGGGCGTGATCGAGGTCGGCAACAGCGTGCAAGCGGTGTTCGGCACGGATGCCGAGGCACTGAAGAACGACATCAACGACATCCGCTAGTCGCCGGGAAGGAACAAAGCGGCAGCACCGGCGGCGATGAGGGCCAGTGCCGAAATCATCACCGCAACCGCGGTCCAGCCGTACCCGTCGAAGGCCAGCCCGCCCAGCCAGCCGATGACACTGGAACCGGCGTAATAGAACAGGTTGTACAGCGACGAGGCCTGCGCTTTACCGATGGGCGCCGAGCGACCTGCCCATCCGGCGGCGATGGAGTGGGCGCCGAAGAAGCCCGCGGTGGCAATGACCAGACCGGCCAGAACCGCAATGATGTTGGTGCTCAACGTGATCGCAATGCCGACGACCATGATCGCAATGGACACCAGCAGAACAGGCTTGCGCCCGAACCGCGACGCCTCCCCTCCCGCGCGCGCCGATGTCCAGGTTCCGGCGAGGTACGCCAGGAACACCAGACTGACTGCGATCGGCGGCAAGCCAAAGGGCGCCGCTGCCAACCGAAACCCAAGATAGTTGTAGAGCGCGACGAATCCGCCCATCAACAGGAAGGCCTGCCCGAACAGCGTGAGTTGGCGGCGCGACCCCAGATTGGCCGACAACCGACGGGCCAGGCTCCCTTCGGGATTGGCGCGCGCCCGGTTCGCGGGGACGAAGCCGCGGGGCTGCGGGGCCAGTTTCACGAAGCCAACGGCCGCGAGTCCGCACAACACCGCGACCGAGAAGACACCCACACGCCAACCCGCGATCTCGGCGACCGGACTGGACACCAACCGGCCGGTCAAGCCGCCGATTGTGGTGCCTGCGACGAAGGTTCCCGCCGCTCGCGCCGCATGGGCGGGATCGATCTCCTCGGTGAGGTATGCGACCGCGATGGCGGGCACGCCCCCGACGATCAGGCCTTCGAGAAAGCGCCCGGCCAGCAGCAGGTGGAAGCTCGGTGCGAACGGCACCAACACGCCGACCGTGGTCGCCCCAATCACCGAGAACGCAATCGCCTTCACACGACCGATACGATCCGCGAGCGACGACCACGGGATCACCCCCACGGCAAGCCCGACAGTGGATGCTGAAATCAACAACGCCGCGCCCGCCGCACCGACACCGAGGTCGGCGGAGATCAGCGGCAGTACGGCCTGAGGCGAGTAGAGCTGCGCGAACGTCGCCACGCCCGCGCAGAACAGCGCGGCAAGTAGCCGACCGTACGCCGATGAGCCGCGCGTGTGCCCATTCCATACCGGCGCGGCTGCGCTTTCTGTTGACATTTCCAGCACGCTAAGCCCGGCGGCATCATGTGTCTAATACATGATGTTTGCTGTAATGATGCGTCGCTTGCATCATTCGACGTCATCGCGACGGTCGGCTCCCGCCGACCTGAGAAATGTGACGAACCGCCGACCCGGCGGGGCCAATTCGCGGTTCCTGTCCCACACCAACCCGACCTCACGTTTGGCGCCCACATTGGTCAGCGGCACGTGAACGACCTGCGATTCGTCGGCAGTGCGGGGAACCGGCACGACGCCGACGCCGAAGCCTGCGGAAACCAGCCCCTCGATCGTGGAGATCTCGGTTGCCTCGAAGACGATGTCCGGGTCGATACCTTCCTCTGCCCAGAGCTCATCGGTCAGTTGACGCAAGCCCGCCTGCCGTACCAAGGCCACATACGGCTCCGATGCCGCCGCCGACAACCGCACCCGAGTGCGAGACGCCAACCGGTGCCCGCGCGGCACCACCAGACACAACCGCTCTTCGTACAGTCGATGCCACACGAGTTCCGGCGCCTCGGGCCGCGGTGACGTGATACCGATGTCCGCTTGACCGTTGACGACACGTTGGGTGATTTCGCGCGCGGGGCCCTGAAACAAGTCGAACGAAATCCGTTGCGCCGACGCCCGAAAACGCCGAAGCTGTTCCGGCACAAACCAACTGGCAAGCGAATGCAGGAACGCCAGCCGGACCCGTCCGGTGTCGGGGTCGCGCAGCGCGCTGATGCGTTCGACGGCCGACTGCACCTCGCCGAGGCTGCGGCGAGCATGTTCGAGCATGATCTGCCCGTACGGATTGAGGCGTAACCGGCGATTGGCCCGGTCGAACAGCGGGGCACCGACTTGCGCCTCGAACCGCGCCAACGCCCGGGACAACGTCGGTTGGCTGACGCCCAACTCCGCGGCGGCCTCGGTGACATGTTCGATCTCGGCGAGCGCGACAAACCATTCCAATTCTTCGAGATGCACGCGTTGACGATAACCAAAACGCATGAATCACCCGCTGTGCTCTTCGCCAGGAAACCGGTGTACGAACGGAGAAGACAGAAAGGAACATGCGATGTCCACCTGGCTCATCACCGGCTGCTCGACCGGACTCGGCCGCGCCCTCGCCGAGGCGGTGATCGACGCGGGCCACAACGCCGTCGTCACGGCCCGCGATGCGGCGAAAGTCGACGACCTGGCCGACGCCGCGCCCGACCGCGTCCTTGCCGTCGCACTCGACGTGACCGACCCCGGCCAGGTGAGTGTCGCGGTGCAGCAGGCCGACGAGCGGTTCGGCGGCGTCGACGTGCTGGTCAACAACGCGGGCTACGGGTACCGCGCCGCCGTCGAGGAGGGCGAGGACCCGGCCGTTCGCGCGTTGTTCGAGACGCATTTCTTCGGCACCGTGGCGATGATCAAGGCGGTACTGCCCGGCATGCGAGCACGGCGCTCGGGTTCGATCGTCAACATCTCCTCGATAGGTGCCCAACTGACGCCGGTCGGCTCCGGTTACTACGCCGCAGCCAAAGCCGCTGTCGAAGGTGCGAGCGGCGCGCTGCGCGCTGAGGTTGCGCCCCTTGGCATTTGGGTCACCGTCGTGGAGCCTGGCGCGTTTCGCACCGACTTCGCCGGGCGTTCCCTGACTCAGTCGGCCACGGTGATCGACGACTATGCCGACACCGCCGGGCGGCGTCGCAAGGAAAACGACACGATGGACGGCAATCAGGCGGGTGATCCGGCGAAGGCGGCCGCTGCGATCATCACCGCCGTCGAATCGGACGAGCCCCCTGCTTTTCTGCTGCTCGGGCCCGACGCGCTGGCCGCATATCGCCACATCGCCGACGGCCGCGCCACCGAAATCGCGAAGTGGGAAAAGCTGACCGCGGGCACGAACTTCGATTCCTAATCCGATCCGCCGCCGCCTCAGCAAGCGTTTAATGACCGGACATGAGCGGCTATCGGACTTTGATCGTCGGGACGGACGGGTCGGACTCGTCGATGCGTGCGGTCGAAAGGGCGGGTGCCTTCGCGGCGCAGGAGAACGCCAAGCTGATCATCGCGAGTGCGCACATCCCCCACGTGGACAGGGGTAGCTGGTCACACGCGCCCTCGCACGACCACGTCACCGACCCCCGGGCCGCCGACAGCCTTGGTGGCGAGGGCTACAAGTTGCACGGCGACGCGCCCGTTTATGGGATCCTGCGCGATGCCCGCGACCGGGCAAAGGACGCCGGTGCTCACGACATCGAGGAGCGCGCGATCGAGGGCGCCCCGGTCGAGGCACTCATCCGCCTCGCCAAACAGGCGAATGCCGATCTGCTCGTCGTGGGCGACGTCGGGCTCAACTCCGTGGCGGGGCGACTGCTGGGCTCGGTTCCTGCCGACATTGCCCGCAAGGCCAAGATCGACATCCTGATCGTGCACACCGCCGACTAACTCCTGGACGCAAGGACACCAAGCTGGTGCGGGACAATCGCAGCCAGCATGACCGACACCGAGGACTCATCCACCGGTAGCCGACGCCGACACATCGCGCGACTCGTGCTGTTCGCGGGATTTCTGCTCGTCCTGTTCTATCTTGTCGCGGTCGGCCGCGTCATCGACGTCGAAGACATCCGGCGCACGGTCGCCGCCACCGGCCCCGCCGCGCCACTGGCCTACATCGTGGTGGCCGCTGTACTCGCCGCCGTGTTCGTCCCCGGCCCGATTCTGGCCGCGGGCAGCGGCGTGCTGTTCGGGCCCGTGCTGGGCGTGTTCGTGACGCTCGGCGCGACGGTCGGAACGGCGCTCATCGCCAGCCTCATCGGCAGACGCGCTGGCCGGGACAGCGCGCGGGCGCTCCTTGGAGCCGAGCGCGCCGACCGCCTCGACCAGTTGATCGACCGGCGAGGCCTGTGGGCGGTGGTCGGTCAGCGATTCATCCCCGGCATTTCCGACGCATTGGCCTCTTATACGTTCGGAGCGTTCGGAGTTCCGTTGTGGCAGATGGCCGTAGGCGCATTCATCGGGGCCGCCCCGCGGGCGTTCGTCTACACCGCGTTGGGCGCGTCGATCGGTGACCTCTCCTCGCCGCTGGCCTACTCGGCCATTGCCGTCTGGTGCGCGACACCTGTCGTCGGTGCCTTCGTCACGCGCCGCGGTTACGTGAGGTGGCGGGACCGGCGCCGGGAGCAGGACCCCACGCAGTAGGCGTGTCCCCACGCTTGACTGTGACGGCCCTCACAGTAATATGACCACTGGTCATACAAGGCGCGAGGAGGTGCCTGTGCCGACAGTGACGTGGGCTCGGCTCGACCCGACTCGTCGGGCGGCGGTGATCGATGCCGCAGAGGCCGAGTTCGGGGCGCACGGGTTTTCCGGCGGCAGCCTGAACGTCATCGCCCGGCGTGCGGGAGTCGCCAAAGGCAGCCTGTTCCAATACTTCGCGGACAAGCGCGATCTCTACGCTTTCATCGCCGATGTGGGCAGCCACCGGGTCCGCACCTATATGGAGACCCGCATTTGCGAACTCGACCCCGGCAGACCGTTCTTCGAGTTCTTGACCGACCTGATGGACTCGTGGGTGGCCTACTTCGCCGATCATCCGAAGGAACGATCGCTTCACGCCGCGGCGAGTTTTGAAGTCGACACCGACGCGCGCGTCAGCGTGCGCAGCGTCATTCACCGGCACTACCTGGAAGTGCTGCGGCCGTTGGTGCGCGACGCCCAGGTCCGCGGCGACCTTCGGTCCGAGGCGGATACCGATGCACTGCTGTCGCTGCTGCTGCTGATCTTCCCGCATCTGGCCTTGGCTCCGTATGTGCGCGGAATGGATCCGATCCTCGGCCTCGACGAGCCAACCCCCGAGCAGCCGGCGCTGGCCGTGCGCAGGTTAGTCGCGGTGCTGCAGAGCGCTTTCGCCCCATCACCGTCGATGACGTCAACCACCGCTTGATCTACAGGAGGTCATTGCCATGACAAGAACCCGTTCACATTCGCTCGCTGCGGGTGGACTCAAGTGGGACAGCCTGCCGCTGAAGCTCTTCACGGGAGGCAACGCCAAGTTCTGGGATCCGGCCGACATCGACTTCTCACGCGACCGCCAAGACTGGGAGTCGCTCACCGATCTCGAGCGGGAGTGGGCGACCCGGCTGTGCGCGCAGTTCATTGCGGGCGAGGAAGCCGTCACTCAAGACATCCAGCCGTTCATGGCGGCGATGCGGGCCGAGGGCCGCCTCGGCGACGAAATGTACCTGACGCAGTTCGCGTTCGAGGAAGCCAAGCACACGCAGGTGTTTCGGATGTGGCTCGACGCCGTCGGAATGACCGGCGACCTGCAACACTTCCTCGACGACCTGCCCGCCTATCGGACGATCTTCTACGACGAGCTTCCCGAATCGCTCGACACCCTGGCGACGGACCCCTCGCCGGCGGCTCAGGTCCGCGCTTCGGCCACGTACAACCACGTCATCGAGGGCATGATGGCGCTCACGGGTTACTATGCGTGGCACCGGATTTGCGTGGACCGCGGCATTCTGCCCGGCATGCAGGAACTGGTGAAACGAATCGGTGACGACGAGCGACGGCACATGGCATGGGGTACGTTCACTTGTCGGCGACACGTTGCTGCAGACGACTCGCTTTGGGGTGTCTTCGAAACCCGGATGAACGAACTCATCCCGCTGGCGTTACAGAACACCGAAGACGCATATTCGCTCTACGAGGAGATTCCCTTCGGACTCGAGAAGGAAGAGTTCCAGCAATACGCCACCGATAAGGGGATGCGCCGCTTCGGCACGATCAGCAGCGCCCGCGGCCGCCCGATCGAGGAGATCGACATCGATTACACACCGCTACAGCTCGAGGACACGTTCGCTGACGAAGACCGAAGAGCGTTGGCCGCCTCGGCATAGCGGCGGTCAGTACGGCGCGCCGGCCGCCTTGCTGACCCGGAACACCTCGGTTTCCTCGGCGAGCCCCTTGAGACGTTGGGCGCCGAGGCTTTCGAAGTGCAAGCCAGAGCCCGCCGAGAGATCGCGTACCGTTCGGCTCGCGAGCACCTCGTCAGCTCGCGCCATGCCACCGATGCGCGCCCCGACGTGAACCGCCATCCCACTCCACTCGTCGCCGCGTTTTTCACATTCGCCGATGTGCACGCCGACTCTGACATGCATACCGAGCCCAGCGAGTGTCGGCACGAGTTCGAGCCCGCACCGGGCCGCCTTGGTCGGCCCGTCGAAAAGCGCGAACACCCCGTCTCCTGTGTGCTTGGCCCGCTGGCCGCCGTACTTCGAAAGCATCCGGTCGACCAGCCGATCGTGGGCGTCGAGTTCGTGTCGCCAGTGCGTATCACCATGGGTGGTGAGCAGTTCGGTTGAGCTGACAATATCGGTGAACATGACCGTCGAGAGCACCCTCTCGCCCTGTTCCTCTTGCGATGCGCCGCAAGCAAAGTCGACGATGGCCGACGCGAGCGCGTCATCGAGCAAGCCGTGCGGCCCAGGCGGCAGTTCCCGAAACTCGGCGCCGGGGATGGCCGCCGCCAACGCGCGGCCGGACTCGGGTGTCGCGACGAAGTCGCCGCGCCTGCAGAGCACAAGGGTGGGAACGCGGACGGTTCGCAACAACGGACGCACGTCGATGGCGGCGACCGCGTCCCACAGCATCCGCGCCATCATCGGACTCGCAGACGTGCGCTCGATGCGGCCGTACATTTCGCGGAAGCCCGGCACATCGGCAATGGAACCGAAGAAGAGGTCGGCCAATGCGCCCTCACCCCAGTGCTTTTCGATCTGCTCGTGGAATTGCTTCGAGTGATCGGAGCTGAATCCCCATGGATGATCCGGTAATTCCGGCGTGAATCGAGCAAGTGTTCCGTACAGGATCAGCGAGCGGACCCGTTCCGGGTAGGTCGCCGCGAAAAGAATGCTCATCGGGCCGCCTTCCGAGACGCCCCACAGCACCGGACATTGCGCCCCCACGGTGTCCAAGACGGCGTGCAGATCGTCCATCCGCTCGTCGAGGGGCGGGACGCGAGTCACAGGGTCCGACAGGCCGGTGCCGCGTTTGTCCCACGCAACGAACCGCGTGCGGTGCGCCAACTGCTCGAAGAATGGGGTGAACGGCACGTCGGGATCGGCGATCAAATCGACGTTGCTGACCCACCCCGGAACCCAGACCACCGTGGAGTCGGCGTCGCCCAGTATGCGATACGCAAGGCGAACGTCACCGTTGCGCGCGTAGTGCACTCCCCCGTCGATCACAGAAATATCGTGCACCCGCATGACGGCCAACCGGGCACTTTTCCGCCGTTGTCCACCGATCGGGGGATGCGCGAATCCCCCGGTGACGAGGCTGATTGCGGGAATCTCATCCGGCCGCTTGGCAGAAATACTCCTCTCATGACGATCACGCTCGATACCCCCGTCGCCGTCACCGCGTCCCCGTCGCTGCTGTCACGCATCGCTGCCCGGTTGGGTGCGCGCCATTACGACCGCCTGGTCCTGTCCGGTGCGAGCCCGAACGCCGGGAGCGCTCTAGAGGTGCATGTGGTGCGGCTGACGTCGGTCGAATGTCGCGAGCGCCTCGCCGCCGACTTGCGGCACCGCGGCACCGCGGTGTTGTGCGACCGCGTCATGTCGGCCACGCGGGTCAAGTACCCGTCGGTATGGGATGCAGCGGACCTGATCGAGCGGGTGGAGAAGCGACTGCTGGCGGGTTGCGACATCAGCCCGCGCGGTACTGCCCGGCTCCGTCGATTGCTGACCGACTGGAACGGACCGCTGCGTAATCGCGGAAGCGGTGACCTGTGCGCGGAACTGCGCGCGGTGCTGGCGGCGCTGTGAAGGTTCGGGAGGGTCGACACGCTATCGCCGAAGTGCCCACCTTGGAGCGACTTTGTCGCTGCGAGCCGGGCACATCAACATGTGCATAGATGAATTCCGCCGTGGCGCAGGGAATTCGGCACGCCAGATCAGTTAGTTGGCGCTTGGCGGTGGGATGGGTTGGTAGGGGTCATACCACCACCAGTCGGCGCGTTCACCCAACGGGCCGTTCCACGGTGGAACGTCGGGTGGGGGTCCGGTGGGTGGACGGGCCAGTGAGGCGGAGGTCAGTGGGTGGCCGTCGCTGTCGGTGACGATTAATCGGTCGGCGGGGCCGGTGAGGGTGATGCCGCCGCGGTGGTGCATGCGGTGGTGATACGGACACAGCAGCACCAGGTTGTCCAACTCGGTGCGCCCGCCGTCTTCCCAATGAATGAGGTGATGGGCGTGCAAACCCCGCGTGGCCCCACACCCTGGGACCGCGCAGGTGCGGTGGCGATGCTCCAACGCCCGCCGCAACCGCCGATTGATCGTCCGTGTCGCCCGCCCGGCGCCGATGACCTGCCCGCAGCGTTCGAACCACGCCTCACACGTGGCATCACACGTGAGGTATTGCCGGTCGGCGTCGGAGAGCAGCGGACCCAGATGCAGGGCCCCGATGCGCGCCTCGACATCGACGTGCACCACCACGGTGGTGTGCTGGCCGTGGGGGCGGCGCGCCGCCTCGGCGTCCCAGCCTGCTTCGACCAGCCGCATAAACGCTTGCTGGGCCGACGGCAACGGCGGCCGCTGCTCCGACTTGCTGTCGCTGTGGTCCTGTTTCCATTCGTTGACCAACGCATCCCGGTGTGAGGCCAACGCGGCGTCGAAGGTGGCGGCCTGATCAGCGGGCAGGGTGATCCGATACTTCGTGCACTGCTCATCAGACGCGGTCTTGGTGAACGATGCTTCCGGCGCCGGCTTCGGGCCAGGCGTCGGGCGCGGTTCCAGTTTGATCGCGGTGCGCAACTGGCTGACCGTGGCCACCGCCGCCAACTGTGCGTAGTGCTCATCGGAACCGTCACCGGCGCGGGCAGCGATCACCGCGACCTGATCCAGCGACAACCGGCCCTCACCCATCCCCGCCACACAGCGCGGAAACTCCTCGATCCGGTCGGCGATCGTGGTGATGGTGTGCGCGGTGCCCGTCGACAACCCCAGCCGCCAGCCCATCAACGCCGCCAGCGAGCGGGCTCCGGTCGCGCCCCACAACTGGTCGCGGTCGATCTGCGCGGCGATCTGCACGATGCGCCCGTCGATGGCGTTGCGCTGCCCCGCGAGCTCCGCCAACTCCTCGAACAACACCTCAAGCCGATCACTGCGGCTGCTCACCACAGCGTCGTCGGAGAATGCGGTCGAGGACATGACCCCATCCTCACCACCAAAGGCGACACCGCACCCGATCGAGCGCGAGCAACCACCCAACCTGTGGATGAGATCGCACCTGGGGATAACTGCCGCTAGCTGGAGACGGGTCGGCGCCGCGTCGCACCCCATAGCCCGACGCCGATGCCGACGACCGCGCCGCCAAGGCCGATCAGCCGCTGCGGGCGTTTCATCTCATGGTGCACGCTCATGCCGCCGAGCAGGTCGGCCGCATCAGCACCGCCCGATGCGAGGAACCAGCCTCGGGTGTCCCGGCCGCGCAGCGCCGCCGTCGCGAGCAGCCCGCCGATCAGCGCGTCGCGATAACCCATCGAGCGCAACAGCAGTCGGGCCGTTGGCGCAGGCTCATCCGGGTCGCCCCAGGCCTTGTTCGCACGAACCGGGTCGACGAGAAATGAAATGCCCGAGGCAAGTCGGATACTGCCGGTCACAAGGCCAGCACGGTCGATCGGCATAGCCCGCAGCCTAGGGTGCGCTGTCAGCCAACCGTGAACAATTCGAGCTGAATGTTGTCCGGGTCGCGGAACACCAACGTCGCGAACGGGAACGGTTGATCGCCGGACCGGACCCCCGAGTGCTCGACACCGAGCTCGTCGAGCCATGCAGTCCACGCCTCGAGCTCCGCACGCGAGGCGACGTTGAAACCCACATGGTCCAATCCCGTACGCGCTTCGTCGAATTCCCCGCCATCGTTGCCGACGTTGGTGTGCAGACCGATCACCAGGCCCGAACGCGGATCGACGAGCAACAACCCGTACCCGGTGTCCTCGCGCTCATAGTGCGGGAACGTCATCGGCACACGGTCAGCTCGAAACACCCTCTGGTACCAGGCGGCGCTGGCTTCAAGGTCACGCACCGTCACAGAGACGTGATGGATCCCGGTGATGCCAGGCGCCGAATCATCGCTCATGTCATGTCCTTTCGCGGTGCGAACACGGGAACGAAAACACTTTCCCCGTCGATCTCCTGGTGTTCGAAACGGACCTCGACAGGTAGCCCGATGTGGACCGAGTCCGGTTCACAGTCAACGATATTGGCCGCGATGCGCAGATCGGTCTGTTCCGGCAATTCAACGATCGCGATCACGTAGGGCACCGGCACCGCAGGGTTGAACGGTTGGTAGTTGACGGTGTAGGTGAACACGGTGCCGTGCCCGGAAACGGGATGTGCGAGGAGCGCACCTCCGCAGGCGGGGCAATCCGCCGAGGGCGGACTGACCCACAACGCGCACTGTGTGCATCGGTCGATGAGCAGGTGCCCGTCGGCACCGCCGGTCCAAAACGCCCGATTGTGCTCGTGAAGTTTCGGCAACATCCGCGCCGGATTCCCGGGTACGGCGGCATCGGGCATGACAAGCAAAGTACATTCCAGAAGGCTGTCATCACAAAAATAGATGTATGAGGTGAATGCTGCGGGTGAGCCACTTCGAGAAGGACGCGATCATCAGCGGCCTGGGCATATCGCGTATCGGCCGCCGCACCGGCATCCCGGGTCGCGACCTCACGCTCGAGGCTGTCACAGCCGCCATCGAGGACGCTGGGTTGACCCCCGCCGATGTCGACGGAATCGGCACGTTGGGCGATACCCCGCCCACCGAAGTTCTCGACGCACTGGGCATCGAGGCGGCGGATCAGACCGCCGGCTTCGACACCGGCGGCGTGCTCATCCCCGTCATGTCGGCGTTCCGCGCGGTATCCGAGCGCCGGGCCCGCCACGTGCTCGTCTACCGGACGGTCGCAATGCTTGGCGGTTCGATGAGTCAAACCGCCTCGCCGATGCTCAACCCCCTGGCCTCGCCTCCAGTGGAACCACGCAAGCCCGGCACCCGGCGCAAACTCAAACCGTTCGAAGACCTCGACGAATTGCTGGCCGCACACTCCTACTCGGCGGCGAACTGGCTAGCGATGCATTGCCGCCGCCACATGGAACTGTACGGAACTACCAAGGAACAGTTGGGCTGGCTGGCCATCAACAGCAGGCGCAACGCCGGGCTCAATCCGCTTGCCGCATTCCGGGATCCGATCAGCATGCAGGACTACCTGACAGCGCGGCCGGTGTCGACGCCGTTCGGGCTGCTCGATTGCGATGTGCCGATCGACGGATCCATCGCGCTCGTCGTCTCCCATGCCGAATACGCGGCGGACTGCCCCAACCGGGCCGTCAAAGCCGAGGCCATCGGCGGGGCGTACGGTTCGGGTGGCTGGTTCCATCGCGACGACTTTCCGAAGATGGCGTCGGTGGAAGCGGCGGCCGAGATGTGGTCGCGCACGGATCTGACGCCGTCCGACGTGGATGTGGTCGAAATCTACGACGGCTTCACGTTTCTGACGTTCGCCTGGCTGGAAGCGTTGGGCTTCTGCGCCGACGGCGAGGCAGGTCCCTTCGTCGAAGGAGCGGCACGGATCGCATCAGATGGCGAATTGCCGCTGAACACCTACGGCGGCCAACTGTCGGCGGGACGCATGCACGGCTACTGGCTACTGCACGAGGCGTGTCTGCAACTGCGCGGGCAGGCCGGCGACCGGCAGGTGGCTCAGCGACCGGAGGTCGCCGTCGCCGCCGCGGGCGGGGGACCCATCGCAGGATGCATGGTGTTGACATGCTGAACCCCGTTTCACGACGCGACGCCATCAAATGGGCTGCCGCTGCGCCGGTTCTGTTGAGCGTGGAGGCGCTTGCGGCGCCACGGGCGGCCGCCGCCAATCTCAGGCTGGTCGACTTCACCCACCGGTTGGTCTCACCCGACCAGATCAAGGCGGCGGGCTTCGACGGGGCGCTGGTCTACGTGTCGGAGTTGCGCCCAGGCGCCGACTTCGACTTCAAACCGGTGACCCGTGGCTACGCAGATGCGTTGCGCGGCGCGGGCCTTCACGTCGTCAGCTGCTACCAGTACGGCAAGCCCGGTTGGCCGACCCCGTCGGATTACACCCGCGGGTTCGACGGCGGCGCCGCGGACGCTCAGACCGCCCTGCGATGGCACGGCGCGGCAGGCGGCCCGGACTCGGCACCGATCTTCTTCAGCGTCGACGAAGACATCGACCAGGACACCTGGAAAAGCACTGCGGTCCAGTGGCTTCGGGGCATCAACTCGGTGCTCGGCGTGAACCGCACCGGCATTTACGGTCACGCGCGGGCGTGTGGCTGGGCGATCGGCGACGGCGTGGTCGGGCGATCGACCTCCGCAGGACACTGGTGGGTGTGGCAGACCAAGGCCTGGTCGAACGGTGAACGCGCGCCGGGGGCCGTGCTGTATCAGTCGGTGGTCGTCACCGCGTCCGACCCTGGTGTCGTGGTCGGCGGTATCAGCCTCGACGTCGACGACGTGCTAGCCCCCGATTTCGGGCAATGGGACCTCAACCGATGACCGCATCGCCAGTCTCGTTCAGCATCAACGGTATTGACGGGATTCGTATCGTCGCCGACCGCTACGGCGACCGTCTCGCGCCTGCTGTGGTGTTCTTGCACGGCGGCGGGCAGACCCGGCGGTCGTGGGGCAGGGCCGCGGCGGCGGTGGCCGAACGCGGTTGGCAGGCGATCACCGTCGACCTCCGTGGCCACGGCGAGTCCGACTGGTCAGAAGACGGTGACTACCGCGTCACCACCTTCGCGAAAGACGTGCTGGAAGTGCTGCGCTGCCTTCCTCCGCGTCCGGTGTTGGTGGGCGCGTCGCTGGGTGGTTTCACGTCGATGCTTCTGGCAGGGGAACTTTCGCCTGCCACGGTGCGCGCCGTTGTGCTCGTCGACATCGTGCCCGACATGAATCCGTCAGGCGCGTCGCGGATTCACAACTTCATGTACGACCGGATGGAATCCGGTTTCGAGTCACTCGACGAGGTCGCCGACATGATCCAGGAGTACAACCCGCACCGCCCCCGGCCGACCGATCTGGACGGCCTTCGAACCAACCTTCGACAGCGTGACGGTCGCTGGTACTGGCATTGGGATCCGAAGTTCATCGACGGCACGTCGGCGCTGCCCCCGATCGAAGTGACCGAGGTCGACCGCATGTACGCCGCCGTCGAGGCGATTCTTCAGACCCGTGTGCCGATGCTTCTCGTGCGGGGACAGATGAGCGATCTCGTCACAGCAGACCGCGCCGAAGCCTTCATCGCCCGTTTCCCTGACATCGATTTCGTCGACGTGGGCGGGGCCGGGCACATGGTCGCAGGGGATCGCAACGACCTCTTCGCCGACGCCGTCGTCGAGTTCCTCGCCAAACACGCCGAGGATCGGTGACCGCATGCGAGTCGAGCGGATCACAACGAACCTGGTGGTGCCTGACGTCGGTGCCGCGAAGGACTTCTACACGGACTACCTGGGTTTGACCACCGAGGAGTTCAACATGGGCTGGGTGGCCCGCTACACCTCCCCCGACACCGGAGCCCACGTCCAGCTCATCTCACACGATGCCAAGGCCTCCGAAAAGCCGGTCATCTCGGTGCACGCCGACGACGTGGACGCCGCCCACGACGAAACGCGGGACCGCGACCTCGAGATCGTGTACCCGCTGACCACAGAGCCATGGGGAGTGCGCCGGTTCATGGTCAGAGCACCCGACGGCAACGTCATCAACATCGTGCAGCATCGGGAGTAGCCGTCGGTCATCTGCCGTGCGAGTCGAAGAACTGCGCGCTGGCTTGTGAGGCGTCGGCGAGCCATGTGTGCCCACCACCGTCGACCTGAATGAAGTCGACCTCGCTGCCGCCAGCGCATCCCGCGGCGGTGAACCGGTGCGTGGCGCCCACGACGTCTTCAACGGGCGCACCGCAGCCATCGAGGTCACGCCACCGTTGTGCCAATGCCGGCGCCGCGACGATGTCGCTGTACCCGCCACGACCCAGCATTGTGCCGCCGCCGAACGGCACGACGGGATCGGCGGTGCCATGCACCTGCAGGACCGACACGGGCTGCGTCGGTGCACACGGCGCGGCGACGCCAAGCGTTCCGGCGACCGGCGCGATCGCGGACACCAGATCGGCGCGTTGACATGCCAGTCGCGTCGCCATGAACGCGCCTGCCGACAAGCCTGTTGCGAACACCCGTCCTCGCGGGATGCCGTGCTCACGGGACAGCTGATCGATGAGCGCCGCGAGGAACCCGACATCGTCGACGCCCTGGCGGTCGGGCGTCGACGCGCCGCGACCGTCAGCCCAGCTGTGGTCGATGCCGTCGGGGTAGGCCACCACGAACCCATGCTGGTCGGCGACGGCGTTGTAGTTGGTGATCGCCTCCTGCTCGCCGCCCGTCTGCCCGGCGCCGTGAAGGTTGATCACCAAGCCAGTGGGCTGGCCCGGCGGGACGTGCAGTTGGTAAGTCCGCGGCAGCCCGCCGATCACCAGCTCACCGGGGGCATCTCCGGCGGGCATCGCCGACGCAGGCGCATTGCCGAGCACGACACAACTCACGACGGCAGCTGCCGCCGTGATGCGTCTTGCGTACCCATTCAGCACTAATCGGCCAGAGTAGAGGATTCACCGGGTTGGCAATCCCGACCCGCGAAGTTGAGGCGGATGCCTCATGTGCGCAGTGCGGTGCCCGGCCGACCATTTCCGCATCGGTTGGGAGGCACTCATGTTCACTATCGACGAACTGGCCGCGATTCCGCTCTTCTCGGCGCTCGGGGACAAGGAATTGGAATTCCTCGCAGGCGCGGTTGAAGACATCCACCTCGTGCCCGGCGAGTACGTGGCTCACGAGGGTGACGGCCGGTTCTTGGCCGTCGTCGTAGAAGGGACGACCGAGCTGACAAAGGTGGTCAACGGCGTCGAGCAGGTGATCGGCGTGCGGGGACCCGGTGAGCTCGGCGGTGAAGTCCCGATGACGCTCGGCACGCCGTTGCCCGCCAGCATGCGAGCCGTCGACCACTCCCGCGTGCTGAAGCTGACCGTCGAAGACTTCCACACGCTCGCCGCCATGGCCCCCGACATCGCAGCATCCGTTGGCGCCGCCGCAGCGGAGCGCATGGAGATGCTCCGCAGCGCCACCGCGCAACCGCCTGAACCCCCGATGTTCGTCATCGGCCCGCGCGTCGACGCCGGCGTGCACAGCTGCGACAGCTTCCTGCGTCGCAACCAGATTCCATACGAACACCTGGACCCTGACGACTCCCAGGAGCCGCCGTATCCCGTGGTGGTGCTGCGCGACGGCACCCGGCTGATCGCCCCCACGATGCGCGCCGTCGCCACCGTCGCGGGACTGACCGTGGCACCGAGCCGGACCAATTACGACGTCGTCATCGTCGGCGGCGGCCCCGCCGGCCTGACCGCAGCCGTCAACGCCGCGTCCGAGGGCCTGCAGACGGCGCTGATCGAGTCGTTCGCCCCTGGCGGTCAGGCAGGCACTTCGACTCGTATCGAGAACTACACCGGCTTCCCCTTCGGCGTCTCCGGGGACGACTTGGCCAGGCGCGCGCTGCAACAAGCCAAGCGGCTCGGCGCCGAAATCGTCGTGACCCGCCGGGTCGAGACCATCGATCCCGCTTCGATGACCGTCGAACTGGACGGCGACGATGTGCTGCGCACCAAGTCGATCGTTCTCGCGATGGGCGTGGACTGGCGGCGACTGCAGGTGGCCGCCGTCGAACGCTTCGTCGGCGCCGGCGTGTACTACGGCGCCGCACGCAGCGACGCCGGTCTGGCCCAGGGCAAGGACATCTTTCTGATAGGCGCCGGAAATTCGGCAGGACAAGCCGCGATCTTCTTCTCCGGCCACGCCCGATCAGTCACGCTTCTGGTCCGGGGCGAGTCACTGGCGGACAGCATGTCCCACTACCTCGTCACGCAGATCGCAACGAAAGCCAACATCCGGGTCGAAACACGATCCGAAGTCGTCGCGGTACATGGGGGCGAACAACTCGAGGCCATCGAGGTCATCGACCACAGCACCGGCACGACGTCTCGACGCGCCGCTACCGTGGTCTTCATCCTCATCGGTGCGGAAGCCACCAGCGACTGGCTTCCCTCTGAGATCTTGCGCGACGAACATGGATTCATCCTCACGGGAGCCGACGCGATGAAGGCCGGCCAATGGCGCGCTGATCGCGAACCGTTCGCACTTGAAACGAGCGCCCCCGGGATCTTCGCCGTCGGCGACATCCGCTCCGGATCGGTGAAGCGCGTCGCGGCATCTGTCGGCGAAGGCGGCGTGGCCATTGCGTTGGTGCATCGTTACCTGCTTCAGGCACAACCATGACCACCGCCGTAACGCCCAACGTCATCGACGTTCCGGCTCGGCGGCGTTTCGAGATCTCAGTCGACGGAAACGTCGCCGGTTTCGTCGAGTACCGGCGCAGGCCCGGCGTAATCTCCTTGCTCCACACCGAGATCGACCCGTCGCATGCGGGCGCAGGGCTTGGCACGTTACTCGTCAGGACCGTGTTGGACAGCGCCCGCGAGCAGGGGTTGGCGGTGCAACCGTACTGCCCGTTCATCCGGCGCTTCATCGACCGCCACCCGGAGTACCTCCACCTCGTGCCGATGGAGCGGCGCGCGATGTTCGCGTTGAGCCCGAAACGATGAGGCCGCACTGGTTATCGTGAGCCGGTGAACGACGAAGGCGGTTGGAGTCAGCCACCACCGCCTTTGATCACGGTCAGCTGTGACGGTGTGCGGCGGACGTTTCCGCCAGGCCGCGACGTGATCGTCGGGCGCGACGTCCGAGCCGACATGCGTGTTCTGCACCCGGCCATCTCGCGCGCGCACATGATCCTGCGGTACCGCGATGGGTACTGGATGGCGATCGACAACGCCAGCCGCAACGGAGTGTTTCTTGGCGCGCAGCGGATTCAATCGACGGCTGCGACCGATGGTCAGGCCGTCAACCTGGGCGACCCCGACGGTCCCCGATTGGCGTTCGAACTCAGTGAACCGCCGGACAATCGGACGACGGCGCAGACGAAACGGCCCGTGATCACGGCACCGACCGAGGCCATCACCGCGTTGCGCACCCGGTGGCGAACACCCGCAAGCCCGCACGCAATCCCCATCGGACGCGCACCCGAAAACGACATTGTGGTCGCCGACATGCTGGCGTCGCGCCACCACGCGAGGCTGCTGCCGACACCGTCGGGCACGCGGATTCAGGACGCCCGCAGTATCAACGGCACGTTCGTCAACGGGCACCGGGTGAAAGACACCCTGCTGCGGGAGAACGACGTCGTCACGATCGGCAACATGGACCTGGTTTTCGCAGGGGGCACCCTCATCCGAAGCGCGGACCCGGCCACCACCACCGGCGGCCTCGAGGTACACGGCGTCAGCATGACGCGAAGACGCGGCACCGTGACGCTGCTGGACCGAGTGTCGTTGACCGCCAGACCCGGAACGCTGACGGCGGTGATCGGTCCGTCGGGCTCGGGCAAGACCACTCTGTTGACGGCGCTCGTCGGAACGTCGCATCCAAACGCAGGCACCGTGCTCTTCGACGGCCGCGACTTGCACGCCGACTACGCCGCACTGCGCAGCCGCATCGGCATGGTGCCGCAGGACGACGTCGCACACCGGGGACTCACCGTCGCCGAAACACTGAACTTCGCGGCGGAACTGCGGATGCCGCCCGACACCACCAAACACGATCGTCGACAAGTGGTTTCACGGGTGCTCGCCGAACTCGACATGACGGCGCACGCCGACAAGCGGGTGGACCAACTGTCAGGCGGGCAACGTAAGCGGGTGTCGATTGCCATGGAACTGCTGACCGAACCCTCGCTGCTCGTACTCGACGAACCCACAACGGGTTTGGACCCGGCGCTGGACCGTCAGGTGATGACCATGCTGCGCAAGCTCGCCGATGCGGGTCGCATCGTCGTGGTGGTCACACACTCGCTGACGTTCCTCGACGCGTGCGATCAGGTGCTGCTGCTGGCGCCGGGCGGGAAGACCGCCTACTGCGGTCCGCCCGAGGAACTCGGCTCGGCCATGGGCAGCACCGACTGGGCCGACATCTTCACCGGCCTCACCACCGACGCCGATGGGGCGCAACGGCGTTTCTTCGAACGCCAAGGCCCGCTGGCTGAGTCCCCCACCCCATCCGCGCCGTTCGTCAATGTCGGCAAGCCGGCGCGGACGAGCCTGTGGCGGCAGTTCTCGGCGTTGTCCCGCAGACAGGTTCGACTTCTGCTGAACAGCCGCCGCTACTTCGTGTTCCTGATCGCGCTGCCGATGCTCGTCGGGTTGCTGCCGCTGACAGTGGGCGGAACCGCGGGCTTCGGGAAGCCTCCGGCGGGTGCGGCGGCGCCGATGGAGCCGCGACAGATCATCGTCCTGCTCGGCTTCGGCGCCATCCTGATGGGCATCACGCTGACGGTCCGCGACTTGATCGGCGAGCGGGCCGCCTACCGACACGAGCAGGCAGCCGGACTGTCGGCGTCGGCGTACCTGTTGGCGAAGATCTTTGTATTCGGCGCGGCCGCAACGCTTCAGTCGGCGCTGCTGGTGCTAGTCGTCACGGCGCCGGGCATCGGAAAGCCCCCGCCGTCGAGTGCGGCGGCGCTCGGCAGCCCCATGCTGGAGCTGGTCGTGGACGTGGCGGCGACGGCAGTGGTGGCGGTCGTCCTCGGGCTGGTTGTCTCTTCGGTGTGCCGGTCCAGCGATCAATACATCCCGGTGCTGGCAGTGGTGTGCACAGCGCAACTCGTGCTTGCGGGCACCGTCGTTCCCGTTGCGGGCCGCCCCGTCCTGGAGGCGGTCGCGGCGCTCACCCCGGCCCGGTGGGGCGTCGCGGCGATGGCATCGACGATCGACCTACCGAATCTGGTGCCCGGCGCGACGGATCAACTCTGGGCACACAGCGCGTCGCGGTGGTTGGCGAACATGACGATGCTCGCGGTGCTCGGCGTGGTGTTCGCGGCATTCGTGCGCTGGCGGCTGCGGTTGAACGCCGCGTCGTCGCGCTGACCGTGGTTACGTCGGTGCGTCACTGCTGGGGTCGCCGGCTGTTTCCGTGGTTGTCGAAATCACCTCGGATCTCTTGCGAATCGCGATGATTCCGCCGCCGATCACCAATGCCATGCCAAGGATGACGAACATGGTCGGCGCCCGATCCCAAAGCACCCAGTCGATCAGTGCCGTGAAAACGATGACTGTTTAGATGAACGGGCTCACCTTGACCGCGGACGCGAAGCGGTTTGCTGCACATATTCCGCTCAGTCCGGGCCGGTGTCATCCGATCATGGCACCGACGAGAAGCCACGATCAACGATCCATCTACGCTTGGCCCGGTAACGCCCGACCTTCGGTTTGGTCACGACCGTCGCCGCGCACTACCGGGTCCCGGCGGGGCGATGGTTTCATGGCCCTATGAATGCGGCCGGACCGCTGCACTTGACCCTGCTCGTCGCGGTCGCGGGCGCAAGCGCACTGTCCGGCTTCATCGCCTCGGCGGTGGTTCTACAAAAGAAGCGTGCGCGCGGGTATTTCGTCCTCGGCATCCTGTCCGGGTTGATGGCAGGGGCTGTGACGCGGCGCAGGTATCGCAGGCTCAAGACCTTCAGAGCCGTAGCGCGTCGGCTGCCTTTCGCCGTGCCCGCTCCCACGGCCAGGTCATCAACGCCCACACGACGAGCACGATCGCGATCTCGGCGAGCAGATAGATCGGCCATGGGCCCAATACGTCAAGCACTGACGCGGTAGGCGGCTTCCTGTTGAGGTAGCCGTAGTTGGTGCCGGTGACTGCATTGAAGACGAAGGTGAACACCGCCCACGCCAAGGTCACCAGGACGGTGAAGCGGTAATCGCGCCAGCGTGGCCGATTCCGCTGCCCCCACGTGAGATAAATCGCGGCCCACACGACCAGAACGTGAAGTGTGAAGAACGTGAGGAAGAGGTGGTGCGGAAAATCCGGTGCGCCCTCCTCCGGCGTGCCGACGTCCGGGGTGATCAATGCCTGTGAACTCAGCACCAGTCCCCAGTAGTAGGCCAATGCGAAGGCCCAGTGCCGCTGCGACCACAACGCGTAAGCCGCAGTGAGTTCGGCGACGTCACAGAGTTGCAGCGGCACGGAGGTTTGGATGTCGGGCCGAATCAGCTTGTACATCAACGCCACCGCGAACGCCGCGACCAGCAGAACCGCCAGCACACGGCCGAGCACCCGCGATTGCGCTTCGGTCTGCCGCCGTCCGATCCAGACCAGCAGCACCGCGCCGACGGCGAACACCGCAAGCACCACCAAGTGCGACGGCCCGTACGCCGTGAACTCCCGTTGCGCAGCCAACGACAGCATCAGCCAGCGATTCCGACGGCCTGCTCCAGATCGGACAACGAGTCCTCGAGGTGAATGAGCAGGCGCTGCAGGTGGGGAACGCTGCGGCGGCACCCGACGAGGCCGAAGTCGAGGTTGTCGGCGTTGTTGGTCAACGTGATGTTGAGTGCTTGCCCGTCCAACGCGATGGACAGCGGATAATTGCCGTCGAGCCGAGCGCCGTTCCAGTACAACGGTTCTCGCGCGCCGGGAACGTTGGAGATGACAATGTTGAAAGGAGGCGGCGCCGACGAGACGAACCCCGGCACGAGGCCCAACGCGATGCCGGACATCAGGAACGCTGACAGCGCGAGCGCCTGGTTACGAGGCAACTCGGCGAACACCTTCTTGTTGTCGCGCATCGAGGTGTTGATTGCGTCCAGTCGCTTGGCGGGGTCAGCGGTATCGGTGGCGAGATTGCACAGGATCGTGCCGACCATGTTGCCGCCGGCGTCCTGCTCGTCAGCCGCGCGGAGGCTGATCGGAACCATTGCCACCAAAGGGGTTTGCGGCAGCGCATCCAACTCGACCAGGTAGGCCCGCAGCGCACCCGAGCACATGGCCAGCACGACATCGTTGACGGTCACGCCTGCTGCCGACTTGATGGCCCGGATCCGGGCCAACGGCCACGACTGTGCGGCGACCCGCCGCGCTCCCCCGATCGGCACGTTGAACATCGTCTTCGGCGCGCGGAACGGCAGCGTCAGCTGCTGCTCCAACAGCGCGGCCCTCGCGACCGAAAGAGTGGACGGCGCCAGCGAGGCGACCGACCCGACTGCCCCGGTGATCGACTGGAGAGCCGACTGCGACGCGCCCGAGTCCTTGCTTCTGCGTTTGGGGCCCAATGTCCACGGCACCCGGATCTCACGGTCGTCGGGGTCCGGCGTCATCGACCGGATGGTAAGGCGCTGCGCGGAGATACCGTCGAGCAGCGCGTGGTGGATCTTGGTGTAGATCGCGAATCGGCCGTCTTCTAGCCCCTCGACGAGATACGCCTCCCACAGCGGGCGGTGCCGATCGAGCAGCGTGCCGTGTAACCGCGAGGTGAGTTCGAGCAGTTCACGGATGCGCCCCGGACGCGGCAGTGCCGACCTGCGCAGGTGGTAGTCGATGTCGACGTCGTCGTCGAACGCCCAGGCGAGGTTTGCGACCGCGCCAAAAAGCCGACCCGGGTGCTTGCGGAACGTCGGCTGGAAGTCGTCGTTCTTGACGATCGTCTCGTGCAGGTCACGGACGAAATCCGGGCCGCTGCCCGTCGGGGGCTCGAATAGCGCCAGGCCCGCAACGTGCATGGGATGCTCGCGCGATTCGCCGATGAGGAACATCGAGTCGGTCGGCGATATCAGCTTCATTGATCCGACGGTACCTACGCCGGCTTTGCTTCGCGCAAGATATAGGAGCCAATCCTTTGCCCACGAGAGGTGACGATGACAAACGCAGTTGGCAGAGTGGCCGGCAAGGTCGCATTCATCACCGGTGCCGCGCGCGGACAGGGCCGTGAGCACGCGGTCCGGTTGGCGGAGGAAGGCGCAGACATCATCGCAGTCGATGTCTGCGCCGACATCGACGCCGCAGGTTATCCGGGCGCCACGGTGGCTGACCTCGACGAGACCGCGGCGCTCGTGGAAAAGCTGGACCGGCGCATCGTCACCGCACGAGCTGACGTCAGGGACCTCGACGGTCTACGCGCAGGGCTCCAGGAAGGCGTGGACGAGTTGGGCAGACCCGACATCGTCGTCGCCAATGCCGGCATCTCCGGGTCGCCCTCTCCGGCCGCCATGATCGACGAGACCGCTTGGCAGACAATGCTCGACATCAATCTGACCGGGGTCATGCACACCGTCAAGGTGGCGCTGCCGCACATGTCGGACGGCAGGGGCGGCTCCATCATCCTGGTGAGCTCGATGCTCGGATTGCGCGGCGGTGGCTACATGGCCGCCTACGCATCCGCCAAACACGCCGTGGTCGGCCTGATGAACTCGTTGGCCAATGAGCTTGCCCCGCAGTGGGTCAGGGTGAACTCCATCCATCCCGGCAACATCCTGACGCCGATGATCGACAACGATCACTTCCGTCGCACCGTGCGACCGGACGTCGCCCACCCCACAATGGCCGATGCGACACAAGCGATCGGACATTTCCACATGCTGCCCAAGCCCGTCATCGAGGCGCGCGCGGTCAGTGACGCCGTGCTGTTCCTCGCATCCGATGAGTCGCAGTACATTACCGGAGCGGCATTGCCCGTCGACGCCGGCGCGGTCGCAAAATTCTGACGCGCGCAAGCCGAAGGCCGGAAGCGGCCGCCCGCACCCAGATGTCGCGATAGTGTTCCAACGCCCAAGTCGGATCCGTTCAAGGCAGGTTCGGTTTATGACCACATCACGGCTTCTCGCAGCCGCAGCAGCGTCCGCACTCGTCGTCATCGGACTGGTAGGGTGCGCCCCGCCCGAGAAGAAGGACACCGGCGGCCAGACGGAATCCGGTGTGAACGCCAAAGAGGCCGCCTCGGCCGCCGACTTCGGTGGGATGGACGGCCTTGTGAAGGCGGCCAAGGCCGAGGGTGAGCTCAACGTGATTGCGCTCCCGCCGGATTGGGCCAACTACAAAGAGGTCATCGACACTTTCGCCAGCAAGTACGGCATCAAGGTGAACTCGGCTCAACCGGACGCCAACAGCCAGGACGAGATCAACGCCGCAAATCAGCAGAAGGGCAAGAGCACCGCGCCCGATGTCTTCGACCTCGGCCAGGCGATCGCGTTGGCGAACACCGCCATGTTCGCGCCGTACAA
Source organism: Mycobacterium sp. NPDC048908 (assembly GCF_043197955.1). NCBI lineage: Bacteria > Bacillati > Actinomycetota > Actinomycetes > Mycobacteriales > Mycobacteriaceae > Mycobacterium > Mycobacterium sp. NPDC048908. The sequence goes on along the minus strand of NZ_JBICUE010000001.1, from coordinate 134,138 downwards.
GGTGGCCACCTTCGACGACATCCCCGCGCAGTTCAAAGACCCGAACGGCACCTGGGTCAACGACTACGGCGGCTACATGTCCGTCGGCTACGACTCGTCGAAGGTTCCCGAGCTCACCGACCTCAACGACCTGATGAAGCCCGAGTTCAAGGGCAAGGTCGCGCTCAACGGCGACCCCACGACCGCGAGCGCCGCGGCCAACGGAGTGTTGATGGCCGCCATCGCCAACGGCGGGTCGGTGGACGACATCGCGCCCGGGGTCGAGTTCTTCGTCAAGCTCAAGCAGGCGGGCAACTTCGTGCCCGTCGATCCGACACCTGCGACCGTCGAATCCGGCCAGACGCCCGTCGTCGTCGACTGGGACTACCTCAATGCGGCCGAGACCAAGAAGCTGCCGACGTGGAAGGTGTTCGTCCCAGCCAACGCGCTCGTCGGCGGCTACTACTTCCAAGCCATCAACAAGGACGCGCCGCATCCGGCCGCGGCCCGGCTGTGGCAGGAGTTTCTCTACAGCGACGAGGGGCAGAACCTCTACCTGAAGGGCCTGGCGCGACCTGTGCGCGTCGACGCGATGGAGAAGGCGGGCACCGTCGACAAGAATCTGCTCTCCGCGCTTCCTGTTGTGCAGGGCACGCCGGTGTTGCCGACGGACGCGCAGAGCAAGAAGATGGCCGAGTACCTGGGGGCCAATTGGTTCAAGGTGATCAGCTGATCCGGACGCCCTGACGGGTCAGTTCCGCCTGCACCGCGACGATGTCCACCTCATCGAGGGCCAGGTCCGCACGGACCGACAGCGCGGCCGCGACTCCCGCGCCCTGCCCGGTGACGGCGCAGCATGACATGTTCCTGGTGGCGGCGTGCGCGATGCGGTCGCCTCCGGTCGCGCGCCCCGCGACGATCAGGTGCTGCACCGTCCGTGGCAGCAGCGAGCGATACGGGATCTGCAGGTAGCGCCCCGTGGTCGGCAGCACCAGCACGCCGTAGCCGTCGATGAACTCCGGGTAGATGCCGATGCTGTCGTCGAACCGGGCCTGCCCGCGCACATCGTCCTCGGTGAGGTTGTAGACCGCGTCGATCTTGCGGGTGTCGCGGATGCCGATGGTCATCCCGAAGTTGCGCAGGCGGGCGCCCTTACAACCCGGCGTGTAGCGCCGCAGCGCCTCGATCGCCAGCATCGCCTGCCTGCGGCCCTCGATCTCGAAGCGGGTCAGACTGTCGGGGTCGGTACCGTCGCACCCGGCGAGGTGGACGAGGTTCATATAGGTCAGTTCACCGGTGTCGTGCACCGCACCCCAGGTACCGCCGATGGTGTTGAGGTGAGCCGGAAGCAGGCCATCCGCAATGGCTTTCGCGAACGGCTTGCCAAGGTACGGCGAGTAGAGATCGGCATCCTTCTCGTCGGTATCGGCCGCGAATTCCCCTGCGGCCCAATCGCGGTACCGCTGCGGATCGTCGGCCACACCGGCGAGGAAAGCCGCCTTGTCGACACCAGCCAGATGGAACATCACCGATGCCGCCATCATCTGCTCAGGCGGAGTCTTGTGCACCGGCGCACCGGCGCGCGTCGCCACGTCGGCGTCCCCGGTGGCGTCGACGATCCGGCGGCCCAACACCGCCTCGCGGCCCGCCTTGGATTCGGTCACGATGCCGATGATCGTGTCCCCGTCCATCAGCGGTGCGACGAACTGACGGTGCAGCATCGGCTTGATGCCCGCCTCCTCGACAAGCCGGTCGGCAACCAGCTTGAACCCCTCCGAATCGAGTTCATATGACAGTGATTGGCTTTCCGGAACCGCTGCCCCCATCTCCTTCGCGCGCTGCTCGAACTCCCAACCGATGCCGCCGGCTTCCACTGTCCGCTCGTGGCGATACCAGGCGAACCCTTCGACGCCGACGGCGGTGAGGTTTCCGCCGAAACACCCGAAGCGTTCGACCAGAGCGACGTCTACGCCGGCCCGCGCCGCCGCGATGGCAGCAGCCAACCCGCCAGGGCCCGACCCGACGACGAGCACGTCGGTCTCGTGGACGACGTCGATCTCGCGGCTTGGCTCAGTGATGGTTCGGGGCGCCGACACGGAGCGACATCCTAACCGCGCGGCGTGGCGGGCCGGTGTCGTCCACCCGCGACGGATTCGCCGCCCTGCCGTGCCGGTTTGTAGGCTGCGGGGATGCCGTTCGACAACGGCGAGATTTTCGCTGGTTACGTGATTGAGCGGATGCTCGGAAAAGGCGGGGCGGGTGAGGTCTACCTCGCCCAGCATCCCCGCCTGCCGCGACATGACGCGCTCAAGATCTTGTCGGCTTCGAGCAACGACGACGAGTTCAGGGCGAGATTCAACCGCGAGGCCGAATTGGCCGCGTCGCTGTGGCACCCGCATATCGTGGGCGTTCTCGATCGCGGCGAGTTCAACGGCCGGCTGTGGATCTCGATGGAGTACGTCGACGGCACCGACGCGGGCCGATTGATCCGGGAGCGGTTTCCCGGCGGTATGCCCGAGCGAGATGTCACGGAAATCGTCACCGCAGTGGCCGATGCGCTCGACTTCGGCCATGAGCGCCGGCTGCTCCATCGCGACGTCAAGCCCGAGAACATCCTGGTGACCACGTCCGACGGCCACCGGCGAAGGGTGCTGTTGACCGACTTCGGCATCGCCCGCAGGATCGACGACGTCAGCAACCTCACCGACGACGGTGTCGCGCTGGGGACGATCAGTTACATCGCACCCGAGCAACTCCTCAACAAGCCGCTCGACGGGCGAGCCGACCAATACGCGCTTGCGGCCACCGCTTTCCACCTGCTCACCGGGGCGCCGCCGTTCGTCGATTCCAACCGCGCAGTCGTCATCAGCCACCATCTGTTCACGCCGCCCCCGCGAATCTCGGAGCGCCGACCCGACCTCGCGCACCTCGACGCCGTACTGGCCAGGGCGCTGGCCAAGGATCCCGGCGACCGGTACGCGAGTTGCATGGACTTCGCCCGCGCCCTCACGCGGCAGCACCGCCCACCAGCGGCAGGCCCGGCCGCTGATCCGTCGGGTAACCGCCCGCTCACCCAGCGTCTCGAGCGGGTGGTCGTGCACGGCACGGCGCGAGGTGTGCGGCGGCGCGCGGATAGCCGAAGCGAGTTCGGGACGCTGTCGTTTCACGTCGTGCCGCATGACTCGGTAGACACCCCGAGTGCGCCCATCCCCGTGGAGATCCAGACTCGACTGGTCGCGGATCAGCTTGCCGACGGGGACCAGGTCGAAGTCAGCGGGGTCTGGGACGGCGGCACTCTGGACGCCGACACGATCGTCAACATGTCGGCCGACGCGCGTCCCAAGCGGTCGCGAGCATGGACCCGCGGCCGGACGCGAACGGTCGCTGTGGCCGCACTCGCCGGTGTACTCGTCGTGTCCATAGCCGCCGCGCTGTGGTTCACCAACGGCTTCGGGCTTTTCAGAGGTGGCCCCGGGCCGGTCATCAAGCCGGCGAGCGCGACCGTGTTCTCGCCGACCGGCACCCCCGACAATCCGGACAAAGCGGGCTTGGCGATCGACGGCGACCCGGACACCGCGTGGTCCACCGTCACCTATCGGGACCCGGTTCCATTCCCGACTTTCATTGAGGGGGAAGGGCTTTTGCTGCATCTGGCGCAGCCGACCGCGCTCAGCGCCGTCACCATCGACTTGTCGAGCACGGGAACCGAGGTGCAGATCCGCTCGTCGCCGACCGAGCACCCGAGGACGTTGGCCGACACCGCCGAACTGACTCCGACAACGTCACTGCAGCCAGGGCACAACACGATAGAAGTTCACGACAGCACCAAGACGTCGAACGTGCTGGTGTGGATCACCAAACTCGGTACCACGGATGGACAGAGCAGGACCGCGATTTCCGAGGTCACGCTGCAGGCGGCCAAATAGGCTGGGCGAGTGGATCTTGAACTGCACCGCAATGATTTGCATCAGACCAGGTTTCTGCACGACGACCCGCCGTCACCGCAGGATGGGCGGGCACTCCTTCGCATCGAGTCGTTTGGCCTGACCTCCAACAACATCACCTACGCCGTATTTGGCGAAGCGATGAAGTACTGGGACTTCTTCCCGGCCTCCCATCCGGAGTGGGGCAAGCTGAACGTCTGGGGCTACGCCCATGTCGAGGATTCGCGCCATCCCGACCTGGCGGCGGGCACACGGGTTTACGGATACCTGCCGTGCGCCAGTCACCTGCTCGTGCATCCCGACCGCGTCGACGGCAACGGGTTCGTCGACGCCGCCCCGCACCGTGCCGACCTGCCGCCGGCGTATCAGAGTTACCGCAACGTCGAGACAGACGCCTTCTACTCGTCCGAACACGAGGCCGCTCACCTGGTGTTCTTTCCGCTGTTCATCACCGCGTTCTTGATCGACGACTTCCTCGCCGAAGAGGACTTCTTCGGTGCGGACACCGTCGTGATCTCCAGCGCCTCGGCGAAGACGGCGCTCATCGCGGCCCACCTCCTCGGGAAGCGCGACGGTGTCGCGACCGTGGGTCTGACCTCTGCGGCCAACAAGGAGTTCGTCGACGGCTTGCACGTCTACGATTCGGTGCTGCTCTACGACGACATCTCGGAGCTGCCAGGCCAACGCGCCGTCTATATCGACATCTCGGGCAGCGGCAAGGTGCGCACGGACGTCCACGCCCACTTCGGTAACCGTCTCGCCCACAGCGCAGCGGTCGGGGTGACCCATTGGACCGAGATGACGACCGGGGCAGGCCAACTCGAGGGCCCGAGTCCGGTGTTCTTCTTCGCGCCGGATCGAATCGTCAAGCGACGTGCGGATTGGGGCGCGACCCAACTGGACCGGAACCTGGCCGAGGCCTGGCATCCGTTCGCGAGTTGGTCGTCGGATTGGCTTCGCGTGAAGCGGGTTTCGAGCGAAGCCGATGTCCGCCGAGCCTACCTGGAGCTGCTCGACGGGAACGTCGACCCCGCTGTGGGGGCTGCGTCGTGGAGCTCTGAGGTTCGCTGCGGCCGCAGATGTTGTCAGGGTCGAGCAGTCCGCGAAGTTGCTGGGTGACACCTACTGACCGACTTCTGTGGCTAAGGTGACAAGACGCCGGTGAAAGGGACGAGATGGCCAAGGGCAACGACAGCAGCGTAGTGGCTCCGAAAACGCCTGGAGGCGAGACGTTGCCATTCGCACCCACTCCTTCGGCGAGTATTGCGGGGCGGACGCTGCAGGAGTCCACGTACGCACAGCGCGTCGTCCCGCGCCGCCTACCCGAGGACGCTCCGAACATCGTCATCGTGCTGATCGATGACGCCGGACCGGGGCTGCCGTCGACGTTCGGCGGTGAGGTGCGCACCGACACGATGGACCGGATCTGCGCCGAGGGGGTGTCCTACAACAGGTTTCACACCACCGCCATGTGCTCACCCACCCGGGCTTCGCTGCTGACCGGCCGCAACCACCACGAGATCGGCAACGGCCAGATCGCTGAACTGGCCAACGACTGGGATGGGTACGCCGGGAAGATACCGCGCAGCAGCGCAACGGTGGCCGAGGTGCTCAAACAGTACGGATACGCGACGTCGGCGTTCGGGAAATGGCACAACACCCCGGCAGAGGAAACGACCGCCGCGGGCCCGTTCGAAAACTGGCCGACCGGACTGGGATTCGAGTATTTCTACGGATTCCTGGCCGGCGAAGCCTCCCAGTACGAGCCGCATCTGGTTCGCAACACGACCGTCGTCGCACCGCCCAAGACGCCCGAGGAGGGCTACCACCTCTCCGAGGATCTCGCCGACGACGCCATCGGGTGGCTGCGCAGGCACAAAGCGTTCAATGCCGACAAGCCGTTCTTCATGTATTGGGCCAGCGGTTGTCTGCACGGTCCGCACCACATCATGAAGGAGTGGGCCGACAAGTACTCCGGAAAGTTCGACGACGGCTGGGACGCCTACCGCGAGCGGGTGTTCGCCCGGGCCAAAGACAAAGGCTGGATTCCGCAGGACTGCGAGCTCACCGACCGCGACGAATCGCTCGCATCGTGGGAGAGCATCCCCGACGACGAGAAGCCCTTCCAGCGGCGGCTGATGGAGGTGGCGGCCGGTTACGCCGAGCATGTCGACGTCCAGGTCGGCCGGATCGCCGACGAACTCGACGAACTCGGCTACGGCGACAACACGTTGTTCTTCTACATCTGGGGCGACAACGGATCGTCCGGTGAAGGTCAGAACGGAACGATCGCAGAACTGTTGGCGCAGAACGGGATTCCGACGACCGTCCGGCAGCACATCGACGCACTCGATGAACTCGGCGGGCTGGACGTGCTCGGCTCGCCGTTGGTCGACAACCAGTACCACGCCGCGTGGGCGTGGGCGGGCAGCACCCCGTACAAGGGGATGAAGCTCCTTGCCTCGCATCTCGGCGGCACCCGCAACCCGATGGCGGTCAAGTGGCCCACGAAGATCGGCGCCGACACCACACCACGGGATGTCTTCCTGCACTGCAATGACGTCGTGCCCACGATCTATGACGTGGTCGGCATCGCACCGCCACTGTTGGTCAACGGCGCACCGCAGATCCCGCTCGCGGGCGCCAGCTTTGCCAACACCCTGATCGACCGGTCCGCGGACGGCGGAAAGAAGACCCAGTACTTCGAGATCATGGGCAGTCGGGCGATCTACCACGACGGATGGTTGGCAAGCGCACGCGGTCCTCGACTGCCGTGGGTGCCCGGACAACCCGAGGGTATCGAAACCTGGACGCCAGACAACGATCAGTGGGAGCTCTACCATCTCGACGAAGACTGGTCACAGGCAAACGATCTCGCCGGAGAACGGCCGGACAAGCTCGCCCAGATGCGAGAGATGTTCGCGATCGAGGCGGCGCGCAACTCGGTGCTTCCCGTCGGCGGCGGCCTATGGGTACCCGTTTATCATCCCGAGTTACGCATCGCACCGCCGTACACGGAGTGGGAGTTCTCCGGTGACACCATACGCATGCCCGAGTTTTGTGCGCCTGCACTCGGCAACAAGAACAACACCGTCACGATCGACGCCGAACTGCCCGAAAACGCCAGCGGGGTGCTGTATGCCTTGGGTGCCGCCGCCGGAGGGCTGACGTGTTATCTCGACGACGGCTACCTCTGCTACGAGTACAACCTGTTCATCCTGATACGCACCAAGATCCGCTCGGCAGCGAAACTGCCCGCGGGTCAGGCCACCATCGTGGTCGACACCCGATATGCCGACCAGCGCCCCGCCGGGCCGCTCGACATCACACTGCGGGTCGGTGACGAAACCGTGGCCAGCGGACAGGTTCCGGTCAGCGCGCCGTTGCTGTTCACCGCCAACGACTGCCTCGACATCGGGACGTGCCTCGGCTCACCGGTCTCGCTGGACTACCGCGAGCGGGCTCCGTTTCCGTTCGAAGGTCGCATCAGTCGTGTCCACGTGGCCTACACGTGAGCGCGTAGGTCGGCGCCACGGCCGATGAATTCGAGGCCGGCGTTGATCGCGGGACGGTGCCGCAGAATGCGATAGTGCGCCAGCCGACCCAGCCCTCTAGTGGTGACGAGCTTCGCGTTGGGCCAAGCCGCCACGATCTTCTGGCTCATCTCGTACGGGCTGTCAGGGTCGTCGGGATCGTGGACGACCAGAAGCGGCGGCGGATTGTCCAGAGTGCCGGCGATTCGCGGGATGTCGGTGTCGAACAGAGGCATTTTCAACCGCCGATCCAGCCGGCGGTGCAGGCCGTCGAGGATGCGCGGTCCGAACCCATGCCGATCGGCGAAACTATCCAAGTACCAAGAGAAGTCGCCCATCGGCGCGAGAAACACCAGGCGTTCGACCTGAGCGCCGCGCGCCACCGCCAGTGCGGCCGCCTTGGCGCCAAGAGAATGCCCCACGATCGCACGCGCATCTCCGTGTGCGCGCACGACGGCTTTCACGGCTTCGGCGCACTCGGCGATTGTCGTGCGTCCCGGCGCGAGATCGCCGGGTTCGGAATCGTGGTGACTGGGCAGGTCGAAGGCGATAACCCGGTGGCCCGCCTCGACGAGCGGCTTGACGAAGACACCCAGATGCGCGCGGCAACCACCCCAGCCGTGCACGAGGTACACCGCGGGGCCGTTGCCCCAGGCTTCCCCCGCGACCCGGTGTCCCGACCACGTTGCCTCGACGGGCTCGCTCGGCGGCACTCCCGGCGGCATCCGCAGGCTGGCCTCCACGTCCGGCGGTGTACACCACAACTCGACGGCCCACTTGGAACCGATCGCGGGCGCAAACCGCTCGAGCAGCCCCAGTGCCCGCCGCACCCGCGGGTCAACGCGCGGTTCGATGCCAGATCCCGCCTCGTCAGGGGCCGGTTTCGTTCCGCTGGCCATCAACACTCCCCTCACGTTCGCCATCGCATCTTACTCATCAGTAGGTTTGGGGACGCTTGCCGCCCTGCTTGACTGTCGTGATGCAGGAGATGCTCGACGAGTTCGCGCTGCGAAAGCTCGTCCACACGTACTGCCGGGCAGTCGATCGCGGCGACTTCGCGACACTGCGGGGCCTCTACCATCATGATGCGCGCGACGCGCACGGCGAGTTCTCGGCCGGGTCAGTGGACGAGTTCCTCACGACGCTCGAAGCTTCCCGTCCGCATGTGCGGTCAATGCAGCATCACATCACCACCGTGAACTTCGTCGTCGACGGCGCCGCCGCGGAGGGCGAGATCTACACCATAGCCACGCACACGTTCGGGGCGGGTGACCGCGATGTTGACGTGATCGTCGGCGGCCGTTATCTCGACAAGTACGAGAAGCGCAGCGACACATGGAAGATCGTCGAACGCACGATCGTGACCGACTGGGCGCAGGTGAACGATCCGTCGTCAGTCGACCTCAGTCATCCGATCACCCGGGGCACGCTGGAAGGCAGTCCTGGACCCGATGATCCGTCGCACCAATTCTTTTCGCTGCTGTAGCGCTAGACCGCCGTGCCATCGGCCACCCACGGCACTCGGTCGGCGGTGGCCCCGTCGAGCACCATCGCGGCGACTCGATCCCGGTGCGCCTCGGCACCACCCAGCAGTACAGCGTCGGTGGCGGCGCGCTTGTAGTAGAGGTGCGCCTGGTGCTCCCAGGTGAATCCGATCCCGCCGTGCACTTGGATGGTGTCGGTGGCGACGTGGCTGAAGGCCGCCGAGCAGACCGCTTGCGCGATGGCTGTCGCCAACGCGGGATCGTCGGAGCTGTCGGTCAACGCCCAAACAGCATGATATGCAGTCGATCTGGCGTGCTCGACATCGACCAGAAGATCGGCCAGCCGGTGCTTGACCGCCTGGAACGACCCGATGGGCCTGCCGAATTGCAGACGTGACTTCGCATAGTCGACGGAGATGTCCAACAGATGCTGGGCGGCGCCGACCTGCTCGACGGCAAGCAACGCTGCGGCCACCTGTAACGCGTGGTTGAGCACACGTTCGGTCTCGTCGGGTCCGGCGATCAAGCTGCCACGGGCGTTGGAGAGCGTGATGTTGGCCTCCGACCGGGTCAGGTCGAGAGTGGCCAGCGCAGTGCGCTGCACGCCTTGGGCTGTGGCGTCGACGGCGTACAGGGCGACGCCATCGGATCCTCGGGCGGCGAGGAGCAGTATGTCGGCGATGCCACCGTCGACCACTTGAGTCACTGTGCCCGAGACCGCATCGCTGTCGGCGGTCACCGTGACCGCGTCAGGGTCGAACACGCCGGCCTTGTCGTTCACCGCGACGGCCGCGGTGCGCCGCCCTTCGATCAGGTCACCGAGCAACTCGTCACGCTCGGGACCGGACGACGCGGCGGCCAAGGCGGGCATCGCCAGATAGACGGTGCCGAATAGCGGTCCGCACGCCAGGTGCGCGCCGAGTTCCTCGACGGCCACCGCTTGGTCGACCAGTGTGCCGCCGACACCGCCGTCGGCTTCTGGCACGGACAGGCCGAGGACACCGAGCTCGCCGCCCAGTCGCGCCCAGACCTTCTGGTCGAACGGCGGATCGGACTCCATCAGCTTCCGGATCTTCTCCTCGGAGAAGTGCTCGGCGCTGAACTTGCGCACCGCGGCGCGTAATTGATTCTGCTCGTCGGTGAACTTGTACTCAGCCGAGTAGTTCGGCTGGTCGGAAAGCTTCTCAGCCCGGACTCCAGGCTGATCTGTGAACTTCTCAGCCACGGGGGATCTCCTTCCACGGCATTCCGGCATCGGCCCGCAAATCCCCGGGCAGCCCGAGAATGCGTTCGCCGAGGATGTTGCGCATCACCTCGGATGTGCCGCCTTCGATGGTGTTGGCTCGGCTGCGCAGAAACTTCTGCTGGATGGGGCCCTGCCAGTCGCGTTCGCCAGCGCCTTGCCCATATCCGCGATACAGAAGTCCTTCGGGCCCAAGAAAATCCATGCACCACTGATAGATGTGCTGATTCAGCTCGGCCCCAACAAGCTTGCCGATCGAGCCTTCTGGGCCTGGGCCTCCGACGGTCGCGGCGGCACGCGAGCGCTCTGAGGTGAGCCGCTGCGCCTCCGAGCGCAGCCACAGCTGGGTCAGCCGGTCCCTCAGCACCGGTGTCTGCCGCTCGGGTCGTGAGGCCCAGAGCGCGGTCGCGTCGGCAATGGTGCCCGCGCCGCGACGGCTACCGCTGCCTCCCAGGGCGGTGCGCTCGTTCATCAGCGTTGTCATCGCGACGCTCCAGCCGTTGCCCACGTCACCGAGGCGGTGCTTGTCCGGGATGCGCGCGTCGGTGAAGTACACCTCGTTGAACTCGGCCTGACCGGTCATCTGACGCAGTGGCCGGGTTTCGACGCCCGCGCCGTGCATGTCGATGACGAAGTAGGACAAGCCCTTGTGCTTGGGCACATCCGGATTCGTGCGCGCGAGCAGCAGCCCCCACCGCGCTCGGTGGGCGAGGCTGGTCCACACCTTCTGACCGTTGATCACCCAGTCGTCACCGTCGCGCACGGCGGAGGTGGCCAGCCCGGCCAGATCGGACCCGGCTCCAGGTTCGGAAAACAGTTGGCACCACAAGTCTTCGGTGGTGGCCAGCGGTCGCAGCCATTGCCGCTTCACGTCCTCGGACTGCGCGTGCTCGCGGATCGTCGGCGCGGCCATCCCGTATCCCATCGGATTGAGCCCGAGTGGCACCGGTCCGCCCGCCCCCTGCAGAATGCGGTCGGCGACCGCCTGTAGTCCGCGGGACACGCCCAGGCCGCCGAGGCCTTCGGGGAAGTGCACCCACGACAGTCCGGCGTCGTAACAGGCGCCGAGATACTCCTGGACCGGCACCTTGGTCGGGTCGTGATCGGCGACCACGGTCCGGGCCAAGTCGGCGACCCGTTCGGCATCAGCATCGTTGCTCATGCCAGTCACGATAGAAACTCGACACCCGTCGAGAATCAGCGGCCCCCCGTGGCGGCGCTCAGTTCGGGCAGTACGCGGCCTTCGAGATGGCGACAATGCGGGCCACCGTGTCGGGCTGCACGCCGGGTTTCTGTCGAAGGATCGCCTGCGACACCGCCAGCGAGGAGTTGCCATGGGTGAGTTGTCTGCATATCGCGCGCCCGATCGAGATCATGTCGCTGTCACCGGTAGGGCACTCGAAAGGTCCCTGCCCGCAGCCCAGCCCGCTGGCCTTGATCAGGCTGAGATAGTTGTCGTCGGCGGCGTCGGCGCTGGCCGGTCCCGCGAACAACAGCGAAGCGAACGCTGCAACGACGATCGATACGCACACGCCTCTCACGGGAACACCATAGATGGCGGCCGGGCCGCGCGCTCGTACCGCCCAGGATATTCCCAGGTGACGGGAACTACCCTGATGGCTTCGGCTTATCGGAGAAAGGGGCGTCGGCGTTGTCTCTGAGAAGCGACATCCCCGGCGAGGCAGCTGTCGGTTTCCGCTCCGAACGCGGACCGGTGCTCATGTCGGTGATGTTGAGCACCGGACTGGTCGCCATCGATTCGACAGTTCTCGCAACAGCGGTCCCGTCCATCGTCGGCGATTTGGGTGGCTTCAGCCAGTTCCCGTGGCTGTTCTCCGCCTATCTGCTGGGGCAGGCGGTCACCGTTCCCATCTACGCCAAGCTCTCCGACATCTTCGGCCGCAAACCCATCCTGCTACTCGGCATCGCGGCATTCCTTGCCGGCTCGATTCTGTGTGCGGTGGCGTGGAACATGCCCGCTCTGATCGTCTTTCGAGCCGTTCAGGGTCTCGGCGCGGGAGCCGTCCAACCGACCGCGATGACGATCGTCGGCGACATCTACACGGTCGCCGAGAGGGCAAGAGTGCAGGGCTATCTGGCGAGTGTGTGGGCGATCTCGCCGGTCGTCGGACCGCTATTGGGCGGCGTCTTCTCGCAACTGGGTATCTGGCGTGGCGTCTTCCTCATCAACATCCCGCTGTGCCTTCTGGCCGCATGGATGTTCAGCAGGCACTTCCGCGAGCAGGTCACCCACCGCCGTCGAAAAGTCGATGTCATCGGCGCGGCCCTGCTGGCCTGCGCGATGACATCGCTGATCCTGGCAATTCTCGGTGGCGGCCAGACATGGTCGTGGTCGTCGGCGCCCAGCATCACTGCATTCGCCACGGGCGCCGTGCTGCTCGCGGCTTTCGTCGTGGTGGAGCGCCGGGCCGCTGAGCCGATATTGCCGCTGTGGGTGTTCTCTCGCCGACTGTTGTCCGCGACCACCATCGTCGCGTTCGGCATCGGGGCCATTTTGATGGGCTTGACGTCTTATGTGCCAACGTTTCTCGAGGGTTCACTGCGGGTCCAACCGGTGATCGCGGGCCTCGCACTTGCCGCGCTGACGCTGGGCTGGCCTGCGACCGCCAGTGTCGCGGGGCGGTTCTATCTGCGGTGGGGCTTCAAGAACACTGCCGTCCTCGGCGTCACGCTGGTGATCGCCGGATCGGCAGTACTCGCCACGACCGCACACCGGCCCAACGTGGCGGTGGTGGCGTCGGTGTGTTTGGTGATCGGCGGCGGCATGGGTCTGCTCGCGGTGCCGACGCTCGTCGCGGCGCAGTCGAGCGTCGACTGGACCGAACGCGGCGTCGTCACGGGCAACAACATGTTCGCCCGGTCGCTCGGAAGCGCGGTCGGCGTCGCCGTTTTCGGCGCGATCGCCAACTCGATTTTCGGACCGGGCGACGTGCACTCGGTCGGCCCGGCGGCGATCAAGTCGGGTTCGGCGGCGGTGTTCATCGGTGTGCTCGTCGTCGCAGCGGCGACCGCCGTCGCGGTGCTGGCCATGCCACGGACTCCCCCGCACGCCGGCGCGAAGTGACGACGGCAGCAGTCAGGGCTCAGGCCGGCGAGGCGTACCGGTCGCGCAGCTTGCAGAGGGTTGCTTCGATGCCGACCGCATTGCGTTTGGCGAAGCCCATCCGCTCGTAATACCTCAGCCCGTCCTTGACCCGACCGGTGTCGCGGTAGTCGAACGTCTCGGTGACTCGGGTACACGTCGGTGACAACGCTTCGAACTCCCAGCGCCAACGGTGACCGACCGGGTGGCGCCACTCGATGAGCCTGTCAGGCTCGAGCTTCGTGACAGTGCTGGTAATGCGGTAGGGCAGTCCATACATCCGCATTCGCGTCGAGAATCGGGCACCCGCAACGAATTCCGCAGGAGCCCGAATGTTGTCGCGGACGGTGCCCGAACCGTCCACCTCGTGGTGACGCGTCGGGTCAGCCAGGATCGCGAATACCTCGGGCGCAGGGGCCTGCACCTCTACGGACCGGCTGACCTGTCGTGGACCAGCGTCGACTACCGTCACGCCCATACCGTGCCTGCCTTTCCTGTAGCGTGTCGATCTGCTGTTTCGAACAGTACTCAACTCGTTCGCGGCGCCCCGGGCGTTCGCACCCGCGCCGCCAACCACGGCAACGCGTTGGCAAACGCCGTAGCGGCGAACTGCCAGGTGTGATAGCCCGGATAGACGCGTAACGAGCATCCGATGTCGACTTTGACCGCGGCGGCGCACAGATCCGGCAGCGCGCCCTTCTCCCGGTATTCGTCGGCGTCGTCGTGGCCGCCGAATCCCACTGGCGCATCACGCTTCAGCTTGCGATCGGGCAGGTTTTTCGTCTTGTCATCGGCAGGTTCCTGCGAGTCGTCGAAGTATCCTGCGACACCGGCATAGGGTCCGTGCTTGGCCATCACGGTGCGCGGGTCGAACGCAGCCCAGGCGTCCGCGTTGCCGCCGTACAGACGCTCGATCGTCTGCTGCTTGGTTCCGGAGTTCGGGCCCCGATCACCGCCGATGTCATCGAAGGTGGTGAACAGGTCGGGGTGCATCACGGTCAAATCGATGGCGCAGGTGCCGCCCATGGACCAGCCGACCACGGCCCACCGAGAAGGGTCCGCCGAAGCGCCGAACCGCGAAATCACATAGGGCCGGACGTCTTTGGTCAGGTGGTCCGCGGCATTGCCCCGCGGGCCGTTCACGCATTCGGTGTCGTTGTTGAAGTTTCCGCTCGAGTCGACGAAGACGAACACCGGGGCCGCGCCGTTATGCGCCTTCGCAAACTCGTCGATCACCGATATCGAGTTTCCGGTCCGCATCCAGTTCGTCGGGTTGCTGAACTCTCCTGCGATCATCATCACCGCGGGCAGCGACGGCGGCGTCGCGCCTGCGAACCACATCGGCGGCAGATAGACGTATTCACGGCGATGCTTGAATCCGCTTGCGTCATCGGGAATGTCGACGGGGACCAATTTGCCGGTCACCGGGTGCGTGTTGCGCAATCCGTCGAGCGCGGACACGTCGGTTTGGTCAGGCAACGGTCCCGAGGTCAGGTCGCCCCAGGCCTTCTGCACTGTCGGGTAGTAGCCAACCCAGTTGTTCAACACCAGCAGGGCGCACAGCAACGTCAGCGGAACCGCCAGCAACGACATTCCACGCCGCCACCATGATGCACCGCGAAAACCCAACAGCGCCAAGGGGACTGACGCTGCGAATACCGCGGTCCACAGCCACAGTCGCAGCGGTGCCGGGTCCGACGCGAGCCCTTCGGAATTCAGGTAGGCCCGGGCACCAAGCGCCACCGCGACCCCGGCGGCCGCCGCGACCGGCACCCAGAGAATCCGCCAGCGCCGCGTTCGCCAACCCATTCCGACCACCAGCACGGCGACCGCCAGGATCTCGACGGTGAGCGGTAGCCATCCGCCCAACAGTGAGACGCCGTGGCCGAACCTGCTGAAATCCGGGTCAGGCAGCGGCGGCATCAGCGTCGGCGTTCCAGGTGTGTTCGAAGGACCGGTCGGCGGCACTCCGCCAGTCTCGAAGCGCTTCCTGTGAGGACGCTGGCGTCTACCACCTCACGTAAAGCGGGCGTACCTCGCGAACCGCCACAAGTAGGTGGGAAGGCGCCGCGCCGGGACGCTGCGCGGCCAATCCTTCGCGCGGAAGTAGGCGTCGGATCCACCGTCTACGAAGATGACGCTGCCGCAGAGGAAATCGGCGGGGTCCGACAGCATGAACAACATCCATTCGGCGAGCTGTCCCGGATCGCCGAATCCCCCGATCGGCACGGGAAACGCTTGGACGGCTTTGGCCTCGCGAGGCATCGACAGCTGCTTCTCGAGCAGAGGCGTCATGATGGCTCCCGGCGCCAGCGCGTTCAGCCGGATGCCCTCTCCCGCCCAGTCGCGTGTCACCGCAGTCTGCCTGACCCAGTGTGATACGGCGATTTTGGAAGCCGCGTAGGCGAGGGACCCTGCGGCCGGCCCGAGAAGTCGTACTGAGCGTGCGGCCTTGGCGACATCGCCTGCGAGCAACGCACGTACTGTGCGCTTTGGTACGACCGGGGTCGTGGTTGTCGAGTTGCTGCCGATCGCCACCACCTTGGCCCGGCCGGTCGCGGCCAGCGCCGGGCGCCAGCCCGTCAACAGTTCCACCACGCCGAGGTAGTTCACTTCGAAGATGCGGCGCGGGCCGTCCGGCCCCGGGGTCGGCCCGATACCGGCCGCCAGCACGGCTCCGTCGAGCCGGTTATCGGCAGCGGCCAGTACCGCGTCAGCGGCCGCTCGTCGACCGTCGGGCGTCGACAGATCAACCACGACGTCGGCTTGCTTGACGTCCACGCCGATCACGGTGTGGCCCGCGGCCCTCAGCTTGTCGGCGGCTTGGCCCCCCATACCGGACGCCGATCCGGTGACCGCGTACACGCCCATTCCACCTGTCCCCTCTGGTTGCTGACGCCATCAGCGTCGACGGGGAGCGTAACGGCGTGAGCGTGGCCGGGAGTCGCCGAACCAATTATCCGGAATAATTCGTCCGGATATTGGGTAGAAGCTACACAAGGTCGTTTTCGCAACCCGCACATGGGAAGGAGCCTCACTTATGACCATCGCCGTGATCGGCGCCACCGGCCAACAGGGCTCGGCGGTCGTCAATGCCCTGCTCGCCCTCGACGCACCGGTACGAGCAGCAGTCCGAGACCCCGGCGCAAAGCCCGCCAGCGACCTCGCGAAACGAGGCATTGACGTTGTCGCCGCCGACCTTGATGACCCCGCCTCGTTACGTGCCGCGTTCGAAGGTGCCTCAGCCGCCTTCGCCATGACCACATACTCAGGGCCGGAGGGCACTGACGGTGAGATCGCCCACGGACGCGCCCTCGCCGACGCTGTCGAGGCCGCGGCGCTGCCTCATCTCGTGTACAGCTCGGTCGGCGGCGCGGAGCGGAACACCGGGATCCCGCACTTCGAGAGCAAGCGCCGCATCGAGGAGTTCTTGCTGGATACCGGCACGCGGGTCGCGTTTTTGCGCCCGACGTTCTTCATGGACAACCTGATCAGGATGATCGACGTCGAGGCGAAGCCCGCCCGCATCGCGTTGCCGCTGCCCGACGGGGTGCCGCTGCAGATGATCTCGGTGCGCGACATCGGCAAGGCGGCGGCGGCGCTGCTGCTCAATCGCGACGACGCCCCGCAGAGCCTCGAGATCGCCGGCGACGAGATCACCGGTTCGCAGATCGCCGATATCGTGGCCGCACAACTGGGCGTCCCGGCCCGCTACGTGGAAGCACCGCTCGACGTGCTCGGTGACGACGAGGACCGCAAGTCGATGTTCCGCTGGTTCACCGACTTGCCTGCCTACCGCGCCGACTTCGCCGACACCCGGCGGTGGGTGCCCGACGCCGAAGACCTCGCCGCCTGGATGCGCCGCAGCGTCGCGACCCCCGCATCGATCTGGGAGTAACTCGTCCGGTTATTGGGATGGAAGCAGGCAATGATCGCGCATGACACCGACCGGCCGTTGCGCCGTGATGCTGCCGAGAACCGCGAACGCGTGCTCGCAGCGGCCGTGGCGATGTTCGCCCGCGAGGGCCGCGACATCTCCATGGCCGCGATTGCCGAGGCAGCCGGAGTCGGGGTGGGCACTTTGTACCGCCGATATCCGACCCGCGAACGGTTGCTCGAAGCGCTCACCGAGCGGTCATTTGAGTTGGTGCTGGCCGCAATTGACCGGGCCAACCAAGGCAACAACCCCGGCATCGCCAAGCTGGAGGCGTTCTACGACGCGACGATCGCGCATCGCCGAGAACTCGTGCTGCCCATGCATGGAGGGCCGCAACACGTGAGCGCCGCCGCGCAACATACCCGCCGACGCATCTGGGAGATCGCCGACGCCATCCTCGAGCAAGGCCGGCACGACCGCACCATTCGCGGCGACGTGACCGCCGCCGACGTCATCGGCTTCGGCGCCCTGCTGGCCCACACGCTGTCGCCGGACTCCTCATGGGTCGCCGTCCTACATCGACAAAAGCAGATCTACCTCGCCGGCCTCGCACCGCGCGGCGCGGCGCTGAAGGAGTTACCGACATGACCACCTCCGCCGTACTCAGCGCACTCGAAGCATTACTGCCGGGCTTGGTCCTCACACCCGGCCGCGACGGGTACGCCGAGGCGACCAGCCCCCAGAACGCCAGTTTTCCGCAGACCCCCGGTGCGGTGGTCTGGGCACGCACGGCCGGCGACGTTTCGCTCGCGGTCCAGGTCGCCGCGCAATACGGGCATCCGGTGCTCGTTCACGCCTCGGGTCACGGCGCCGCCCAGGCGATCACGGACGACACCGTGCTGATCGACACCTCCGCGCTGAACGACGTCACCATCGATGCGGTGTCGCGGACTGCCACCGTGGGCGCTGGCGCCACCTGGGCGAAAGTACAAACGGCCGCAACGGGTTACGGATTGCTGGGGCTGGGCGGGACCTCACCGTCGGTGGCCGTCGCCGGCTATGCCTTCGGCGGAGGGGTGGGCTGGTTCGTGCGCAAGCATGGCCTCGCCGCGGCGGCCTTGCGTTCGGTGGAGTACGTCAGCAGCACCGGATGCCTCCGTGTCGCTTCCGCCGACGCGTCTGAAGCCGTTGACCGCGAAGCACTTTGGGCGTTCCGAGGAGGCGCGCCGGTGGGTCTGGCCACCTCGATCGTGATGGACCTGGTCCCGGTTGCCCAGCTGTGGACCGGCAGCCTGCTGTGGCCAGTCGACGCCCTGGCCGACGTCGCCGCGGCGTGGTCGGCGGCGGTCGCCGACATCGACGACGACGTGACCAGCGATCTATCGCTGTTGCAACTGCCCGCGGATGGACCGTTTCCCGAGCATCTGCGCGGAAGCGCGGCGGTTCATCTGTCGTATGCCTCACCCGACGGCCCGGCCAACGTCGAGAAACTGCGGGCCTCCGTCGTCGGCGCCGCCTCGCCCGCGGTCGACACCACCGGGCCCGGCGATGTCGCATCGCTGACGACGATCCATCTCGACCCACCCGTGGCGGTACCGGCGCGCGGAGTCGGTCGCTGGCTTCACACGCCTGACGCGGAGGCAATCGTGGCAATGTTCACCGCCGCCGCGATCGGTTCCCCCGACGGGTTGAACATGATCGAGTTGCGTCACACCGCCTCTGCGGCGCAGGCACCAGACGGAATGCAGACACGGGTGAGCGGACCGTTCCTGCTCCACGCCGTCGGAGCGGCACCCGACGAGGCGGCCCGCCAACGCGTCGATGCGGTGTTGTCACGAGTCCGGGCCGCAGCACGCCCAGTCGATACGGGCCGTTCGGCGCCGTCGTTCTGCGAGGGCATCCTCGGCGCCGTCGAAGCCTTCCCGGCGTCCGACATCGACCGCCTGCGCGCCGCCAGGGACGCGCTGGATTCGGACCGTCTGTTCAGATTCCAGCGCGACCCGCTGACCGACAAGTGACGGAAAAGCGAAGCGGGCCAAAACCTTTCGTCCTGACCCGCTTCTGTTGTGGAGCTGCCGGGAATCGAACCCGGGTCCTACGGCATTCCCTCGAGGCTTCTCCGTGCGCAGTCCGCTATGCCTCTACTCGGATCTCCTGATCACGCGAACAAGTCAGGATGACGATCCCAGTCGCTGTTTGGTGTCCCGATGAGTCCCGCGACCGAACTCATCGGTTGATCCCTCTAGATGACGCCAGGATCCGGGTCGAGGGCGTTCCCGGACTGACGGACTCACAGTCGCTTAGGCAGCGAGTGCGAAGTCGCGCTGATGAGAATCGGCGCTTAATTGGTTGCAACGACGCTTACGGTGGTCTCTTGCCTGCACCGGCACGCTTCCCTTGATTCGATGCGCGAAGTCGAAACCGTTCAGCCCCTCGCGCCCCCGCCGACGTTCGGCAGGACACTCCATTCTACCTGGCCCTACAACACAGACCAGCGATTAATTAATCCCAGCTAGATCACGTAATTGAGGCGCTCGACGATGCGCCTGCCGACCGCCTCGTCGCCGCCGTAGCCGATCGCGGCGTGGTCGACGGCGGTCCTGCCACCCGCCAGCCGGGTGAACAGCAGTGCGTCCAGGCTGATGCTCGCCGTGGGCTGTTGATCCCCGAAGTCGTCGACCACCTGACCCCTACCGTCGACGGCGATGTTGATCGTCCTGGCCAGCGGCCCCGTCAACTCGATGGCCACCCGCGATCCGTCCGGCGCGCCGCCGAGTTTGCCGACGACGAAACCCATGCTGGCGGTCATCTCATCGAGCGCCAACGAGGCCGCAGGTCCCGCTGGATCGGCGGCCGGTTGACCGAGCGCGTCACGCACGTCCTGCAGGTGCATCCAGCAGTCGAAATTACGCACCCGCATGAACCGCCCGTAGGTGTCGGGCCCGGCGGGCGTTGCGGTGACCTTATTCCAGTCGTCATCGGACATCGCCGTCAGTTGCTCGCGGCGTTGGCGCGTCGTGGTGCGGAACCTGTCCAGCAGATCGGTGGGGCTAATGCCACGCAGCGTGCGGACCCAGCGCTCATTCAGCACGCCGATATCGTTGTGCACGTGCTCGAGCGTCGAGATGTCGACGTCGACCTCGGGCGGCGCGGCGCCTCCCAGCATCGATTCGGTGCCGACCAGGTGCGCCGTCACATCGTGAACCGTCCAACCCGGCAGCGGCGTCTGCGCACGCCATTGTTCATCGGTCAGGCCCGCGAGGACCGTGTCGATCTCGTCCCACACGGCGAACAGGCCCGCAAGGACGTCGGATTTGTCGAGGGTCGTCACGGGTCGGGAGCTCATTGGGCTGAACGTAGCCGTCGCGACGCGGGAGCGTGCGCGAAACACGCGGGTGCCCATCCAGGCCGTGAGCCGCCACGAATCCCTCCAGAACGGCGAAGCCGTGGAGGGAGGCGAAGTGGACGGTGTTCGAGCGGTTTCGCGACTGATCACACGGACCGTGGTGACGTCGGCGGCCGTCACCTGGGCGATCCTCAGCAACATGAGGTCGGATATGAGGTCGGACGAGGAAAGAGAGTGCGATGGCACAACTTCGGAGGCCGGAGCCGACGAGGCCCGGTCAGGAATCGGTGTGGGATTACCCCCGCCCGCCACGCGTGGAAGAGTTCATCGGCTCGATCACGATCGAGCTGGGTGACCAGACGATCGCGTCCACCACTCGCGCATGGCGGGTGCTCGAAACCAGTCATCCGCCCACGTACTATCTGCCGCCGGACAGTTTCGCCGACGGCACTCTACGAGCGGCCACGGGCTCGTCGTGGTGTGAATGGAAGGGTCGGGCCGACTACTACGACTTGGTGACCGCGGCGAAGACTGCCCCGCGGGCCGCGTGGAGCTACGCGCATCCAGCGCCAGCATTTCGGGTCATTGCCGGCGCCGTCGCCGTGATGGCCGCGCTCGTCGATCGTTGCACCGTCAACGGTGAACAGGTCATCCCGCAACCGGGCGGCTTCTACGGTGGCTGGATCACCAGCTGGGTGGCGGGGCCCTTCAAGGGCATCCCCGGATCGAGCAGATGGTGACACAGCAGCGCCTCGCCGAAGAGAGGGCCGATCAGCCGATGGCGATCATCGCGACGGCGACCAGTGCCAACACCATGCCGACCGCCTGCCACACCGTCACCCGTTCGCGCAGCACCACGATCGCCAACATCACCGTCGCGGCTGGATAGAGCGACATCAGCACGCCCGCCAGTGACAGGAACGACGCGTGCAGCGCCAGCAGCATCGCGATGTTGGCGATGGCGTCCAGCACCGCCGCCAGCACCGCGAGCTTCAACGGCGTGCCGGTCGGTGGGCGCAGATTCGCGCTGACCGCGGCGACGACGAACACCACGACGCTGGCCGACAGTCGCGCGAACACCAGCGGCCACAGTTCCGCGTCGACCGGGGCCTGGTGGATCATCACGAAGTTCAGCCCGAACGCCACGCCGGAGCCAACCGTCAGCCAGGCCACGGTCGGGGTGAACCTGTGCGGTGTCGCGTCCTCGTCAGTGGCCTGCCGCGACACCAACACGACCGCCACCAACGCAACCACCACACCGACCGCCGCGAGAGCGCCCGGCCGCTCCCCCAACGCGAGGCCGGCGCCAACCGGGATGCCCGCCACCAGAATCGCGGTCAGCGGCGAGACCACCGAGATCGGCCCGGCGCCCAACGCCGCGTAGAACCACCAGATGCCGAACGCCTGGCTGATGCCGCACAGGCCGCCCCACAACACTGCGCCCTGGTTGATTTCTCCGCCCACGATCATGGCCAGCACCGCGAGGATCACCAGCGCCAGCGGATAGGACACCAGCACCACGCGCAGGGCGGCGACCCGACGGGATGCCAAGCCGCCGATGAAGTCGCTGACGCCGTAGCCGAGTGCTGAGGCCAGCGCGAAGCCCGGTCCCTCCAGCCCGGTCAGCGCATGCCCTTGACGCGCCGCCCCAGTTCCCGTGTCACTTCACGCTGCGCGTCACGCTTGGCCATGTCCTGGCGCTTGTCGTGGGCCTGCTTGCCGCGCACCAATGCGAGTTCGACCTTGACCTTGCCGTCGGAGAAGTACAGCGACAACGGCACCAGCGTCAGGTTGCCGTCTCGGACCTTACCGACCAGGTTGTCAATCTCGTTGCGGTGCAAGAGCAATTTGCGGTTGCGCCGCGGCGGATGATTGGTCCAGGTGCCGTGGTGATATTCCGGGATGTGCAGGTTACGCAGCCAGATCTCGCCGTCGTCGACGGTCGCGAACGCATCGGCCAACGACGCCTGGCCCTCTCGCAGGCTCTTCACCTCGGTGCCCACCAGTTGGATGCCGGCTTCGTACGTGTCGAGAATCGAATAGTTGTGCCGCGCTTTGCGGTTCGTCGCGACGACCTTGTTGTTGGACCTCGAGGGGTCGGCCTTCTTCGCCATGGTTATCTTCGAACGTACAGACGCAGCGTGACGTAGGCGGTGATGCCTGACATCGCCAGGCCGAGGAACAACATCAACGGCGCGCTGAAGTAGAGCACGTCGGCGTAGTCCACCTTGGCGATCAGATTCGCTTGATAGAACTGGTTGAGAGCGTTCTCAAGGAACAATGCTCGCACGACGATCAGGCCGACGATCGCGATCACCACACCGATGAACGCGGCCAGCATGGCCTCCACGAGAAACGGCAACTGGGTGTACCAGCGGGTGGCGCCCACCAGTCGCATGATGCCTATCTCGGTGCGACGGGTATAGGCCGCGACTTGAACCATGTTGGCTATCAACAGCACTGCGCCGATGGCCTGAACCAGCGCAACAGCGAACGCGGCATTACTGATCCCGTCGAGCACCGCGAAGAGTCGGTCGATCAGATCCTTCTGGTTCAGCACATTGAGCACGCCTGGCTGACCGACCATCGCCTGGTCGAAATCCTTGTGCTGCTCGGGATTGTCGAGTTTGACGATGAACGACGCCGGGAAGGCGTCCTTGCCCGCCACATCCTTGTATTGCGGGAACTTGCGGATCGCGTCGTTGTAGGCGTCATCGCGGTTCAAGAACCGCACGGACTTCACGTCGTCGCGGCCTTCGATCTTCGCGCGCAACGCCTTGCACGCATCGCCGTCGCAGGTGGGGTCGTTGGCCGACACGTCATTGGTCAAGAACACCTGACTCTCGACGCGGTCGAGGTAGATCTTGCGCGACTGGTCGGCCAGCCGCACCACCAGCAATCCACCGCCGAACAAGCCGATGGAGATCGCGGTGGTCAGGATCATCGCAATCGTCATCGTGACGTTGCGGCGAAGTCCGGTCAGGACTTCATTGACGAGGAAGCCGAAGCGCACTTAGCGGTCCATTCCGTAGACGCCGCGCTGCTCGTCTCTGATGAGCCTGCCGAGCTCGAGTTCGACGACGCGCTGACGCATCGAGTCAACGATGTGGTGGTCATGGGTGGCCATCAGCACCGTGGTCCCGGTGCGGTTGATCCGCTCGAGCAGATCCATGATGTCTTTACTGGTCTCGGGGTCCAGGTTGCCTGTCGGCTCGTCGGCCAGCAGCACCAGCGGCCGGTTGACGAACGCACGGGCGATCGCGACACGCTGCTGCTCGCCGCCGGACAGCTCGCCGGGCAGCCGGTTGGCCTTGCCGGACAGCCCGACCATCTCCAGCACGTCGGGCACCACCCGGTTGATCACCTCGCCGCGCTTACCGATGACCTCCAGCGCGAAGGCGACGTTTTCGAACACCGTCTTCTGTTGCAGCAGCCGGAAGTCCTGAAAGACGCAGCCGATGACCTGGCGCAGGCTCGGGATGTGCCGGCCGCCCAGCTTGTTGACGTGGAACTTGCTCACCCTGATGTCGCCCGACGACGGGTGCTCTTCGGCCAGCAACAGCCGCATGAACGTCGACTTGCCCGATCCCGACGGACCGATCAGAAAGACGAACTCACCCTTGTCTATCTTGACCGAGATGTTGTCGAGGGCCGGTCGCGCCGACGACTTGTACTGCTTTGACACATGGTCGAGGGTGATCATCACGGCACGCCAGTGTAGCGGTGGCCGAGGTGCACGCCGCTCAACGCTAACTCGGGGCCGGCGTCGCGGGTGCCGGCCCCGGCCCCGGCGGCGGGGCGGGCGTTGGCGGCAGGGTGACGGTCTGCGGCCCGAGCAGACCCGGGACCACCGTCGTCGTCGGTGTCGGCGACGTCGGGCTGGTGGTGTCGGTCGGTGACGGTGTGGTGGTCTCCGTCGGGCTGGTGGTGGTCGGCGTGGTCGTGGTGGTCGTGGTGACCGCGGGCTCCTTGGGCCTTCGTACGTTGGTCCTCGGCACCCAGGTGTAGTTGGGGTCGGGCACGAACCCGGGCGGGACCACCGCGGCGGGCGGCGCCGCCGGCCGCGTCGGCTGCGGTTCGAAGTTGTGATACACCCAGAACAGCGCCAGGAAAGCGACGATCAGCGCGATCGTCGACACCCGCATCCTGCCGAGCCGGGCGGTGAACCACGACTTCATCACTTCTGCTGCTCCGGCGGTGCCTGCGTCTCCTCGGCACCACCGATCCGCGCCGGGTGCGGGATCGCCTCGACCAGCGGGCTGTGCCCGTCGGTCGGTGACACGATGCCTGCCCGGCGCAGCGCGCGGACCACCAGCACGCGGATCCGCCTGCCGACTTCGAACTGCTTACCGGGCAGCGTGCGCGCGACCATCCGCAGGTTCACGGTGTCCAACTCGATGCTCTCGACACCCATCAACTGAGGCGCGTCCAACAGCAGCGCATCGAGGCTCGGATCCTCCACGGCTTTCTGGGCGACCCCGTGAAGCACGTCGTTCACCATGTTCAGATCGGCAGAGGCAGGAACCGGGATGTCGATCACCGCGCGCGCCCAGTCCTTGGACAGGTTCACGGTCTTGACGATCTGCCCGTTCGGGATGGTGTACACCTCGCCCTCGGTGGACCGCAGCTTGGTGACGCGCAACGTGACGTCCTCCACGGTGCCCTCAGCCGGGGCGGCGATACCGGACACCGTCAGGGCCACCAGGTCACCGAAGCCGTACTGCTTCTCCGTGATGATGAAGAACCCGGACAGCAGATCCTGCACCAGGCGCTGCGCACCGAAACCGAGCGCGGCGCCAAGGACCGCGGCCGGCGCCACCAGCGATCCGACCGGGATCGCCAGAATCGACGTGACCTGCACCAACACCATGACGAACAGCAGCGCGACCGACACCCACGAGATGACGGATGCCACGGCCTGACGATGCTTGGCGCTCTCCGAACGCACCAGTTGGTCGCTTTCCCGGTAATCCGCATCGATGCGGCGCACGATCCGGTTGGCACCCCAGTTGATGAAGCGCGCCGCCAGCAGGCCGCCGATGAGATAGAGCGCTATCGGCACACCGCGTTCGAGGATCCAGATGCCGATATTGCCGATCCAGAAGCCATGCCACCGGTCGGCGAAACTCTCTGCTAATACGGTGCTATTCGTCATCTCGTCTGTTGCGCCAACGAATTCCCGCTTCGAGGAATCCGTCGATGTCTCCGTCCAGTACTGCCGCGGGATTGCCGACCTCGTACTCGGTGCGCAGGTCCTTCACCATCTGGTACGGATGCAACACGTAGGAGCGCATCTGGTTTCCCCACGAACTGCCACCGTCGCCCTTCAACGCATCGAGCTCGGCACGTTCTTCTAAACGCTTGCGTTCCAACAACTTTGCCTGAAGCACGCGCATTGCCGACACCTTGTTCTGCAATTGCGACTTCTCGTTCTGGCAAGTCACCACGATACCGGTCGGGATGTGCGTGAGTCGAACCGCAGAGTCGGTCGTGTTGACCGATTGGCCGCCGGGCCCGCTGGACCGGTAGACGTCGACACGCACATCGGTTTCGGGGATGTCGATGTGGTCGGTGGTTTCGGTGACCGGAAGCACTTCGACTTCGGCGAACGACGTCTGGCGCCGACCCTGGTTGTCGAACGGGCTGATGCGCACCAGCCGGTGCGTGCCCTGCTCGACCGACAACGTCCCGTACGCGTACGGCGCATGCACCGCGAATGTCGCGCTCTTGATGCCCGCCTCTTCCGCGTAGGACGTGTCGAACACCTCGACCGAGTACTTGTGCGCTTCCGCCCAGCGTAGGTACATCCGCATCAGCATCTCGGCCCAGTCGGCCGCGTCCACCCCTCCGGCGCCGGAGCGGATGGTGACCAGCGCCTCGCGCGCGTCGTACTCGCCCGAGAGCAGCGTGCGCACTTCCATCGCCTCGATGTCCTCACGCAGCTTCCTGCGCTCGGCGTCGGCTTCGGCGACATCGTCGGCGCCTCCTTCGTCGGCGGCGAGCTCATACATCACGGGCAGATCGTCGAGGCGCTGCCGGAGTTCCTCGACCCGGCGCAGCTCACCCTGGGTATGCGACAGCTCGCTGGTGACCTTCTGGGCGCGTGCTTGGTCGTCCCACAGATTCGGGTCGGAGGCCTCTTGCTCGAGCTTCTCGATCCGACCACGAAGCCCGTCGACGTCGAGCACCCTCTCCACCGTGGTCAGGGTGGCGTCGAGGGCGGCGATGTCGGCTTGACGGTCAGGATCCACGGGAGTTCAGGGTACCGGCGGTTTACCATCGGACTGGCAACCAGCCTGGCCACGACGCGACAGCCCCCTGCGGGTGACCGGGCAGCGACAGAAAGCTGTATATGCGCCCATATCACGTGGCGGTCGTCGGGTCAGGGCCTTCGGGCTACTTTGCCGCTGCCTCGCTTCTTAAGTTCGCCGACGCCAGCGAGGACGCAGACGTTCGGGTCGACATGCTGGAGATGTTGCCAACGCCGTGGGGACTGGTTCGCTCGGGCGTCGCGCCCGACCATCCGAAGATCAAGTCGATCAGCGGCCAATTCGAGAAGACCGCGCTGGATCCGCGGTTCCGATTTTTCGGCAACATCGTCGTCGGGGATCACGTGCACGCCGCCGAGTTGGCCGAGCGCTACGACGCGGTGATCTACGCCGTCGGCGCGCAGTCCGACCGGTCACTGGGTATCCCCGGCGAGGACCTGCCCGGCAGCGTCGCGGCCGTCGACTTCGTCGGCTGGTACAACGCGCACCCGCATTTCGAGGAGATGGCGCCCGACATTTCAAGCGGACGGGCGGTGGTGGTCGGCAACGGCAACGTCGCGCTGGACGTGGCGCGCATTCTGGTCACCGACCCCGACGTGCTGGCCACCACCGACATCGCCGATCACGCATTGAAGTCGTTGCACGATCGCGGCGTCGAAGAGGTGCTCATCGTGGGCAGGCGCGGGCCGCTGCAGGCGCCGTTCACGACACTGGAGCTGCGCGAGCTCGGCGACCTGGAAGGCCTCGGTGACGTCGACGTGATCGTCGACCCGGCCGACTTCGCCGACATCTCCGACGAGGACCTCGAAGCCGCGCCCAAGACGGTGCGTAACAACATCAAGGTGCTGCGCGGGTACTCCGAACGAGCGCCGAAGGGCGCGAAGCGGCGCATCGTCTTTCGCTTTCGCACATCGCCGATCGAGATCAAGGGCGACGGTCGCGTGCAGTCAATCGTGTTGGGGCGCAACGAACTGGTCAACGACAACGGCCGCGTCGTCGCCAAGGACACCGGCGAGCGTGAGGAAGTGCCCGCTCAACTGGTGGTGCGCGCGGTCGGGTACAAGGGTGTCCCGACGCCGGGGCTCCCGTTCGACGAGCGCAGCGGCACCATCCCGCACACCGACGGCAGGGTAGAAGGCAGCCGCAACGAATACGTGGTGGGCTGGATCAAGCGTGGTCCCACCGGCGTGATCGGCAGCAACAAGAAGGACTCGCAGGACACCGTCGACACTCTGCTCGCCGACCTGGCCGGCGCCGAGCTGGCCGATGTGGGCGAGGACTATGCGGACACGCTGGTCGAGTGGCTGCTGTCGCGGCAGCCCAAGCTGATCACCGACGACCACTGGAAGCTGATCAACGATTACGAACGGTCAGCAGGCGAGCCGCACGGCCGGCCGCGAGTGAAGGTCACCAGCGTCGCCGAACTGCTGCGCATCGCACACGGCTGAGGGCCGCGCCACCGCGGCCGCAGTCGTCCCACGCTGGGTGGCTAGGCCTGCGGCGGCGCGAACGCCCAGCGGTCCGGGTTGGTCGGCGAGTACACCACGGGGAACAGCTGGCCCATCGTCGGCCAGTCGGCGACGTCGATGGCCAGCTGTTGGTACACGACATGTTCATCGACCGTGGGGCCGTTGATCACGCCGGTGATCGTGACGAATTGCTCGCCGGTGGCCTCGGGTTTCGGGCTCACCCCGGTGACCAGCAAGTTGCCCTGCACCCAGTCGGCGCCCGCACCCCGCCGTCGCATGATCCAGGGCGCCGCGAACGCGACCAAGGCCCCGATGAGCACGATGATGATCACGAACTCCAGCACACCGACATGGTAGGACTGCTGCCATGTATGCGGTCGCAGATGACGTGGCCCTCGCGCGCCGACTTGCCGACCAAGCCGATGCGCTGACCATGGAGCGCTTCGGCGCGTTGGACCTTCACGTCGACACCAAACCGGACCTGACGCCGGTCACCGATGCGGACCGCGGAGTCGAGCGGACACTGCGAGACGTCCTGTCGCACGAGCGGCCCGACGACCTCGTCCTCGGTGAGGAGTTCGGCGGTACCGCGGCGTTCACCGGTAGACAGTGGGTGATCGACCCGATCGACGGCACCAAGAACTTCGTTCGCGGGGTGCCGGTGTGGGCGACCTTGATCGCGCTGCTGCAGGACGGGGTTCCGGTCGCGGGCGCCGTGAGTGCGCCTGCGCTGCAACGGCGTTGGTGGGCAGCCGCAGGCGAGGGCGCGTTCACATCGTTCGCCGGTGCGCCGCCCCGGCGTATCTCGGTGTCGTCGGTGGGCGACCTCGAGTCGGCCAGTCTGTCGTTCTCCAGCCTGTCGGGGTGGGCCGATCTGGGTTTGCGTGACAGCTTCATCGACCTGACCGATGCGGTATGGCGGGTCCGCGCCTACGGCGACTTCCTGTCCTACTGCCTGCTCGCTGAGGGTGCTGTCGACATCGCCGCCGAGCCGGAAGTGTCGCTGTGGGACCTGGCCGCACTCGACATCGTCGTGCGCGAGGCCGGTGGCGCGTTCACCGACCTGACCGGCAATCCCGGCCCGCACGGCGGCAGCGCGGTAGCCACCAACACGCTGCTGCACGAGGCCGTTCTCGGCAGGCTCGAACGCCGGTAGCCTGGCGGGTGGAGGCGTCATGACCTTCGATTCGTTCACGGTTCCCACCACACACTGGCATCGCCTCGACGACGGCAGGATCCAGTGCGATGTGTGCCCGCGCGCATGCCGATTACATGACGGCCAGCGCGGCTTGTGCTTCGTCCGCGCCCGGTTCGACGACCAGATCGTGCTCACCAGCTACGGACGCTCAAGCGGGTTCTGCGTCGACCCCGTCGAGAAGAAACCCCTCAACCACTTCCTTCCCGGCTCCCCGGTGCTGAGTTTCGGCACCGCCGGCTGCAACCTCGCGTGCAAGTTCTGCCAGAACTGGGACATCTCCAAGTCCCGAGCGACCGACACCCTCGCCGACCGCGCGAGCCCCTCAGAACTGGCCCGCGTTGCAGACGAAACAGCCTGCCGCAGTGTGGCTTTCACCTACAACGATCCAACGGTCTTCTGGGAGTACGCGGCCGACGTTGCGGATGCCTGCCATGACCGCGGGATCCGCGCCATCGCAGTGACCGCGGGTTATATGTGCCCACCCGCGCGCGCGGAGTTCTACCGGCACATCGACGCTGCCAACGTCGATCTGAAGGCGTTCACGGAGGAGTTCTACCACCGCGTCTGTGCCGGACACCTCGCCGACGTGTTGGGCACCCTCGTATACCTGCGTCACGAAACCGACGTATGGCTCGAGATCACCACGCTGCTGATCCCCGGCCACAACGACAGTGACGCCGAAATCGCAGCGGAATGTGCCTGGGTTCGCGACCACCTCGGTCCCGAGGTGCCGGTGCATTTCACCGCGTTCCATCCCGACTACCGGATGCGGAACACTCCGCCGACCCCGCCCGAGGCGCTGAGCCGGGCCCGCCGGATCGGGCTGGGTGAGGGACTGCAGTTCGTCTACACCGGCACTGTTCATGACCGCGCCGGCGGCACCACGGTTTGTCCCGGATGCGGTAGCCCCGCTGTGGTACGCGATTGGTATGCGATGCGCCACTACGGGTTAACCGATTCCGGCCGCTGCAGACGCTGCGATACGCAACTGCCAGGCGTCTACGACGGCCCGGTCGGCAGCTGGGGCGCTCGCCGACTGCCGGTAGTCGTTCGTTAGCCGACTACCAGTTAGCCGGGGGCCTCAACGGGTGACAGCAGGGACGACACCGGCTCGTGCGTGACGCAGTCTGTAACTGCATCCAGGCAAACCAATGGAAGGGGACGCGATGCGCACGAGACTCCCTCACGTCACACCGGTGTTAGGCGCGGCCGCGGTCGCGGCAGCGATCTTCGCAGCGCCGGTCGCATCGGCCGCCCCCGGCACGTCAGCGCCCGCGGCACAGCCGCACCAGGCGTGCGCCGGGACCGGAGGCGCGACCGTGTGTCAGTCGCCGGGCAACGTGCAGATCAATGATGCGCCGCCGCCTGTCCAGTACTACCCCTACGGCGGTATCGGTTTCCTGTTCTGACGATGAATCACACTGCGCGACAACGACTAAGGAGAATCACAATGAAACGCAAACTGGGCTACCTCCCGCCGGTGTTGGCGGCAGCCGTCGCGGCCGCAATCGCGGCGGCACCCATCGCGTCGGCGTCCACCACCGGCGACGACTGTGACTCCACCGGCGGCGGAACTGTGTGTCAGTCGCCTGGCAACGTTCAGATCGACGCCACCCCCGGACCGCTTTCGTTCAACCCGTACGGCGACGAGGCGTTCCTGCTCGGGGACGGCTTCGTCGGCGGCGGGTTCGCCGGCGACGGTTTCCACGGCGGAGGTTTCCACGGCGGCGGGCACCGCTGAGGTCTAGTCGATCGCGACCGCGGACTGCCATGGAAGCTCGGCGCGCAGTGTCGTTCCTTCGCCGCGCAGGCTGGTGACGGTCAACGTGCCGCCGACAGCCTCGACGCGGTCGGTGAGCCCGACCAGTCCTGAGCCGCGCGACGGGTCGGCCCCGCCGTCGCCGTCGTCCTCAACCGTCAAGACCAGGCGGCCATCTTCGACGACGGCGCACAGCGACACAACCGACGCGTTCGCGTGTTTGGCGGCATTCGTCAGGGCTTCTGCGGCCACGTAATACGCCGCTCCCTCGATGTTCTCCGGAAGCCGATCCTCGACGCGGACATCCAATTCGATCGGCACGGCACAGCGGCGCGACAGCGAGCGCAGCGCCGGCCCGAGCCCGCCCTTGGACAGGATCGCCGGGTGAATGCCACGGGACAGCTCACGCAGTTCCTCGACGGCCTCCAGTAGCCCGGCGTCCAGCGCCGCCAAGTTCTTTCGCAATTCGGGCGCGCCGGCGGGCACCGCAGGCTCGACCAGCCGCAGCTTCAGCGCGAGTGCGACGAGGCGCTGCTGGATGCCGTCATGAAGATCGCGCTCGATGCGTCGACGCGTCTCGTCTGCCGCGGTGACGATGCGGG
This sequence comes from Mycobacterium sp. NPDC048908, assembly GCF_043197955.1. Classification (NCBI taxonomy): domain Bacteria; kingdom Bacillati; phylum Actinomycetota; class Actinomycetes; order Mycobacteriales; family Mycobacteriaceae; genus Mycobacterium; species Mycobacterium sp. NPDC048908. Next base: position 102,332 of record NZ_JBICUE010000001.1, on the reverse strand, counting down.
CGCGCGACGCCACCAGGTCGGCGTGGGCTTGCACATTGGCGATGGCCGTTCCGACCAGGTCGGTGAATTCCACCATGTGGGTTTCGGTGTCGTCGGGCAGCGGGCGGTCGAGCGGCGAGAGGGCAGTCATCGCGCCCCACATCGAACCGCTCACCATGATCGGGGCGCCGACCGCCGAATACGTGCCTGCTGACAGGCCGGGCGGCGACTCCTCCGTTGCGCGGGCCGACAGACCGCTCTGCCGCACCCGGCCCGCAACGGTGACGTCGACGTCGATGCGGGTGCCGACCGCCACGGGATTTCCGGTGCGAGTCCACGCGGCGGCGACCGTTGCGCTTCCGTCCGGCTCGAATCGCAACAGGCGCGTGATGTCGGCGCCGAGCAACAAACCGACTTCCTCAGTGACAGAGGTGAATATCTCGCGGGCCGGTCGTCCCTGTGCGACACGCGTCGCCACGCGCCGCAGCGCGGCCTGCTCGTCGGTGATCCGGGCGAGCGCAGCGCGCCCGTGTTGCAGGGATTCGCCCATCGCATTGAAATTGCGCTCGAGCACCGCGATCTCGGCCTTGCCGGTTTCGGGCACTCGCGCCTGCAGGTCCCCCGCGGAAAGGCGCTCGGCCATTCTGGCGGTGCGCCGCACGGGCCCGACGACGCCTCGGGCCAGGTACAGGGTGCTCAGCGCGGTCACCAGCAACGAGGCGCCAAGGCCGACCGCGGCCATGATCGTCGCGTGCTGGTAGTCACGGTCGGCCTTCACCTGCTCCGCGTTGCTCAGTGCGAACTCGGCCATGAGGAATTCATCCAACTGCCGGCGCAGCGCGTCCATCCTCTGCTTGCCTTCGTCACTGGCCGGAATGCCCCTCACCCAGGAATCGCCGCGCCGCGCCCCGGCCACCAGTGGCACCGCGTAGTCGTTGACGTAGGCCAACGCGCCGGCCTGTAATGCCGCTGCCCGGTCGGCCTGGGCGGGGTCGTCGACCATGGTGCGCAGCGTCGTCAGCCGCTCGGGAAGTTTCTGCCGTGCGGTTTCCCAAGGGATCAGGAAATTCTGCTCACCGGTGATGATGTAGCCGCGCTGGCTGGTCTCCATGTCGCCGAGCATTCTCCTGGCGTCGCGGGCGACGTAGGACACGTCCGCGGAGTGCGTGGCCATATCCCTGGCGCGGTGCACGGACGCCATCGCGAAGAAGAGGAACACGAAGGCGGCGGTGACGATCGCTGCAACCACGCCCGTCGCCACCAGCAGGCGCGTGGTCAGCCCGACTCGCACACCACTCCTTCCGGTTCGCCTAAAGGTAGAGCATGCGCATGTGAGGTTCGCAACAAAACGGGGGACCTTACTCAAGAGTCAGTTCGAATACCTTACTCTGGAGTCAGTTGCGTGTTCGCGCACGTCCACCAGCAAGCGAGGCAGCTGAAATGACCAACACACTGCCGTCCAACAAGCGCTCCGGTAAAGAGAGCGCCGTCGGCATGCACAAGCACAAGAGGACCGCGACCGACATCGGGTTGGCGGTGATCACCCCCATCGTCGGGCAGGAGTTCTTGGACCGCTACAACCTGCGGGATCCGCTGAATCGAGGCCTGAAGTACGGCGTGAAGCAGGTGTTCGCCGCCGCGGGTGCGGCGAATCGGCAGTTCAAACGGGTGTCGGGGCCCCCCGGCGGGCCGACCCGGCTGAAGAAGAGCGGGGCCGATTACTTCGACCTGACACCCGATGACGAACAGCAGATGATCGTCGACACCGTCACCGAATTCGCAGAAGAGGTGATACGTCCGGCGGCCCACGACGCCGACGAAGCCACCACCTATCCGCCCGACCTCGTCGCCAAGGCGACCGAGCTGGGCATCACGGCGATAAACGTGCCGGAGGATTTCGACGGCATCGCGGCACATCGGGCCGCGGTGACCAACGTTCTGGTGGCAGAGGCGCTGGCGTACGGCGATATGGGTCTGGCGCTGCCGATCCTCGCACCGGCGGGCGTCGCGTCAGCGCTCACCCACTGGGGTAGCGCCGACCAGCAGACGACCTATCTCAAGGAATTCGCCGGCGAGAACGTGCCCCAGGCGTGCGTGGCGATCGCCGAGCCGCATCCGCTTTTCGATCCCACCGCCTTGAAGACCACCGCGGTGCGCACCCCCAGCGGCTATCGACTCGACGGCGTCAAGTCGTTGGTGCCCGCGGCTGCGAATGCCGAATTGTTCATCGTGGCAGCACAACTCAACGGCAAGCCCGCGTTGTTCATCGTCGAATCCTCGGCCAAGGGCCTCACCGTCACCGCCGACCCGAGCATGGGTATCCGGGCGGCGGCGCTCGGCAAGATCGAACTCGACCGGGTCACCGTGCCGTTGAGCGCGCGCCTCGGCGAGGACGCCGCGACCGATGAGGACTATTCGGAAGCGGTCGCGCTGTCCCGACTTGGCTGGGCGGCACTGGCCGTTGGCACCGCGCACGCGGTACTCGACTACGTGGTGCCCTACGTCAAGGAACGTCACGCCTTCGGCGAACCGATCGCGCACCGCCAGGCGGTGGCATTCATGTGCGCCAACATCGCGATCGAGTTCGACGGCCTGCGACTCATCACCTGGCGCGGAGCGTCGCGCGCCGATCAGGGCCTCCCGTTCATCCGCGAGGCCGCGTTGGCCAAGCGACTCGGCACCGACAAGGGCATGCAGATCGGACTGGACGGCGTGCAACTGCTCGGCGGCCACGGTTACACCAAGGAGCACCCGGTCGAACGCTGGTACCGCGACCTGCGGGCCATCGGCGTTGCCGAGGGTGTTGTCGTCATCTAACTTTCGAGCGAAAGTCGAACCATGGCAATCAATTTGGAACTGCCGCGCAAGCTGGAAGCGGTTATCGAGAAGGCGCATCAGGGCGCCGCCGAAATGTTGCGGCCGATCGCACGCAAGTGGGACCTTCGGGAGCACGAGTACCCCGTCGAGCTGGACACGCTGGCGACCCTTTTCGAAGGCATCTCAGATGCAAAGGCATTCGCGTTCGCCGGCGCCGAGGCATTCGCAGGCACCGATGCCAAGGACACCAACCACAACGGCGGCAACATGTCGGCGGTCCTCAATGTGATGGAGATCAGTTGGGGCGACGTCGCTTTGATGCTGTCGGTGCCGCGCCAGGGGCTGGGCAACGCGGCGATCTCCAGCGTGGCCACCCCAGAACAGCTGGAGAAGCTCGGCAAGGGCGTGTGGGCCGCGATGGCCATCACCGAGCCCGGATTCGGTTCGGACTCCGCGGCGGTGTCGACGACGGCCAAACTCGACGGCGACGAGTACGTCATCAACGGCGAGAAGATCTTCGTCACCGCCGGTTCGAGGGCCACTCACATCGTCGTCTGGGCGACGCTGGACAAGTCATTGGGGCGCGCGGCGATCAAGTCGTTCATCGTGCCGCGCGAGCATCCCGGCGTCAGCGTCGAGCGTCTCGAGGACAAGCTCGGCATCAAGGCCTCCGATACGGCGGTGATCCGGTTCGACAACGTCCGCATCCCCAAGGACAACCTGCTCGGCAGCCCAGAGATCCAGGTGGAGAAGGGCTTCGCCGGCGTGATGGAGACGTTCGACAACACCCGCCCGGTGGTGGCCGCGATGGCGGTCGGCATCGCCCGCGCCGCGCTAGAGGAACTCCGCAAGATCCTCACCGAAGCGGGTGTGGAGATCTCCTACGACAAGCCCTCGCACGCACAGAGCGCGCCTGCAGCCGAGTTCCTGCGGATGGAGTCCGACTGGGAGGCCGCCTATCTGCTGATGGTCCGCTCCGCCTGGCAGGCCGACAACAACATCCCGAACTCGAAGGAAGCGTCGATGGGCAAGGCCAAGGCGGGCCGGGTCGCAAGCGACATCACCCTCAAGGCCGTCGAATTGGCCGGAACCGTCGGCTATTCGGAGCAGACCCTGCTGGAGAAGTGGGCGCGCGACAGCAAGATCCTCGACATCTTCGAGGGCACTCAGCAGATTCAGCAGCTCGTGGTGGCCCGCCGGCTGCTGGGCCTGTCGTCATCGCAGCTCAAGTAAGCCGGCGTGAGCGGTACCAACCGGCGGTCAGAAGCCGTCTTTGACGACCACCCGGGTGCGCCCTGTGACGCCGCCGCCCATGATGGTGCGCAGGGTGTGTGGTGCGTCGCGGATCGAGACGTCGCGAGTGATGTCGTCGAGATGCCGCGGCAACAGATCGGTCGCGATCGACTGCCACAGCTCGCGACGCTTGCCGATCGGCAGCAGCACCGAGTCGATGCCCGCCAAGGTGACACCGCGCAAGATGAACGGCATCACCGTTGTCGGCAGATCGGCTGACCGGGCGAGTCCTGAAATCGCCGCCACCCCACCGTAATTGAGCGTGCTCAGGGCGTACGCGAGGGTGTCGCCGCCGACGCTGTCGACCACCGCGGCGTAGCTGGACTTGCCGAGCGGGCGGACCTTCTCGCCCTCGGCGGGCAGCCTGCCCACCACATGGTACGCGCCGAGGCCCATCAAATAGTCGTGCGCCTCGGCCTTACCGGTGGATGCGATCACCTCGTAGCCGAGACCGGCCAGCAGGTCGACGCTGACGCTGCCGACGCCGCCCGTCGCGCCGGTGACCAATACCGGGCCGTCCTGAGGCAGGACACCGTGCGCGCGAATTGCGTTGATGCTCATGGCGGCTGTGAACCCCGCAGTGCCGATGGCCGCCGCCTGCGCGGTGGTCAGCGTATCGAGCTTGACCAGATAGTCGGCCGGGAAGCGGGCGGTGTCCGCGTATCCGCCGTGGCGAGCGGTGCCGATGTCGTATCCGTGAGCGACCACCCGGTCCCCGACGGCGAAGTCGTCGACGGCGCTGGCGGTCACCGTCCCGGCGACGTCGATACCCGGAATCAGCGGATAGGCCCGCGCCACACCACCCTTCGGGGTGATGGCCAGTGCGTCTTTGTAGTTGACGCCGGAGTATTCGACGGCGACGGTGACCTCACCCTCGGGCAGGAAGCTGTCGTCGACGACCTCGCGTGCGAGCGTGATCGTTCCCTCGGCGTCCTGATGTGCGACCAAAGCGTTGACTGCGACCATGCGGCTCAGTATTCACCAAACACAAAAGCCCCCGACTAGGTGCCGGGGGCCTTCGCGTGTTCGGTGATCAGCCGAGGTAGGAGATCAGGTCGGGCTTCATCTGCTGAAGCTGCGCACCCCAGTAGCCCCAGCTGTGCGTGCCGTTGGGCGGGAAATTGAACACCGCGTTGTGGCCGCCCGCGGCGATGTAGTTGTCACGGAACGTCTCGTTGGTGCGGATGGTCAGGCCTTCCAGGAATGTGGCAGGAAGGTCGGCGCCGCCCAACTCGTTGGGCGTGCCGTTGCCGCAGTACACCCACAGTCGGGTGTTGTTGGCCACCAGGGCCGGGATCTGCAGCATCGGGTCGTTGCGCTTCCAGGCACTGTTCGGGTCCTCGGTGGGGCCCCACATGTCGTTCGCCTTGTACCCGCCTGCGTCGCCCATCGCCACGTTGATCAGGAATGGCCAACTGCCCTCGGACGGATTGAGGAACGCCGACAGCGAGCCCGCGTAGATGAACATCTCCGGGTGGTACACCGCGAGGATCATCGCGGAGTTGCCCGACATCGACAGCCCGACCGCGGCATTGCCGTTGGTGGACACGCCCTTGTTGGCTGCCAACCATTGCGGCAGCTCACTGGTCAGGAAGGTTTCCCACTTGTAGGTTTGGCAGCCGCTCTTGCCGCACGCGGGCGAATACCAGTCGGAATAGAAGCTCGACTGGCCACCGACCGGCATGATGATCGACAGCGGGGTGTCCAGGAACCACTCGAACGCCTGGGTGTTGATGTCCCAGCCGTTGTAGTCGTCCTGAGCACGCAGGCCGTCCAACAGATACACCGCGTGCGAGCCAGTGCCCTTCTGGAACTGGATCTTGATGTCCCGGCCCATCGACGGCGACGGCACCATCAGGTATTCGACCGGCAGGCCTGGCCGGGAGAAGGCACCCGCGGTCGCGGACCCTCCAGCTAGGCCAACCACGCCCGGCAGGACGGCCGCCGCTATGGCTGCCACCGCAAACCGGCGCGCCCAATGGCCACGAATCTTGTCAACGAACCTCATAGAGCAATTCCATCCATCTTCCGGTTACCGCTACAGCTGTAACTAGTTCCCCCGACGATCACAGATCGTCATTCGCCACCGCAGCACTGTCTCTACTGCGCTGTCGCGCCCGCTCTACTGAGCCCGGTTCGGCGGAAGAGCGGACCGAGAAAATTTCAGTTGTGCGTGAGCAGTAAAACATGTGACCAGCACTGGAGAAACCCCGACCGGCGCTGACTGCCACATTCCTGTGAAATATCGGCGGTTTCTCCGGCGTTAGTGGCTGGCTGCGCGGGACCGTAGGCTGCGGCTCATGGGGAGGGCTGAGATGCCGGCGAGTAACCGGTTGTCGGTCGACGACTGGATCCAGGCGGGCTTCGCCATCCTGGCTGAGGAGGGCATCAAAGCGCTCAAGATCGACCGGTTGTGTCGCCGCCTCGAAGTAACCAAAGGCAGCTTCTACTGGCATTTCACCGACATCGCCAGCTACCGCAGCGCCCTGGTGCAGGCGTGGGGCGAGATGCGTGGCAACGATCGCAGTGACCTTGTTGAATTGGCCAGCCTTACCCCGCGGGAACGCCTCTCACGGATGATGTCGTCGCTGGTCAGCCCACGTCACTGGACCTTGGAGCGAGCGATGCGGGAGTGGGCCCGCACCGACGCCGACGTAGCCGCCAGCGTGCGCGCCGCCGATCTGCGCGTGCTCGCCGCGGTGCGCCAGGCCTTCCTTGACTACGGGTTCGACGCCGACGATGCCGAACTGCGCGCCAACGCCACGTTCGCCGCAGGCATCGGCTTCTTGCACCTCGCCGGTCCGCAGCCCAACGCTCGCGCGGCGGCCGCCCGCGAAGGGTTCCTCGGCATCATGCTCAAGCGCTGACAGCCCGACCGGCGAACCCGCGGCGAGATCGCGAAAATCCGGAGGTCACGATCTGGGCGCAGTTCGGCGCGTCAACCATACCAAAAGGTATGGTAGGGTCGCGCGATGCCCGCCGGAACGGCAGCCCGACCGATCAGCCCGGAGTTCGTGGCCCGACTGGGTGAACGGGCGCAAGAAGCGGAACGACTGCGCCGCCTGCCGCAGGCCACGCTCGACGACCCCGTCGCGTCGGATTTCTTCGACCTGTTGGTGCCGGCTCGCTACGGCGGCAGCCAGGCCGAGTTTCCAGCCATCCTCGACCCCGTTCGCCGGATGGCGCATGGCTGCGCCTCGAGCGCATGGACGCTCGGGTTCTATGCCTTGTACAACTGGATGCTCGCCCTGTTCGGCGAACGCGCCCAGGAAGAGGCGTTCGCGACGCGCCCATTTCTCGCCCCCGCTCCCCTGGCTCCGACCGGTCGAGGGGTGCCCGCCGACGACGGCATCCTGTTGACGGGACGATGGTCGTGGGCGACAGGCGTGATGCACGGCAACTGGATCATCGTGGGCGCCCTGTGCGGGCCCGAGCAGGACCCCGCCGGTATCTACCCGGCGCTTGCGCTGCTGCCGATCGAGGATGTTCAGGTCGAAGACGTCTGGCACACCGACGGCATGCGCGCCACGGGCTCCAACGACGTCGTCGTCACCGACGTGTTCGTGCCCGCTCACCGGTTGGTGCGCGTAACCGACATCTACACCGGTACGGCACCCGGCGCGGGACTGCACGACGCCGACGCCTATCGCTGGCCGATGGTGCCCGCGCTGGCATTGCTGGCGGCCATGAGGGCATTGGGCAGCGCCGAACGCGCAGCCGACATCTATGCCGAGCGACTGTCACAGCGGGTGCTGGCCTACGAGGGCGTCGTCCAGAGGGACAAACCGATCGCCCAGGCTCACCTCGCCGACGCCCGCGTCCGGCTGCGCGCCCTGCACGGTCTGCTCGCCGATACCGTCGGTGAGATCGAAAACCATCATTGCCACAGGCGATCCCGTGCCCCGACCGGTTCGCGGCGAAGCCCGGCTGGCGGCCGCGCACCTCGTGCACGAGTCGTGCGCGGTGATCGGCAACCTGCTGGAGGCGTCCGGGGCCAGCGCCCACTTCCTCGCCAATCCACTGCAGCGGATCAAGCGCGACGTCGATGTCATCTGCGGGCATGTGGTCTTCGACTACGACACCAGCCGCGAACTCGCCGGAGCCCTCACACTGGGTGTGAAAGTGCCACGAACCGCGATGGTGTGAGAGGACCCCCGATGGCCGACCAACTCCGTGACCGCGTCACGGCCAATCTGCAGAAGCGGGTGGCCAATCCGCTGATGCGGCTGATGCCGTTTCAAACCCTGCTGGAGACGAGGGGCCGCAAGTCGGGTGAACCCCGGCGCACACCGCTGGGCGGCAGTCGGGTCGGCGACCAGTTCTGGTTCGTCTCCGAGTTCGGCGAGAAGTCGCAATACGTGAAGAACATCAAGGCCGACCCGAATGTGCGGGTGCGGCTCAAGGGGCGCTGGCACAGGGGCGTCGCGCATCTGGTGCCCGACGACGATCCACAGGAGCGATTGAAGTTGCTGCCGCAATTCAACAGCATGGGCGTGCGCACCTTCGGCACCAACCTGCTGACGATTCGTGTCGACCTCACCGATTGACGCCCGCACTGAAGTAAAACTAACATCACTTTTAGTTTCTGCCGTCGGCGCCGATGGAGCCCGCCATGGAATCGTTCGTTCACCTGCGAAAAGGCCGCACTCCCAAGCGATTGCACGCCGATCTGGACGGCCTGAAGGACGATGAACTGGGTCGTGGCGGCTTCACAGGTCGAACAGCGATCATCTATCGGCGCAACGACCCCACGGCATACCGCGCGTCCGGTCCGCTGCGCCCCGTGGACGTGCTGGCCGATCAACTGAAGCCTGCCGATGCCACCGACGCGGCGGGCGGCCCGCTGTTGATGTTCGCCAACGCCGACTGCCAGGTGCTGTTGTCACGACGCGGCGAGGCCATGCCGTTCTTCGTCCGCTACGTCGATGGAGATCTGCTCAGCTTCGTGCACGCCGGCTCTGGCCTGCTGGAGACGGAGTTCGGTCCATTGCGATATCGAAAGGGCGATTGGGTTTACATCCCCAAAGCGTGCACCTTTCGGCAGGTGCCCGACGAAGAGTCGGTGCTGCTGATGATTCAGGCCACCGACGAGTTCCGGGTGCCACCGCCGGGATATCTGGGACGGCACTTCCCTTTCGATCCGTCGCAGGCCACCATCCCCGAGCCCGCGCCCATCGACGATGACGGACGAGACGAATACGAGGTTCGGCTCATCCACTTCCCAATAGACGGTGTTGGGACGACAATCCTTACCTACCAACATCATCCACTCGACGTGGAGGGATGGCGCGGCGACAACTTCGCGTTCACCTTCAACATCGACGACTACAACGTGGTGACGTCCGACAGCGTGCACCTACCACCCACCGTGCACCTCTTCATGCAGGCCACCGGCGTCTACGTGATGAACTTCCTGCCCAAGCCCGCCGAGAGGGTGCCGGGCACCGAGCGCACACCGTGGTATCACCGCAACGTCGACTACGACGAGATCGCGTTCTTCCACGGGGGGTCGCTGTACGGAATCCCGATGCCGCCGGGGCTGATTTCCCACGCCCCTCAAGGGGTTCACCACGGCGCACCCGAGAAGGCGCGCGAGCGGGCGCGCCGAAAATTCGACGAGTACGACTCGGTGGACTGGTCGGTGATCGCGGTAGACACCAGGCGCAGGCTGGTGCCGTCACCCGAGGTCCTGGCCAACGATTTGGGGCAGCACTCATGACATTGACCGACGCACCCGTCAAGTTCGAGTACGACCGCATTCCGTATCTGATTGCTTATCAGAATCTTTCGGGTGTGCGCGACGTCTACGGCGGCGTCTCCGAGCTGATCGTCCTTGCAAGTTACCTGCTCAAGCCGAAAACAAAGCCGTCCGATACGGTTCTAGTGTTCATGCACCCCATCGGTGGCGGTGCGTACCTACCGATGATCAACGCGCTGGCCCGCGCTGGACACCACGTCATCTACTGCAACAGCCGCTTCCGTGGGACGGATTCCGCGCTGTTGATGGAGAAGGTCGTCGAGGACCTCGGCGAATGCATCAAGGACGCCAAGAACCGGCTCGGCTACCAGAAGGTGGTGTTGGCAGGCTGGAGCGGTGGGGGCTCGCTGTCGGTGTTCTACCAGCAGCAGGCCAAACGTCCGACGGTGACCGCGAGCCCTGGCGGCGACGGGCCCGACCTCACCAAACTCGGCCTCCTCCCCGCTGACGCCATCATGCTGCTGGCCGCACACATCAGCAGGCACGGCACCCTGACGGAATGGCTGGACGCGTCCATCCTCGACGAATCCGACCCGTCGAAGCGGGATCCCGAGCTTGACCTCTATGACCCGGACAACCCCAACCAGCCGCCCTACACCGAAGAGTTCCTGCTGCGCTACCGTGAAGCGCAGATCGCCCGCAACCGCCGAATCACCAATTGGGTCAAGGACAAACTGGCCGAGCTCAAGACGGCCGGACGGCCCGATGACGAGTTCGCCTTCGTCGTTCACGGCACGATGGCCGACCCACGCTGGCTAGACCCCACCGTCGATCCCAACGAGCGAGAGCCGCACACCACCTATCTCGGCGACCCGCAGGTGGTCAACATGGGCCCGTTCGGTCTCGCCCGGTTCTGCACGCTGCGCAGTTGGCTGTCGCAGTGGAGTTACGACGACGCCAACGGTGACGCCGTCAAAGCCGGTCCGGAGATCGACGTGCCCACGCTGGTGATCGGCAATCTGGCCGACAATGCCTGCACGCCCAGCCACACCCGCCGCCTCTTCGACGCCATCGGGCATCCTGATAAGGAGATGCACGAAATACACGGCGCCAACCACTACTACTCCGGGCCGGACCAGCGCGACACGCTGCGGCAGGCCGTCGGTGTCTGCACGGACTGGCTGCAGCGGCACGGGTTCTCGCTATGACGGTGGCCGGGCCGCTCGACGGCATTCGGGTCATCGAGGTCGGCACGCTGATCTCCGGGCCGTTCGCCGGCAGGCTGCTCGGCGACATGGGCGCCGAAGTCATCAAGATCGAGCCGCCGGGCGCGCCCGACCCGCTGCGTACCTGGGGTCAGGCCGAACTCGACGGCCACCACTTCTTCTGGACCGTGCACGCGCGCAACAAGAAAGCCGTCACGCTGAACCTGCGCGAGGAGGCCGGCCGGGCGCTGTTCCTCGACCTGGTCGAGCGCTCCGACATCATCGTGGAGAACTTTCGGCCCGGCACGCTGGAGAAGTGGAACCTGGGTTACGACGTGCTGCGCGAACGCAACCGCGGCATCATCCTGGTCCGCGTCTCCGGCTACGGCCAGACCGGACCCGAGGCGCACAAGGCCGGCTACGCCTCCGTCGCCGAGGCGGCCAGCGGGCTGAGGCACATGAATGGCTTCCCCGGCGGCCCGCCACCCCGGTTGGCCCTGTCACTGGGCGACAGCCTGGCCGGAATGTTCGCCGCGCAGGGCGCGCTGGCAGCACTGTATCGGCGCACGGTGACCGGTGAAGGTCAAATCGTTGACGCCGCACTTACCGAATCGTGTTTGGCCGTACAGGAATCCACAATCCCTGACTACGACGTCGGCGGCGTGGTGCGCGGCCCGTCAGGCACCCGGCTGGAAGGCATCGCCCCGTCCAACATCTACCCGACCGCTGACGGCAGCTGGGTGGTGATCGCCGCCAATCAGGACACGGTATTCCGCAGGTTGTGCGCGGCGATGGGGCAACCCGAGCTGGCCACCGACGATCGGTTCGCCAATCATGTTGCACGCGGTCGTAATCAGGACGAGTTGGACAAGATCATCGGCGCGTGGGCCGCCGAGCGGCAGCCCGCGGACATCATCTCCACACTCAGCGATGCCGGGGTGATCAGTGGGCCGATCAACACCGTCGCCGAGGTGGTCAACGACCCGCAGCTGCAGGCCCGCGGCATGATCGCCGACCACTTCGACGACCGAGTCGGGCGAAACGTCAAGGGTCCCGGTGTCGTTCCCGTGCTGTCGCAGACCCCGGGCACCATTCGCAGCGCGGGCCCTGCCCGCCCAGGGCAGCACAACAACGAGATCTATCGGGGGCTGCTCGGCAAGACGTCCGAGGAACTGGAGGCGCTGCGGGCGGAGGGCGTGCTATGACCGGTTTACCCGCCCATGTCGACATCCGTGATGTGTCGTTGCGCGACGGCTTGCAGATCGAACAGCCGATTCCGTTGTCCGCCAAGCTCGAATTGCTCGCCGCGGTCGCCGCCACGGGAGTTCGGGAGATGGAGGCGACGGCGTTCGTGTCACCGTCGAAGGTACCCGCGCTGGCCGATGCCCCCGAATTGGCGGCAGCACTGGGCTCCTTCCCCGGCATCGACTTCTCGGCGCTGGTCGCCAGCCCCAACGGCGCCAAGCGAGCGATCGTCGCGGGGCTGAGGTCGATCGAGTACGTGGTGTCGGCCGCCGACGGCCACAGCCGCTCCAACGTCGGGCGATCGACAGCCGAATCCACCGCCCTGATTCCGGAGATTCTCGCGATCGCCCACGACAGCGGCGCGACCGTCGAGGTCATCATCGCCACCGCGTGGGACTGCCCGTTCGACGGACCCACTCCGCCACAACGCGTCATCGACGTGGTGGGTGCGGCGTGCGGCGCGGGCGTCGACCGACTTGCCGTGGCCGACACCATCGGCACCACCACCCCGCGGCGGGTTGTCGACTTGGTGGAGCGAGTCCGCCCGCTGATCGGTGGCATACCGCTGGGCGCGCATTTCCACAACACCCGCGGAGCCGGGTTGGCGAGCGCCTACGCGGCGGTCGGCGCGGGTGTCACCCGGCTGGACGCCTCTGTCGGCGGCCTCGGCGGCTGCCCGTTCGCGCCTGGCGCCAGTGGCAACATCGCTACCGAGGACCTTGTCTATCTGTTGCGTGACAGCGGAATCCACGTCGACGTCGACTTGCAGGCCGCGATCGCCGCCGCAGAGGTGGCCCAACGCGTGGTCGGCCACGAACTGCCCAGCTCACTGCTGCGGGCGGGCGACCGCATCCTCGGCGGGTAACATGCCGGCCGAAACGCTGAGCGCCAAAGGCAGGCTGACTCGCGACGCCATCGAGCAGGCGGCTCGGAAGCTGTTCGCCGAGCGTGGTTTTCACGGCACCACCCTGGCCGACATCACCTCAGCGGCAGGCAAGTCGCCCGCCGTCTTCTACCGCTACTTCGATGACAAAGAAGATTTGCTCGCCGCGCTTGCCGAGTCATTTCTGCACGACACCGTGGCGCCGCTTGGAGTGAACCTCGACCTGCCCGAGTCACCCGACGACAATGTGTTCTTCGCTTCCGTCGTTGCCGGCTACTGGAACATCTTCAAGCAGAACATCGGTGTGATGATCGCCGTCGCCCAACTCGCCGCCACCCAGCCACGATTCGCCGCTGTGCAGAACGAGTTCCGCCGCTTCGGCATGGACATCGTGGCCGCGTCCGTGCGGCGCGCGCAGGAGCACGGCTATGGGACCGAGCTCGTGCCTGAACACACCGCCGCGGCGATCGCCCTGTTGTTCGAAAACTTCACCACCGTCTTCGTCGGCGCCTCCGGACTCGGCCTACAGATCAGCGACGAGGATGCCATCGCCACACTGGCCAGGATTTGGAAGAAGACGTTGTACGGCTTCTGATACAGAGGAGAATCACGTGGATTTCACCCTGCCAGAACACCTTCCGGGGTTGCTTGCGGAGATGGACGCGTTCATCGAGGCCGAGATCAAACCGCTAGAGCGCGAGCACATTCAGTACTTCGACCAGCGCCGGGAACATGCCCGCACCGACTGGGACAACGGCGGCATCCCGCGGCGGGAGTGGGAGGACCTGCTGGGCGAGATGCGAAAGCGGGCCGACAAGGCCGGGTGGTTGCGCTACGGCCTGCCGTCACAGTTCGGCGGCCGCGACGGCACCAACATCGACATGGCGGTGATTCGGGAGCACTTGGCACACAAGGGGCTCGGGCTGCACAACGACCTGCAGGACGAGTCATCGATCGTCGGCAACTTCCCGCAGGTGATCATGATGGATCGGTTCGGCACACAGGCGCAGAAGGCGGAATGGACCGAGGCCCTGATCACCGGTGAGCGGTCGATGGCGTTTGGGCTGACCGAGCCCAACCACGGCTCTGATGCGACGTGGTTGGAAACCCGCGCCGATTTGGACGGCGACGAGTGGGTGATCAACGGTGCCAAGCGGTTCAACACCGGTGTGCACCGGGCGACGCATGATCTCGTCTTCGCGCGCACATCCGGCGAACCCGGACAGGCCCGCGGCATTACCGCATTCCTGGTCCCGACGGACAGCCCCGGCTTCACGGTGCCCTACTACTGGTGGACCTTCAACATGCCGACCGACCACGGCGAGGTTGAACTGAACGACGTCCGCGTGCCCCATGACGCGGTGCTCGGCGAGGTGGACCGCGGCCTCGAGGTCGGGCAGACCTTTTTGCACGAGAACCGTATACGGCAGGCGGCCAGCAGCCTCGGCGCCGCGCAGTACTGCATTGACCGGGCGGTCGGCTACGCCAACGACCGGTCTGTGTTCGGTAAGCCGCTGTCCGTCAACCAGGCCGTGCAGTGGCCGCTCGTCGAACTGCAGACCGAAGCCCAGATGGTGCGGCTGTTGGTGTACTACGCGGCGACCCAACTGGACGGCAACCACCACATGGAAGTCTCCGACAAGGTCTCGATGGCCAACTACCGCGCCAATCGGCTGGTCTGTGAGGCCGCCGACCGCGCCATGCAGGTATTCGGCGGCGTCGGCTACAGCAGGCACGAGCCGTTCGAGCACATCTACCGGCACCACCGGCGTTACCGCATCACCGAGGGCGCCGAGGAGATCCAGATTCGACGGGTGGCTCAGCGGCTCTTCGGGTTCGGACGCAGGTGAGAGAACAACTCGTCGCGGTGCTGCGGCCGGTGCTCGGCGAGGTCGCCGTCGAGAACCTGCGCGCCCTGACCGGCGGTGCGAGCCGGACCACATGGGCGTTCGACGCGGTCAGCGATGGTCGGCGGGCGTTGATCTTGCGGACCGGCCCGCCCGACGACGTACAAGCGGGGATGGAACTGGAGGCCGCGGCGCAGCGGCGGGCAGCGGCCGCAGGCGCACCCGTGCCACACATCCTGACCGCCGACAATTCGCCAGCCGCACTTGGCAATCCGTTCCTCATCTGTGACGCGATCGCCGGCGAGACGATCGTCAGAAAGATCCACCGTGGGCTCGACGACGCGGGCAGGGCGCGACTGCTGCGGCAGTGCGCGGAGGCGCTGGCCGCCATCCACCGCGCCGACCGCGAGGGTATCGGTCTTGCCGAGACCGACCCGCTCACCGGATGGCGGCAGCGCCTCGACGAGATGGGCGACACCACAGCCACATTCGAATGGGCGTTTCGCTGGCTGGATCGCCACCGCCCGCCGCCGTCGCCGCGGGTGCTCGTGCACGGGGACTTCCGGATGGGCAACCTGATCGTCGACGAGGCCGGGCTGGCGGCCGTCCTGGATTGGGAGTTGGTGCACACCGGCGAGGTCTACGAGGATCTCGCGTGGTTCTGCATCCGCGCCTGGCGGTTCGGCGCGCCCGCGTCCCTGGGCGCGGGCGGGCTGGGCAGCGTCGATGCCTTCCTGTCCGCGTACCAGGCGGCGGCGGACGTCACGCTCGATCGGGATGTCTTCCGCTGGTGGCTGATCGTCGCCACGCTGAGCTGGGGCGTCATCTGCCGGTTTCAGGCTGAGCGCCATCTGTCGGGGCAGACGCCGTCAGTGGAGCTGGCAGCGATCGGCCGTCGCGTCGCCGAAACCGAATGGGACCTGCTGGATCTCTTGGAAGGTGCCCACCAATGAAATGGCTCTACGGACGGCCGACCGCCGCCGAACTCGTCGCAGCGGTCGCCGACTTCCTCGACAAGGACGTGCGGTCGAATACGGCGCCCGGCGGCCGCCCCGCCGACGCGGCTCAGGTCAACTTCCACGCCCGCGTCGCCGCCAATGTGCTGCGCATCGTCGAGCGCGAGTTGAAAGACGACTCGGCCGCCGAGGTCACCGACGGGCTCGCCGAGCTCGGCTTCACCGACGAACCTCAATTGGCGGCCGCGATCCAAGCCGGGTCGTTGGACCAGCGCGCCGCCGATGTGCTGCCCGTGCTGCGCACCCTGGTCCGCTGTCGACTGGCCGTCGCGCACCCCGGCTACGACCAGTCGGTCTAGCGGGCGACCAGCGCTCGCTCGAAAATGTGAGCCGGTCACAGTCGACGGGCCCGCGCCAGCCAGGCGGGCTCATCGACCCGCGTCCCAGCCCGAAGGCCGATCGCTTCGGCCTGCGCTTCATTCACGACGCCGCGGTATGTGGTGGTGTCCAGTGCCTCAAGCGCCCACCCTTCTGCGAACGCCCCGCGGATATCGGCCTCGCCGACCTGCGGCCCGAAGCCGCGGCCCGCGTCGGACAGCGCGAGCACGTGCATCATGCCGCCCTGCTGGAGCGCAGCGCGCACGCTGCGCACGTAGCGGGCCCGGTCGCCCTGGTCGAAGATGTGGAACAAAGCGCTGTCGAGGATAGTCTGGTAGCGAGAAGCCGGGTCGAGATTCATCGCGTCGGCAACCTCGAAACGAGCCTCGACGTCCTTCTGGGCGGCGTTCGCTCTGGCCTCCTTGATCGCGGCCTCAGAGAAGTCGATGCCCAGTACGTCATACCCCAACCGAGTGAGCATGATGGTGTGTTCGCCTGTGCCGCAGCCGATATCGAGGACTTTGCCGTGAAACCCGCCGGCACGTTGCAACTCGACGATCGCGGGCTGCGGCTCGCCGATGACCCACGGCGCGGTCCTAGTCTTGTAGGCGTCGTCAAACCTGGACAGGGTTGGTGTTGAATCCATAGAAACCAGGGTTCTACCTCAACCCACCTTGAGGTCAAGGGAGACGACAGAGATGACCGTTGCGAAGTCCGAGACCGTCGCCGACGTCGCGGATCGGCTGTTTGCGGCCATCGAGAACGGCGACATTGCGGCGGTCGAGCAGTTGTGGAGTCCTGATGTCATCGTCTGGAAGGTTGGTGATCGCGATCGGGACAGGGCGCGTGCGCTGCGCGTCATCAACTGGTTCGTCGACACGACGACCGACCGCCGCTACGAGATGCTCGAGCGCAAATTCTTCGACGGCGGATTCGTCCAGCAGCACATCCTGCACGCCAGTGGCCGCAACGGCGGAGTGATCTCGATGCGGGTCTGCATCGTGATCAAAGTGGGCGCCGACGGTTTGATCAGTCGTATCGACGAGTATTTCGACCCAGCAGAGATCGCCCCGCTGCTGCAGTCGTAGCAGAAGGGGACATGCCAAGCACACAACGACTTCTCAGCGACCCGGCGGCTGTCGGGATCTGGGCCCTTGATCCGAGCCTTTCGACGATAGGGTTCACTGCCAAATCGATGTGGGGCCTTTCCGCGGTCAAGGGCCGGTTCACCCGCTTCGCTGGTGACGGCCAAATCACGGACAGTCGAACAGTTTTGGGCCATATCGAGATTTGCGCCGCATCGCTGGACACCAAGCTGCGCTGGCGCGACAGGCACTTGCGCTCGGCTGAATACTTCGACGCGCAGACGTTTCCCGCCATCAGCGTCGTGGTCACCGGCGCCGACACCCTCAATGGCGACACGGTCGAACTGAAGGCGCAACTCACCGTCAAAGGCGCTACCGCGCCCCTGCCGCTGCGTGCCACGCTCGCAATGGTCGCCGATGATGCGGTGCGGTTGAGCGCGCAGGCGACCGTTGACCGCCAGCGCTTCGGTGTCGACGGAAACCTGATGGGAATGCTGCCCGACGACGTGACGATTTCCGGCGACGTCGTGTTCCGTCGAGCGGGCTAGGCGGTACAAGCGGGTGAAAGCCGCGTTGAGGAGTGCGGCGGTTGGCACTAGCCGTACGACGATCAAGCGGGTGAAAGCCGCGTTGAGGAGTGCGGCGGTTGGCACTAGCCGTACGACGATCAAGCGGGTGAAAGCCGCGTTGAGGAGTGCGGCGGTTGGC
>NZ_JBICUE010000001.1:0-84140 GCF_043197955.1 Mycobacterium sp. NPDC048908 | reverse complement strand
GCACTAGCCGTACGATCGGCCGCATGGCGGAACGTGCACTGCGGATCATGGTCTACAGCGACAACCCGCGAACCCGTGAGCAGGTGCAATTGGCGCTCGGCAGGCGGGTGCATCCGGACCTGCCCGAGCTGACCTACGTCGAGGTCGCCACCGGTCCGATGGTGATCCGGAAGATGGACGAGGGCGGCTTCGATTTGGTGATCCTGGACGGCGAGGCCACGCCCACCGGCGGGATGGGTATCGCCAAACAGTTGAAAGACGAGATCGCCGACTGCCCGCCGATCCTGGTGCTGACCGGCCGCCCCGATGACGCTTGGCTGGCCAGCTGGTCGCGCGCCGAGGCCGCGGTCCCCCACCCGATCGACCCGATCCGGCTCGGCGACGCGGTGGTGTCTCTGCTGCGCGCGCCCGTGCAGTAGACGAGAGACCAATCGCACTGTTGCCCTTGCCATTTCATGGCATGACAACATGGCTGCACGCAGCTAATAGCGACTCTAACCAAAATGCGTGGCACCCGTCTCAAAGGCCGCTAGGGTGTGGGTAAGCTCACATCGACAGCCCACGAGGGAGCGTTTGCTCGGTATGGATTTGTACACGCCAATACTGGTTCTCGGCGCCATTGCGGCTGCGTTCGCAGTCGGTTCGGTCGGCATTGCACTGCTGGTCGGACCGAGGCGCTACAACCAGTCGAAATTGGAGGCCTACGAGTGCGGCATCGAACCGGTGCCGGAACTGGCCTCTGCCCACGCATCAGGCCAGCGATTTCCGATCAAGTACTACCTGACCGCGATGTTGTTCATCATCTTCGACATCGAGATCGTGTTCCTCTACCCCTGGGCGGTCGCTTTTGACAGCCTCGGCATGTTCGCCCTGGTAGAGATGCTGCTGTTCATGCTGGTGGTGTTCGTGGCCTATGCGTACGTCTGGCGGCGGGGAGGCCTGACATGGGACTAGAGGAAAAGCTCCCCGGCGGCATCCTGCTGTCCACCGTTGAGAAGGTGGCCGGCTACATCCGCAAGGGTTCACTGTGGCCGGCGACGTTCGGGCTGGCCTGCTGCGCGATCGAGATGATGGCCACGGCGGGCCCACGCTTCGACATCTCCCGGTTCGGCATGGAGCGGTTCTCGGCGACGCCGCGGCAGGCGGACCTGATGATCGTCGCAGGCCGGGTCAGCCAGAAGATGGCGCCGGTGCTGCGCCAGATCTACGACCAGATGGTCGAGCCCAAGTGGGTGCTGGCGATGGGCGTGTGCGCATCCTCGGGTGGCATGTTCAACAACTACGCCATCGTGCAAGGCGTTGATCACGTCGTGCCGGTCGACATCTATCTGCCTGGCTGTCCCCCGCGACCGGAGATGCTGCTGCACGCAATCTTGAAGCTGCACGACAAGATTCAGGAAATGCCGCTCGGCGTGCACCGCGAGGAGGCGATCCGGGAAGCCGAGAAGGCGGCGTTGGCGGTCACACCGACCATCGAGCTCAAAGGGTTGCTCAGATGAGCGAGAACGGCAACGGGCATCAGGCTGATCGGAATCCGCCCGAGGTAATCGGTGTGCGCCGCGGCATGTTCGGCGCGAAGGGCTCGGGCGACACGTCGGGCTATGGCCGGCTGGTCCGTCCGGTGGCTCTGCCCGGCAGTTCACCGCGGCCATACGGCGGTTATTTCGACGATGTGGTCGACGCGCTCACCGCGGCCATCGGCCAGAACGGTTACGACGCCTCGATCGAACGGGTCGTGGTGTTTCGCGACGAGCTCACCCTGGAGGTTCGGCGGGAGCAGTTGCCCGCGGTGGCTCAGGTGCTGCGCGACGACCCCGCGCTGCGGTTCGAGCTGTGCCTCGGGGTCAGTGGTGTGCACTACCCCGACGACAAGGGACGCGAACTGCACGCCGTGTACCCGCTGATGTCGATCACCCACAACCGCCGCATTCGTGTCGAGGTCGCCACCCCCGACGAGGACCCGCACATCCCAAGTCTGTTTTCGGTGTATCCGACGGTCGATTGGCACGAGCGCGAGACCTACGACTTCTTCGGCATCGTCTTCGACGGCCATCCCGCGCTCACCCGCATCGAAATGCCCGACGACTGGGTCGGCCACCCGCAGCGCAAGGACTACCCGTTGGGCGGCATTCCGGTGGAATACCACGGCGCGGAGATACCACCGCCCGATCAGCGGAGGGCCTACAACTGATGAGCGCACCCACCAACCCGCCCGAACGGGTGGTCGTCGTCGGCGGTCAGGACTGGGACCAAGTCGTCGCTGCCGCAAGGGAAAACGCCGCTTCGCATGCCGGCGAGCGGATCGTCGTGAACATGGGACCGCAACACCCCTCCACGCACGGAGTGCTGCGGCTGATTCTCGAGATCGAGGGCGAGACCATCGTGCAGGCCCGCGCGGGCATCGGCTATCTGCACACCGGCATCGAGAAAAACCTCGAGTTCCGCACCTGGACTCAGGGGGTCACCTTCGTCACCCGAATGGATTATCTATCACCGCTTTTCAACGAGACGGTGTACTGCCTCGGCGTCGAGAAGCTGCTCGGCGTCACCGACGACATCCCTGAGCGGGCCAGCGTCATCCGCGTGATGATGATGGAACTCAACCGCATCTCCTCACACCTGGTCGCGCTGGCCACCGGCGGTATGGAACTGGGCTCCATGGGCGCGATGTTCTACGGATTCCGTGAGCGCGAACAGATCTTGTCCATCTTCGAAACGATCACCGGGCTACGGATGAACAATGCCTACATCCGGCCGGGCGGTGTGGCGATGGATCTGCCGGAAGAAGCCGTCCCCCAGATCCGCGACATGCTCAAGCTGATGCCGAGGCGGCTCAAGGATCTCGAGGATCTGCTGACGGAGAACTACATCTGGAAGGCTCGCACGCAGGGCATCGGCTACCTTGATCTGACCGGCTGCATGGCGCTCGGTATCACCGGACCCTGCCTGAGGTCGACCGGCCTGCCGCATGATCTACGCAGAGCCCAACCCTATTGCGGCTACGAGAATTACGAATTCGACGTCATCACCGACGACGCCTGTGACTCGTACGGCCGCTACCTGATCCGGGTCAAGGAGATGCACGAATCGTTGAAGATCATCGAGCAGTGTCTCGACAGACTGCAGCCAGGACCGGTGATGATCACCGACAAGAAGTTGGCCTGGCCCGCCGATCTGAAACTCGGGCCCGACGGGCTCGGCAACTCGCCGGAACACATCGCCAAGATCATGGGCCACTCGATGGAGGGACTCATTCACCACTTCAAACTCGTCACCGAGGGCATCCGCGTGCCCGCGGGCCAGGTGTACGTCGCGATCGAATCGCCACGCGGTGAACTCGGCGTGCACATGGTCTCCGACGGCGGCACCCGGCCATACCGGGTGCACTACCGGGATCCGTCGTTCAACAACTTGCAGGCCGTCGCCGCCATGTGCGAGGGCGGCATGGTCGCCGACGCGATCACCGCGGTGGCGTCCATCGACCCGGTGATGGGTGGGGTGGACCGCTGATGAGCGCTTGCGCGAAGAGGGGACCCCGCCGCACGGCAGGGGAGCGAGGGCAACGATGAGCGCTTGCGCGAAGAGGCGAGGGCAACAATGAGCGCTTGCGCGAAGAGGGGACCCCGCCGCACGGCAGGGGAGCGAGGGCAGCGTTGAGCGTCTTCCTCGAGCTGGGCCAGCGACCAGATGAGCCCGGCCCACCGATCCACGGCGCCAAGACATATCCGGCCGACGTCCAGGCGAGGTTGGCCGCCGACGCCGAGAAGGTGATCGCCAAGTACCCGCAGGGCCGCTCCGCCCTGCTGCCGCTGCTGCACCTCGTGCAGTCCGAGGACGGCTGCCTCACCTCGGCAGGCATCGCGTTCTGCGCTGCGCAACTGGGCTTGACCGACGCCGAGGTCACCGCAGTCGCCACCTTCTACTCGATGTACCGCCGCACGCCGACCGGTGAGTATCTGGTGGGGGTCTGCACGAACACGCTGTGCGCGATCATGGGCGGCGACGCGATACTCGATGCGCTGCAAGAACATCTGGGTATTCATGCCGGCGAGACCACCTCCGACGGTCGCGTCACGCTCGAACATGTCGAATGCAACGCCGCATGCGATTACGCGCCCGTCGTGATGGTCAACTGGGAATTCTTCGACAATCAGACGCCGTCGTCGGCCCGCGACCTCGTGGACGGCCTGCGGGCCGGCCAGCCGCCGACGCCGACGCGCGGCGCACCGCTGTGCACGTTCAAGGAGACCGCGAGAGTGCTTGCCGGACTTCCAGATCCGGAAGCCGCGGCCGCGCAGGGGCCGGCGGGGGACGCGACGTTGGCGGGTCTGCGTGTCGCTCGGGAACGCGGCATGACGGCACCCGAAGTTGAGGTGGCGACCGATTCGCACAGCGGGCCCGACGACGGCAAGGCCGCGGCCGAGGCCACGAAGGACCAAGCCGCCCCCGGTCCGTCGGCGACAGTGCCGCCCGAACCGAATGAACCCGAGACTGACCCGAGCGCAACGGACTCGAAGACATGACGCAATTGACTCCTGTTTTGAGCCGGTTCTGGGACGAACCCGAATCGTGGACGATGGACACCTACCGTCGGCACGACGGCTACAAGGCGCTGCAACGGGCGCTCGGCATGGCCCCCGACGACGTGATCGCCACCATGAAGGATTCGGGCCTGCGCGGCCGCGGCGGCGCAGGGTTTCCGACCGGCACCAAGTGGTCGTTCATCCCGCAAGACGACACCGGCGCGGGTGCCAAGCCGCACTACCTCGTGGTGAACGCCGACGAATCGGAACCCGGTACGTGCAAAGACATTCCGCTGATGCTCACCACGCCGCACTTCCTCGTCGAGGGCATCATCATCGCGTCGTACGCGATCCGGGCGCACCACGCGTTCATCTACGTGCGCGGCGAGGTGGTGCCGGTGCTGCGACGACTGCAGGCCGCGGTCGCCGAGGCCTATGAAGCCGGCTATCTGGGCACGGACATCCTGGGCTCGGGCTTCGATCTGGAGTTGATCGTGCACGCGGGCGCGGGCGCCTACATCTGCGGCGAGGAAACGGCGCTGCTCGACTCGCTGGAGGGCCGACGCGGCCAACCGAGGCTGCGCCCTCCGTTCCCTGCGGTCGCAGGCTTGTACGCCTCGCCCACCGTCGTCAACAACGTGGAGTCGATCGCCAGCGTGCCGCCGGTTCTGCTCAACGGCGTGGACTGGTTCCGGTCGATGGGTACCGAGAAGTCGCCCGGCTTCACGCTGTATTCGCTGTCGGGACACGTCACCAACCCCGGGCAATATGAAGCGCCGCTTGGCATCACGTTGCGCGAACTACTCGACTACGCGGGCGGCATCCGGGCCGGGCACTCGCTGAAGTTCTGGACCCCAGGTGGCTCGTCCACCCCGCTGCTGACCGACGAGCACCTCAATGTGCCGTTGGATTACGAAGGGATGGCGGGGGTCGGCACCATGCTCGGCACCAAGGCACTGCAGATCTTCGACGAAACCACCTGCGTGGTACGCGCGGTCCGGCGCTGGACCCAGTTCTACGCGCACGAGTCCTGCGGCAAGTGCACGCCCTGCCGTGAGGGCACCTACTGGCTGGCGCAGATCTACGAGCGGTTGGAGACAGGCAGAGGGACCGAAGAGGACATCCAGAAGTTGCTGGACATTTCCGACAACATCTTCGGGAAGTCGTTCTGCGCCTTGGGCGACGGCGCCGCGGCGCCGATCATGTCGTCGATCAAGTTCTTCCGCGACGAATACCTTCAACATCTGTCTGGTGGTTGTCCGTTCGATCCGCACGCCTCGACGCTGATGGCTACGGAAGAGGTGGGTGTGTGATGGCGCGTTTCTACGGCGAGCAGACGCAGAAGGGTGTCTTGCGTCGGCGTGTCGCACGTTTTTGCGTCTGCTCGCGCCAAGAAGTGGGGTGTGTCTAGATGACCCAGACGGTTGATTCTGGTGACACCGGCACCGCCGAAGCGGTCGAGATGGTAAGCGTCACCATCGACGGTGTGGAAGTCAGTGTGCCCAAGGGCACCCTGGTGATTCGGGCCGCAGAACTCATCGGCGTGCAGATCCCGCGGTTCTGCGATCATCCGCTGCTCGACCCGGTGGGCGCGTGCAGGCAATGCCTGGTCGAAGTCGAGGGCCAGCGCAAGCCGATGGCGTCGTGCACCACGACCTGCACACCGGACATGGTGGTGCACACCCAATTCACCTCGGAGGCCGCGGACAAGGCTCAGCAGGGGGTGATGGAACTCCTGCTCATCAACCACCCGCTGGACTGCCCGGTGTGCGACAAGGGTGGCGAGTGTCCGCTGCAGAACCAGGCGATGTCCAACGGCAGGCCCGAGACGCGGTTCGACGACGTCAAGCGGACCTTCCCCAAGCCGATCAACATCTCCTCGGAAGTCCTGTTGGACCGCGAGCGCTGCGTGTTGTGCGCACGATGCACTCGGTTCTCCGAGCAGATCGCCGGCGACCCATTCATCGAACTGCTCGAACGTGGTGCGCTGCAACAAGTCGGCATTGCGCCGGGCGAGCCGTTCCAGTCGTACTACTCCGGCAACACGGTGCAGATTTGCCCGGTCGGCGCACTCACCGGCGCCGCATACCGATTCCGGGCCCGGCCATTCGACCTGGTGTCCAGTCCGAGCGTCTGCGAACACTGCTCGTCGGGCTGCGTGCAGCGCACCGACCACCGCCGTGGAAAGGTGTTGCGCCGCTTAGCCGGTGACGACCCACAGGTCAACGAAGAGTGGAACTGCGACAAGGGCCGCTGGGCGTTCACCTACACCACCCAAGGTGACCGCATCACCACTCCGATGATCCGCGACGACGACGGCAAGCTGCGCCCGGCGTCATGGTCCGAGGCTCTCGCCGTGGCGAGCGCAGGTTTGGCAGCGGCCTACGGCAGCGCCGGCGTGCTGGTCGGCGGCCGGGTGACCGTAGAAGATGCCTACGCCTATTCAAAGTTCGCCCGAATGGTCCTGGGCACCAACGACATCGATTTCCGCGCCCGTTCGCACAGCGCCGAGGAAGCCGATTTCCTGGCCGCGCACGTCGCAGGGCAACCCATGGCGGTCACCTACGCCGATCTGGAAAAGGCGCCATCGGTGCTGCTCGCCGGGTTCGAACCCGAAGAGGAATCCCCCATCGTCTTCCTGCGGCTACGAAAAGCGGTGCGCAAGAACGGCTTGCAGGTCAAGTCGATAGCGCCGTTGGTCACCCGCTCACTGACCAAGCTGCGCGGGGAATTGATCGCGACGGCTCCCGGCGACGAGGCCGCCGCCCTTGACGGACTCTCCGATGACGCCCACCTGAAGATGCCCGGCGCCGTTGTCATCGTCGGTGAGCGATTGGCCGGCTCGCCCGGAGCCCTTTCCGCCGCAGCCCGATTGGTCGCGGCGACCGGTGCCCGGCTGGCGTGGATACCGCGACGGGCCGGTGAGCGCGGCGCATTGGAGGCGGGCGCGCTGCCAGGTCTGCTGCCCGGCGGCCGCCCCGTCAGTGACGCCTCGGCCCGCGAACAGACGTCCGCCAGTTGGAATTTCGGCGAGCTACCGGCGACCCCGGGCCGGGACACCGCCGGCATCCTCGAAGCGGCACGAACCGGCGAACTGGGCGCGCTGCTCGTCGGCGGTGTCGAAGTCGCCGACCTACCGGACCCGGACGCGGCGTTGGCCGCGATCGACACAGCACCGTTCGTGGTGAGCCTGGAGTTACGGGAAAGCGCCGTCACGGCGCTCGCCGACGTCGTCTTCCCCATTGCGCCGGTGGTGGAGAAGGCAGGCTCGTTCATGAACTGGGAGGGCCGGATTCGCCCCTTCGCGCCGTCGCTGCAGACCAATGCGCTGCCGGATCTGCGGGTGCTGGCCTTCCTGTCCGATGAGCTCGGGATCGATCTGAACATGCAGTCCGCCGCGGTCGCGGGCGACGAGCTGGCGCGCCTCGGGCAGTGGGCGGGCCAGCGCCCCGCTTCGCCGCAACAGGTGGCCGCCAAACCGCCCACACCGGGCCAAGGGCAGGCCCTGCTGGCCGGGTGGCGCATGCTGCTCGACGCGGGTCGGTTGCAGGACGGTGAACCGCATCTCGCAGGCACCGCGCGCCCGCCGGTCGCACGGCTGTCGGCGACCACCGCGGCCGGGATCGGCGCCGCCGAAGGCGATCTGGTGACGGTGAGCACCGATCGCGGCGGGATCACACTGCCGCTGGAGATCACCGACATGGTCGACGGCACCGTGTGGGTGCCGGTCAACTCCGTCGGTTCAGCGGTGTATCCGCAACTCGGCGTGACGGCAGGTTCCGTGGTATCGATCGGACGGTCCACCTCATGACGACATATCCCGACCCCACTCTGTTCGGCCACGATCCGTGGTGGCTGGTCATCATCAAGGCCCTCGCCATCTTCGTGTACCTGATGCTGTCGGTGCTGATTGCGATCTTGATCGAGCGCAAGCTGCTCGGGTGGATGCAGAATCGGCCAGGCCCCAACCGCGTCGGGCCGTGGGGGTTGCTGCAGTCTCTGGTCGACGGCGTCAAGCTGGCCCTCAAGGAGGGCCTCATCCCGGCCGGCGTGGACAAGTTCATCTACCTTGCGGCCCCGGTCATCTCGGTGGTGCCCGCGTTCATCGCGTTCGCGGTGATCCCGATGGGCGGCGAAGTGTCGATATTCGGCCACCGAACCGCCCTGCAGTTGACCGATATGCCCGTCGCGGTGCTCTACATCCTTGCCGCGACATCGATCGGCGTGTACGGAATCGTGTTGGCGGGCTGGGCATCGGGCTCGACCTATCCCCTGTTGGGTGGCCTGAGGTCGAGCGCTCAGGTGATCTCGTACGAGATCGCGATGGCGTTGTCGTTCGCGGCGGTGTTCATCTATGCCGGCACGATGTCGACGTCGGGCATCGTCGCGTCACAGCAGGGGCTGTGGTACATCTTCCCGCTGCTGCCGTCGTTCCTGGTCTATCTCACCTCGATGGTCGGCGAAACCAACCGGGCTCCTTTCGATCTGCCGGAGGCCGAAGGTGAACTGGTCGGCGGGTTCCACACCGAGTACTCGTCGATCAAGTTCGCGATGTTCATGCTCGCCGAATACGTGAACATGACCACGGTGTCGGCGCTGGCGACCACGCTGTTCCTCGGCGGCTGGCATGCGCCGTGGCCGATCAACATGTGGGACGGCGCCAATTCCGGTTGGTGGCCGTTGTTTTGGTTCGTGGCCAAGGTCTGGACGTTCATGTTCTTCTTCTTCTGGCTGCGCGCCTCCCTGCCCAGGTTGCGCTACGACCAGTTCATGGGGCTGGGGTGGAAGCTGCTGATCCCGGTGTCGCTGGCATGGATCATGATCGTCTCCACCGCCCGCGCGCTGCGCAATCAGGGGTGGGACCAACTGACGACCGGCCTGATCACCGTCGGCGCAGTGGCGGCACTGATTCTTCTGTTCGCACTGTGGCGGTCGCTGCGGTCGAGAACTGTTCGAAAGCTGCCCGAACAAGTCGTCGACACCGGGGCCTTCCCGGTGCCGCCGCTGCCGACAGCTTCAAAGGAGAAGACACATGCCTAGGTTCCTGGATGCCATCGCGGGCTTCGGAGTCACGTTCTCCACCATGTTCAAGAAGCGGCTCACCGAGCAGTACCCGGAGAAGCCTGGCCCCGTGGCCAAGCGCTACCACGGTCGCCACCAGCTGAATCGCTATCCGGATGGGCTGGAGAAATGCATCGGTTGTGAGTTGTGTGCATGGGCCTGCCCTGCCGACGCGATCTACGTCGAGGGCGCCGACAACACCGAGGACGAACGCTTTTCCCCGGGTGAACGCTATGGCCGCGTCTACCAGATCAACTATCTGCGGTGCATCGGCTGCGGGCTCTGCATCGAGGCGTGCCCGACCAGGGCGCTGACGATGACCAACAACTACGAGATGGCCGACGACAACCGCGCTGACCTGATCTGGGGCAAGGACAAGTTGCTTGCCCCACTGCAACCGGGCATGCTGCCGCCGCCCCATGACATGGCGCCGGGCAGCACCGACGAGGACTACTACCGGGGCACCATCAAGCCGATAACCGAGGACGCCAAGTGAGCGTCGAGATCCTCGCGGCCCTCTCCTCGAACACCGTCGGACACACGTCGACGACGGAGGCGGTGCTGTTCTGGGTGCTCGGCACGGTCGCCGTGCTCGGTGCGATCGGCGTGGTGGCGGCACCCAAAGCGGTGTACTCGGCGATGTTCCTGGCCACCACGATGATCGTGCTGGCGGTGTTCTACATCGCGCAGGGCGCGCTGTTCCTCGGTGTCGTACAAGTGGTGGTTTACACCGGTGCGGTGATGATGCTCTTCCTGTTCGTGCTGATGCTCATCGGTGTCGACTCCTCGGAATCGCTGGTGGAAACGATTCGGGGACAACGGGTTGCGGCGATCGTGGTCGGGCTCGGCTTCGGCGTTCTGGTCATCGCGGGAATCGGCAGCGTATCGGTGAACGGTTTCACCGGGCTGTCGGAGGCCAACGCGGGCGGCAACGTCGAGGGGCTGGCGGCACTGATCTTCACCAAGTACCTGTGGGCGTTCGAGTTGACCGGCGCCTTGCTGATCACTGCCGCCCTCGGCGCGATGGTGTTGGCACACCGCGAACGCTTCGAGCGGCGTAAGTCGCAACGCGAACTGGCACAGGAACGTTTCCAGCCTGGCGGCCACCCGACGACCCTGCCCAACCCCGGCGTGTACGCGCGCAACAACGCGGTGGACGTCGCCGCTCGGCTGCCGGACGGATCGCCCGCGGAGCTTTCCGTCAGCGCGATCTTGCAGAGGCGAACCGTCGGTCAGACCAGCGGCAGGAATGGTGATTCGTGAACCCGGACAACTACCTGTACCTGTCGGCGCTGCTGTTCACCATCGGAGCCTCGGGAGTGCTGTTGCGGCGCAACGCCATCGTCATGTTCATGTGTGTGGAATTGATGCTCAATGCCGCGAACCTCGCATTCGTCGCGTTCTCCCGCATGCACGGCCATCTGGACGGTCAAGTGGTGGCCTTCTTCACCATGGTGGTCGCCGCCTGTGAGGTGGTGATCGGACTCGCGATCATCATGACCGTCTTCCGCACCCGCAGGTCGGCTTCGGTCGACGAAGCCAGCCTGCTGAAAAACTAAGGCTGCCATGACAACTCTGGTGTGGCTGGTGATCGCCCTCCCGCTGGCGGGTGCGGTCATTCTTCTGCTTTCCGGCAGGCGATCCAACAGCTGGGGTCACCTGCTGGGCTGTTTGGCGGCGCTGGCGTCGTTCGGCGCGGGTGTCGTGCTGTTCGTCGACATGCTGGGCCGCCATGCCGAGGACCGCGTAGTGCATCAGGCCTTGTTCTCCTGGGTGCCGGTCGGCGGTCTGCATGTGGACTTCGGCCTGCAACTGGATGCGCTGTCGATGTGCTTCGTGTTGCTGATCACCGGCGTCGGCTCCCTGATCCACATCTATTCGATCGGTTACATGGCCGAAGACCCGGAACGCAGAAGGTTTTTCGCCTACCTCAACCTGTTCCTTTCCGCGATGCTGTTGTTGGTGTTGGCCGACAACTATCTGGGCCTTTACGTCGGGTGGGAAGGCGTGGGCCTGGCCTCCTACCTGTTGATCGGCTTCTGGCAGCACAAGCCGTCGGCGGCCACGGCGGCCAAGAAGGCGTTCGTGGTCAACCGCGTCGGCGACATGGGTCTGGCCATCGCGCTTATGGTGATGTTCACCTACATCGGCTCGATTTCCTACGCCGGCGTGTTCTCGGCGGCACCGCAACTCGGCGAAGGCACGCTCAACGCGATCGGCCTTCTGCTCTTGCTCGCCGCGTGCGGCAAGTCGGCACAGGTGCCGCTGCAGTCCTGGCTCGGCGACGCGATGGAGGGCCCGACGCCGGTGTCGGCGCTGATCCACGCCGCCACCATGGTCACCGCGGGTGTCTACCTGATCGTCCGGTCCGGGCCGGTGTTCGACCTGGCTCCCGGCGCGCAGTTGGGTGTCGTGATCGTGGGCGCAGTCACACTGCTGTTCGGCGCGATCGTCGGCTGCGCCAAGGACGACATCAAGAAAGCGCTTGCGGCATCGACCATGTCGCAGATCGGCTACATGGTGCTGGCCGCGGGCTTGGGCCCCGCCGGTTACGCGTTCGCGATCATGCACCTGCTCACCCACGGCTTCTTCAAGGCGGGGCTGTTCCTCGGCGCGGGGTCGGTCATGCACGCCATGAACGACGAGGTGAACATGCGCCGGTTCGGTGGGCTGCGCAAGGCGCTGCCCATCACGTTTGCGACGTTCGGGCTCGGCTATCTGGCGATCATCGGCGTGCCGCCGCTGGCCGGCTTCTTCTCCAAGGACGGCATCATCGAGGCCGCGCTGGGCAGCGGCGGAATCAAGGGGCCGATCCTCGGCGCCGTAGCGATCCTGGGGGCAGGGATCACCGCGTTCTACATGACCCGCGTGATGCTGATGACGTTCTTCGGCGAAAAGCGTTGGGCTTCCGAGGGGGACGACGCGACGGCGAACAAACTTGTCGCGCATCCGCATGAGGCACCGGCGGTCATGACATGGCCGATGATCCTGTTGGCCGTCGGCTCGGTGTTCTCCGGCGGTGTCTTCGCGATCGGCGGCACGTTGCAGAAATGGCTCGAGCCCGTCGTCGGCGCCCATGAGGAGGCGCATGCGACACCGGTGTGGGTGGCCACCACCGTGATCTTGGTCGTGGTCGCCGCAGGAATCGCGATCGCGTACCGGATGTACGGCAAGCGGGCTGTTCCCGAGGAGGTGCCCGCCGGGTCGGCGCTCACCGTCGCCGCGCGCCAAGACCTCTACGGCGACGCATTCAACGAACGGGTGTTCATGCGACCGGGACAGCTTCTCACCGAGGGACTCGTCGAAATCGACAACGACGCGGTGGACGGCGCGGCGAACGGCCTCGCCGCGCTCGTCGGCCGCATCAGCAACGGATTCCGGCGACTACAAACCGGATTCGCACGCTCGTATGCCTTGTCGATGTTGGCCGGTGCGGCCCTGGTGGTCGCCGCGATCCTGGCGGTGCAGCTGTGGTGACCTCGATCCCGTGGCTCACGATCCTGTGGGCGCTCCCCATGCTCGGTGCGGCACTGGTGATGCTGCTGCCCGCCTCGCAGCGAGCGGTGGCCAAGTGGTTGGCGCTGCTGGTCTCCATCGCCGTGCTCGCCGTGACGCTGGTGGTCGCGGTCGGGTTCCAACCGGGCGGCGAGCAGTACCAATTCGTGGAATCGCACCGGTGGATCCCGTCGTTCGGCACCGGCTACATCCTCGGCGTCGACGGCATCGCGCTGGCGCTGGTGGTGCTGACGGCGGTGCTGGTGCCGCTGCTGATCGTCGCGGGCTGGAACGACGCAAGCGATCAGATCGGCTGGGCGGGACGGTCGGTGCACACCTACTTCGCGCTGACGCTTGCGGTCGAGGGCATGGTGCTCATGTCGCTTGTCTCGCTCGACATACTGCTGTTCTACGTTTTCTTCGAGGCCATGCTGATCCCGATGTACTTCCTGATCGGCGGGTTCGGCGGCGAGAACCGTTCCAAAGCGGCAGTGAAGTTCCTGCTGTACAACCTTTTTGGCGGCCTGATCATGCTCGCCGCGGTGGTCGGCCTCTACGTGGTCACCGCGCAGAGCGACGCGTTCGCCGCAGGCACCTTCGATTTCCGCGCGATCGTCGCTGCGGTGTCCAGCGGTCAGTTCGTGATGAGTCCCGCGGTGATGAACTTGTTGTTCGGCGGGTTCATGTTCGCGTTCGCGGTCAAGGCGCCACTGTGGCCGTTCCACCGCTGGCTGCCCGACGCGGCGGTGGAAGCCACCCCGGCCAGCGCGGTGCTCATGATGGCCGTGATGGACAAAGTCGGAACGTTCGGCATGCTGCGCTACTGCCTGCAGTTGTTCCCCGACGCCGCAATGTATTTCCGGCCGCTGATCATCACGCTGGCCGTGATCGGGATTGTCTACGGCGCCATCGTGGCCATCGGCCAGGTCGACGTGATGCGCCTGATCGCATACACCTCGATCTCGCACTTCGGCTTCATCATCCTCGGCATCTTCGTGATGACCACGCAGGGCCAGTCGGGATCGACGCTGTACATGATCAATCACGGCATCTCCACGGCGGCACTGTTCCTGATCGCCGGGTTCCTGGTGTCGCGCAGGGGTACTCGCCTGATCGCGGCGTACGGCGGCGTGCAGAAGGTGGCACCGGTCCTGGCAGGCACCTTCCTGGTCGCAGGCCTGGCGACGTTGTCTCTTCCGGGTCTGGCACCGTTCATCAGCGAATTCCTGGTCCTGATCGGAACATTCACGCGCTACCCGGCCTTCGCTGTGTTCGCGTCATTGGCGCTGGTGTTGTCCGCGGTGTACATCCTCTGGATGTATCAGCGGATGATGACCGGCCCGGTCAAGGAGGACAACGACCGGTTGCGCGACCTGGTGCCACGCGAACTGGTCGTCGTTGCACCGCTTATCGCGTTGTTACTGCTGCTCGGGGTGTATCCGAAACCCGCGTTGGACGTGATCAATCCCGCGGTCAGCCACACGCTGACCACCATCAACCAGCCTGACCCGGCACCGCAGATGGCAGAAGGGCCGGCCCGATGAACGTACCCACCCCCGTCGTCGAATACGGCTTGTTGTCCCCCATGCTCATCGTGCTCGGGGTGGCCGTGGTCGGCGTGCTCGTCGAGGCATTCCTGCCACGTCAGCAGCGCTACGCCGCCCAGTTGGTGCTCAGCCTCGGTGGTCTGGTCGTCGCGTTCATCGCGGTCGTCGGGCTGGCTCGCGATCTGCGCGGCGGCACCGGCCATACGGCCGTGATGGGCGCTATCGCCGTCGACGCGCCGACCCTGTTCCTTCAGGCCACAATTCTTCTGATGGGCGTGCTCGGCATTCTGCTCATCGCCGAACGGCGCATCGACGCTGCCGGGGACAAAGACTCCGGCCGCGGCCTGGATGCGTTCACCCCGCAGGCCTCAGCGGTGGCGGGAAGCGTCGCGGAAAAACTGGCAACCAAGGCCGGTGTCATCCAGACCGAAGTGTTCCCGCTGACCATGTTCGCGATCGGCGGCATGCTGTTGTTCCCGGCCGCCGACGATTTGTTGACCATGTTCATCTCGCTCGAGGTGCTTTCGCTGCCGCTGTATCTACTGTGCGGGCTGGCCCGCAGGCGGCGACTGCTATCGCAGGAAGCCTCGGTGAAGTACTTTCTCCTCGGCGCGTTTTCGTCAGCCTTCTTCCTGTACGGCGTCGCGATGTTGTACGGGTACGCAGGCACGCTGAACCTCGGTGGCATCGCCGATGCGGTGACGGCCGGTACGGGCAAGACGTCGCTGGCACTGATCGGCACCGGGTTGCTCCTGGTAGGTGTGCTGTTCAAGGTCGGCGCCGTGCCGTTCCACTCGTGGATTCCCGATGTGTACCAGGGCGCACCGACCCCGATCACGGCGTTCATGGCGGCGGCGACGAAGATCGCCGCGTTCGGCGCGATGCTGCGGATCTTCTACATCGCGGTGCCCGGTTTGCACGACGACTGGCGACCGGTGATGTGGGCCATCGCCATCCTCACCATGGTGGTGGGCACGGTCACGGCCGTGACCCAGAACGACGTCAAGCGGATGCTGGCGTATTCGGCTGTGGCGCATACCGGATTCATCCTCACCGGTGTGATCGCCCAGAACGAAGCTGGCGTGTCATCGACCCTGTTCTATCTGTTCGCCTATGGGTTCAGCACTGTCGGTGCGTTCGCGGTGGTCGGTCTGGTGCGCAGCGCCGACGGCGAGGAAGACACCGCGCTGGCGCGCTGGGCAGGTCTGGGCCGCCGGTATCCGGCTGTGGGCATTGTGTTTTCGTTGTTCTTGCTCGCCTTCGCAGGTATCCCGTTGACGAGCGGGTTCGTCAGCAAGTTCGCGGTCTTCAAGGCCGCGGGCGAGGGCGGAGCGATTCCGCTCGTGGTGATCGGTGTCGTCGCAAGTGCGGTCGCCGCATACTTCTACGTCCGGGTCATCGTGTTGATGTTCTTCACCGAGCCGCCCGACGACGCGCCCGCGGTGGTGGTGCCGAGTGTGTTGAGCACCGCGGTCGTCATGATCACCGCGGCCGTCACCTTCCTCCTCGGCGCGCTGCCGCAACCACTGCTGGATCTGGCCAACACGGCCAACCAGTTCCTGCCCTGAGGTTCCCTTGTCACCCAAACGTACGTTTGGGCGGCTAGTGCGAGACGGTTCCGCCAATACGTCGATCTCGGCGGGAAGGAAACCATGACCGATTCCCTCGTCCTCACCGCCGATCACGGTGCGGTCAGGTTGTTGACGCTGAACCGGCCCGATGCCAGGAACGCGTTGAGCCGCGACCTGATCAGGGCCACCTACGATGCGGTTACCGAGGCCGACGCCGACGACTCCGTGCACGCCGTAGTGCTGACCGGAGCCGATCCGGCGTTCTGCGCGGGCGTCGACCTCAAGGAGGCGCAGCGCGACGGGCTGCAGTACTTCGAGGAATTCCGGTCGCAGAGCTGTATCGCCGCGGTCGCCACGGCGCGCACGCCGATCGTCGGAGCAATCAACGGCGCGACGTTCACCGGCGGCCTCGAGATGGCGCTCGGCTGCGACTTTCTCATCGCCTCCGAGCGCGCGGTGTTCGCCGACACCCACGCCCGCGTCGGGATCCTGCCCGGCGGCGGCATGACCGCGCGACTCCCCCGACTCGTCGGGCTGGCGATGGCGCGACGGCTGTCGATGACGGGGGAGGTGGTGGATGCCGCCCGGGCCGAGCGCATCGGATTGGTGACCGAAGTGGTACCACATGACCGACTGCTCGATCGAGCGCTCGAGCTGGCGAGTCAGATCGCCGAGGTGCCCGCATCGACCATGTTGGGGCTCAAGGAGATCTATGCCGCCGGCGCGGCAGCAGTGGTCGACCCGGCGCTTGCCGCCGAAGCCGCGATCGCGTCCGCGCAACACCGCGATTTCGAGGGGCTCGGTGATCGATTCCGCGCCGTGAGCGAGCGCAACAAGCGCCAGCTCGGAGGCTAGCGGCGCGACACCGCCAACGACTGCGCCTGGATGTCGCTTTCGACCATCAACTGCACGAGTTCGACGAACGACATTCGCGGTTTCCAGCCCAAGGCCGATCGTGCCTTCGTGGCATCTCCGATCAGCACCTCGACGTCAGCGGGGCGCATCTGCGCGGCGTCGACCCTGACGTAGGGCGACCAATCATCGATACCGATCACGTCGAACGCCAGGTCGAGGAACTCGCTGACGGAGTGCGCTTCACCGGTCGCCAGCACGTAATCGTCTGGCGTGTCCTGCTGCAGCATCAGATACATCGCCTCGACGTAGTCGCCTGCGAAGCCCCAATCTCGTTGCGCGTGAAGATTGCCAAGCGAGATGCTGTCCTGCAGCCCGAGCGAAATCCGCGCCACGGCCTGGCTGATCCGACGAGTCACGAATTCGGTGCCGCGGCGCGGTGATTCGTGGTTGAACAACATGGCCGAACTGGCGTGGATGCCGTAGGACTCGCGGTAGTTCACGGTCATGTAGTGCCCGTAGGCCTTCGCCGCGCCGTAGGGTGACCGCGGATAGAACGGACTGGTCTCCCGCAGCGGAATCTCCTGCGCGTTGCCGAACATCTCCGCGCTGGATGCCTGGTAGTAGCGGACGGTGTGCCCGGATATCTCCTGGTACAGGCGCACGGCCTCGAGCATGTTCAGCACGCCACCCCCGGTGACGTCGAACGTCAATCGCGGGTTCTGCCACGAGTAGGCCACGAACGTCACGGCCCCCAGGTTGTACACCTCGTCCGGCTTCGCTACATGCATCGCCGACACCAGGCTCGACATGTCCAGCAGGTCACCATGCAGCACATGTACCTCGGGAAACTCTGCCCGCAGGCTGGGTTCCTTCGGATTGTTCTGACCGCGGACCAGGCCGTAGACCTGGTAACCCTTGGACAGCAGCAACTCGGCGAGATAACCCCCATCCTGCCCGGTGATACCCGTGACCAGCGCCGTCTTTCCGCCGAGTTTTGCCCGGTTGTGACCCCAGCTTGGCTCCACGCCTCTTGCCCCCTCGCTCCCCGAAGCCCCATAGAGTAGTTGTGATAGTAACGAGAAACCGTTCGCTAGTGTG
Organism: Mycobacterium sp. NPDC048908; assembly: GCF_043197955.1. Lineage (NCBI taxonomy): Bacteria > Bacillati > Actinomycetota > Actinomycetes > Mycobacteriales > Mycobacteriaceae > Mycobacterium > Mycobacterium sp. NPDC048908. The sequence continues at coordinate 65,990 of NZ_JBICUE010000001.1, read as the reverse complement.
TGGCTTTGCAAATGCTGTGCAATCTCTGGCAGGTAGCTGTGCGCCGTAACGTAAATTTGCGACGTGCGCATTCAGCACACCGCTGACCGGTAACTCCTGAAAGTAGCGAACGGATATCCAATTAGCGAACAATTTCGGCATTAGCTGCAGCTCGAAGTCTGTCGCGCCGCACGATGAACTCGACGGTGCGCTTACCCCCGAATTCCGGTCGTGGCGCGGTCGCCATGTGCACCTGCGTGCGAGCCTGCTCCAGCACCGGCGTCGCCGGATCGAGCACCGATAGATACACGTCGTGGGCGGCGAGCGATTCGATGGCGCGTTCGAAGCAGTCGTCGTCGATCACCTCGGCATGAGTGACCTCCGGGCCATTCTCGAACAGCCACCGCGGCGGGTCTGCGAGCGAGTCGTAAGCCGCCGCAACGGCATTCGAGAACTCGATGTGGTCGCGCTGATTCGGTTGACCGGGCGCCCACTCAGGACCGCTGTAAATCGTGAGCACCAGATCGGGCCGAAGCGATGTGATCGTCTCGGCGATCTTCGCGCGTAGCTCGGGTGTGTCGCGGATCTGGCTGTCGGGGAAGTTCCAGAACTGCACGTCGTCGACGCCGACGATGGCTGCGGAGCGGCGTTGCTCGATTTCCCGCAACGGACCCGCCCGCTCGGGCGGCAGGCCATCGATGCCCATCTCGCCCCGGCAGCCCAGTGCGTAATGCACGGCTTTGCCCTGCGCGGTCCATTTGGCAACCGCCGCGGCGCACCCGTACTCGACGTCGTCGGGATGCGGCACGAGCACCAGTGCGGTCTGCCAGTCAGTCGGGAAAGGCGCGAGCATCGGTTTCTACGAGACCACACCGTGGACCACGATGGCAGTCGTCTGCGCGACCCAATCATCACCGAGCGGTCCGTCGGGCGTCAGCAGCACTCGCAACAGCGTTGCGCCGCCGATCACTTCCACCAGTCGATCCGGGTCGACATCGGCGTGCACCTCGCCGCGGCGGACCGCGTCGGCCAGTCGGGTTCGCACCGCGACAAAGACGTCGGTGAAGCGGCTCATGACGCGGGCATTGAGGTCCGCATCGGCGGCCATATCGGCGATCAGACCGGGCAGCGCGGCACGTACCACCGGGCTGGTGAACACGTCGCGAGCGGCGGCGATCATCGCGCGGACGTCGGCGACGATGTCACCAGGCGGCGTCTCGATCGCCGTCGGCGCCGCGGGGAACGCTGCCTCGTGCACCAGTTCAGCCTTGCTCGACCAACGCCGGTACAGCGCCGTCTTGGTGGTTCCCGCGCGCTCGGCCACCGCGGCCATGGTCAGGTTCGAATACCCGATTTCCACAAGCAGATCCGCGGCGGCGCGCAGTATGGCAACGTCGATGCGCGGGTCCCGGGGACGCCCTGCCCCCGGAGCCTTGTCATCCGATGACGGGTCTGCTTTCATAACGCTACCCACCGTATCGTAATTAACGGCCGAAGGAATCACTGTGGCTACTGAACCGGCTGTCGAAGACGTCGGCCGCCTCGAACACTCGAGTCGCGACCTGAGCTCACTTCCCGAGGTGATGTCGGACTGGTTAGCGACCGTGATGCCGGGCGGCGTGAGGCCCGAAGTCACCGTGGAGAGCGGTGTCGACGCCAACGGGATGTCGTCAGAGACGATCATCTTGACCGGTCGCTGGGACGACGACGGGCACCGCTGGGAAGAGAGGTGGGTGGCGCGGGTGGCGCCCACCATGCAGGACGTTCCGGTGTTCTCGTCATACCGGATGGACCACCAGTTCGACGTGATCCGGCTGGTCGGTGAGATGACCGATGTCCCCGTCCCCCGGGTGCGGTGGCTCGAACCGACAGGCGAGGTGCTCGGCACACCGTTCTTCCTGATGGATTACGTCGAGGGCCAGGTACCGCCGGATGTGATGCCGTATACGTTCGGCAACAATTGGTTCGCCGACTCCCCTGCACAGCGTCAACGCGAGCTGCAGGACAGCACCATCGAGGTGATCGCCAAGCTGCATTCCATTCCCGAGCCCGAGAAGACCTTCGGCTTCCTCAACGATGGCATGGGATCTGATGTCGCCGGCCAAGCGGCTCCGGAGTCAAATGTCGCCGACCAAGCGGCTCCGGAGTCAAATGTCGCCGACCAAGCGGCTCCGGAGTCAAATGTCGCCGACCAAGCGGCTCCGGAGTCAAATGCGTTGCGGCGCAATCTCAACTGGCTGCAATCCTGGTACAGATTCGCCGTTCCGGACATCGGCCGCTCGGAATTGCTCGAACGGGCGCTCCAATGGCTCGAGACGAACTGGCCTGCCGACGCCGCAGCCGAGGACCCGGTCCTGGTGTGGGGCGACTCCCGCGTTGGCAACGTGCTGTACTCGGACTTCCGGCCCGTCGCCGTGCTGGACTGGGAAATGGCGGTGCTCGGCCCACGCGAGATGGATGTCGCGTGGATCATCTTCGCCCACATGGTCTTCCAGGAGTTGGCCGGCTTGGCCGGGTTACCCGGGCTGCCGGAGTTCATGCGCGAAGAGGACGTCAAGGCGACGTACGCCGAACTGGCCGGTGTGGAACTGGGCGACCTGCACTGGTTCTACGTGTACTCCGGCGTGATCTGGGCGTGCGTGTTCATGCGGACCAGCGCGCGGCGGGTCCGATTCGGCGAGATCGAGAAACCTGACGACGTGGAGTCGCTTTTTTACCACGGCTCAGTACTCAAGCGACTGATCGGAGACGCGTGATGCTCGGCCCCATGGACGAGTTCCCGGTGCACCAGATCCCGCAGCCGATCGCATGGCCGGGTTCCAGTGACCGCAACTTCTATGACCGTTCGTACTTCAACGCGCACGACCGCACGGGCGACATCTTCGTGATCTCGGGCATCGGCTACTACCCGAATCTCGGCGTGAAGGACGCGTTCCTACTTGTCCGGCGCGGCGATGAGCAGACAGCCGTGCATTTGAGCGGAGCGATCGACCAGGACCGGCTGAACCAGAGCGTCGGAAACTATCGCGTCGAAGTCATCGAGCCGCTGCGCAAACTGCGCATCGTGTTGGACGAGACCGAAGGTATCGCAGCGGATTTGACGTGGGACGGCCTTTTCGACGTGGTGCAGGAGCAACCGCACATCATGCGCCGGGGCAACCGTGTCACGCTCGATGCTCAACGTTTCGCCCAGGTCGGCGCGTGGAGCGGTCACCTCGTGATCGACGGCAAGGAGATCGCGGTGGATCCGGCCCGCTGGATCGGCACCCGCGACCGGTCATGGGGAATTCGGCCCATCGGTGAAGCCGAGCCCGCAGGCCGCCCCGACGATCCGCCGTTCGAGGGCATGTGGTGGCTCTACGTGCCGATGGCGTTCGACGACTTCGGCATCGTCGTCATCATCCAGGAGGACCACCTTGGTTTCCGGTCACTCAACGACTGCACCCGCATCTGGAAGGACGGCCGCGTTGAGCAACTCGGCTGGCCGCGGGTGAAGATTCACTACCGCTCCGGCACTCGCATACCGACCGGCGCGACCGTCGACGCGACCGACGGGACGGGTGCGTCGCTGAGCTTCGAGGTCGAATCCAAGCTGCCGGTGCCGATCCACGTCGGCGGCGGGTACGGCGGTGACTCGGATTGGCTGCACGGCATGTGGAGGGGCGACGGTTTCACCGAACGCCTGACCTACGACATGACCGACCCGGCGATCGTCGGGCGGGCGGGTTTTGGTGTGATCGACCATGTCGGCCGCGCCGTATGCCGCGACGCTGACGGCGTCGAGCGTGAGGGCTGGGGCTTGTTCGAGCACGGCGCGCTCGGCAGGCACGATCCGTCCGGCTTCGCCGACTGGCTGACCGTCGCGCCCTGAATCTCGGTGGGCGCGTTCAGCTGACCTCACCACTGAAGTTCTCGATCCCCGGCAAGTCCGGGCTGTGCGGATTGTCGTAGTCGTAGTAGCCGGTGCCGAAGAACAGGAAGCGGCAGCGGTACGTTTTGCCTGTGCCGTCCTGCTCGGCCCGAACCGTCCAGGTGTCGGTCTGCGAGTCGCAGTCACGATTCGACGCGGGTGTTCAGTTCAATGTGCTTGTCGATGTTGTGCTTACGCGCCGTCTCGTCGAGATACCGCCGGATGTCGGGGCCGTCGGCGATGGTCTCCTCACGCCGCCACGGTTCGAAAGGAAAGCTCAACGTGAAGATGTCACTGTCCGAGCGCACACCCGGATACCGGAACAGGTCCCAGGTGCCGCCCAACCGCGGCCGTCGTTCCACAATCGTGTACGACAGCGCGGGATCCTTCTGGTGGATGCGATACGCGGCGCCAATGCCGGAAATGCCCGCGCCGACTATCAATACATCGCAGTAGACAGATTCGGTGGTACTCACCGGGCTTACCTCCTTCGAGCCCGCTAGGCCGGCCTGGCCTCCTTGGCCGCCGTGACATCAACGCGGCCGAACACCATCGATTCCTCGATGCGGTCGAAGCGATGATCGATGACGTCGAGCACGTAGTTGTGCCGCACGTTCCACGGCCGGCGGGTGCCGGATTTCGGCAGGGCGTGCAGCGCACGTTGCACATAGCCGGCGTTGATGTTCCACGCCGGTTTCTCCGGCATGGGCCGGTCACCAAGATGCGGATAGGCATGCGTGTAACCGTGAGCGTCCATGTAGGACAGCAGCTTCGCGACCGAGCGCGCCGTCAGGTCGGCGCGCAGCGTCCATGACGCGTTGATGTAGCCGACGCACCACGCCATGTTCGGGATGTCTTCGAGCATGTGCTCCTTGTAGACGAACCGGTCCTGCGGTTTGACCTCGGCGCCGTCGATGCTGATGGCCACGCCGCCCAGCGCCTGTAGTTGCAGGCCCGTCGCGGTCACGATCACGTCCGCGTCGATATGACGGCCCGAGCGCAGCACGATTCCCGTGCTGTCGACGTGGTCGATGGTGTCGGTGACCACCTCGGCGCGGCCGTCGCTGACCGCGGTGTAGAGGTCGTTGTCCAGGATCAGACACATCCGCTGGTCCCACGGGTCGTATTTGGGCTTGAAGTGGACGTCGACCGGATAGCCTTGCGGCAGGCTCTTTTTCGCCATCGCCCGGATGAGCCGCCTGCTGAACTTCGGTGCGTTCCGGGCGACCACGTAGGTCATCACGGTGAAGAAGGTGTTGTACAGCCGCACGACGTGGTTGGCCGCCCGCGTTGGCAACACTTTCCGGATCGCTTGCACCACAGGGTGGATGCGGGGCATCGACAGCATGTAGGTGGGTGAGCGCTGCAGCATGGTGACGTGGCCGGCCTTCTTCGTCAGCGACGGGATCATGCTGACCGCGGTGGCGCCACTGCCGATGACCACGACACGCCTACCGGCATAGTCCAGCGATTCTGGCCAGAACTGCGGGTGCACGATCTCGCCCGCGAAGTTCTCGATGCCGGGGAACTCGGGTCGGTAGGGCTCGTCGTAGTTGTAGTAGCCGGTGCCGAAAAAGACGAACCGGCCGCGGTAGGCCTTGGCCGCGCCGTCCTGTTCGGTTTGCACCGTCCAGGTATCGGTGGCCGAGTCCCAGTCGGCGGAGACGACTTTGGTGTTGAACCGGATGTGCTCGTCGATGCGGTGTTTGCGGGCGGTCTCGGTCAGGTACGCCCGGATGTCCTCGCCGTCGGCGACGTTCTCCGGCCTGCGCCACGGCTCGTAGGGGAAGCTGAGGGTGAAGATGTCGCTGTCGGACCGGATGCCTGGATAGCGGAACAAGTCCCACGTGCCGCCGATGCGGGCACGGCGTTCCAGCACCGTGTAGGACAGCCCGGGGTTCTTTTCCTTGATGCGGTAGGCGGCACCGATTCCTGATATCCCGGCGCCGATGATCAGCACGTCTGAGTACTCGGGAGCGCTCAAGAAGACCTCCTTTGGTCCACCCGGGTACCACCTTAGGGGCTCAGCTGTTGAGCGCGTCGACGATCGCGGCCAGCGATTCCACCGCGATCGGTCCTGGCTGGTAGATGCAGATCCGGTCGGAGACGCCCGCCACCCGGTCGCGGATGTGGGCGGCGATGTCGCCGGGACTGCCGCAGGCCGCGATGGTGTGCAGGATGTCGTCGTCGATGAGCCTGCCCATCTCCTCCCACCGGCCCTGTTTGGACAGCGTGTTGAGTTCCGGTTGAAGATCGCCCCAACCGTGCACGTCCAGCACGGGCCGATATGCCGGCGTCGACCCGTAGAAAGCCAGCAACCTGCGAGTGGCGGAGTGGTCGTCCCCGGCCGAGACGATGATCTCGGGGACGACGGCGAAGTCGGTTCGGTCGCGTCGCGCGGCGGCCAACCCTTCCCGAATGGCCGGCATGGTCGCCTCCTGCAGGAACCGCTTCGAACCGAACGGCATCACCAGCAGGCCGTCCGCCGTGCTGGCAGTGGCCCTGGTCAGCCGCGGACCGAGCGCGCCGACATAGATGGGTGGCGGGCCGTACGGGTTGCGTCCAGGATTGAACGTCGGCGTCATCAGCGTGTGCCGGTAGTACTCGCCGCGGAAATCGAGGCGGTCGCCGGACTGCCACGCCGCGAAGATGGCTCGCAACGCGCGCACCAGTTCCGTCATCCTGGCGACGGGCCGATCGAACTCCGCGCCGAACCGCTTCTCGATCTGCGTGCGCACCTGGGTACCGAGTCCGAGTGTGAACCGCCCCTTGGTCAGCAACTGTAGGTCGTTGGCTTGATGCGCGAGATGAATGGGGTTACGGGGGAAAGCGATCGCGACGTTGGTCATCAGGTCGAGGTCCTCGACCGCGGCCGCCAGGGCAAGCGGCGTGAAAACGTCGTGCGGTCCCTCGAAGGTGAAAACCCCGCTGGCCCCAGCCTCCCGCAGCAGATGCGCGCGCTCCATCGCATCGGTGGGCCCGAACAACGCTGTCATGACCTTCACGGCGTGAGAGCCTAGTGGTGTGACCATTCCGCCCAATGCCGACGTCGTCATCGTGGGTGCCGGGTTCGCGGGGTTGTCGGCTGCCCGCGACCTGGTTCATCTGGGGCACGACGTCGTGGTGATCGAAGGCCGTGACCGAGTCGGGGGGCGCTCGTCGACCGCGACGATCGCGGGCACACCGGTCGATCTCGGCGGCACTTTCGTCGGGCCGACTCAGGACGCCGTCATCGCGCTGGCGAAGGAACTTGGGTGCGAGACGGTGCGCACCCACAGTCGCGGCAAGAACCTGATCCGGTGGCACGGCAAGGTCCGGTCGTATCGCAGCACCATCCCGAAGTTGTCGATCATCGAGTTGCTCGACGTGTCCCGGATACAGTGGCGGTTCGAACGCGTCTGTCGGCGGGTGCCGGTCAACGAACCGTGGACGTCGTCGATCGCCGAGATCCTGGACTCCAAGACTCTCGAGGAGTGGTTGCGCTACGTGCATGCCGGCGCGTCGACACGGAATCTGATGGCGATCATGGCCCGCGTGACGTGGGGCTGTGAGCCCGAAGAGGTGTCGATGTTGCATGCGACCCGCTACATCAAGGCCGCGGGTGGCATCGGCCGCATGCTCGACGTCGAAGGCGGTGCGCAGCAGGACCGCTTTCCCAATGGCACACAACAGATTGCGCTTCGGGTGGCCGAGGAACTGGGTGATCGCGTGGTGCTAAGCGCGGTCGTGCGCAGCATCCAGCGACGCACCGACGGCACACTGGTTGTCGGCTGTGACCGTGGTGAGGTCGCGGCCAAGGCCGTCATCGTGGCGATCCCGCCGGAGCACCGGGCGGCGATCGACTTCGACCCCGATCTACCCCCGGAGTACGAAAAGCTCACCGAGCACTGGCCGCAGGGCAATCTGAGCAAGGCGTACGTCGCCTACGAAACCCCGTTCTGGCGGGTTAACGGCTGCTCAGGAGAGGCGCTGTCCGACGAGGGTCCCGTGTTCATCACCTTCGACGTCAGCCCGGACGACGACGGGCCGGGAATCCTGCTCGGCTTCACCGATGCGCGCACCTTCGACCCGCTGACCCCGGAACAGCGCCGCGCGAGGGCCCTTGACGGCTTCGCGACTCTGTTCGGCGACGCCGCAAGACATCCCATCGACTACCTCGATCATTGTTGGGGCGCAGAGCAATTCGCACCAGGTGGGCCTACTGCCGCGGTTCCGCCGGGATCATGGACGACGTACGGACCGTGGCTGCGCAAGCCCATCGACGGCATCTTCTGGGCGGGTACCGAAACCGCCGATGAATGGACGGGATTCCTCGACGGTGCCGTGCGGTCGGGTAAACGAGCGGCCGAGGAAGCGCACCGGGCGCTGACCGGTTAGATACTGCCCGGCGACAGGATTCGCCTTGCCGTGACGGCCACCGCAAGCGTGATCAGCTGCTTGGGGTCGTCGAGGTCGACGTCGAGAAGTTTGGCGATCTGGTCGAGCCGGTAATACAGCGACTGCCGCCGCATGTGCAGACGTTTGGCCGCCTCCGCCTTGTTGCCCCCGCAGGCGGCGAGCACCTCCAACGTGTGGGAGAGCTGACCGCTCTTCGCGGAGTCCGCCCGCTCGAGGATGCCGATCTGGTCCTCGACGAAACGTCTTGTGGCGTCCAGGTTTCCATGCGCGGTCAGCATGCGTTCGAGAGCAAGCGCCTGCACACTGACGATCGGCTGCCTCACGTGCAGATCCTGGCCAAGGGCCAGGGTTGCCCGCGCCTCGGACATGGCGCGCGGTAGATCCGACGGGTCGCGTACCGACCGCCCGACGGCTGCACACAGCCGAGTCTGGCGCGGCAGCGCATCCCGTGCCGCCGACCGCACCGCGTTGGCGAGATTCGGTGCCGCATCGTCGATCTGGCCGGCCATCAACGCGCACAGCGTCCCCTCGACCAAGCCGAAGATCCCGTGTCCCACATGCCGAACCAGCCCATCGACGATCTTCGCCGCCGACTCCACCCTGCGGGGATCGACCGCGATGCATGCGTATTCGTGGTTGGCGGTGGGCACGCCTGCCGCTCGCATCCTCGCCTCCAACAGGCGCCGCTCGACAGACTGATTGGTGCCGAGCTGGTCGAGCAGCAGCTGCTGGGCACGAAGAGTGCCCGCGACGTCTTTCTGCTCGCGGATCAGATACAGGCCCAAAACCGTTGGCGCCCGCTCCATCACGGCCTTGACGAACACCTCCGGCACGCCGTGTGCGCCGACGGTCAGGCGGCCCCATGCGGTGCCGTCGACCAGCACCGGCGCTTCGGCGCTCAGTCCGCCGCCCTTGTCGACGCCGCCTGCGGCGACGACGACTCGGCCTGCGTAGTCACTGAGCCGCACCCACGTTCCCAAGGTGGTGCCGATGTGTTCGATCAATTCGCGCAGCGAAGCACCACGGGCCAACCGCTCCGACAGCGTTCTGGATATCTCGTCGGCGTGCCGCAGTCGGGCCACCGAACGGTCGATCAGCTCACTGTTGACCGCCTCGGCCACCTCGGTGAAACGCAGCACCGGTTGCAGTTCGACGACAGGTAAGCCGACGTCACAGCCTTCGGCCACCATGTCTGCAGGCACCTCGGCGAAGGTTCGGCCCACCTCGAACAGCAGGCCCGCAACGCCGCTCTCGGCCAGCCGTCGCACGTACAGCCTGCGACCGACCTCATCGACGCCGATGAGCCCCACCCCGTTGGTCAGTAGCACCTCGTCACCGCGCAACAGCGGGGCGATGTCATACAGGTCGGCGGTGTGCACCCAGCGAACCGCGTGGTCGATGTGGTCGGCGCCGCTCAGCAGCACGGGCCGGGCGGGCGCCAGCACCGGATGGTCGAGGACCTGTCGCAGCATCACATCTGACAGTATGTCCCACACGATGCGGGGAAGTTCTGACAATTCGTCCGTTGCTGCACCACGGGATCGGTCGCATGCTGGACACTCATGAGCACCCTCGTGACCGGCGGCCTCGGCTTTGTGGGGCGTCACCTGGTCAATCAACTGCTGGAAGACGGCGACAAGGTCGTCAGCTACAACCGCGATTTCGCCGTCGACACTCGCGACGGGGTGACCCTCGTGCAGGGCGAGTTGTCCGACATCCCCCGCCTCACCGAGACGCTGCGTCGGCACAGCGTCGATCGCATCATTCACACCGCAGGCCAGAGCCACCCCGGTGTGTCGATCGACCTGCCGTGGACCACCTTCAAGGCCAACGCGGAGGGCACCCTCGCGGTCTACGAGGCGGCCCGCGTCACCGGCGTGCACCGCATCGTCAACTTCTCGTCGGAATGCGCGCTCGGCAATCTCGACCCAGCCACCACCGTCGACGAGACCGTCACGCCGCGACCGACGACGCCGTATGGCGTCACCAAGGTCAGTGGTGAATTGTTCGGCGTCGTCTACAACTCGCTGTACGGGATGGAGATCGTGTCGCTGCGGGTGACCGAGGTCTATGGCCCGGGGTTGTGGATGCCGAGTCTGCTTGGCGACATGATCCGCGCCGGTCTTCGCGGCGAGGCGTTCCAACTCGAAGCAGGCGGGGACCATCCGTTCCAGTTCGTCTATGTGGCCGACGTCGCCACCGCCGCCGGCCTGGCCGCGTTCAGCAGCACGGTGTCGCAACCGGTGTACAACGTCTCGGGCGGCCGCCAGGTCACCGTCGCCGAGACGGCGAGGCTGCTCGCGGGGCGCATCCCCGGCAGCCGCTATGAAATCGGCCCCGGCTTCCTACCCGACTGGGACCGCCAAGGTCCCTACGACCTCTCCGCGACAACGCGCGACCTCGGCTACACGCCGGCCTGGTCATTGGAGCGCGGACTGGACAGTCAAATCGCTTGGCTGCGTTCACGGGAAGCAGGCAGATGAGCGACGAGATGACCGACCGCATCGCCGTTGTCACCGGGGCCGCCTCCGGAATCGGACTGGCCACTGCCGAGGCGCTGGCCCGTGAAGGCGCGGCCGTCGCGCTGTTGTCGCGTCCCGGTGATGACCTCGACGGCGCGCGAGATCGGGTCAAACAGTACGGCGGTCGCGTCCTCACCGTCGCCGCTGATGTCGCGGATCCGGAGGCGGTCCGGGCCGCGTTCGCACGAGTGGAATCGCAGTTGGGTCCCGTCGATGCGGTGCACAACAACGCGGGCATTTCGATCGTCAGCCCGCTCACCGAGACCACCGATGAAGTCTTCCGGCGGCTCGTGGACGTCAACCTCGCCGGCTCGTTCTATGTGCTGCGCGAGGCCGCCCGCGTCATGCAGGGTCGCCGGGCCGGATCGATCGTCAACACCGCCTCCGAGTTGGCGATCATCGGCCAGACGGGGTATGTCGCGTACACCGCGACCAAAGGCGCGATCCTCGCGATGACGCGAAGCGCCGCCGCCGAATTGTCGTCGTGGAACATCCGGGTGAACGCGGTGTGCCCCGGTACCACCAAGACGCCGATGTTTCTAGCCGAGTTCGACGGCGCTGACGACCCGGCCGCCGAACTCGCCGACAACGCCGCAAGCGTTGCGATGAAGCGCATCGCCGAACCAGCCGAGATCGCCGAGGCGGTGGTCTTCTTGCTGTCACATCGCGCGGGATACATCACCGGCACACATCTGATCGCCGACGGCGGCCGCACCGGTTGTGTGCCCGCCGGGTCCATCGGCGTTGCCACCCATTAACCCACCGTCACGGAGGACACGATGTCCGAATCCCGTTCTCGGCTCGAGCAACTCGGCTATTCTCAGCAACTCGAGCGAAGACTGAACATCCCCGAAGTCGTCGGGCTTGCCATGGCCGACGTCTCGCCCACCATGGCGGTGCTGTTCCTGTCCGCGGGAGTGTTCGTGGTCGGAGGCACGTTCTCGATCGGCGCGGGCCTGCTGTTGTCGGTTGTCGTGGTTTTCATCGCGTTGTGCCTCGGCGAGTTGGCGGGGATGTTCCCGATCGCAGGCGGCATGTACTCGCTTGTCCGGCGCGTGCTGCCGGGACCGCTGTCATGGATCACGATGTTCAACTACCTCATTCAGGGCATCGTGATCCCGGCCAGTATCGCGCTCGGAATGGTCGGCTTCTTGCGGGACCTGTTCCCGTCGTTGGGGTTTCCCGACACCACCATCGCGATCGTGTTGTTGGCGCTGGCCACCGGGCTTGCGCTGACGAAAGTAGAGGTGGGCGCATGGGCGACCGCGGCGATGGTCGTCGTCGAATGCGTCGTACTGGGCATCATCACGGTGGCGGCGCTTTTACACCCACATCAGCAACTGGCCGAGGTCACCTTCCACCCGACCGTGCTGAGCAACGGAGAACTCGTCGCGGTCGGCGCCGCGGTCATGTTGGCCACCCTCGCGCCCGCATTCAATGTCATCAACGGCTACGACGCCGCTCTGGGTTTCTCTGAGGAACTCAAGGGCGGCGAACGCAATATCGCCAAGGCGGTCATCATCTCCGCCGTGCTCGCGTGCCTGCTGATCATGGTTCCGCTGATCGCTGCCGTCGTCGCCGCGCCGGATCTGAAGGAATTCTTCAACGCCCCGGCACCGGTCATCTATTCGGTGGAGGCGTCGCTTGGCGACAAGGCAAGGATCATCATCGACGTCGGGGTGATAATCGCGTTGTTCAACGCGATGTTGTCACTGCTGATGTACTTCGGTCGCGGGGTCTACACGACCGGCCGCGACGGGGTGTGGCCTGCCGCGGTGAACCGGATCCTCGGTTCGATCAACAGGTTCCGCGCACCGGGGGCAGGTGTCATGCTGCTGGCTGTCCCGGCGGGCGTGCTGATCTTCACCTCGGCGCTCAACTTCCTCATCATCTTCGCGGGTACCGTGATCGCCACTGTGTACTTCTGCATCGGCATGGCCGCGCTGTGGAGTCGCCGCAGCATGCCGGACGAACCGCGGCCGTACAAAATGCCTTTGTGGCCGCTGCCACCGCTGGTGGTGATCGGGTTCACCGGGATCGCGTTGGCGACTCAGGAGCGGCAGTACCTGATCGCCGAGGTGGTGCTCATCTGCCTCGCCCTGGCAGCATGGCTCGGCTCGAAGAAGTGGTCGGCCCCACGGCCCACGGCCCCCGCGCCCGAGACGGCGCCCGAGACCAAGATCCGCCTGGATCCGATTCCGTGATCCGCCAGATGATACGAAAGCCGTTGATCCGGAACAGGAGTTCGATATGACAGCGCCGCGCGTGTACCGCCAGATGACGTGGGAGGAAATCGCCGATGCGGCTCGCGCCGACACCCCGATCGTCATCCCTGTCGGCGCCACCGAGCAGCACGGACGCCATCTGCCGGTGTGCACCGACTGGGTGTTACCGGAGAACATCCTTCGCGAAGCCAGCCGAACCCGCGACCTGGTCGTCGGTCCGTTCATCCCGTTCGGCTACCGAAGCCGGCCCGGAAGCGGTGGAGGTCAACACTTCCCCGGCACCGTCTCGTTGCGGGCCACCACATTCATGAGCGTGCTCGAGGACGTCCTCAGCGAGCTCAAACGCACCGGATTCCGCAACATCGTGCTGTACAGCTGGCATTACGAGAATGCCGGGTTCGTATACGAGCCGGCGTATCTCGTCTCCGAGCAGAATCCGGAACTCAAGATCGTGGTGATCGAGGACGTCTTCCCCGAGTTCACCGCGGAACGCCGTCGGCTCATCTGGCCAGACGAATTTCCCGGACTGGCGCTCGAACACGCCGCCGTCATCGAGACTTCGCTGTGGCTGCACTTCGACCCCTCGGCGGTCCGCAACGACCGGATGTCGCCCGACCGCCCGCAACGGGTGGTCAACCACGACGTGGTTCCCATCGACACCCGCATGTCGACGGCGAGCGGGTCGCTGTCGTCGCCGCTGGGTGCCAGCGCTGAAAAGGGCAGGCTGCTCACCGAGTGGCTGGTGAATCGGCTGGCCGAGATCCTCGACGAGGAATTCGCAACGGCGGGTGGCGCGGCCGAGCGCAATGGCGACCGCGAAAGCTCAAAGGCCTGAAGCACTGGCGACGACCGCGCGGGCGAGCGCCTTCGCATTCGTGGCGATGCGGCGCTGACTGAGGTTGACCTCGCGGCGTTGAAACGCGTAGAGGTGGGCGTCCACGCAGGCAAGCAGCATGTCGGCGTACCACCCGGCGTCCTTGACACCGAGATCCGTACGCAACTCACGCAGCAATAGGGCGACATGCTGGCGCCAACCGCCGTAGGCGCCGACCTTCAACCGGCCTGGCGGGATGGCCTCAGTCGCAACGAGTGCGCCCAGGTTGCGTTCGGTCAGCGCCACCAACGCATCGATGAACGCCGCCAACCGTTCATCGGCAGGGGCGCCGGGCCCAAGCGGCGGCGCGCCCCGCAGGATGGCCTCCTGCAGCGCGCGTTCGTCGTCCCCGATCACGGCCGCCAGCAGCCCGCTCTTGTCGCCGAAGCGCCGATACAAGGTGCCGACCCCCACCCCGGCCGCCTGCGCGATATCGCGCATGTCGAGCTTTGTCGCGTCGGGAGACCGCAACACCGATCGCGCTGTCTGCAGGAGCCTTTCCTCGTTGCGCGCCGCCGCTTCCCGCTGAGGACGCCACCGCGGACCCTCGAGCGCAGATTTCGCCATCTCACCATTCTAGGTGCGGAATACAGTTCCGCATCTCCCTGTTCTGAGGTGCGGAACTTTATTCCGCACCTGCGAGGAGAAGACATGACTCATTCGGCCTGCGCAACCACCACGTCACGGGTGCTGTTCGTCATCGCGTCGCCGCGCGAGGATTCGCGTTCCGTCCATCTCGCCGAGTCGTTCCTCGACAGCTATCGCACCGTGCTACCGAACACGATCGTGGACCGGCTCAACACCTTCACCGATCTGCCCGCCTTCGGTGCTCACCATGTGGCTGCCAAGATGGCGGTGATCACCGGCGAGCAGGTGCCCGACGCCGCGGCGAAGAACTGGGCAGCGGCACTCGAGGTGGCCGGTCGACTCCAAGCGGCCGACACGTTGCTGTTCGCGGTGCCGATGTGGAACGGCGGAATTCCATGGTCGCTCAAGCTGTTCATCGACATCGTCACGCAGCCCGAAGTAGCGTTCAGGTACGACCCGGCGACCGGTTATACGGGTCTGCTCGGCGGCCGCCGCGCAGTGGTGGCCTACACCAGCAGGGTCTACGCACCCAACGTGGCTCCCGCCTTCGGTGTCGATCACCAATCCACCTACTTCGGATGGTGGCTGCGCTACTGCGGCATCGACGACATCCACGATCTACGTTGGCAGCCCGCACTTCCCAGCGATGCCCTGGCCGCCAAACACGAGCGAGTCGCGGCGGCAGCCAAGAGTTTGGGCCGGGTGCTGGCCGCCTCAGCGCTGACGGTACCCCGGTGACTCCATGGGCGTGGCTGCTGACCGCCTCAGCAGCGGAAGTGGCGTGGTCGCAAAGCATCAAGCCGACCGACGGCTTCACCCGCGTACTGCCCACTCTGCTGTGCTTCATTCTCGGCGTCGCCGCCGTCTATCCGCTCACACGCGCCATGCAGGGCATTCCGGTCGGCACGGCGTACACGGTGTTCACCGGCATCGGCGCGACAGGTGCGGTGACGCTAGGCATCCTGAGATACGGCGACCCCGTGACAGTGCTGCGATTGGTCGGCATCACGCTTGTCGTCACGGGCGTCGTCGCATTGCGCGCCTCGGGTGGATGACCTGTCAGGCGCTGCGCCGCCTGCTCACTGACTCGACCAGCATGCGCAGATGCTTGTTGACATCATCCGGCCGTTCCACAATCGCGCAGTGCCCGCCGGGCAACTCGACGAAGGACGCCAGGTTGGGCGCCATCTTGGCGATGTGCTGCGACGAAACCATGGGCAGCAGACGGTCTTTCGTGCTCCCGATGACCAGCGTCGGCACCGTCAGATTGGTCATCCCGATGTGCTCGGGGCCGAGCGCGTCGACCAGCGTGCGCGCCCATCCACCCCGCCCGGCGGCCGGCGTCGACGTGAACAACTCGTAGATGAAGTCGACGACCGAGGGGTCGGCGTCGCGACCCACCGCGATGGTCGACACGAACCGCCGACTCGGCCGGTCCGCCGCGCGCATAAGCGGCGCGGCACCAAACGTCTTGAGCAGGGTACCTGCGGCGCGCACCCGCGCCTGTGCCAGCGGCGCAGGGACCGGAAGAAGCTTCACATTTCGCAGTAGGTCGCCGGTGGTGGTGTTGATCAAAGCGACGGCGTCGGCGCGCTCGGACACCCGATCAGGAAACCGGTCGGCCCAGGAGGTGATCGCGATCCCGCCCATCGAATGCCCCGCGATGACCGCGCGCTGACCAGGCGACAGCGTCGCCGCCAGTACCGCGTCAAGGTCGGCGGCAAGCAGGTCGAGGCTGTACCGGTGGTGTCGCGGCGGCACCGCGCTCTTGCCGTGGCCGCGGTGATCGAATGCGATGACGCGGTAGTCGGTCGACAGGTCTGCAATCTGGTATGCCCACACCCGCAGTGCGCAGGTGATGCCGTGCGCGAGGACGATGGGGTAACCGTCGTCAGGTCCGAACACCTCGGCGTGCAAACGGATGCCGTCCTCGGATCGAACAGGAACGACGCGGCCCCTCGGCAACGCCTCGGCCGCGGCGAATCGTCTGGCCGGCGAACCGGGCCCCTGGCCACGTCCCATACGAGCTCCCATCGAGTTCGGCAACGCTGCCCTCATACCAGCCTACCGGTCGGTTGGCTGGCTATGGCGCAGGAGTTAAATTACAGCGGTGCGCGCGATTCAGATAAGCAGCCTCGACGGACCACAAGCCGCGACGGTCGTCGAGATCGACGAACCCAGCGCCGGTGACGGCGAAGTCCTCATCGATGTCCACGCCGCGGGTGTGGCGTTTCCCGATGCCCTGCAATCGCGGGGGCTGTATCAGTACAAGCCGGAGATGCCGTACACGCCGGGCGCCGAGATCGCCGGGGTGGTGCGCAGTGCGCCCGACGGTGCGCACGTGGCTGCGGGTGATCGTGTCGCGGGTCTGACGATGCTGTGCGGGGCGATGGCGGAAGTCGTTGCATTGCAAGCCGATCGGGTGTTCAAGCTGCCGGATGCGGTGTCGTTCGAAGCGGGCGCGGGCCTCTTGTTCAACGACTTGACCATGCATCACGCGTTGCGCACACGGGGTCGGCTCGCCGACGGCGAGACGGTGCTTGTGCACGGCGCCGCAGGCGGCATCGGCACATCGACGCTGCGGCTTGCACCGGCATGGGGCGCATCGCGCACCATCGCGGTGGTCAGCACCGAGGACAAGATCTCGATCGCCAAGGCGGCGGGGGCGTCTGATGTGGTGCTGGCCGACGGGTTCAAGGACGCGGTCAAGGAGTTGACCGGTGGGCGCGGTGTCGACATCGTCGTCGACCCCGTCGGCGGCGATCGGTTCACCGACTCGTTGCGGTCGCTGGCTCCTGGCGGCAGGCTGCTGGTCATCGGCTTCACCGGCGGCGACATCCCGACCGTCAAGGTGAATCGACTGTTGCTCAACAACGTCGACGTCGTCGGTGTCGGCTGGGGCGCATGGAGCTTGACTCATCCCGGTTATCTGCACGAGCAGTGGGAAGAGCTGCAGCCGCTTCTGGCGTCGGGCAGGGTGTCGGCCCCGGAACCGATCGTCTACCCGCTCGACCGGGCTGCCGACGCGATCGCCTCGCTCGAAGAGCGGACCGCGAAGGGCAAGGTCGTTGTCAAGGTGCGGTGAGCAACCGCCCCAGCTCTTCCCCCACCGCGGTGAGCAGTTCGGCCGCCCTCGCCATCGACTGCGCCTTGTCCGGCTCGAGGTCGCTCAGCGCGTATACGCCCGCGAAACCGGCTTCTTCTGCCTCGGTCGGCGTCAGGGCTGATACCCCCGCAATGGCGTACGTCGGCACCTCGTGCGCGCGTGCGCGCCAGCACACGCCGACTGCGGCCTTGCCCCTCAACGACTGTCGATCGAGCGAGCCCTCGCCGGTGATGACGGCGCGTGCGCCCTGCAGTTGGCGGTCAAGCTCGATGCGGTCGATGATGACATCGATGCCTGGCTGCATCTTGGCGCGTAGCACGGCGAGCGCGGCGAAGCCGACACCGCCTGCCGCGCCTGCGCCCGCGGCGGCACTGTAGACCGCTCCCATTTCGCGCTCGACCACCTCGGCCCAGCGGCGAAGCGACCGATCAAGCTCCTCGACTTGCCTGGCGTCTGCCCCCTTCTGCGGGGCATACACGCTCGCGGCTCCCACCGGACCGTAGAGCGGGTTGTCCACATCGCTGGCGAGAGTAAACGTGGCTGAGGCGATCTCGGGATGCAGTGCGGACAGATCGAGCGTTACCGCATCACCGATCCCCCGCCCGGTCGCCTCGATCGGGAATCCGTTGCGATCGCGCGCCACCGCGCCGAGCGCGGCGAGGAAGCCTGCTCCGCCGTCGGTGCTCGCGCTGCCGCCCACGCCAATGATGATGTCTCGGCAACCGTGCTCGAGCGCCTGCGCCACCACCGCGCCGAGGCCGTGGCTGGACGCCGTCATCGGAGCCGGCTCGGCGCGCGGAAGACGTTGCAGGCCACATATTTCCGCCATTTCAATGACGGCGGTGCCGCCGCTGCGGGCATATGCCGTCTGCACCACCTGACCCGTTGGCCCTTTGGCGTAGACAGGAATTCGCGCAAACCCGGCGGCGAGCACAGTGTCGAGCGTCCCATCGCCGCCGTCGGCGACCGGGCGGTGCATTGTCGCAAGTGTAGGGGCGCCGCGTTTGAGTCCCACCGAAATGGCCTCGGCGGCGGCCGCCGCCGTCAGCGAGCCCTTGAACTTGTCTGGCGCGATCACAACATGGCCGGCCACGGCCATCTCCCCTCGGTGGTAGCAAATAATTCCACTTTGCGGAATACCTATTCCATGACCATACCGTGGCACGTCCTGGGCATGACCGTCAATCGTTCCAGCCGGTTCGAAGCCCGTTACCAGCGGTCCGCCCTTGACAGCACGACCGGCCGTGAAGTTGACTATTTTGCATCGTGATTTAGAAATTCCGTAGTACGGAATATGAAAGGAAGTCAGATGACGGCCTATACGGTCAACTGCTCGATTCTGCTGACCGATCTCCCGCTGCTGGACCGCCCGCGCGCCGCGCGGAACGCGGGATTCGAGGCGGTCGAGTTCTGGTGGCCGTTCGACTCCCCGACGCCCCCTGACGCCGACGTCACCGCGTTCATCCGCGCCATCCAGGACGCGGGCGTGCAGTTGACCGGGCTCAACTTCGCCGCCGGCGACATGCCCGCGGGCGACCGCGGGATCCTGTCCAATCCCGCTCTGACGCAGGATTTCCGCGACAACGTCGAGATCGCCGTCGGCATCGCCGAAACCCTCGGCACCCGGGCCTTCAACGCGCTGTACGGCAATCGCATCGACGAGCACTCCCCCGCGACACAGGATGACGTCGCCGTCGGGAACCTCGGCTACGCCGCCCGCTCGGCAGATCGTATCGGTGCCACGGTGCTGATCGAACCGGTCAGCGGAGCACCGAAGTATCCGCTTCTCACCGCCGCTGACGCCATCCGCGTCATCGACCGGGTGCACGACGAACACGGCGTCGACAACCTGCGCTTGCTCGCCGACTTCTATCACTTGCACGTCAATGGCGACGACATCACGGCCGCGATAGCCGATTACGGCAGCCGGATCGGGCACGTACAGATCGCGGACGCCCCTGGCCGCGGTGAGCCGGGCACCGGCGAGATCCCGATCCGCACCTACCTCGAGCAACTCGCCGCACAGGGCTACCAGGGACACGTCGGCCTCGAATACAAAGCCACCAAACCCGACACGTTCGAATGGCTGCCGCGCGAAGACCGCGTTGCCACCTTGCAACCACAAGCAGAAACGAGGATCTAATGAGCACAATCGCTTTCATCGGACTTGGCATCATGGGCAGCCCGATGGCATGCCATCTGGTCAAGGCCGGCCACACCGTCGTCGGCCTCGACGCGACGCCCGAGCGCACCGCGGCGTTGGTGGAAGCCGGCGGCCGGGCAGCCGAATCCATCGAGCAGGCGGTCAAAGAGGCCGATGTGGTGGCCGTGATGGTGCCCGACTCGCCTCAGGTGCAGGCCGTTCTACTCGGCGACGACGGCGTCTTCGCCCACGCGCAGCCCGGCACGCTGGTCATCGACTTCTCGTCCATCCGGCCCGACGTCACCGCCGAATTCGCCAAGATCGGCGCCGAGCGCGGCCTGCGCATCCTCGACGCCCCGGTGTCCGGCGGCGAACCCGGCGCGAAAAACGCCACGCTGTCGATCATGGTCGGCGGCTCCGACGATGACTTCGCCGCGGCCAAGCCGATTCTCGATACCGTCGGCAAGACCATCGTGCACGTCGGGGCCAACGGCGCGGGCCAGACCGTCAAGGCGGCCAACCAGTTGATCGTCGCGGGCAACATCGAGTTGCTTGCCGAGGCGATCACGTTCCTGAAGGCCTACGACGTCGACATCGACGCCGCCGTCAAGGTCCTCGGCGGCGGGCTGGCCGGTTCGGCCGTGCTCGACCAGAAGGCGTCGAAGATGCTGGAACGCAACTTCGACCCCGGGTTCCGGATCGCGTTGCACCACAAGGACATGGGTATCGTCACCGCGGCCGCGCGCGAGGCGGGTGTGGTCACTCCGCTCGGTTCTCTGGTGGCACAGTTGATGGCCTCGGCGCTGGCCAACGGCGAGGGTGGTCTCGACCATTCCGCGCTGCTGCTGGGTGTCGAGCGGCTCTCGGGCAAGGAGATCTGATGGCGCGGATGCGAACCGTCGACGCAGCGGTCCGAATCCTCGAGATCGAGGGTGCGACACAGGCGTTCGGCCTCCCCGGCGCGGCGATCAACCCGTTCTACTCGGCGATGCGCGCGCACGGGGGTATCAAACACGTGCTGGCGCGGCATGTCGAAGCCGCCAGCCACATGGCTGAGGGCTTCACACGCGCCGCCGCCGGCAACATCGGCGTGTGCATCGGCACGTCCGGTCCTGCGGGGACCGACATGATCACCGGGTTGTACTCCGCCTCGGCGGACTCCATTCCGATCCTCGCGATCACCGGGCAGGCACCGGTGGACCGGCTCCACAAGGAGGATTTCCAGGCGGTCGACATCGCCGCTATCGCCGCGCCTGTCACCAAGATGGCGATGACGGTGCTCGAACCCGGCCAAGTCCCAGGCGCTTTCGCGCAAGCGTTCCACTTGATGCGCTCGGGACGGCCGGGGCCGGTGCTCATCGACCTGCCCATCGACGTTCAACTGGCCGAAATCGATTTCGATCCCGAGGCGTATCAACCGTTGCCGGTCTACAAGCCTGCGGCGTCACGGGCGCAGGCGGCGAAGGCCATCGACATGCTGATGTCGGCGGAGCGGCCGCTGCTGATCGCCGGCGGCGGTGTCATCAACGCCGACGCGTCGGAACTGCTTGTCGAGCTGGCCGAGATCCTCAATGTGCCTGTGGTGCCGACGCTGATGGGCTGGGGCAGCATTCCCGACGACCACCGGCTCGCCGCCGGCATGGTCGGGCTGCAGACGTCCCAGCGCTACGGCAACGCGACGATGTTGGCCTCGGACTTCGTGCTGGGCATCGGCAATCGGTGGGCCAATCGCCACACCGGCGGGCTGGAGACCTACCGTCGCGGCCGGCGTTTCGTTCACGTCGACATCGAGCCGACACAGATCGGTCGCGTCTTCGCCCCCGACTTCGGGATCGTCTCGGACGCGAAGGCGGCGCTGGAGCATTTCGTGGCCATCGCCAAGGAGCGACGCGCCGCGGGCGCGCTGCCCGATTGGAGCACCTGGGTCGAGGAATGCGGCCAGCGCAAGCGGACCATGCATCGCAAGACCCATTTCGACGACGTGCCGATCAAGCCGCAACGGGTCTACGAGGAGATGAACCGCGCATTCGGCCGCGACGTCCGCTACGTGACCGCGATCGGCCTGTCGCAGATCGCGGGCGGGCAGTTCCTGCAGGTGTTCGGTCCGCGCAATTGGATCAACTGTGGGCAGGCCGGACCCCTCGGATGGACGGTGCCCGCAGCGCTGGGTGTCGTCGCGGCGGACCCGAACGCCTCCGTCGTCGGGTTGTCGGGCGACTACGACTTCCAGTTCCTCATCGAGGAATTGGCGGTCGGAGCGCAGTTCAACCTGCCCTACGTGCACGTGGTGGTGAACAACTCCTACCTGGGGCTGATCAGGCAAGCGCAGCGCAACTTCGACATGAACTACCACGTGTCGCTGGGCTTCGACAACATCAATGCGCAGGAAAGCGAGGACAGCACCGTCCCCAAGGGCTACGGCGTCGATCACCTGCGAGTCGCGGAGGGCCTGGGCTGCAAGGCGATTCAGGTCGTCGATCCCGCCGAGATCGGCCCGGCCCTGATCCGGGCTCGGCAACTCGCCAAGGAACACAAGGTGCCGGTGGTGGTCGAGATCTTCCTCGAGAAGATCACCAACATCGCGATGGGCACCGAGATCGACAACGTCACCGAGTTCAACGATCTCGCCGAAACGCTCGACGACGCGCCGACGGCCGCGGCTTTGCTCCTGGTCGACTAGTACCCGGCTGCGACTGATACCCCCGGTTACGCGAAATGCACGTTTTGTAGAGGTCTTCTCGAAGTTCCTCTACAAAACGTGCATTTCGGCGTTTCTAGACGGCGGACTCCCGGTCGAATTCCGAAGCGATGTCACGCGCGACGCGTTTCAGCAGCGGCGCCACCTTCGTCGCGGATTTCAGCGTGAGGCGCGCGGCGGGCCCGGAGATGGAGATCGCGGTGGGGGTCGGGGCGTCTGGCACCGGTACCGCAAAACACCTGACGCCGATTTCCTGCTCGCCTTCGTCGATGGCGTAGCCGCGGGCCCTGCTCAGCTCGATGTCGCGGATCAGCGCCTCGGGGGTGGTGTAGGAGTTCTCGTTCGACGCCGGCATTCCCGCGCGCTTCAACAATGCCTCGACGCTGTCGTTGGGCAACTGCATGAGCAGGGCCTTGCCGACTCCGGTGCAATGCAGGTGCACACGCCGGCCCACTTCGGTGAACATCCGCATCGCGTGAGGCGAAGGGACCTGGGCGACGTAGACCGCCATGTCGTTGTCCAGTGCGGCCATGTTGGCGCTCTCACCGGTGCGCTCCACCAGCTCGGTGAGGTGCGGGCGCGACCACGCGCCGATGAGTTGGGCGGCGCTTTCACCCAGGCGAATCAGCTTGGGCCCCAACGCATAACGACGGTTCTGGAGCTGCCGCACGTAGCCCATCGCCAACAGCGTCCTGACCAGGCGGTGGATTGTGGGCTGCGGCAATTCGGCGCGGGTGGCCAACTCTCCCAGAGCGATACTGCCGCCGGCACTCGCCATGATCTCCAGCAGCTCGAAGGCGCGCTCCACCGATTGCACACCGTCCGCCACGGCAAACCTCCCGTCATCCGCCGAGCCAGCGCTCCGCTCAATGACTAGATTATTCCGTATTGCGAAACAATCGAAGTACTGGCCGTTTCGGGATGCCCGTGTGCCACACCTCTCAGCGGGTATGACCGTTGATTGGATCCTGACGACTGTATGCTGATGGCACCCTGCCGCAAACCAGAAGGGCAGCCCATGACCCACCCGATAACCCCCACCGCCACCCTCGGAGGCGGCGCGACGCGGAAACGGGCGCCCGTTGTCGAGCGTCCCGCGCCGCTGC
This sequence comes from Mycobacterium sp. NPDC048908, assembly GCF_043197955.1. NCBI lineage: Bacteria > Bacillati > Actinomycetota > Actinomycetes > Mycobacteriales > Mycobacteriaceae > Mycobacterium > Mycobacterium sp. NPDC048908. The sequence goes on along the minus strand of NZ_JBICUE010000001.1, from coordinate 42,441 downwards.
GCGAGGCCGTCTTCGAGGCCCTTGTCGAGATGATCATCACTCGTGAGCTGGAGCCAGGTCAGCATCTGGTCGAGAAGGACCTGGCCGATGCGCTTGGGGTCAGCAGGCAGCCCGTTCGAGAAGCGTTGCAGCGCATGCACACCGAAGGTTGGGTTGACCTGCGCCCCGCGCTCGGCGCGTATGTCCACATCCCCACCGAGTCCGAGGCAGATCAGCTACTCGCCGCACGCAGCCTTCTCGAGGCTGAGTCGGCAAGGCTGGCAGCCGAACACGCGACACGCGAACAGATCGAGCACCTGTACGACTTGCAGCGCATCGGCGAGGAAGCGCTAGCCGTGGACGACGAGGAGGTCCTGGTCTCCGCCAACGCTGCGCTGCACACCCATATCGTGACGATGTCGGCCAACAAGGTGCTTGCCGACCTCAGGGCGTCGGTCGAGCACCGGGTGCGGTGGTACTACCTTCCCATCGCCCAGGTGCGTTCGAAGGCGGCCTGGGAGGAGCATGCCGAGTTGATCGACGCGATCGCCAAGCGAGACGCGGGACGCGCGGGCGCCCTGATGCGGCTGCACACCGAGCGCACCAGGGAGATCTATCAGGAGCAGCGACGCCAAGAGGCGGCCAAGGGGAACGTCTGACGTTCGCCCTTGGCCGCCTCTGCGGCTCGGTTCAGTCGGCCAGCGTTGGTGTCAGCGACTTCTCGGCAACCGAGTTGCTCGGCCGTGCCGCGGGTACCCGGTCGCGGCCCGGCTGCCGCAGGAAGGCCGCCAGCACCGCAGAGACCAGAGCGCTCGCCGCGGCCAGCCAGTAGGCGCCGCTGTAGCCCCATGCGTCAATGACACTGGCGCCCACGCCGATTCCGACGACAGATCCCAGCAGTTTGGAGCTGTAGACGAGGCCGTAGTTGCTGGCGTTGTTGTTCTCGCCGAAGTAGTCCGGCGTCAGCGAGGCGAACATCGGGTAGAACGCGCCGCCACCGAAGCCGACCAGGAAGGCGAACACCAGGAAAGCGACCTCACTGCCTGCTTTGCCGGCATAGAGCAACCCCACCAGTGACAACGCCTCGATCAACAACACCACAAGCAGCGTTTGCTTGCGCCCGAACTTGTCTGACAGCCAACCGGTCACGGTGCGACCGGTGCCGTTGATGACGGACAGCACACCGGCCGACGACGCGGCGATCAACGGGCCGAAGCCGAGGTCCTTGGCGAACGGCACCATGTAACTGATGCCGAAAAGCGAGACACCTGCGCTGATTCCCAATGACAGCCACATCAGCGGCAACATGCCGGTCTTGACGGCTTCCATCGGCGTGAACTGCCGTGCGGCAGGCGGGTTCTTCTTCAGGCTCTCCGCACCGCTCTTGCTGTCCGCCCACTCCACCGGGTCGATGTCCGACGGCCACCAGTTTTTCGGCGGGTCGCGGAAGAGCCATCCGCAGACGGCGCAGACGATCAGCATGTACGCGGCCACCAGGTCGAGCACCCATACATACGTGTTCGGATGCAGGGCGTAGCTGAAGATGAAGATGAACGGCACTGCGCCATAGGCGAATCCGCCGTTCACGAAACCCGTTTTGGCACCGCGCCGCTCGGGGTACCACTTGCCGACGAGGTTGATGCACGTGGCGTACACCAAGCCAGCGCCGACGCCTCCACATACCGCAAAGCCGAGGTATGCGAGCACCAGGTTGCTCTGGGTGATGCTGACGAAGCCGACCGCCGACAGCACCGCGCCCACGATCATGGCGGTCCGAGCTGAGACGATGTCCTTCTCGCGCAACTTCCCGGCCGGAAATGCGATGCCTGCCTGGAAGAACGCCCAGATCGACAGCAGCCAGAACGTCTGGCCCATGCTCCAGTGGTGCGCCTCCCGAAGGGCTTCCTCCGCGGCGCCGTAGCCGTACTCGTACACGCTGACGGCCATCATGGCGGCCCAGGGCAGCCAGACCATCCACGAGCGGGACCTGCCGAGCAGTTCCTGGTCGGTCTCCCCGACGCGGTACACCCGGCCGTTCGCGTCGGTGACCTCGCGATAACTTGCGAAAGTTGACGACATGCTTGATTCTCTTTCTACGAATGGTTGAAGGCTTGCGCATCGAGCGCTGTCGCGTGGCGTTTTCGCTACACAACTCTCAAGCGCTTGCTCAGCTTCACGCGGGTGGCAGCCCGTATGAATCAATTGCGTACCGCCGCTGTATTTTTCGTGGGCACGCGTGTTGTTGGCCTCGGCGGCGCATGCGCCGCCGCCCCGGTCTATCGCATGACAGTTTCGTCCTTTCGTCGCAGAGCCGACTGGCTCAGATGACGCCGGCGCTCCTGAACAGTTCGAGCTGCTCGGACGAGTAGCCGAGCTCCGTGCAGATCTCGTCGGTGTGCTCGCCGAGCAGTGGAGAGCGGACGATATCGACTGGCGAGTCCGACAGCCGAAGCGGAGAGCCGACGGTTTTGAAAGGGCCACGTTCGGGATGCTCGACCGTGACGATCGCTCCGAGTTCGGTCAGCGTTTCGTCCTCGATCAGCTCCTTGGTGGAAAGCACTGGCCCGCATGGGATGTTGATCGCATTGAGCGCCTCGAGCGCCTCCCATTTGGTGTGCCGTTCCGACCAGTCCTCGATCAGCGCGAAAACCTTGTCGAGCTTCGGAAGCCGGTCCTCTGGCCGTGCCCAGTCCGAGTGGTCGGCGAGGTCGGGCCTGCCGATGAGGTCGGCCAACGGCGCCCAGCCCTGCGGCTGCACGATCACATAGATGTAGTCGTTGGGGCCGCCGCCCTTTGTCTTGACCGCCCATCCCGGTTGACCACCGCCGGAGGCGTTGCCCGATCGGGGCACCTCGTCACCGAAGCTCTGATTCGGGTACTCAGGAAGCGGCCCGCTCGCGAGCCGTTGCTGGTCCCGCAGCTTGACACGGCATAGGTTGAGCACCGCCTCCTGCATCGAGACCTCGACGCGCTGCCCGCGGCCGGTGTTCGTGCGTTGATAGAGCGCGGCCAAAATGCCGGAGACGAGATGGATTCCGGTGCCCGAGTCGCCGATCTGTGCGCCGGTCGCGACTGGCGGGCCGTCTTCGAAACCCGTCGTGGCCATCGATCCGCCCATCGCTTGTGCGATGACCTCGTACGCCTTGAAGTCGAAGTACTTGCCTGGACCGAAGCCCTTGATGGAGGCGTAGATGAGGCGGGGGTTGATCTCGCGCAACCGATCCCAGGTGAAGCCGAACCGATCGACGACGCCGGGGCCGAAGTTCTCGACGAGAATGTCGACTCGCGAAACCAGATCGGTGAAGATCCGCTTGCCCTCATCGCTTTTCATGTTGAGTGTGATGCTGCGCTTGTTGCAGTTGAGCATCGTGAAGTACAGGCTGTCCGCGCCGGGAACGTCGCGGAGCTGCCCGCGTGTGACGTCGCCGGTGCCAGGCGCCTCGAGCTTGATGACGTCCGCGCCCAGCCACGCGAGCAGTTGGGTGGCCGATGGGCCGGATTGCACGTGGGTCATGTCAAGCACTCGCACGCCGGAGAGTGCCTTGCCCATCGGCGGGTCGGATTCCACCTTGTCGCTGACCGAGGGGATCTGAGCCATATCGGAGACTTCCTTAACTCGAGCCGGTGTGCTTCCTCGGGAGAGAAAGTCATCTCAAGATTGCATACCGTATGAGGTAGACAACAGTGTGGTGCACGCAACACAGGATGTCCAGCGATCCACCAGTACTCACAGACTTCTCTGTCAGGAACCTGAAAGCGCCCTTGCCGTAAGTCGACGCACAGGTCATCCGACTGCCGCCGCGGCCCGCGCGATGGCTTCGGGATCAGGCGTGTCGGGCCGATGCCGACGTGCACCAATTGGATGCGTTATGACGTTGTCTAACAACGTGTTTCATGACCACACTCGATCATTCGCTGACACCTCCGGGTGGCCAGAGGGCACCGCCGTAACCCTGCCGGCCATGCTCGGAGCGGGCACACTGTACGCGGTGATGTCGCGCTCGTGAAGTGCCTCCAGGAAACGTACAGAAAACTGGGGGCTTGCGCGCAGATTGTATGAGGTATACCGTACGCCGTGTGATGTCCGTTACTTTCCGACAAGGCAAGTGACTGCCTTCACACACCACAGCGAGCGAACTGTGCCGGGTCCGGCAAGCGGTCACTGATCAACGTGTGGTTCCCCGACGCGCGGGCTGTGCCCGCCGCACCGGCGATGAACCAAAACACCACTAAAGGGGACTGTCTTGAGGAAGGCACTCGATGGCGTGCGCGTCCTGGACATGACGCATGTCCAGTCCGGCCCGTCTTGCACACAGATCCTCGCCTGGCTGGGCGCGGATGTCGTCAAACTGGAATCTCCTGCCGGCGACGTCACCCGCAAGCAGCTGCGCGACATTCCCGGGGCGGACAGCCTCTACTTCACGATGCTCAACTGCAACAAGCGCAGCATCACGCTGAACATGAAGTCCGCGGAAGGCAAGCGGATCTTCGCCGACCTTCTCCCCCGGTTCGACATCCTGGCTGAGAACTTCGGCCCCGGTGCGATCGAGCGCATGGGCTTCGGATGGGAAGAGCTGCAGCGCATCAACCCGCGGCTGATCTTCGCCTCCATCAAGGGCTTTGGCGACGGGCCGTACACCCATTACAAGGCCTATGAGGTGATCGCCCAGGCGATGGGCGGGTCCATGAGCACCACCGGTTTCGAAGACGGTCCTCCGCTGGCCACCGGTGCGCAGATCGGTGATTCGGGCACCGGCATCCACACCGTCGCAGGCATCCTCGCCGCGCTCTTCCAACGCGAGCACACTGGTCGCGGACAACGCGTGACCGTTGCGATGCAGCACGCGGTGCTGAACCTGTGCCGGGTCAAGCTCCGCGACCACCAGCGCCTGGAGCACGGCCCGCTCGGCGAGTACCCCAACGACGACTTCGACGAGTGCGTCCCGCGATCGGGCAATGCTTCCGGCGGCGGTCAGCCCGGTTGGGCGGTGAAGTGTGCGCCCGGCGGGCCCAACGACTACATCTACGTCGTCGTCCAGCCCGTCGGCTGGGAACCCATCGCGAATCTGATCGGCAGGCCCGAGTTGGTCACCGATCCGGAGTGGAGCACGCCGCAGGCACGGCTGAACAAGTTGGACAAGATGTTCCAGCTCATCGAGGAGTGGACGATGAGCCTTGGCAAGTGGCGCGCGCTCGACCTACTGACCGAGCACAACATTCCTTGCGGCCCAATTCTTTCCACCAAGGAGATCATCGACGACCCGTCGTTGGCAGCCAACGAGATGGTGGTCCGGGTCGATCACCCCCAGCGCGGCGAGTTCACCACGGTCGGTTGCCCGATCAAGCTGTCCGACTCCCCTGTCGACGTCGTCCGCTCCCCTTTGCTGGGCGAACACAACTGCGACATCTACGGCGGCGAACTCGGGCTCGGCGACCACCTCTCCGCACTCAAGGCGAAGGGAGTCATCTAGCGATTCCGCTCCGAAAAAAGCAGACAGTCGGCAGTATACAGAGACGAAGAGGAGATTCGACACGAATGAACGCGTCAGCTCAGTCGACATACCGCGAGGTAGTCGACGATAACGGCAGGGTGTACCGGGTCGGCGAGACCGACCGGGACATCCTGGGACGGTCACGGGCCTGGATGGTATGGCTCCCGTGGATTGCGATGATGGCAGTCAGCTCGTCCGAATATGCCTTCACCTCCGCCGAGGAAACGCTGTCGGAGGCGCACAGCTGGCACGGCGGCCACATCTTCTGGTTGCTCGGCGTGTGGGTGATGTTCCAGGCGGCGGTGGCGTTCCCGGTCGGTCAGATGCGGGAAAGCGGCAAGCTGTCGGCGCGCTCGGCGATGTTGCTGGGCGCATGTGGGGCATTCCTCGGATACCTGTCACTGGCCTACGCCCCGCATGTGATCATCGCCTACCTCGGCTTCGGGTTGTTCGGTGGCGGTGGCGCCGGCTTCGTGTACGCCACCTGCATCAACATGGTGGGCAAGTGGTATCCGGAGCGGAAGGGCGGCAAGACCGGGTTCGTCAACGGTGGGTTCGCCTATGGCTCAGTGCCTTTCATCTTCTTGTTCACTAACTACATGGACCTGGAGAACTACGAGGGCATTCTGTTGGCCGTCGGCATCTTCCTGGCCGCGGTGGTCGCGCTGTGCGGCTTCTTCTTCATCGACCCACCGAAGAACTGGTGGCCGCCGCACGTCGATCCGCTCAAGGTCAACGACGATCCGAAGATCCGCCGGGCGCTGCGCAAGAACCCGCCCGCGGTCAGGCAGTACACCCCGAAGGAAGCCATCAAGACCGGCATCCTGCCGCTGATGTGGTTCGTGCTGCTGTGCACCGCGGGCATCAACATCTTCGGCATCGCGATGCAGGTGCCGTTCGGCAAGGAGATGGGCTTCGCCGGCGGCATCGTCGCCCTCGCGATGAGCTTCAAGGCCATCGTCAACGGCACGGGCCGCGGCGTGATCGGCTGGATCTCGGACCAGGTCGGTCGCAGGGACACCCTGATCATCGTTTGCGTGGTGTTGGGCCTGGCCCAGTACGCGGTCTACTTCTCCGGCTCGATCGGCAGCATGCCGCTGTTCCTGTTGGCGTCGATGGTGTCCGGCTTCGGCGGCGGCGCGATCTTCCCGTTGTTCGCGGCCATGACGGCTGATTACTTCGGCGAGAACAACAACGCCACCAACTACGGCCTGGTCTACAGCTCGAAGCTGGTGTCCGGTCTGGTCGGTGCGGGACTCGGCGCGGTTGTCGTGGACAACTGGGGATACGGCGCCGCGTTCGGAATCGCGGGCTCGGTGGGCATCGCCTGTGCCTTCCTGTCGATCCTGCTGAAGCAGCCCAAGCTGACGGACACCACACCGTCGCGGCGCGTCGATCCGACGCAGCCCGAGGAAAAGGTACTCGTAGTCGACTGATCGGCTCCGGCGGACAACACCCCGGGTGAGAGAGGTCCTGTTGGACATCCGCACCCGGGGTGTTCTGTTGCGTTAACGGAGGTATCCGGTGGCGCGTCGGCAGCGAACTCGGTTTATTGCATACGAAAGCCTGTAGTCTGGGTCCCCAGAACAACCTGGTTGGAGGAAAGCGCGATGTCACTTCCCACTCCGCGTAAGCGTGCCCAGACATTGAGCGACGCGGCCGCCCGGCGAGTGCAGCGCCCCGCGCCGCTGCGCCAGGCCGTCTACGACGCGATCGTGGATCTGATCGTGCAGGGCACGCTGCAACGCGGCCAGCACCTGGTCGAGAACGAACTCGCCGAGTACCTCGGCGTCAGCAGACAACCGGTGCGCGAGGCGCTGCAGCGGTTGCAGACGGATGGCTGGATCGACCTTCGTCCCGCCCAGGGCGCGTTCGTCCATACTCCCTCGGAGGACGAGGTGGACCAGCTTCTCGGCGTCCGCACCGTGCTCGAGACCTACTCGGCGCGACTCGCCGCGGAGAACGCCACTGCCGAAGACGTCAACCGGCTGTGGGAGCTGCAGCAGGACGGTCTCAACGCGCTCGCCGCCAACGACTCGGAGGCTTTGGTGGCGGCGAATGTGAACCTACACGCCGCGATCACCGACATAGCGGGAAATTCCGTGTTGGCCAAGCACATTGGCTTGGTCGAACGTCGGTGGCACTGGTATTACCTGCCGATCGCGAAGCCACGCGGTCAGGCTGCGTGGACCGAGCATGCCGAATTGATCAAGGCGATCGCCGCCGGGGACGCCGATCTGGCCAGCAGCATCATGCAGCGCCACACCGAGCACACGCAGAAGGTCTACCACGACCAGCGCCAGGCCAAATCAGAGGCGGAGTAGTCCGGCTTCGAGGGCTTCCGCCGAGGCCTCGTCTCAGCTCAGTACGGGCTGGGCCGAGGCGATCCGGTCAGCGCCGGAGTAGATGTTCATCGATGACCCCCGCAGGAATCCGATCAACGTCAGCCCCATCTCTCTGGCCAGATCCACCGCGAGCGATGAGGGGGCGGAAACCGCTGCCAGAGCTGGGATTCCGGCCATCACGGCCTTTTGCACCAATTCGAACGAGGCGCGACCGCTGACCATCAGCGTCGTGCCGGTGAGCGGCAAACGTCGCTGATCGAACGCCCACCCAATGACCTTGTCCACCGCGTTGTGCCGCCCGACGTCCTCGCGGACGCACAACAGATCGCCCGCCGCGTCGAAGAGTGCTGCCGCGTGCAACCCGCCCGTCCGATCGAAGACGCGCTGGGCCGACCGCAGCTTGTCCGGCAGAGTGGCGATCGTCTCGGTGTTGAGCCGCAACGGATCATCGCCCACACGCCACCTGCTGATGGTGCGCACCGTCTCGAGGCTGGCCTTGCCGCACAGACCGCACGATGACGTGGTGTAGAAGTTGCGCTCGACAGACGTATCGGGCAACGGGACGCCGGCGGCCAGCACCACGTCGAGGATGTTGTAGGTGTTGGCTCCGTCGGCGGTGGCACCCGCGCAGTATCGGATCCCGGCGATGTCCGAGTCGGCGGCGACGACGCCCTCGCTGACCAGGAAACCGCGCGCCAGGTCGAAGTCGTTGCCTGGCGTCCGCATCGTCACCGTGAGGGGTCGCCCCGACACCCGGATCTCCAGCGGCTCCTCCGCCGCCAACGAGTCGGGCCTCGCGGACGCCACGCCATCGGTGACGCGGACGATCCGGTATCTGCTGGTTACCCGTCCCATGGCGGTGCTCCGTTTCGGCTAGGTCGAACGCTGGACAAGTGATCCATGTCATAGTTATGCTACTCGCATACTGTATGCAATCGTACCGAAAACTCCCGGAGGCCGACCATGACCGGCAACAATCACGGAGTCGCAGTCGCCGAAGTGCGCGATTTCCACGGACTTTCCTACCGGGTCGGCGAGCGGCCGCAGGACATCATGGGCCGGTCCCGCCGATGGATGCTGTGGCTGCCGTGGCTGGCCATGGCGGCGGCGAGCGTGCTGCAGTACGGGTACAGCGTTGCCGTTATCGCGATGCAGGGCACCTCGACGGCGGCGTTCTGGGTGCTGTCTCTGTGGGTGATGTTCCAGGCTGGAGCCGCCGCATTGACCGCGACATTGCGCCATCGATCCGTCGTCGCTCCATCGCGGGCAATGCTGGTCGGCGCGCTGTTGTGCGCCGCGGGCCCGTTGAGCCTCGCCCACACCAACAGCTTCGCCATCGCCGTGCTCGGCTATTCGGTGCTGTGCGGCAGCGGCGCGGGCATCGTCTATGCCACATGCGCTTCCACCGTCGCAAAGTGGTATCCAGAGTCGCGCGGGGCGCGAATCGGCGTTGTCACCGGGGCGTTCGGCTACGGCGCGGTGCCGTTCATCATCCTGTTCACATCAGCGTTGACGGACGCCAACCATACCGCGATCTTCACCGTCGTCGGTGTGTTCGTTTTGGCGGTAGTGGCGTTGTGCGGCTTGCTTTTCCGGGATCCGCCAGTGGGTTGGTGGCCGGCTGATGTCGATCCGCGGCTGTGGGCGGTCGACAAGCGGATCAATCGCGGTTTGCGCAGCAATGCTCCCGCAGCGCGGCAGTATGCGCCGGGGCAGGCCGTGCGGACGACCGCGTTCGTGGTCATGTATCTGATCATGGTGTTCGCCGCCGCGGCGTTCTTGTTGGCGGTGGCTTACGCGCCAATCATCGCCATCTCCAATGGTTTCAGTGCCCTGGTGGCCGCGTCGGCCATCGGTCTGCTCGCTGTCGTCTCTGGCGGCGGTCGTGCGGTGGCCAGCCATGTCTCCGACCGGTTCGGGCGACGCCAAACACTCACTGCCGCATTGCTGCTCGCAGGTTGCGCGCAACTGGGGTTGGTGTACTCGGCCTCGATCCATCAGGCGGCACCGTTCGTGGTCTTCGCCGCGCTCAGCGGATTGGCCGGCGGCGCGTTCTACCCGTTGCTGGCGAGTTTGGTCGCGGACTACTTCGGTGAGCGCAACGCGGTGCGCAACTTCGGCGTTGTCTACAGCGCCAAAGTGTTCGGCGGCCTGCTCGGCATAGGGCTGCCCGCGTTCGTCGTGTCCTCCCCCGCCCTCTCGGGAGCGTTCGTCGCCGCCGGCGTGATCAGCCTGTGTGCGGCGGTCACCACGCGTCTGCTTCACCAGCCTGGGCACCTGCTGTCAAGACTGCCGCGCTAACACCGAAATACACTATTGCCAAGGAGTTTTCATGTCGTCAATCACTACTGAAATCGACGAGCTGCAAAAGCTGATCGCCGATTTACGGAATTGCGTGACCTCGCTTGTCGCGGCGTATCGAGAGTGCCCCGCGGCCCGTCGAATCGGGAACGACGTCGAATCCATTGTGAACGGGATCCACCGGCTTCAAATCGACATCGAAGAGCTCGAAGTAGCGGGCGTGCTTGCGCAAGCATCAAGGCAGATGATCCAAGTTCCGGACACTCAATACGATCACGATTTCTGGCGAGACGTCGACCATGAGGGGATCGGCGGACAGACCGGGGCTTGCACGCAGGTCTCACGCAACGGCAAACGCCGGTAGGTGGACACCGCATCGGCGAACATCGCCGTCAGCCGCCGCCCGAGGACGATCATCCTTGCCACGGTGCACCAACTCGGGAAGCGGCTTGGACACCCCATGCGAATCCGGCTTCGCAGAACAGGGTTTCGCACGCTTGGCGCATCGACGCGCTGCCCAACGGCTCGAGGGCGGCGGACGACTCCAAGACGCGGGCCGGTGTAGGCGGCTGCGCCGGCCCGTTGTCGCGGCCAGCGCCGAAAGCTACCGCAGCAGCGCCGCAGCGGCCACCGAAATGGGATCGAGATCCGTTGTGTCCGAAGCCGCAAGCATCAACAGCCGTTGCTTCATGCGCGGATCCCAGAACCGCCGGATGTGATCAGCGACGGCAGTCGCGGCCTGCTCGGCACGCAAATAGCCGAAGTGTGCGGCGATGTTGTTGATCATCTTGATCTCGGCAGGAGCGTTGGACGCCATGATCAATCCACCAGTTCCGCGGTCAACACGTCGTCGAGCGCCTGCTCCGACCGCTCGCTGACCGCTGGATGGGCCAGCGCCACCTGAACCGCGGTCACCTTGTACTCCGGGCAGTTCGTCGCCCAGTCCGAGTTGTCGGTGGTCACCACGTTGGCCCCGGTCACCGGGTAATGGAAAGTGGTGTACACGACGCCGGTTGGCATCCGGTCGGAGATCTTCGCGCGCAGTTTCGTCGTGCCGACCCTGCTCGCGACCGACACCTCGTCACCGTCGGTGATACCGCGATCCTCGGCGTCGTGCGGATGGATCTCGAGTACATCCTCCTGGTGCCAAGCGATGTTCGCCGTGCGCCGGGTCTGCGCGCCGACGTTGTACTGACTGAGGATCCGGCCCGTCGTCAGGATCAACCGGAAGCGACGCGTGCTGCGCTCGTCGGTGGGCACGAACGGCGTAGGCATGAACCTGCCCTTGCCCCTGGTGAACGACTCGACATGCATGATCGGCGTGCCGTCGGGGGCGTCGCTGTCGCAGGGCCACTGGATGCTGCCCATCTGGTCGATCCGGTCGAATGACACACCCGCGAAGGTCGGTGTCACCGAGGCGATTTCATCCATGATCTGGCTCGGGTGGTCATAGCGCATGGGATAACCCATCGCGGTCGCGATCTGGCAGACGATGTCCCACTCATGCCTGCCACTCTTCGGCTTCATCACCGCGCGCACGCGGTTGATCCGCCGTTCGGCGTTGGTGAATGTGCCGTCCTTCTCCAGGAAGGACGCCCCGGGCAGGAACACGTGGGCGTACTTGGCTGTCTCGTTGAGGAACAGGTCCTGAATGACCACCAACTCCATCGCGGCCAGCGCGGCGGTGACATGCCCGACGTTCGGATCTGATTGGGCGATGTCCTCGCCGTGCACGAACAGGCCACGGAAGCTGCCCTCAATCGCGGCGTCGAACATGTTCGGGATACGCAACCCCGGCTCCGGGAGAAGTGCTGTACCCCAGAGATTTTCGAAGACCTCACGCACCGCGTCGTCGGACACGTGCCGGTACCCGCTGAATTCGTGCGGGAACGAGCCCATGTCACAGGAGCCCTGCACGTTGTTCTGACCGCGCAGCGGGTTGACCCCGACACCGTCGCGGCCGATGTTGCCGCACGCCATGGCCAGGTTGGCCATGCCCATCACCATGGTCGATCCCTGGCTGTGTTCGGTCACCCCGAGGCCGTAGTAGATGGCGCCGTTGGGGGCCTGCGCGTACAACCGCGCTGCGGCCCGCACCTCGGCGGCAGGCACACCCGTGATCTCTTGCACGGCTTCGGGACTGTTCTCGGGGCGCGCGATGAACTCCGCCCATTCGTCGAAGCCCTCACAGCGCTCGGCGATGAACGACTTGTCGACCAAGCCCTCGGTCACCACCACATGCGCGATCGCGTTGACCACGGCCACGTTAGTGCCCGGCCTCAACTGCAGGTGGTGCTCGGCCTCGACATGCGGTGAGCGGACCAGGTCGATACGACGGGGGTCGACGACGATGAGCTTGGCGCCCTGGCGGATCCGCTGCTTCATCCTGGATCCGAACACCGGGTGGCCATCGGTGGGATTGGCGCCGATCACCATGATCACGTCGGCTTGTGCCACCGATCGGAAGTCCTGGGTGCCCGCCGACTCGCCGAACGTCTGCTTCAGGCCGTACCCCGTCGGCGAGTGGCACACGCGCGCGCATGTGTCGACGTTGTTGTTGCCGAACGCCGCCCGGACCATCTTCTGGACGACGTAGACCTCTTCGTTCGTACACCGCGACGACGTGATGGCGCCGATCGCGCCCGCCCCGTGCCGTCGCCGGATGTCGAGCATTTTGCGAGCGACGGTGTCGATCGCCTCATCCCATTCGACTTCGCGCCACGGGTCGGTGATTGCGTCGCGCACCATGGGGCGCAGTTTGCGGTCGGGATGGGTGGCGTAGCCAAAGGCGAACCGGCCCTTGACACATGAGTGACCCTCATTGGCGCCGCCGTCCTTGTGGGGCACCATGCGGACCAATTCATCACCACGCATCTCGGCTTTGAAAGAACACCCCACACCGCAGTAGGCACACGTGGTGACCACCGAACGCGAGGGCATGCCGAGCTCGATCACCGAGCGTTCCTGCAGGGTGGCGGTCGGGCAGGCCTGTACGCATGCCCCGCACGACACACATTCGGAGTCCATGAACGACTCACCGGCGCCGGGGGAAACCTTCGACGCGAAACCACGGCCTTCGATCGTCAGCGCGAACGTGCCCTGGATTTCGTCGCACGCCCGCACACAGCGGGAGCAGACGATGCATTTCGACGGGTCGAAGTCGAAGTAGGGATTGCTCTGGTCCTTGACCGCGTCGAAGTGGTTCTCGCCCTCGTAGCCGTACCGAACTTGCCGCAGACCGACAACGCCTGCCATGTCCTGCAATTCGCAGTCACCGTTGGCACCACAGGTGAGGCAGTCCAGGGGATGGTCGGAGATGTAGAGCTCCATGACGTTCTCACGAAGCTTGGCCACCTTCGGTGTCTGTGTGCGCACCACCATGCCGTCGGCGACCGGGGTCGTGCATGAAGCAGGCGTTCCCCGGCGCCCGTCGATCTCCACCAGACACAGCCGGCAGGATCCGAATGCGTCGAGCCGATCGGTCGCACACAATTTGGGAACGTCGATGCCTGCCAACGCGGCGGCGCGCATGACAGACGTGCCCTCAGGCACGGAGACGGAGAACCCGTCCACTTCGAGCGAGACCGTCGCGGGCCCGCTCTTGGCGGGGGTGCCGAAGTCGGGTTCCTTGAGCAAACTCATGGCTTACCTTCCGTCCTCGCGCTGATGGGTTCCTTGGCTTCCGGGTTCTTGGCAGAAAAGTCATCGGGGAAGTGGTTGATGGCGCTGCGCACCGGCATCGGCGTCAATCCGCCCATGGCGCACAACGACCCTTCGGTCATCACGTCGCACAGGTCCTCGAGCAGCGCGAGGTTTTCGTCGCGGTGCTCGCCCGCGGTGATCCGGTCGATGACTTCCACGCCGCGCACCGCGCCCACCCGGCACGGCGTGCACTTCCCGCACGACTCCGCCGCGCAGAACTCCATCGCAAACCGGGCCTGGGCGGCCATGTCGACCGTCTCGTCGAACACCACGATGCCGCCGTGGCCGACCATCGCGCCTGCCGCCACAAACGCCTCGTAGTCCATCGGCAGGTCGAACTGGTCCCTCGGCAGGTACGCCCCGAGTGGGCCGCCGACTTGCACCGCGCGCACTGGGCGACCGGACCGGGTTCCGCCGCCGTAACCGTCGACGAGTTCACCGAGGGTGATCCCGAATGCAGTCTCGACGATGCCACCGTGGTTGATGTTGCCGCCGAGCTGAAACACCTGCGTGCCGCGTGAACGCTCCACGCCCAGTTCTTGATACGCCTGTGCACCGTGTGCGAGCACGGTCGGCACGGTGGCCAGCGTGAGCACGTTGTTGACAACGGTTGGCTTGCCGAACAACCCATTGATCGCCGGAATGGGCGGCTTGGCGCGGACCATGCCGCGCTTGCCCTCCAGGCTTTCCAGCATCGAGGTTTCCTCGCCGCAGATGTATGCGCCGCCGCCCACTCGGACGAAGAGGTCGAAGTTCAACGACGAGCCGAGCACGCTGTCGCCGAGCCACCCTCGGCCGTAGGCGATCTCGATCGCCGCGCGCATCGTGGCCACCGCGTCCGGATATTCGGATCTGATGTAGATGTAGCCCTCGGAGGCACCCACCGCGTACGCGGCGATGGTCATACCCTCGATGAGAAGGAACGGATCGCCCTCCATCAGCATGCGGTCGGCGAAGGTGCCGCTGTCCCCTTCGTCGGCGTTGCAGCAGACGAACTTCAACTCGTCGACACAGTCGAGTACCGTCTTCCACTTGATGCCCGCCGGGAAGCCGGCGCCGCCACGCCCCCGCAGCCCGGATTCGGTCACCGCGGCGACGACGTCGGATGGTGAGTTCTCCAACGCGCGAACCAGTCCGACCAGTCCGCCGTGCCGCAGATAGTCGTCCGGCGAGAGCGGGTCGGTGATGCCCATCCTGCTGAAGGTCACCCGGTTCTGCGATGCCAGCCATGGCAAGTCGTCGACCACGCCCAAGCGCCCAGGCAGTTCCGCACCATCCAGTAGGCCCGCCGCCACCAAGCCGTCGACGTCGGATGCGGCGACCGGCCCATAGCCGACGCGGCCCTGCGGGGTAACCACTTCGATCAGCGGTTCGAGCCAGAGCATCCCGCGGGAACCATTGCGAACCACCTGAACTGAGCGGCCTCGCCGTGACGCAGCGCTCGACAGCGCAGCGGCGACGTCGTCGGCGCCAACCGATCGGGCCGCGGAATCCTTTGGCACGTAGACGGTTACCGGCGTGTTCATTGCGTGACCGCCTCATCAATGATTGTCGACAAGCGAGCTTCGTCCAGCCGTCCCCGCAAGCGGCCGTTCACCTGCGCTGCCGGCCCCAGCGCGCAGTTGCCCAGGCAGAAAACCTGCTCGACAGTGACAGATCCGTCCGGGCTGGTGTCACCCAGCCTCATGCCGTGGCTCTCGCGTACGTGGTCCACCAGACGTTGCGCGCCAACGGCCTGACATGCCTCTCCGCGGCAAATCCGCACCGTGGTGCGGCCCGCGGGTGTCGCGCGGAAGTCATGGTAGAAGGACACCACGCCGTGCACATCGGCGCGGGACAGGTTGAGTTCCTCAGCGAGCACCGGTATTGCCTCCGGCGGAACGCATCCCAGCGCTTCCTGGATGGCGTGCAGGATGGGAAGCAGAGCGCCGCGCTGTCCTTTGTGAGTGCCGACGATGTCTCGAACAAGCGCTGTATTCATCAGGGCTCGACTCCCAGAGAAAGGGTGGAACCGCCCCAGGTAGCCGAAGTGTCCTGGGGCGGTTCACACCCGGGCGGGCGGAATTAAACGACGATCTTCTTCTCGTGCCACGCCGCGATGGTGTCCGCGTCGTAGCCGAGCTCGGCGAGGACCTCATCGGTGTGCTCACCGAGCAGCGGTGCGCCCTTGATATCGGGCTTGAACGACGAGAACTTGATCGGGCTGCCGACGGTCAGGTAGGTGCCCCGCCCTGGCTGCTCGACCTCGACAATGCTTCCGCTCTTGCGCAAATCCTTGTCTTCGGCGAGATCCTTCATGGACATGACAGGTGCGCACGGCACCTCCCACTCGCGCAGGATGTCGACCGCTTCCCACTTCGTCTTGTCCGCCAGCCACTTCTCGATCTCGGCGAAGATGTCGAAGATCTTGTCTTGACGGGCGCGTGCGGTGCTGTAGCCCGGGTCATCCACCCACTCCGGCCGACCGATGGCCTCGGCGGTGCGCTTCCAGTTCTGCTCCTGGATGGTGAAGTAGATGTAGGCGTTGGGGTCGGTCTCCCAACCCTTGCACTTGACCACCCAGCCCGGCTGCCCACCGCCGCCTGCGTTGCCGCCGCGCGGAACGGCCTCACCGAACTCGCCGTTCGGCCACTGCGGGTACTCCTCCAGGTAGCCGACGCGCTCGAGGCGCTGCTGGTCGCGCAGCTTGACCCGGCACAGGTTCAGCACCGCATCCTGCATGGCGGCAGAGACCTTCTGGCCCTTGCCGGTCTTCTCCCGGTGAATCAGCGCGGTCAGGATGCCGATCAGCAGGTGCATACCCGTGTTGCTGTCGCCGAGGGCGGCGCCGGCCACGGTCGGCGGGCCATCCCAGAACCCGGTGGTCGAGGCGTTGCCGCCGGCACACTGGGCGACGTTCTCGTACACCTTGAGGTCATTCCACGACGAGTCGTCGTTGAAGCCCTTGACAGAGCCGAAGATCAGCCGGGGATTCCATTCCTGGATCTTGTCCCAGGACAGGCCCATCCGGTCCATCGCGCCCGGTGCGAAGTTCTCCACCAGGACGTCGGCCCCGCGAATCAGCTTCTCCATCACCTCGAGACCCTCGGCTGACTTCGTGTTGATCGCCAGCGAGCGCTTGTTGCTGTTGAGCATCGTGAAGTACAGCGCGTCCAGATCGGGGATGTCCCGCAACTGATTCCGTGTGACGTCACCCCCGCTCGTGCGCTCGACCTTCAGCACGTCGGCTCCCAGCCAGGCGAGCATCTGGGTGCAGGCCGGGCCGGCCTGGACCCCGGTGAAGTCAATCACCTTGATCCCGGAGAGCGGCAAATCGGTCATGACACGTTTCCTTTCGTCGGTTGCTGTCGTGTCGGTGCGAGCAAGCTCAGTGCTTTGCGGTGATTCCCTTGGGGTTGAGGTGCGCGATGTTGCCGCTCTCGGTCCCGTCGGATGGATCGATGACGCAGTCGATGAGCGCAGGCCTGCCCGACGCGAGGGCTTCGCGCAGCGCTGCGCCAACCTCTGCGGGCGTCGTAGCCTGATATCCCTTGCCGCCGAACGCCTTGATCATGTACTCGTGTCGAGCCTGCAGCACGGTCGGCGCGGGGTCTGTGGTGTTGGACGACTCATCACCGCGATAGACGCCGCTGTTGTTGAGGATGACGGTGACGATCGGCAGGTTGTAGCGGCAAACGGCCTCCAGTTCCATGCCGGAGAACCCGAACGCGCTGTCGCCCTCGATCGCGACCACAGGATCACCCGTCTCGACAGCGGCGGCGATCGCGTAGCCCATACCGATGCCCATCACGCCCCAGGTACCGCTGTCGAGGCGGTGCCGCGGCACCTGCATCCCAATGGTGTTGCGGGCCAGATCGAGTGCGTTTGCGCCTTCGTTGACGACATAGGCCTGCGGGTTGTCCTGCAGCACGTCGCGGATGGCCTGCAACGCGCCGAGGAACTTCATCGGGTGCGCGGTCAGCGCCGACTCGAGCCGGCCCGCCATCTTCGTGACGTTCGCCGACGACTTCGCCTCGAGTTCTTCACGCCACTGGGCCTGCACGCTGATCTGTCCGGGCTTCGCGCGCTCCAGCAGTGCTTCCATCACCGAGCCGATGTCACCGACGAGGGGCGCCGCGATCGGCTGGTTGCTGTCCATCTCGTTGGCCGCGATGTCAACCTGGATGAACTTCGCATCCGGATTCCATTGCGGCGCATCGCCATGCCCGAGCAGCCAGTTGAGCCGAGCACCGACCAACATGACCACGTCGGCGCGCTTGAGAGCCAGCGAGCGGGCGGTGGCCGCCGACTGGGGGTGGTCATCAGGCAGCAGGCCCTTCGCCATCGACATCGGCAGGTACGGCACGCCGGTGGTCTCGACGAATTCGCGGATCTGCTCGTCGGCCTGCGCGTAGGCGGCGCCCTTGCCGAGCACGATCAGTGGCCGCTCGGCATTGGCCAGCAGATCGATTGCCGAGTCCACCATCTCGGTTTCGGGCAGCTGCCGCGGCGCCGGGTTGACGACGCGCCACAACGTCTTGGCTGCCTCCTCCGCGTCGATCACCTCACCCAACACCGCGGCGGGGATGTCGAGATACACCCCGCCGGGGCGACCCGACACCGCGGTGCGGATCGCTCGGGCGATACCCCGGCCGATGTCCTCAGCCCGCGATACTCGGTACGCCGCCTTGGCGAACATCCTGGCCGCCGCCAGCTGATCCATCTCCTCGTAGTCGCCGCGCTGAAGGTCCACCAGATGGCGCTCGCTGGAGCCCGAGATCTGCACCATCGGGAAGCAGTTCGTGGTTGCGTTGGCCAGTGCCACAAGGCCGTTGAGGAAGCCGGGGGCCGACACCGTCAGGCAGATGCCCGGCTTCTTGGTGAGGAAGCCTGCGGCGGCCGCGGCGTGGCCCGCGTCGCTCTCGTGGCGGAAACCGATGTAGCGGATGCCCGACGCCTGGGCGAGTCGGGCCAGATCGGTGATCGGAATTCCGACCACACCGTAGATGGTGTGTACATCGTTGAGCTTGAGCGCATCCACGACCAGATGGATCCCATCGGTGAGCGCACCCGGCTGTTGGGGCTCGGGGGTGCTCTCTACCTCCGTGTCCGGCAGGGAAGCAATGGTCATGGTGTGGCCCTTCCTGGCTGTAGCGCTTTTCCCTTGTTGGAGTTAACTTTCCGCGTCTTGATGGAGTGAGTCCAACACCTGTCTCCGATCACCTGATAGACGACGGTTATCACGGCGTGCCGACCGTGGACCCACGCCCACTGCCGGCGTCATGCGACGTGGACGAGATCCTTTCCGTGTAGTTCGAAAATGTCGTTCAACGGCGTTCCCACGGCGACGTTGAGGAACGCGCGTGCGGCGACCGAACCGGGCATGCCCGCGTGGATCGCCATCGATATCTGTGCCGTGGTGTCGGGGCCAACCAGGCGGATCACCCGCGCCGCGCCGTTCACCGGCATCGCGCGCAGCCAGGTGTGCGGCACCACGCTCGCCCATGCACCGGTTGCGACATGCGCGTAAAGCGATGCGACGGAATCGGTTTCCACTTGCGGAGCGGGAAGCGCGCCGCTGCCGGCGAAGGCCTTGTCGATGAACTGGCGGAACCGCATATCGGGTGTCAGCAGCGCCAGCGGCAGCTGTGCAGCCTCGGCCCACGTGATGGTCCGCGTCGACGGCACCAGCTGATCACCCGACACCAGTAGCACGTACTGCTCTTGGTACAACGGAACCACCTCGAGCCCCGACTGATCATCGGGACCGAAATGGGCGATGGCGACGTCTAATTCGAAGTCGCGAAGTTGACGAAGCAGTTCCGTGGACGACAGCCGCGAGCAGACCTTGACCCGGGCCAGTGGGTGCAGCGCGCAGAAGGCGGCCACCGGAATCGCCGCCGTCGTCGATACCGTCGGCCCGGTGCCGAGTCGCAGGGTCGCCGAGATGCCGGACCGCATCGCGGCGGCTTCGGCCTTGAGGGCATCGTGCTCGGCGAGCACGCGCTTGGCCCAGACGACCAGCCGCTCCCCTTCGGGGGTGAGCCCCTCGAAGTTCTGCCCGCGATTGATGAGGGTGACGCTGAGCTCGCGCTCGAGCTTGGCGATCGAGGTCGACAGCGCAGGCTGCGACACGTAGCAACTCTCGGCCGCGCGCGCGAAGTGTCGCTCCCTGGCTACCGCCACGAAGTACTCCAGTTGGCGCAGCAGCACAGGCCCTCCTCGGCGTCTTACAGATTGTATTCAGTATTCGATATTGCGTATGCTAGAGGTCTGCTGCGACGATGTCCAGCGAGCAATCGGACAAAGAACGGAGCGTGACGTGGCTGAAGGTTCAACCGTGACTGGTGTGACTGAGGAGTGGCTTGCCACGGCGGTCGTCAGAGAATCCGCTGAGGCCATCGTGGTCACCGACCCGGCCGGAATCATCCGCCTGTGGAACGAGGGGGCCGCCAGAATGTTCGGCTACTCCGTCGAAGAAGCCATGGGCCAGAACCTCGACATCATCATCCCGGAGAAGCTGCGTGAGCGGCACTGGAAGGGCTACTTCCAGACCATGGCCACCGGATACACCCGGTACGGCGACAAACTTCTCGGCGTGCCCGCCAGTCACCGCGATGGGCAGCGGTTGTCGATCGAGTTCAGCGTCGCGCTGCTGCGTGACGACGCCGATCAGATCGTCGGGATCTCGGCGATCATGCGCGAGGTCTCCGAGCGCCGCAATACCGAACGCGAGTTGCGCGCCAAGATCGCCGAACTCGAAAGCCGGTTGGGGCCGGCCTGACCGGCCCCACGCGCCGTTCGCGGTGATCACTCGATGCGAAGCACCCGCATCCTGTCTGTGTAACCGGCGACCCCGTCACGGCTTCCGGACACCACAACCACCAAGCTGCCGGGTAGCGAGATACCGAGATCGGCCAGGCCTCGGCTGACCTCGGCGGGCATTGCCTCCGGCGTGCCCGACGGCGCCAGCACCGCGGACTGGATCCCCCAGGTGAACGCCAACCGCGCCCTGACGGATTCGTTGTGCGCGAACGCGATCAGCGGTAACGGCGAACGTTGCCGAGCCAACCGCATAGCCGTGTCCCCGGAACGGGTGAAGCAGCACAGGGCCGACGCTCCGATTCGTCTGCCCAGCTCGCAGGCGGCCGCCGTCACGGCATCGCTGATGCTCGCATCCTCGTCTTCCCGCAGCGCCGGTTCCGTCGCCTTCCTCTGACGCAGTGCGTCTTCGGCTGTCACGACGATGCGGCCCATCGTCGCGACGGTGTGCGCGGGATAGGCGCCGACGCTCGTCTCCGCGGACAGCATCACCGCGTCGGCACCGTCGAAGACCGCGTTGGCCACGTCGGACACCTCGGCCCGAGTCGGCCGCATATCGGCGACCATCGAGTCGAGCATGTGCGTTGCCACGATCACCGGCTTGGCCGCTTGTCTGCAGAGGCTGATCGCCCGCTTCTGCACCAGCGGAACCTGCTCCAACGGCATCTCGACGCCGAGGTCACCGCGAGCGACCATCAGCCCATCGAACGCGTCGATGATCGCGGGCAGGTCCGAAACCGCCTCCGGCTTCTCGAGTTTGACCATGACCGGAACTCGCTTGCCCATTTCGTCCATCACCGCGTGGGCCAGCTTGACCTCTTCGGGTGCACGAACGAACGACATGGCCACCATGTCGACGCCGAGTTTCAACGCGAACCTCAGGTCCTCGATGTCTTTCTCGGACAAGGGCGGAACGCTGACCGCGACACCGGGCAGCGAGATGCCCTTGTTGTCGCTGACGGGTCCGCCATGGATGACCTCGCAGTGAACGTCGTCGGCGTCCACGTCGAGCACCCGCAGTTCGATCTTGCCGTCGTTGACGAGCAGTCGATCGCCGGATCGCACGTCTGACGCCAGACCGTCGTAGGTCGTCGACACCCTGTCATGGTCGCCGGCGCACGCCGATGTGGTGATCACGATTCGCTCACCATCGGCCCAGAACACGGGTCCGTCGGCGAAGCGGCCCAGCCGGATCTTGGGACCCTGCAGGTCGGCGAGTACCCCGACCGCACGACCACGCTCGGCGGCGATCCGGCGCACGGTCTCATAGACCACCGAATGTTCGGCCTGCGACCCGTGGCTGAAATTGAGCCGTGCCACGTCCATTCCGGCTTCGATGAGTTCGGCAAGTCGGGGGGCCGTCGCGGTGGCAGGCCCCAGCGTGCAGACGATCTTGGCGCGTCGGTTCACGATGTTCCTCTCGTCAGCGCAGAGCGGGTTCGGGTTGCGGCTGCTGGACAGTGGACACCTGCGACGCCGCGGGTGCGCACGTCTGCGCGAGGAGGTCGGTGGCGGCGTGCACAGTGCGAAGCGTGGGCGCGGGAGCACCGGTGAGGTCGGCCATCTCCACCACCGCGGTGACGATGGCGTCCAGCTCCAGCTGCTTGCCTGCCTCGAGGTCCTGCAGCATCGACGTCTTGTGGTGGCCAACATTCTCTGCGCCGCGCAAGCGCTTCTCGATCGAAATGTCCGGTGTACTACCGACTCTGGCGGCGATGTCGAGCGTCTCTTCCATCAGTTGTGAGACGATCCGGCGGGTGTTGGGGTTCTGGCAGATCTCGACCATGGTCGCTCTAGTGAGCGCGCTGAGCGGATTGAACGCCACGTTGCCCATCAGCTTGATCCAGATGTCGTCGCGCAGATTGGCCTCGACCGGTGCCTTCAGCCCGCCGGCAATCATCGCGTCGCTCAAGTCTTTACAGCGTTGCGAGATTGCGCCGGACGGTTCGCCGATGGAGAACCTGGTGCCTTCGAGATGCCGAATCACACCGGGCGCCTCGATCGTCGTCGCGGGGTAGACCACGCACCCGATCGCCCGCTCCGGCGACAGCACCGCACTGGTGGCACCGCCAGGATCGACGGCTTCGATACGTCGGCCCTGGTACGGGCCAGGCAGTTGATGGAAGTACCACCACGGAATTCCGTTCTGCGCGGGCAGCACTGCGGTGTGCTCTCCCAACAACGGCGTCACCAGCGGACCGCACGAGGGGTAGCTGTGCGCCTTGAGGCCGAGGAAGACATAGTCGACGGGGCCGATCTCGGCGGGGTCGTCGGTGGCATGCGGATGGGCGACGAAGTCGCCGCGCGGGCTGAGAACTCGCACCCCGTTTTCACGCATGGCCCGCAGGTGCTCATTGCGCGCGATCAGATGGACCTCGGCGCCACCTCGGTGCAGTGCCGCACCCCAGTAGGCGCCGATTGCTCCGGCACCGACGACTGCAATTCTCACGGCGACTCCTGACTGTGAATATGTATGTGCAGCCACGCCCGGCCACGATGGCCGTGCGCGAGTTCCTAGGATCTGGTTGCATACAGTATGCGATCTCCTTTACTGTGGCAATGGTCCCCGCCTGGGCGTCGCCGTCGAAGGCGTACGAACTTTCTGCCCGGCCACAGCCAGGAAGAGGAATATGACGCTGATCGGAGTGCCGCGAGAGGCCGCGGAAGGTGAACGCCGTGTCGCGCTGGTCCCCAAGGTCGTCGAACGACTGCACGCCGCCGGCCTTGGCGTCGTCGTCGAAAGTGGCGCAGGCACAGGGGCATTGATCCCCGACGAAGAGTATGAGCGCGCCGGTGCCACCATCGGCGATCCATGGCCCGCCGACCTGGTAGTGAAAGTCAACCCGCCCACCACCGACGAAATCGCGCTGCTGAAGCCGGAATCCACCGTCGTCGGGTTCCTGGCGCCCCGCACGCGCCCGGAGGTCGCCGAGGGTTTGCGGCTCGCGGGCGTCACCGGCTTTGCCATGGAGGCGATTCCGCGGATATCCCGTGCGCAGGCAATGGACGCGTTGTCATCGCAAGCCAACGTCGCCGGATACAAGGCGGTGTTGGTGGCGGCCTCGGAGGCCACTCGGTTCTTTCCCATGCTGACCACCGCGGCGGGCACCGTGAAGCCGGCCACCGTGCTGGTGCTCGGTGTCGGGGTGGCCGGTCTGCAGGCACTCGCAACGGCAAAGCGGTTGGGCGGCAAGACCACCGGCTACGACGTGCGCCCGGAGGTCGCCGACCAGGTGCGCTCGGTCGGCGCGCAGTGGCTGGACCTGGGCAACAGTGCCGTCGCCGCGGCTGGCAGCGGCGGATACGCACGCGAACTCACCGAGGCCGAGCGGGCCCAGCAGCAGGACGCTCTGGAGAAGGCGATCACCGGATTCGACGTCGTCATCACCACGGCGCTGGTCCCCGGGCGTCCGGCGCCCCGCCTCGTGACGGCGGAGGCGGTGCGCGGCATGAAGCCGGGCAGTGTGGTGGTCGACCTGGCCGGCGAGGCCGGCGGCAACTGCGAGCTGACCGAACCGGGTCAGACCGTCGTCAAGCACGATGTGACGATCGCGTCGCCGCTGAACCTGCCTGCCACCATGCCCGAACACGCCAGCGAGTTGTACGCCAAGAACATTGCGTCGCTGCTCGACCTGCTGATCAAGGACGGCGAAGTGGCCCCGGATTTCGATGACGAAGTCATCGCCGCTTCATGCGTCACACGTGAGGAGACGAACTGAGATGTATGACCAGTTGTTGGCCAATCTCGCGATCCTGGTGTTGTCCGGATTCGTCGGGTTCTCGGTGATCTCCAAGGTGCCCAACACCTTACACACCCCATTGATGTCGGGAACCAACGCAATCCACGGCATCGTGCTGATCGGGGCGCTGGTGGTGCTGGGCCGCGTCGAGCATCCCAACCTCGCCGAGCAGGTCATCCTGTTCGTCGCAGTGGTGTTCGGAACGCTCAACGTGGTCGGCGGATTCGTGGTGACCGACCGCATGCTCGGC
The DNA here is from genome assembly GCF_043197955.1 of Mycobacterium sp. NPDC048908. NCBI lineage: Bacteria > Bacillati > Actinomycetota > Actinomycetes > Mycobacteriales > Mycobacteriaceae > Mycobacterium > Mycobacterium sp. NPDC048908. The sequence continues at coordinate 17,831 of NZ_JBICUE010000001.1, read as the reverse complement.
ATGTTCAAAGGCAAGAAGGCAGCGCGATGAACTATCTCGTTACAGTGCTCTACATCATCGCGTTCGCGATGTTCATCTACGGTCTGATGGGCCTGACCGGACCGAAGACCGCGGTGCGGGGCAACTGGATCGCCGGCGCGGGCATGGCCGTCGCGGTACTCGCGACGCTGATCGCGATCCGGCACACCGACAACTGGGGATTGATCATCGCCGGTCTACTCGTCGGTGTGGCGCTGGGCGTGCCACCTGCCAGGATGACCAAGATGACCGCGATGCCACAGTTGGTCGCGCTGTTCAACGGCGTTGGCGGCGGCACGGTCGCGCTGATCGCGCTGTCGGAATTCATTGACACGTCGGGCTTCTCGAGCTTCCAGCACGGTGAATCGCCGACGGTGCACATCGTGGTGGCCTCGTTGTTCGCCGCAATCATCGGCTCGATCTCGTTCTGGGGTTCGATCATCGCGTTCGGCAAGCTGCAAGAAGTCCTGCCCGGCCGACCGATCGGTATCGGCAAGGCGCAGCAGCCGTTCAACCTGTTGCTCCTCGTGGGTGCCGTCGCCGCCGCGGTGGCGATCGGGCTTGGCGCGCATCCCGGCAGCGGCGGGGCGTCGCTGTGGTGGATGGTCGGACTGCTGATCACCGCGGGCGTATTGGGGCTGATGGTGGTGCTGCCGATCGGTGGCGCCGATATGCCCGTGGTGATCTCGCTGCTCAACGCGTTGACCGGACTGTCAGCTGCGGCAGCCGGTTTGGCGCTGAACAACACCGCGATGATCGTGGCGGGCATGATCGTCGGCGCGTCCGGTTCGATCCTGACCAACCTGATGGCCAAGGCGATGAACCGGTCCATCCCCGCGATCGTCGCCGGCGGATTCGGCGGCGGTGGTATCGCCGCGTCGAGCGACGACGGTGCCGACAAGGTGGTCAAGGCGACGTCGGCGGCTGACGCCGCGATCCAGATGGCCTACGCCAACCAGGTCATCGTCGTGCCCGGCTACGGCCTGGCCGTCGCGCAGGCCCAGCACGCCGTCAAGGACCTCGCAGGCATGCTCGAACAGCGTGGGGTGCCAGTGAAGTATGCGATTCATCCTGTCGCGGGGCGGATGCCCGGACACATGAATGTCTTGCTGGCCGAGGCGGATGTCGAATACGACGCGATGAAGGAAATGGACGACATCAACGACGAATTCGGCCGCACCGACGTCACGATCGTCATCGGCGCCAACGACGTCACCAACCCGGCGGCACGCAACGACCCGTCCAGCCCGATCCACGGCATGCCGATACTCAACGTCGACCAGTCGAAGTCGGTCATCGTGCTGAAGCGCTCGATGAACTCCGGATTCGCGGGCATCGAGAATCCGCTGTTCTACGCTGACGGCACCACGATGTTGTTCGGTGATGCGAAGAAGTCGGTCACCGAGGTCGCCGAGGAACTCAAGGTCCTCTGACCGGCGCTGATAACATCTCGCTATCGGCCGGTAACAGATTTCTGTTGGACGGCTGTGGGCCGAAGCCGCAATGATCGACGGCAGCAACGAGATTCGGCCGGTCCACGCGAGCGCGAAAGGCAACTGAACACATGGGCGTCGAGAACCCCAAGGTCAACCCGCCCAAGAAGTCAGCCGCCGGAGTGCCTGCCGTCATGCATGCGCTCGAGTACTCGCTGGAGCAGACATCGTTGGTGCGAACGGCGATCAATCTGCTCAGCATCAACCAGGCCGACGGCATCGACTGCCCCGGCTGCGCCTGGCCGGAACCCGAGGCAGGCAAGCGGCACCGCAACGAGTACTGCGAGAACGGCGCCAAACACGTCAACGACGAGGCCACCACTCGCCGGATCAGCCGAGAGTTCTTCCGCCAACACTCGATCGCCGACTTGGCGACCAAGTCGGACATGTGGCTCAACGAGCAGGGCCGGCTGACCGAGCCGATGGTGAAGTGGCCAGGATCGCAGCACTACGAACCCATCGACTGGGACGGCGCCTTCGATGTGCTGGCAAGCGAATTGCGCGGCCTCGACTCACCCCACGAGGCGCTGTTCTACACCTCGGGCAGGCTCAGCAATGAGGCGGCATTCCTCCTGCAACTATTTGCGAGGGCGTACGGCACCAACAACCTGCCCGACTGCTCCAACATGTGCCACGAGTCCAGCGGCGCAGGCTTGAGCGAGACACTCGGCATCGGCAAGGGCAGCGTCAGCCTGGAGGACCTCGAGACCGCCGATCTGGTGTTGGCCATCGGGCTCAACCCCGGCACCAACATGCCTCGCATGCTGTCCGCTCTGGAGCAGACCAAACGCAACGGCGGATACGTCATCGCCGTCAATCCGCTGCCTGAAGCCGGGCTGATGCGGTTCAAGAACCCGCAGAAGGTCAGCGGAGTCCTCGGCCGCGGCACCGCGATCGCCGACCAGTTCCTGCACATCAAGCCATGTGGCGACCTTGCGCTGTTTCAGGCCATCAACGCGCTGCTGCTGAAGGCCGAAGACGCCGGCGCCGGAACGGTGCTGGACTCGGAGTTCATCGACAGCCACACCGTGGGCTTCGCCGAGTTCGCCAACCACGTGCGACAGATCTCATGGTCGGATGTTCTTGACGCGACCGGGCTTTCGCAAGAGGAGATCCAACAGGTCGTCGACCGCGTGCTCATCAGCTCGAAGGTCATCGTGTGCTGGGCGATGGGAATCACGCAGCAGAAGCACGGGGTGGCCACGGTCCGCGAGATCGTGAACTTTCTGATGCTGCGCGGAAATCTGGGCCGACCGGGCGCAGGGGTCTGTCCGGTCCGTGGACACAGCAACGTCCAGGGTGACCGCACCATGGGCATCTGGGAGAAGATGCCGCAGTCGTTTCTCGACGCACTCGAGCGAGAGTTCGGTTTCACTCCCCCGACCGAGCACGGTCTGGATGCGGTCGACTCGATCCGCGCGATGCGTGATGGCCGGGCAAAAGTATTCGTGGGCTTCGCAGGCAATTTCGTGCGCGCGACCCCTGACAGCGAATTGACCGAACGCGCGATGCGGAACTGCCGACTGACGGCCCACATCTCGACCAAACTCAACATGTCGCACGCGGTGTGCGGCGAGACGGCGTTGATCCTGCCGACACTCGGCCGCACCGACCGTGATGTGCAGGCCACGGGTGAGCAGTTCATCACGGTCGAGGACTCGATGAGCATCGTGCATCAGTCTCGTGGCAGGCTGACACCTGCGTCGGGGCACCTGCTGAGCGAGGTGGCGATCGTCTGCCGACTGGCTCGCCGCACCCTGCGCGAGACGCACGAAATCGACTGGGAAAAGTTCGAATCCGACTACGACGTGATTCGCGATGCCATCTCGCGCGTCGTACCCGACTTCGAGGACTTCAACGAGCGGGTGCGCAAACCCGGCGGCTTCCGACTTCCCAACCCAGTCAACGAGCACCGATTCAACACCGCGTCGGGGAAGGCCCACTTCACCTGCAACACCTTTGAGCGAATCAAGGTTCCGCCAGGCCACCTCGTGTTGCAGACCATGCGCAGCCACGACCAGTGGAACACCGTGCCGTACGCCCCAAACGATCGCTATCGCGGCATCAAGAATGGGCGGCGCATCGTGCTGATCAATCCCGCTGACATCGACGAACTGGGCTTGGCCGACCGGCAGATGGTCGATTTGGTGGGCACGTGGGAAGACGGCGTCGAGCGGCGAGCCGAGAACTTCCGCGTTGTCGCATACCCCGCGGCGCGTGGTTCGGCGGCGTCGTACTACCCGGAAACCAACGTGCTGGTTCCGTTGGACAGCGTCGCCGACATCAGCAACACCCCCACCTCCAAAGGCGTGTTCGTCCGCTTCGAGCCGAGGGTTTGAGAACTGCGACGTCGGGTCCGCACTACCCGGTGAGCGGGGTCAGAAGTAGCCGGGAGCCCATTCCGACCGTGCCTGCCAGAGTGGCTGCATAGGCGTCGAACAGGAATCCGGACCTGCGCAATTCCCACAGGGTCTGCGCGTTCAACCAGGCGAAGTCGCGCGCCTTTTCGATGTCCCAGGAACAGACCAAGTGCGCGATGGGGCTCAGGTGGTCATCGATGGCCTCCTCGACCTCGGTCAGAAACGACCGCCGGATCTCCGCCTCCACGCTGGCGAGCAGTTCGTTGACCTTGTCGAAATCGTCACGGATTCCGGCACTTTCGGGCGTCCGTCGATGCGCGGCACAGGTGTCGACTACAGCGAACGGCAGATCGTGCTCGATGTGCGCGTTCATACCCGCGAGTGCAAACTGAATCGGCAACAGCCGGCGGTCCGCCCGTGCGGCGAACAACGGCGCCCAGGCCTTGGGCTTCACCCCGGACGCGTCATACGCTTTGAACCAGTACCCGGCAAATCGCACGTCGAGGTCGGCGATGAACGCGTCGTCGTGGAACACCCCGCCTCCAGCCAGGCGGTCCGCCATCATCTCGGTGACGCGAAGATAGACCCGATTGAACACGGCGGCACCGTCATCAGCGGGCGTCTGGGCATCGATGGCACGCATCCGCGTGAGCACATCTGCGACGGAATCCGAACCCATGCGCCCAATCACAGCAGACGTGATGATTCAAGAAGCCCGAACGCGGATATCGACGGTTCACCCCAGCACAACAGCCCGAAGCGGCCGCCGGGTCACCGGGCGGCCGCTGGACTGCTGCGCTCATACGTCGCTGGTGACGTACCGCTTCTTGACGGGGGGTTGGGCAAGCAGCGGAGGAAGGTCGGTGATTCGGCCCTCCTCGGCGCGAAACCGGCGGTACGCCTCGTCATGATCGACGGTGTCCCAGATTTCGTAAATGAGCCAGTGCGCTTCATCGTCCTCGTCGATCAGGACATCGGTTCGGCGATTTCCATCGAACGCGCGGGTGTCCTTCAATGCCCGACCCAGGACCTCACGAGCCGCTGGAACCGATTCTGGCTTGAATTGCAGTTCCAGTATCACGGTGACTGTCATCGTCATCTCCCTTTTCTTCCACGGTGGCAAAGCACCCACTTCTACAACGTTCGCGGCGCTGACGTCGTACAACACCAAGAGACTTTTTTGATCGTGCGCCCGTACCCCTCACATCCGATGCTCGGCCTCAAGGAACCGGGCCGCCCGCTCGCCGATCACCACGCATGGAGCCATGGTGTTGGCGGTGGTGATCCGCGGCATGATCGACGCATCCGCCACGCGCAGATTTTCGACGCCGTAGACCTTCAGGCGGCCGTCGACCACCGACATCTCGTCTCTGCCCATCTTCGCCGTACCCGACTCGTGCCAGTACGTGGTCACGGCGTTGCGCAGGTACGTCTCGAGGTCGACGCCCGACAGATCGCCCGGCATGACCTCGCGGGCGACGAAGGGCCTGAGCAACGCGGAGTTGCCGATCTCGCGTAGGGTTTCGACACACGCGATTGCCGCCTTGACGTCATCCGGGTGAGACAGGGCGTTGGCCTCGATCCTGATAGGGTCGGCCGGCCCCGGTCCCGACAACCGCAACCGGCCGCGGCTCTTGGCGTGTGTGGGAGCGCCGAACAGGGTCCAACTGTTCTGCGGCAAGCCGTATTTCGCCGCGTTCTCCGGCGTGGCTTTCGCGAACGCGCCGAAGCATGCGAACAGATCTGGTCCGTCGGCGTCGGCCGCACCGGAGTCCCAAAAGATGGTGGCGCCCACCTGGAGACTGCCTTGCACCTTTTCCGGAAACTCCCACACGCAGTCAAAACCGAAGTGGTCCTGAAAGTTTCGGCCCACCCCGGGAAGGTGCTGACGGACCGAAACCCCGGCGCGACGCAGTTCGTCCTCATCGCCAACGCCGGACTGCATCAACACCTTGGGCGTGTGGATGGCACCAAGCGACAACACCACCTCCACGTCGGCGGCCACATGATGGATCGTGCCACCGTACTGCACGTCGACCCCGCTCGCGCGGTTGCCGTCGAACGTCACCCGGGTCACCAGGGCGTGTGGAAGCACGGTCAGATTCGGCTTATCGAGATACGGGACCGTATACGTGCGATACACGGACAGCCGCTTATCGTCGCGCCACCGGAGGTCTGAGATGGCCGCGCCGCGCAATCCCTCCATCAGCCTGCCGTTGGGACTCTGATAGGTCGGGATTCCGATCGCCCTGGCCGCATCCAGCACCGACGGGGCCATCGGATGCACGCCGGGCGCCGGCTGCACAATGATCGGACCGCCCATTCCTCGGTGATCCGGCTCCCCCGTGCCGTGCCAGTCCTCGAGGCTGCGGTACAAGTCGAGCACCGGTTCGTATCCCCACGCCGGTTCCCCGGATTCGGACGCGAAGTAATCCCAGTCGCTGCGGTGCCCGCGGGCCCAGATCATCACGTTGATGCTGGAACCGCCGCCGAGCACCTTGCCCATCGAGAACGGAATCGAACGCCCGTACAGTTGCGGATCGGGTTCGGCGGCGAAACCCCAGTCTCGTTCACTGCCGAGGTTCAACGGCCACTGACTGGCCTCCATCACGCTGTCGACCTCATCGGTGCCGCCCGCCTCCAGGAGCAAAACCTCGAGATCGGGGTTCTCCGCGAGCCGGCGGGCGAGCACCGATCCGGACGTTCCTGCCCCGCAGACGACGACGTTGTAGCTCGATTTCAATTCAGCGGTCACGATTGCTCCATTCAGCTGGGTATAGCGGTCTATAACCAGCTGAAACGCCGACGCTTCTGAAACCGTTCAACGGTCAAGCAGATTCACAGGCGCGACTACGCTCGCTTGGATGGACGAACCGAGTCGCACCACCGCTGAACTGATCGTCGAGTGCCTGGAGAACGAGGGCGTGACGCACGTCTTCGGCATCCCCGGTGAGGAGAACATCCGACTGGTCGAGGCGCTCTCGAAGTCGTCGATCGAGTACGTGCTGACGCGTCACGAACAGGGTGCCTCGTTCATGGCGGAGGTGTACGGGCGGCTGACCGGCCGCGCCGGAGTCTGCTCGGCGACGCTGGGCCCCGGCGCGATCAACCTGTTACTCGGCGTGGCGGATGCCACCACGAATTCCACTCCCATGGTTGCGCTTTCGGCACAGGTGGGCATGGGCCGTAGTTATAAGGAGTCGCACCAAGGGGTGGACCTGGTGTCGATGTTTGCCCCGGTGACCAAGTGGTCTGCGCTCGTCGCGACCCCGCAGGCGGTGCCCGAAATGGTCAGGAAGGCGTTCAAGCTGGCACAGACCGAGCGCCCTGGGGCCGTCTATCTAGCGGTCCCCGAGGATGTGGAAGACGCCGCGGCTCCGGACGGGTTCAGTCCGCTGCCGATCAATGTCCCACGGCCTGACGACCCCTCGGACGCCCAACTGGAGCGCGCGGCAGAAATCTTGCGGGCCGCCCGCAATCCCATCCTGTTGGCCGGCCACGGCGCTGCCCGCGGTGGGGCCGCCGACGCGGTGCGCCGATTCGCCGAAGCCCTCGACATCCCGGTGGCGACAACGTTTCACGGCAAAGGTGTGATGCCCGACGACCATCGCCTCGCGCTCGGTGCCGTTGGCTTCATGCGCCATGACTACGTCAACTTCGGCTTCGATCAGGCTGATGCGATCGTTGCCGTCGGTTACGAGTTGCAGGAATTCGACCCGGTGCGGATCAACCCGAGCGGTGACACGAAAATCGTCCATATCCACCGCTTCCCCGCCGAGGTAGACGCGCACTACGACGTCGCGGTCGGCCTGCACGCCGATACCGGGCGGACCCTCGATGCGCTGGCAGAACGGGTGTCGCGCGAGCATCCGTCGCTGTCGGGTCACGAACGGATTCGTGAGTTGCTGTTCGGCGAACTCGAGCGGGGCCGCGCCGACGACAGCTTTCCGCTCGCGCCGGCCCGCATCGTCGCCGACACACGAGAAGCCCTGCGCCGCAACGATATTGTGCTCGTCGATACGGGTGCCCTCAAGATGTGGATGGCGCGGCTGTACCCGACGTACGAGCCGAACACCTGCCTGATCTCCAATGGGCTCTCGACGATGGCGTGGACGCTGCCAGGGGCGATCGCGGCCAAGATCGCCCGGCCGGAGGCGAAGATACTCGTCGCGACGGGCGACGGTGCATTCTTGATGAACTCGCAGGAGATCGAGACTGCTCTGCGACTGCAAACCCCGATGGTGATCCTGATCTGGGACGACAACGCCTACGGCCTGATCAGCTGGAAGATGGACCTCGAGATCGGCCACAACGTCGACACACATTTCGACAATCCCGACTTCGTGGCTTACGCCGAGAGCTTCGGCGCAAGGGGTTATCGCATCTCGGCGGCCGATGAACTGCTGCCGACCCTGCGCCGAGCACTCGCTGATGACACGGTCAGCGTGATCGCCTGCCCGGTCGACTACTCGGCGAACAGCGCCCTGATCGCCTCGCTCGGCGAGTTGGACGAGTCGTTGTCCTGACGGTTGGCCGCGCTGCCCGCGCGAGCCGCCACCAGCGGATGACCGCGGGCAATTCGTCCCCGCTCGCCGACGGCGCCAGTGCCGTCGGCGACCGAGTTGCGGGAACGCAATGCACGCGACGCGTGATCGGCGTCTGCATCGGCTCAGGTCAGGGCATCGCACTCGTGCTGGAGAAACCGCAGGCTGGGTGACGCTGAGCAATCGTGAAGAAACGGTTGTTGAGCGGCCGCCCAGCACTTAGTCTGCCTTGGTGTCCAGCACGGCAGCTGACGAGCGACCACGCGTCCGGCGTGAGGCGGCGAGGGCCTCGCTGATCGAGGCAACTGCCCAAATCATGCTCGACGAGGGCTATGCGGCGGCAACCTCGCGGCGGGTCGCGGCCAAGGCGGGTGTGAAGCCGGCGTTGGTGCACTACTACTTCCCCAGCATGGACGACCTGTTTGTCGCGGTGCTGCGTGATAAGGCCGAGGACAATCTGGCCCACCAACGAGAGGCGATCGCCGAGGCGCAACCGGTGCACGCATTGTGGCGGCTCAACGAAACTCTTGATGCGCAATTGTTCGCCGAGTTCTTGGCGATGGCCAACCATCGCAAGGCGATTCGCAGCGAGATCGTCGCATACGCCATGCGGTTCCGCGACCTACAGGAGGGCGTCGTCACGTTGGCGCTGAAAGCGCGAGGGGTCGACCTGGAACAGTTCCCGCCGGTCGTGATGACCATGATCATGGGCGGTTTGGCCCGCATTTTCCTTCACGAGAAAGGTCTTGGCATCACGCGCGGACACGCTGACGCCACCGCCTTCATCGACCGGTGGCTTGATCGGTTCGAAATGCCGAGGTGGGATCCGCTTGAGCCCGAGACGAAGGACCGGTAGATGTTCCGTCTCGCCAAGCGCTTCTGGGTGCTGCTGGTCATCCTGCTGGTGGTGGTCATCGGGGTGTTCGTCGTGGATCGGTTCCGCGGCTTCTTCGGCCAGACCGTGTTGACAAAGCCGGGCGCAGGTCTGGTCAACGACCCCGAGCCGTTCAACCCCAAGGTCGTCAAGTACGAGATCTTCGGCGATGGCGGCCAGGCCACGATCAACTATCTCGATCTGGACGCTCAACCGCAGAAGGCGCTCAACGCGCCGCTGCCGTGGGAACTGACGTTGACCACCACCGCGCCCGCGGCCAGCCCGAACATCATCGCGCAAAGCGACGGCAACAACATCACCTGCCGGATCACCGTCGACGGCGCGATCAAAGACGAGAGGACCACCGACGGCGTGAACGCGCAGACCTTCTGCCTGGTGAAGTCGGCATGAGCGAGGCTTACGGGCGAATGGTCGGCACCGGATCTGGGGGCCGAAGCGGCCGAGCCTGCGAGGTCATCGAATGAGCAATGCGCATGTGGGCGCGCACCCGATGATTCCGCGGTTCATTCGGTTGTTCTGCGTGCCGATCTTCTTGGGCTGGATCGCGCTGGTGGTGATCGTCAACGTGGTGGTCCCCCAGCTGGAAGTGGTCGGCGAGGCGCATGCGGTGTCGTTCGCGCCCAAAGACGCCCCGTCGATGCAGGCGATGCAGCGCATCGGTCACAACTTCGAAGAGTTCAGTTCCAACAGCTCGGCGATGATCATCCTCGAGAGCGACCAGCCACTGAGCGACGCCGCGCACAAGTATTACGACGACCTGATCGACAAGCTCGAGGCGGACAAGACCCACATCCAACACGTTCAGGATTTCTGGGGTGATCCGCTGACCGCCTCTGGTGCGCAGAGCGCGGACAACAAGGCTGCTTACGTTCAGGTTTACCTCGCGGGTAACCAGGGCGAGAGCCTGGCGAACGAATCCGTACAAGCCGTGCGCGACATCATCGACAAGTCAACGCCGCCACCGGGACTCAAGACATACGTCACCGGTGCGACGCCGCTGTCGACCGACCAGCACCATGCGGGCGACAAGAGCGTCAAGCTGATCACCGCCATCACCATGGGCGTGATCTTCGTGATGCTGTTGCTGGTTTACCGGTCGATCGTCACCGTGTTGCTGGTCTTGGTGATGATGTTCATCGAGCTGTCCGCCGCCAGGGGAATTGTTGCCGCACTGGCTTATTACGACTTGATCGGGTTGTCGACATTCGCGGTCAACCTACTCACCACCTTGGCGATCGCGGCGAGTACCGATTATGCGATCTTCCTTCTCGGCCGCTACCACGAAGCACGCAACAACGGTGAGGACCGCGTAACCGCCTTCTACACCATGTATCACGGCACCGCACACGTGATCCTGGGCTCGGGTCTGACCATCGCGGGCGCCACGTTCTGCCTACACTTCACCCGGCTGCCGTACTTCCAGTCGCTGGGTATTCCGTTGGCGATCGGCATGCTGGTCGCGACTTTCGCCGCGCTGACCATGGCGCCCGCCCTGTTGACGATCTGCAGCCGATTCGGCCTCTTCGACCCGAAGCGGAAGACCGACACCCGCACGTGGCGGCGGGTCGGCACCGCCGTCGTGCGTTGGCCCGGACCGATTCTCGCCGCGTCGGTGGCGCTGGCGCTGATCGGGTTGCTCGCGCTGCCGTCGTACCAACCCGGCTACAACGACCGCAACTATCTTCCGCCGGACATCCCCGCCAACATCGGCTACGCCGCCGCCGATCGGCATTTCCCACAAGCCCGGATGAATCCGGAGTTGCTGATGGTCGAGACCGACCACGATGTGCGCAACCCGGCGGACATGCTGGTGATCGAGCGGATCGCGAGAGCGATCGCCCACACCCAAGGGGTCGGCAGGGTGCAAGCGATCACCCGGCCGCGGGGCGTGCCCATCGAACACACCTCGATTCCATTCCTGATCAGCGCGCAGGGCACCAGCCAGCAGATGAATCAGGACTACATGGACAAGGTCATGGCCAACATGCTCACGCAGGCCAATGACATGCAAACCTCCATCGACACGATGGAACGAATGCAGAACATCACTGTGCAGATGGCGGCCACCACGCACAGCATGGTCACCAAGATGCAGACCACCACGGTCGACATCGAGGAATTGCGGGACCACATCGCGGATTTCGACGACTTCTTCCGGCCCATCCGCAACTACCTGTATTGGGAACCGCACTGCTTCGACATCCCGATCTGCTGGTCGATGCGGTCGATCTTCGACACCCTCGACGGCATCGACACCATGACCGACGACATCAAGAATCTGATGCCGGATCTGGAGAAGCTGGACACGCTGATGCCGCAACTGATCGCGATCATGCCCGCGCAGATCGAGACGATGAAGAGCATGCAGCACATCACGCTGACCATGTATCAGAGTCAGAAGAGCCAGCAGGACCAGACGAAGGCGATGCAGGAGAACCAGAACGCCATGGGCCAGGCGTTCGATGCGTCCAAGAACGACGACTCGTTCTACCTGCCGCCGGAGGTGTTCCAGAATGAAGACTTCAAACGCGGCCTGAAGATGTTCGTCTCCCCCGACGGAAAGTCGGTGCGATTCATCATTTCTCACGAAGGAGATCCCGCTACCCCCGAAGGCATCAAGCTGATTCCGCAGATCAAGACCGCGGCGTTCGAGGCCATCAAAGGCACGCCACTGGAGGGCTCGAAGATCTACCTGGCCGGCACCGCCTCGACCTACAAGGACATGCAGGAAGGCGCCAACTGGGACCTCCTGATCGCCGGAATCTCGTCGCTCTGCCTGATTTTCATCATCATGCTGCTGTTGACCCGAGCGGTGATCGCCTCCGCTGTCATCGTCGGCACCGTGTTGATGTCGCTGGGCACCTCGTTCGGGTTGTCCGTGCTGATCTGGGAACACATCCTCGGCACGCCATTGCACTGGCTGGTGCTGGCCATGTCGGTGATCATCCTGCTGGCGGTGGGCTCCGACTACAACCTGCTGTTGGTGTCCAGGTTCAAAGAAGAGATCCATGCCGGCATCAAAACCGGCATCATTCGGTCCATGGCAGGCACCGGCGCGGTGGTGACGTCAGCCGGTTTGGTGTTCGCGTTCACCATGATGACGATGATGGTCAGCGATCTCGTGGTGGCTGGGCAGGTGGGCACCACGATCGGTCTCGGCCTGCTGTTCGACACGCTGGTGATCCGATCGTTCATGACGCCGTCGATCGCTGCCATGATGGGCCCGTGGTTCTGGTGGCCGCAGACCGTCAGGATGCGCCCCAGACCCTCGCCGTGGCCCAAGCCGCGGGGGCACGCCGAGGAAGACACGGTGCGTGTCGGCACTCATGACGAAAACCCAACCGGGCCAATCACATAGCGGGTGTCATACAGCCGGCGTGATGCGAACGCCGACGGTCCACCGGCGCCGCGCTCCTGGGCGCAGGTGCTGCCGATCCTCGAAGACCGCAGCGCCGCAATCATTTTCGCGTTCGCGGGCGGCGAGTTGGCACCGATGTCGAACATATGTTCTAATTGTGATCTCAGCGCAAGCCCGCTCACGCGGGCGATGTTCAAAGGAGATCGCCGCACGATGACTGTAGACACTCTGCCAGCACAAGCGCCGTCCACCGACTCCGACACTCCCGACGTCTTGCTTACTTCCGTAGAACCGACGCCTGTTGCTGTCGCCCCTGCCGAGGAGAAGCCCAAAAAGGCTCCCGCCAAGAAGGCCGCGGGCAAGAAACCCAAGACTCTCGAGCTGACTCTCACCGTGACCGGTACCGCCGACGGCGAATGGCATGCCGAGCTCAAGCAGGGCACCACCTACCTCGCGCGCAACCTCGCGGTCGCGGCCGCCGCGGTATCCCGCGCAGCCAAGGAACTCCACGAAGACCTGTCCAACCCGATCGATCGGGTCATCGAAGAGGCGCGTACCCAGCAGGCCGCCAAGGTCGCCGCGCTCGAGGCCGAACTGGAAGCCGCCCGCAAGGCGCTCGCCGACTTGGACTGAGCGCCTCGCTACGACGCCCGATAAACACGGATACGGGCGTCTCGGCCATCTACTCTCCCGACATGGACCGCATCTGGCAGTGGGCCTGGGATCGATACGGGCACCGATACTCGTGGGCGCTGTGGGCCCTGACATCGGTCGCAGTTCTGCTGCCCTACGTCACGTTGTCGGCTATGGTCGTCGCCTTCCAGCGGTCCGATAGCTACGTCGAGGCAGCCGCTGTCACCGTCGTCGCAGTGCCCTTGCTGGCCTACGGGTATTTTCTCCCGGGCTGGGGGCCGCTGCGCCTTGCCGAGCAGCGGGCGCGTGGTCGAAACGTCGACCGCACGAGCGCGCTGGAGGCCACCTACGCCACTTCACGAGGCGTGGTGGCGCGAGGATTGACGATCACGTTCGTCTGGGGTGCCGCGCTGTTCGTCATTGTCGGTCTGATCACGGGGGCAACCTGGTCGCGGCTGATCCAGTACGGGCTTTTGGGGGCGTCGCTCGGCGTTGCCTCCTCGTGGATCGGTGTGCACAGCATCGCCGAAGGCGCGCTGCGACCGGCCCGGGTCGCCATTGCCGGTGACACCGACATCGGCGACGCTCTACCGCGCTCCCGGCCGACATTTGCGGCGTGGTCGAACATGTCGATGCTCGCCGTGGCTTTCGGGTTCGCGGTCGGAGCCGCGATGCTGGGCGCTGCCTTCGATCCAGTCCGGGACAACCCCGCACTCGCGGTCGTGATCGGGGGTGTGGGCATCATCTTCGCGGCGCCGATCACCGTGGGTTTCGGGTTCGCACCCTCGTTGCGACCGGTCCGCGACCTCGCCGAGGGGACCGAACGCGTTGCGGCTGGAGATTATTCGCGACGTTTGCCGGTCGTTCAAGACGATGACCTCGGTGCATTGACGGCGTCGTTCAACCGCATGCAAGCGGGATTGGTTGACCGGCAACGACTTCAAGCAGCATTCGGCGCCTACGTCGACCCGGCGCTGGCGGCGCGCATACTCGAGCAGGGCGATGATGTCTTCACCGGGGAACGTCGCGAGGTTACCGTGATGTTCGTCGACGTTCGAGACTTCACGCCGTTCGCCGAGGCGAACACCGCCGAGGACACCGTCGCCCGTCTCAACGCACTGTTCGAAATCGTCGTGCCCGCCGTCGTCGACGCCGGCGGCCATGTCAACAAGTTCCTCGGCGACGGCGCGCTTGCAGTGTTCGGCGCACCCAACGTCCTGGTCACCCATGCCGACGCTGCGATCACTGCCGCAGTTCAGATTCACCGACTGGTCAACAGTCAGTTCAACGGCGAACTTCGGGTCGGCATCGGAATCAACACAGGTGTCGTGATCGCCGGAACCATCGGGGCCGCAGGTCACCTCGAGTTCAGCCTGATCGGCGACACCACCAACGTCGCCGCCCGCGTCGAGCAGCTCACCAAGACCACCGGTGACGCGATTCTTCTCACCGAGCAATGCATGGACGCGGTCGCGTCTCGGCCAGCCGGGCTGATCGACCGCGGCGTCCACGCGTTGAAGGGAAAGGCCGCTGCAGTTCACGTGTTTGGCCTTGATCCAACGCGCTGAGGTAGCGGCCTGTGTGTGCCGTCTGATCAGAACTGGTCTAAAGGCTGCTCTCCATGACGATTCGCCGCTCGGGATGAATGATCGTCATCCTGACGCCCTTTTCCCCCGCGTGACTACCGGGCGTTGTCGGCCCTCGACCGTCAATGAGACCGGCTTGCGTGTGGTGTCGTGCAACCGGTTCGAGCAAGCCGAGCTTGCGGGCCCTCGCGACCGCAGCGGCGCGGTTCTCAACACCCAGTTTGCGGTAGACAGCGCGCTGGTGCGTCTTGACCGTGTTCAGTGAGACATAAAGCCGCTTACCGATCTCACGGCGCGACAACTGGGTTGCCAACAGCCGGAGGACTTCTTGTTCCTTGGCCGTGAGTGCGTCGACGAGCGTGTCTGGCTTGTGACCGCGACTTACCGCGACGCGCTCGCCGCGCTGGGGCGCGCTGTACAACGTCTGGGCCACATCGGCGTGTGCACAGTTTGTCAGCAGCGCGCTGGCCTCATTCCGGCTCGCAGCCGCGGCCTCGTAGTCGCCGAGATCCTCGGCGATCTTGGCCGTGAGCATCAGCGCCTTGGCAACTTCGAGGATCCCCCCACCTTTGCGAACCAACTCGACAGCCACTCGGCAGGCGTCAGCGGCAGCGGCCGCATCGCCGCGCGCATCATGGACAGTGGCCACCGCCAGCGGCACCATCGCATTGATGAAGTGACCGCCGTCCGCGGGATATGTACCGACGCCGGTTGCCCGGCGGATGTGGTGCTCGGCATCGGCGAGTTGACCGGATTCGGCGGCGATCAACGCCAGATAGGCCATCGAATAGATTCTCCGGCGGCGATCTCCTATTTCGGCGGCCAGCTGCGTGGCGCGGTGGAAGGTGGCTTGGGCTTGGTCGGTGCGGCCGGCGAAGTACAGCGCGCAGCCATAGATGCAGTACACCGCGCAGCGGGCCTGCTGGGCGTCGTGGAAGTCCAGGGTCATCGCGCGGCGAGCCGTTTCGAGCGCGGTGGTGACGTCGCCGGTCTTGAACGCATAGACCGCCCGCAGCGCGACCAGTTGGGCAGCCAGCCCGCCATCCTCATCTGCGGTACCGGTGTCGATCGCCTCGATCCACCGGCGCGCGTCGTCGAATTGGCCCACGTTCAACGCGACCCATGCCCGCGCCACGCTCAGCCGCCGATCCTGTCGAACCGTCTCCTCGGGCAGCAGATCAAGCCAGCCCGACACCGTCGACAGCCCGCCGCTGTTGAACTCCTCGACCCAGTTGCCGGCAATCACATCCGCACAGCGGGCCAACTCACTGGCGGCGACCAAATGGTGCAGCGCCTCATCGATCAAACCCTGCCCCTCAAACCACACCGCGGCACGCTCATGCAGACCCGCGACCAGACCCGGCTCGCTGCGACACAACTGCGCGCGCAGCAACTCGCCGAACAAATGGTGATACCGATACCAGCGACGCGACATGTCCAACGCCACCACGAACAGGTTCTCCCGCTCGATCCTGGCCAACATCGAGGCCGCACCCGTGGTTTGCAGCACCGCGTCACACAACGGGCCGCACAACCGACCCAACACCGACGTGGCCACCAAAAACTCACGCATCTGTCGCGGCTGCCCGTCGAGCACCTCAGCCATCAGGTAATCGACGATATGGCGGTTGTCACCAGCAAACGCCGCGATGGACACCCCAGCATCGGCGCGCCCCACCAACGACAAAGCCGCCAGATACAGCCCTGCCACCCACCCCTCAGTGCGTTGCTGCAACAGTTCAACCTCGGCCCGGGCCACCTGCAGCCCGAGCACATCATGGAGCAGCTGTTCAGTCTCGGCCAACTCGAAACGTAAATCCTCGCTCCGCAATTCGACCAGATCACCACAGGCCCGCAACCGCGCCAACGGCAACACCGGATCCGACCGAGTCGCCACCACCACATGAAAATTCACCGGCATCCGGTCGACGACGAACGCCAACTGCTCATGAACCACCGGATTGGCCACCAAGTGAAAATCATCAAGCACCAACACCATCGGACCGGCGACCGTGGCCACATCATTCAACAGCGTCGGCAACACCACCTGCACCGGATCAGCACCCACCGCCAACAACTCCACCGCCCGGACCCCGACCCCAGGACAGACCCGCTGCAACGCAGCAACCACATACATCCAAAACCACACCGGGTCATTGTCAGAACGATCAAGCGACAACCAACCCAACACCTGGCCCTCACCCGCACTCAGAGCCCATTGCGCCAACAACGTCGTCTTACCCCACCCCGCAGGCGCACTCAACAACGTCAACTTATGGCGACGTCCCACCGACAACGCCTCCAACAACGCAGCCCGATCAACGAGCCCGCCCGCCAAAGTCGGCACATGCAACTTCGATTCGAGCAACACCGCCCGTTCGACGCCTGCTCCGACGGGCCTGTGGGTACGCCCGGCTGAGCCGGTCACGTCCGGAATCCGGGCATCCCAGGAACTCAACGTTCGGGCGGGCAGGCTCGGCCTTACTTCAGACGCAGCTTGGATGAGTCGGTCCGGCACGCTCATGCTCGTCGGGATACCAACACGTAGCCGCCGACGCCGAACGCGACCGGCATCATCATCAACATTCCCAACAAGGTGCTCATCATCGTCATCTCGATTCCTCTGTGCCGTCGCGCCGGCCGGTCCCCGGTGGAGCGGTGGTGGTCGCGGCGATCCAGACCTCAATGAGTACGTTGCAGCACCGGCGCCACCGCCACCATCGCCCTGCGAATGATGTTTAGGGACGGGTCGGTGTAGGCCTAACCGTCTTGCTGTCGGGCGGACTAGTTGTGATGTCCAGGGAGGTTATCGGGGTCGCTGTCGGTGAGCCTGTGTGACAGGGAAGGCCTCCGGTTGTGAAGTGGAGCTGTCTAGGAACCACTTCGTCAACCAGGAGGCCTTCGTGTCCCACGCTAACGCCGCTTTGACCCCGCGCGCCCGATT